>DASUFO010000080.1:0-21041 GCA_036274475.1 Candidatus Limnocylindrales bacterium
GATCGCCTCGTCGGTCGGCTCGGGAAAATAGGTCTTGCCCGGGGTCAACGGCTCGAGGCCGTCGTCGACGGCGGCCGCTGCCAGGTTTTCGGGGAGCTCGATGTGCGTCGGCCCGGGCTTCTCGAGCGTCGCGACGCGGAAGGCCTTGGCGACGATCTCCGGGATCGCCTCGATCCGCTCCACCCGGGTGTTCCACTTGGTGACCGGCTCGAGCATGCGGACGATGTCGACGACCTGGTGGGCCTCCTTGTGAAGCTTGTCGGAACTCGCCTGCCCGGTGACCGCGACCATCGGTGCGCGGTCGAGGTGGGCGTCGGCGACGCCGGTGACGAGGTTCGTCGCTCCCGGTCCGAGCGTCGCCATCGCGACGGCCGCCCGGCCGGTCAGCCGGCCGTAGACGTCGGCCATGAACGCGGCGCCCTGCTCGTGGCGGGTCGTGATGTGGCGGACCGACGAGCGCGAGCTCAGCGCGTGGAGGATGTCCATCGTCTCTTCGCCGGGCACCGAGAAGACGTACTCGCAGCCCTCGGCGGCGAGGCAGTCGACGAGGAGCTGGGCGGCGGTTCGGCGCTGGGTCGTGGCCATCGGCCGGAAGCCTAGCAGGCGACCCTCCGGATCCCGGCCGAGGGCCGCGGCATCAATCCGCGAGGTCAGGCTCCAGTTGGTCCAGGGCCGCCTGGTACCGGTCACGCGCGTCGTCTGCGGCACGCAGCAGCTCGCTTCGCCTGAGCGGGTCCTCGCCGGCCCGATTCAGCTCCTGCTCTGCGAGCAACCAGCCCTCCATCAACCGATCGGTCGCGGACAGCGAGCTCTCCGGGGTCCCCGAGGCGCGGACGCGGGCACGGGCGTCCCCGAGGATTCGCCTGGTTTCGGCGATCGCTTCGTGCGTCGATTCGAGCAGTTGCCAGCTCGCCGGGGCCGCGTCGTTCGTGAGACGGGCGTAGTAGCGGCGCAGCCGGGCGACCTGGATGAGGATGATCGGCCGCTCGGGGGCTTCGTCGGGCAGCGCGTCGAGAACGCGCTCCGCGTCGCGCCACATCGCCAGCACTTCCTCGAACTCAGCGGCCACGCACGCCTCTTGTCCCTTCGCCCATGGTACGGCGCCTGACCAGCGCACCCGGCCGTTCGCCCGACCGGTACGCTGCGCCCGTGGACTTCGAGGGTCGCGTTGCGCTCATCACCGGTGCCGGAAGCCCGAGCGGGATCGGCTTCGCTGCGGCCCGCATGCTGGGTCGCCAGGGCGCGCGCGTCGCGATCGCGTCCACGACTGACCGGATCCATGACCGTGTCGCGGAACTGCAGGCGGACGGCATCCACGCGACGGGCCACGTCGGCGACCTGATGGCGTCGGGCGCTCCCACAGCGCTCGTCCGCGAGGTGCTGGCCGCGCACGATGGCCGTCTCGACATCCTCGTCAACAACGCCGGCATGGTCGCCGTCGGCGCGCCCGAGGAGGGCAGCGAGGTCTCGGCGATGGACGAGGGCGAGTGGGACCGCGGGATCAATCGAAATCTGCGGATTCCGTTCGCCGTGACGAAGGCGGCGCTGCCCGCCCTGCTCGCGAGTGGTCCCGGCGGCCGGATCGTGTTCGTGTCGTCGGTGACCGGCCCCATCGTCAGCAACCCCGGATCTGCGGTCTACGGCGCCGCGAAAGCGGGGATCATGGGGCTCGTCCGAGCGCTCGCGATCGAGGTCGGCCGATCCGGCGTCACGGTCAATGCCGTCCAGCCGGGCTGGATCGCGACTGGCTCGCAGCTAGCCGAGGAAGCGACCGGCGGCGAGAACACGCCACTCGGTCGATCCGGCACGCCCGACGAGGTAGCGGCCGTCATCGCATTCCTCGCGTCGGACCGGGCGAGCTACGTGACCGGACAGGGAATCGTCGTCGACGGCGGCAACACGATCCAGGAGTTCAAGGGCCCCCCGGAGGCGTGGTACTGATGGCCGATCGCATCGCGCTCGTGACCGGCGGCGCGAGCGGCATCGGCCTCGCAACGGCGCGTCGGCTGGCGTCCGACGGGTACCACCTCGCGCTCGCCGACATCGACGCCTCGGGACTCGATCGGGCGGTCGGTGAGCTCGATGGCGCACTGTCGATCGAGACCGACGTCCGATCGTTCGACGCCTGTGCGGCGGCGGTGTCGGCCACCGTGGATCGGTTCGGCCGCCTCGACGTCCTCGTCAACTGCGCCGGCGTCTGGGTCGAGGGTCCGACCGACACGATGACGGAGGCAGACTGGGATCGGGTCGTCGACGTCAACCTCAAAGGCACGTTCGGGATGTGCCGGGCAGCGATCCCGGCGCTCGAGGTGACCGGCGGCTGCATCGTCAACGTCTCGTCCGACGCCGGGCTCTGGGGCAACAAGGGCGCGGCGATCTACAGCGCGAGCAAGGGCGGCGTGACCGTGCTCTCGAAGGCGCTCGCCGTGGAGTTGGCGGAGCGCGGAATCCGGGTCAATGCGGTATGCCCCGGCGACGTCGACTCGCCGATGATCCGCTACCAGGCCGATACGTTCGGCGGCGGCGACCCCGACGCCTACCTCGCGAAGCTCCTCGAGGCGTACCCGCAGCGGCCGCCGCGCTTCATCCGGCCGGACGAGGTCGCGGAGCTCATCGCGTTCCTCTGTTCCGATCGCGCAACGCCGATCACCGGAGCGGCGATCTCGATCGATTTCGGGCTGACGGCCGGCTACTGAACGTCGCGCAGCGCCGCCCGCACGATTCCCGTTGGGCGGACCCGTCCGGTCCCGCCTCGAACGCCGAGCACGAGCAGCATCTCCGCCTGGATGCGTGGCATCGGCGAGGAGGTCAGCGTCTCGCCGCCAGCCGTCGTCGCGACGATGACGGTATCGCGCTCGACCGCGGCGTCGTGATGGCCGGCGGGCGGTGACGGGAGCGTCTCGTCCGGGACGCGCCCCGTCGCCGATCGCCGTCGGGTGACCCCGCCGTTGCGACGGGCGTGCCGACGGACCGGTCCCTCCAGTTCGGACCTGGTGCGTTGCACGGCGACCTCATCGAGCGGTCTGGTGGTGGTACTGAACGCCGACCGGAGCGTGACGCCGGTAACGAAACGAGGCGGCGCCATCTGGACGGCGTGTCAAGAGAAGGTCCACGTGGCCCGGAACGGCAGTCGAACCGGCCCCTGCCGGTGGGGCGGTGCGGCTCTCGGGCTGCCGGGCTGGAGCGGCGTACTGTCGACATCCTCCCGGGGGTCGGCGAACCGCCACGCCGGAGGATGACACGGGCCCGCATGGAGGGAGGGCCCGAAGGGCTCGCCATGAACAGGACGTTCACTCGGCGCACGTTTCTCAAGGTGAGCTTCGCCGGCGGCGCCGCCCTCGTCATCCCCTGGCGCGCTGGCGTACGGCCGGTTCAGGCCGCCCCGGAACCAGGGCTTCTCGACGGCGCCGATATCGGCCAGTTCATCACCCCGCTCCTCGTCCCGCCGGCGATGCCCCGAGCCGGCAAGATCAAGACGCGCGGTGGGAAGAACATCGACTACTACGATCTCGCCGTCCGCCAGTTCCAGCAGCAGATCCTGCCGACCGGCTACCCCGCGACCACGGTCTGGGGCTACGGACCGCGGGCCGGTCAGGGTGGCCCACTGATCTTCAACGCCCCGTCGTTGACGATCGAGGCCAAGCACGCCACCCCGGTCCGCGTCCGATGGTCCAACGAGTTGCGGGTCGACCCGGCAGATCCGGCCTCCCCGTTTCTGCCCCACCTTCTGCCAGTCGATCCGACCCTCCACTGGGCAAATCCGCCCGGCGGCACGACGTTCCGCGACACTCGCCCGGAGTTCACCGAGACACCCGGACCGTACCGGGGGCCCGTTCCGATCGTCACCCACGTCCACGGATCCGATGGTGTCGGGGACGAGAGTGACGGCTACGCGGAAGCGTGGTATCTGCCGGCGGCGGGCGACATCCCGACCGGCTACGCGACCACCGGCACGTGGTACGACTTCTTCAAGGGCAAGGCCAACACCAAGGGCTTCGCTGCCCCGGGCACGTCGGTGTGGGAGCCGGGGACTGCCGTCTTCGAGTACACGAATCAGCAGCGCGCCTCGACGCTCTGGTACCACGATCACACGCTCGGCATGACACGGCTCAATGTCTACGCTGGACCGGCCGGCTTCTTCATCATCCGCGGCGGGCCGGGCGATCAGGTGATCGACACCCGGACCGGGTCCCCGGCGACGCTGCCGGGGCCGGCGCCGGCCCTCGGCGATCCAGCCGGGCTTGCGTACCACGAGATCCCCATCGCGATCCAGGACCGGGCATTCCGGGACGACGGATCGCTGTTCTACCCCGACACTCGAGCCTACTTCGACGGGATCACCGGACCGTTCATCGGCGATCCCGGCGACCCCACGGACGTCTCGCCGATCTGGAACCCAGAGTTCTTCGGCAACACGATCATGGTGAACGGGGCGACGTGGCCGTACCTCGACGTGCAGCAGGCGCGCTACCGCTTCCGGTTCCTCAATGGTTGCGACTCGCGATTCCTCATCCTGGACTTCACGGGGATCCCCGGGATCGAGGTCTGGGCGATCGGCAACGAGGGCGGGTTTCTCGAGGCACCGGTGAACCTGACGGAGCTCAACGGCGGTCGTCTGCTGCTCGGCCTTGCCGAGCGGGCCGATCTGATCGTCGACTTCAGCCGCGTGGCCGTCGGCCGTCATGTCCTGGCCAACATCGGGCCCGACGAGCCGTTCGGCGGGGGTGAACCGCCCGATGACTTCGACGTCGCCGACCCGGCGACCACGGGCCGGATCATGGAGTTCCACGTCACCGCAGCGACATCTGGTGATCGGACGACCCCGCCGCAGTTCCTGCGTCTGCCGCCGATCCAGCACCTCGGGGCCGGGACGCCGCGGCCGCTCGCCCTGATCGAGGAGATGTCGATGCACTTCGACGACGCGCCCGCGTCGGCGATGCTCGGAACCCTTGCCGGTGACGCGGCGACCGGCGCCTCGCTCGTCCCGGCGATGTGGAGCGACGAGATCACGGAGAACCCGGCCGTCGGAGGCACGGAGGTTTGGGAGTTCTACAACACGACCGCCGACGCCCACCCGGTGCACATTCACGAGACGTTCTTCGAAGTCGTAAACCGTCAGGCGATCGAGGTGGACGAGGACGAGCGGCTCGTGCGCGTCGCCGCCGGGTCATCGCCGCGCGGGCCCGAGCCGTGGGAGAAAGGCTGGAAGGACACGGTCGTCGCGTATCCCTCCGAAGTGACCCGAGTCAAGCTGCGGTTCGACGTCGCCGGTCAGTACGTCTGGCACTGCCACATCGTGTCCCACGAGGACAACGAGATGATGCGTCCGTACAGGATCGGTCCACCGCAACCGGGCCAGCCGGACTAACCGACACCGGGTCGACCGCTGGGGCATGATCCATTCGTGATCTCGCCGCGCTACCTCGCTGAGCACCTGATCCTGCCGCGCTTCCTGCGCGAGCAGGGCGGCGTGATGGCGCTCGACGCGATCAAGGAGCGAAACGCGGACTTCTTCATCCCGGTCTGGATGGAGGCCGGGTTCCAGTTCACGCCGCGGATGGTGCATACCGCCAACCAGGGATATCGGCTCGGTCTGATCACCCTCCCCGCCCCGCGTGAGGACACGGAGGCCTACTTCGCGGCGATCGTCGGCAACGAGTCGAACCCACTGGACTGGGGCTACTTCGTCCTCGAGTCGAGCACCTCGATCGATGGCAGCGCCCGGACCGTCATCGGCGAGTGGTCGGACGGCCGCCACCTGAACTTCGGTTCAGGGCCACCGTTCACGGGCGCCCTCGAGGACGACGCGGTCGCGTTCATCGAGGCGGTCCTCGAGATCTGCCTGCGCCGCGGCTCGGCGGGGTTCGTCGACGCGCCGAACGAGACGCCGGCGTAGCGCTCGCCTCCGATGCGCTGAAGGGCTGGCGGCGGGCGTGTGATTTCGGTCGGCCTGGGCGTCGAGCGTCAACCGATCCCTTCGAACGCGCGAGCCAGCTGGGCGAGATTCGTTTCCAGCTGCTTCCGGCCCTCGAACGCCCCGGCGATCCGGACGATCTCCGCGCGCCGGGCCGTCCGGATCGCATCGAGCGCCGTCAGCCCTTCCGCGGTGAGATGGGCCCGAGAGGATCGGCGATCGCGCTCGTCGGACCGAATCGTTACGAGGCCGCGCCGCTCCAGCCGGCGAACCTGGCGGCCCGTCGCAGGAGGCGTCACGCCGATCCGTTGGGCGATGTCCGTGAGCCGGACGCCGTCCGACGCCTGGCCGAGGACAACCAGGACGCGCCATTGCGGGAATGTCAGCTCCAGGCCGGGTCCCGCGGTGGCGATGGCCCGCGTGGTCAGCGCAACGCCGGCGGAGATGATCTGCTCGAGGCCATCGGTGACGCTCGAGCCTGCTTGATCAGCCATCGCCCGACATTCAACAGCATCGATCGCCCGGCCGCTCCGCTTCCAAAAAGATGCCAGGTGGCTATTATTCACGCACAACGGAGACGGCGCGGAGCCCTCCGTTGCCGGAGCCGAGGACCATGACACTGTCCGAGTCCGCAATCACGATCCGAGACCTCGTGAAGCGCTATGACAGGATCGAAGCCGTTCGTGGGATCAGCCTCGATGTCCGGCGCGGGGAAGTCTTCGGGTTCCTCGGCCCGAACGGAGCAGGCAAGACCACGACGATCCGTTGCCTGCTCGGGCTGCTTCGCCCGACGAGCGGTGCGATCCACGCGCTGGACATGGATGCCGCTCGCGAAGGAGTGAACCTTCGCCGCCGCGTGGCATACGTGCCGGGTGAGCTGCGACTGCCCGAGCGGCTGCGCGCCGGTGACTTCATCGACAGCATCGGCCGGCTGCGCGGCGGCTTCGATGGACGTCGTCGCGACGAACTGGCGCGACGCCTCGATCTCGACGTTGGTCGCCGCCTCCGAGATCTCTCGACGGGCAATCGTCGCAAGGTCGCGTTGCTGATCGCGTTCCTCTCCGAAGCCGACCTCCTCATCCTCGATGAGCCGACGAATGGTCTCGATCCACTGATGCAGCACGTCTTTCTCGAGCTCGTCGCGGAGGCCCGGGCCGCCGGGTCAACCGTCTTCCTCTCCTCGCATGTCCTCGCCGAGGTCCAGCGGGCGGCTGACCGAGTCGCGGTGCTCCGCGACGGGCGGGTCGTGGCCGAGGGAACGGTCGCGGATCTCCGGGCCCGGGCCCGCCAGAAGGTCGAGGTCTGGTTCGAAGGGCACGTTCCCTCCGGCGACCTCGCCGCGTTGCCCGGCCTCTCCGGCGCCATCACCGACGGCCGCCGATTCACGGCCACGCTGACCGGGTCCGTCGAACCGCTGCTCCAGGTTCTGGCGCGCCATCGGATCGCCAGCCTGCTCGTCGAGGAACCGGATCTCGACGAGGCATTCCTCGGCCTCTACGAGGCGGCAGCGTGATCCGCGTGGCAGGCGAGCTGATGGGTACTCCGCTTCGGGCATTGCGGCGGTCGACGGCCTGGTGGGCCGTCGCCCTCGGCGTGATCGTCCTCGTGACCGTCGCCTTCTGGCCAGCGTTTCGCGGCGCCTCGGGCATCTCCGAGGCAATTGAGCAGATGCCCGCCGGCGTCGTCCAGGCCTTCGGCCTCGAGGACTTCGGGACGCCGGCCGGGTTCCTCCGCGGCAATCTGTACGAGCTGCTCGTGCCCCTCCTCCTCATCGGCGCGGGCGTCGCGTTCGTGAACAGCCAGACTGCGAGCGACGAAACGGCCGGCCGCCTCGAGCTCGTCCTCGCCCAGCCGGTCTCCCATCGAGCGGTCTATCTGGGACGGGCAGCCGCGGCATTGATCGGCCTGACGATCCTCGTCGTCGTGATCGTCGCGGTCCAGTTCGCCGCCGATGCCGTCTTCGATTTGGCGATCGACGGCTCCCGCCTGGCTGCGACGATCGCGCTCTGTGGGCTCCTCGCCGCGCTTCATGCGGCAGCCGGCTACTCGATCGCCGGCGCACGTGCCCGGCCGGCCCTCGTCCTCGGCATCGGAATCGGTGGTGCAATCGCCGGCTACGTCGTGGCTGCGCTGTTCCCCTTGAGCGACGCCCTGGAGCCGTGGAGCCATCTCTCGCCGTGGGACTGGGCGTTCGGCCACAACCCGCTCGCGCACACGACCGATGCATGGCGATACGTGGTGCTCGCGGCACCGGCAGCCGCGCTCATCGGACTCGGGACGTGGCTTGTCGGCCGGCGAGACGTCTCCGCCGCCTAGGGTCGCCAGCGCCGCGTTGGCTGACGGTGGCCCGCCCGGAGGGATTCGAACCCCCGACCTACTGATCCGAAGTCAGTCGCTCTGATCCACTGAGCTACGGGCGGACGCCCGCGGATGATACCGCGACGTCGATTCCGCCTGAAAACCCCTTGCCAAGTCTGCGAGGATCAGTGCCGACAAGAGGGGGGTTGGGCAACGCAGAGGGAGAACCACGTGCGGAATCCTCCGATCCTCGTCTCGGTCATCGGCTTCTTTGCGGCCCTGGCCGGGTTCAACTACCTGTTCCTGGGCCTGCGGGCCCTCGGGTTCGACTGGTTCAACGCGCTTGGCGACCTGCCGCCGCTCGAGAGCGTGGGCCTGTGGGGCTGGCTCTGGATCATCACGGGCATTGTCTGGATCCTCGTCGCGCTCGGCATGTGGGCGACGCAGCCCTGGGCGCGGATCTTCGGGATGGTCGTCGCCGGGTTCGCGCTCTTCGAGGCGGCCCTGGCGTTCTTCCAGTACCCGGGCTCGGGGCTCGGCTTCAGCATGGCACTCATGCCGGCCCTGATCCTGTGGTACTTCAGCACGAACGAGGTCAAGGCGGCGTTCGGGGAGAACGAACCGCCCGTCTGAACCGGGTTCTCGCAAGCAAGGGAGGCGCGCCGCGCGGCGCGCCTCTTCGTTTCCCCGCGCCGCAGGCCGAGTCAGCCTCGCGCGGCGGGCTTGGCGGTCTGTGCGTCCGGGGCGGCCGACGGGGTAGCCGCTCGCGCCGGTGCCGGCATGGACTCGTCGCCGGGCAACCGCCCCAGCTCCTCCGGGTAGAACTCGTGCAGCGCGACGTTGATCCCGGCGGCGACCGGCAGGGCCAGGAACGTCCCGACGATCCCGAACGCGGTCGAACCGACGACGACCGCGAACAACGCGACGAGCGGATGCAGGTTCACGGCGCGTCCCAGGACGGCCGGCATCAGCAACAGGTTCTCGAGCTGACGAAGGGCGAAGAGGAAGACGACGCAGATCGCGGCGAGCACCGGACCCCCCGTTGAAAGGGCGACGATCGCGACCACTGCTCCCGCGACGATCGGCCCGATAAACGTGATGACGTCGAGCAGCCCGACCATGACGCCCAACGCGAGCGGGTTCGGCAGGTGCAGGATCGGGCCGAGGACGATCGAGACCACGATCGAGACGAACATGACCAGGACGAGCTGGCCGCGCAGCCACTGGCCGACGACGACGTGGATCCGGGTCGCGACCTGCCGCATCTGGATGCGGTCGGCGGGCTCGAGGAAGCGCAGCGCCGCCTCGCCGAAGCGGCCGCCATCGAGCAGCAGGAAGAACGTGACGATCATCGTGAGGATGACGTCGAGCGCGCCGCGGAGGAGCTGCTCCGCCGCTCGCAGGGCGCCCTCGGGCGTCTGGAGATAGGCGTTGATCGCCGCCTGGAGCTGGCTCGCAACCTCCTCGACGGTAAGCGTCTGGTCGCCGATCGTGACCGAGTCGGCGCCCAGGATCTGGCGGAGCGCGGTCTCGACGGCGTCCGGCCCGCTCCGGAGCAGCAGCGCGATCTCGCGTGAGATCGGCGGCGCAAAGGCCAGGGCAACGAGCACGACGACTACCAGCCCCAGGCCGTAGAGCGCCGCGACGATCAGGACGCGTGACCGGCCGGTCCGGGCCTGGACCGAGTCGATGTAGGGCGAGAACGCGTAGGCGATGATCGCGCCGACGACGAACGGCAGCATCACCGGACGGGCGAACCAGAAGACCGCCGCCGCGAAGACGGTCAGCGCGATCACCCGCCGGGGCGGAACGTGGAAGCGCGGATCGACCACCGGCCCGCTCATCGATTGAGCCTACTCCCGGGTCGTGCCCGACCGGTCGTTCGAGAGCGCACCGGCCGGGGGCGGCGTCGCGATCGCCTCGTCGGGCTCATCACCGCGTTCCCGGGTCAGGAGCGCCGCCACCCACTGCGTCCGCTCGTTGTGCTGGAGGACGAGCACGACGAGGACCGTGATCGGCATCGAGAGCAGCGCGCCGACCGGGCCGAGGAGCCAGACCCAGAAGAAGAACATGATGAAGACGAGCCAGGTCGAGAGCGACAGCGCTCGCCCGGTCAGCGTCGGTTCGAGCAGGTTCTCCGCGATCAGGTTCAGCGCGGTTCCGCCGATCACGAAGACCGCGGCGGCGAGCGGGCCGCTCTCGGCGATGGCGAGGATCGTCGGCGGGATCATCGCGAGGATCAGCCCGAGATACGGCACGAAGCTCAGGAAGAACGCCGCGACGGCCCACAGCAGCGCATCGTCGATGCCGAGCACGAGCATGAGCAGCAGCAGGCCGGCCGCGGTCACGATGTTGACCCGAATCCGGACCCCGAAGTAGGTGACCGCGGCACGGGCGATCGCGGGCGCCTCGCGGAAGACCGGGTTCTCGCTGCCCAGACCGCCCGACGCGAGCCGCGCCAGCCGCTGACCGTCGAGCAGCAGCAACGCGGCAACGATCACCGCGAACAGCAGCGTCTGGCCGACTTCGAGCACGAAGCCCGACACCGCCCGAAGTACGTCGATCAGCAGCTCGGGCGGCAGAAGCCGCGAGAGGACGGCGACGATGATGTTCGCCGCCGTCGGGCCCGCGAGGTCGGGATAACGGCTCTCGAGCGCGTCGGAATAGCCCACCAGACCTTCTGCGAGCGATCTTGCCCCGACGATCGCGAGGACGACCAGCCCCGCGCCGATGACGAGGACGAGCGCAACGGTCAGCGTCAGGGCGAGGGCGGCAGATCGGCCGCGTTCCTCGAGCCACGTGAACAGCGGCGCGGCGAGGGCGGCAAGGAAGAGGCCCAGGCCCAACGGCGCGAGCACCGGTGCGAGCCATGCGATGAGGAAGATCCCGACGCCGGCGACGACGGCCGCGACGAGCATCGCGAAGAGGTTCGTGTTGCCCCGGACCCAGCGTGGGACGAGCGATGCCGCGTCCGTACCGGCGGTCAGGCCCTCATCCGGGTCCACCGCCGATCAACCTCCGCTCGCGGCGTATGACTTCAGCTCGAGGCCGGTCGGTAGCATCGGCCGGCCGCGACGAACGAGCTTGAGCAGGATCCAGGCGATCGGGATCGGCAGGAACCAGACGTAGAGGCGGAACAGGAACACGCCGGCGGTGATCTGGGATTCGTAGCCGGGCGCGATCGACGTGAGGCCCGCGATGTAGAGCAGCTCCGGGACGCCGGCGCCACCGGGCGCGATCGGGATGATCGTGATCACGCTGGTCAGAGCGAACACCGCCAGGACATCGAGCGGCGTAATCGCCCGTTCGGGAACGCCGCAGAAGCGGAGCGCGACGACGAATGTCAGCCACCACGGGAACTGGGCCCCGATGTTGGCGAGCAGCCCGGCCAGCCCGCGCCGCCGGACGACCTCGCCCAGCTGGTCCCGGAAGCGATGGATGGCGGAGTTGACGTCAGGATGCTCCGGTCGCCGCAGCCGACCAAGCAGCAGGCCGACCCAGCGATCCGCCGTCCGGCCGACCCAGTCCGCCGACCGGTCCGATCGGACGACGAGCACGAGCACGGTTGTCACGACGATGAAGATCGCGGCGCTGATGATCGCAATCAGGCGGGCCGTGCCATGCGTTCCGTCCGCTCCGCCGGCGATCGCGATGAAGACGATCGCGACGAGCGGCAGCGCGAAGCGGCCGAGCGTGCTGATCGTGCCGTACAGCGCCATTCCGGTCGTCGCTTCGTTCAGCGAGATGCCCCAACCCCGCAGCACGACCCATGTGACACCCATGTTCCACGGCCCGAACGGCAGGCTGGGGCCCATCCCCGAGAGGATCAGATACGCCTCCGTCCCGCGCAGCCACGAAAGGCCGGGGATCACGGCGACGAACAGGATCCCGCACGCGAACCAGGCGATCACGCCGAAGATCGAGATCACGAACATCTGCTGGAACGTCAGCGCCAGGAGCGCGTCCTTGACCTCGCCGTAGTCGACGACCTTCGGCAGGATGATCCCGAAGACGACGACAAGGACGCCGACGATGATGCCGGCCCGCAGGATCGCGGTCCGGCGGTTCGGCATCTCGGTGGCGACGGGCGCCGAATCCTCGCGGCCGTCCGCGACGTCGGCGGCGTCAGCGGCCGGTACGTCGTCGGCGTTCAGTGTGGCGTCGCTGCCCGATCCCGTCTCCACGGCGACAGGGTAACGGGTCTCGCCAGCCGCGCACGCGCCCCGCGCCGTCTACGCTACGCAGCCATGCGGAGGCTCTTCCTCGTTCTCGGAGCGATCGCGGCCGCCGGCTTCGCCCTGGTTCGGCGTCGCGTGGGGAGCGGGCGTCGCGGCCCCGTGCCCCGTGTGTCGACCGACTCGGCTCGCGGGCTTGTCGCGGCTGCGCTCGGCAGGCGCGGCGAACGGCGCCAGCTGACGCTCGACTTCGAGCCCGCCACCGCAACGCGCTGGGAGCTGCTGATCGACGGCGCGGCCTTCTTCCCGCGGATGCTCGACGACATCGAGTCAGCCACGACCGACATCCACATCCTGATCTTCGGCTTCAAGGCCGGCGAGATCGGCAACCGGTTCCGCGACGCGCTCGTCGCCAAGGCCGCGGCGGGGGTCGGCGTCCGGATCATCACCGAGGCGGCGTTCAGCCAGCCCGGCCGCGCCTCGAAGCCGTTCTACGACTCGCTCGTCGCGGGCGGCGTCCAGGTCGTCGCCAACCAGGGCGGCTTCCTCGACCTCGACGGGCTGCTCGGCGAGCGCCGCGTCGACTGGCGCCTCGATGACCTCGGCCACTTCGACCACCGCAAGGTGCTCGTCATCGACGGCCGGGTCGGCTACGTCGGTGGCCCGGGTATCGAAGACCACTACACGACCGGCACCCACGACGTCATGCTCCGGCTCGAAGGGCCGATCGTCGCACAGCTCCAGGCCGTGTTCCTGCTCTCGTGGAACTTCCAGGGCGGCCCGATGCCCGCAACGGCGGCCGATCTTGACCGGTTCTTCCCATCGATTCCGGAGGGCGAAGGGATCCCGATCGAGATCCTCCACAACAACCCCGGAGAGGGCCACCGGCCGATCCGTGCCGCGTTCATCGATGCAATTCGCGGTGCCCGGCGACGCCTCTATGTCATCAGCCCGTACCTAGCCGACCACGACGTGCTGCGCGGCCTCGTCGACGCGGCCCGCCGTGGTGTCCAGGTCCGGGTGATCGTCCCGGCCAACCCGCACTCGCTGCCGGCCAGGGCCGCCGTCCGGCACTGGTTCAAGGCGCTGGTCGACGCAGGCGCCGACGTCAGGGAGCACCCCGAGATGGCCCACGCCAAGGTGGTCCTCGCCGACGACACGGTGCTCGCAGGGACCGCCAATCTCGATGCGCTCAGCCTTCGCCAGAACTGGGAGATGCAGCTCCGAATCGAGGACGCCGCGGTCGCCGACCACTTCGCCCGTGAGCTGTTCGATCGGGACGTCGACATCGCGGCGGCGGCCACGATGCCGAGCGGCTGGCGCGACCGGGTCGTCAATGCCCTGATGTCCGCGATCTCGCCGCTGCTCTGAGAGCCTGACCGAAGTCCGCTAGGCTTCACCGCCACGCACCACGGGAAGCGGACGCGGTGAACCTGAGTCCGACCGGCGGTGTATGTCGGGGCAAGACCCCTCGGCAGTCTGGATGCGGGAGGAAACCGGCAGCTTGCTGCGTTCAGCCGGGCTCTGGCGCGCCCTGCTCCATCGAAGTCGGTCCGATTGGCCGGTCGTCCTCGCCGCGGGCATGCTCCTGCTCTGCGCGACGACCCTCTTCGCCGCGGGCGCCGTCTACAGCGACGTGGTGGCGCTCGGAGGGCTCCGTCGGGCGATCCTGGACGCCGCGCCGCAGGATCGCGTCGTCGTGATCGGGTCGACCGCGGCACCCGGCGACGTCAACGCGATCGACGAGGTCGTTACCGACGAAGCGACCGAGGTGCTCGGCCAGGGAGGCGGCGAGATCGGCTACGCGGCGATCTCGGGCGGGTTCGTGCCGGCCGGCGTCGGCGCCGACGACCAGAGCCAGCTGGTCCGGTTCGGGTCGTATCGCGGGATCGAACATCACGCCGCGCTCGTCGACGGCGCCTGGCCGGCGCCCGGATCGGAGCGCATCGAGTCGGCCCTCTCGGAAGGTGCGGCAGCAGCGCTCGGGCTCCGCGTTGGCGACACGCTCGATCTCGCCGCCCGCGACGACAGCGGGACGGAGGTGACGATCGACATCGTCGGGATCTGGCGGCCAGATCGGAACGACCCGTACTGGCTCGCGAAGACGCTCGAGCTCGATGGAGTCGAGACGCGCGGTCCGTTCACGACGACGGGGCCGGTCGTGGTCGCGATGAGTGATCTGCTCCAACGCCTCGCGGGCCGTGACCTCGACCTCGAGTGGCGGGCGATCCCCGACGTCGATGGACTTCAGGTCGGCGGCTTGAATGCGCTTCGGGTGGACCTCGAGTCGCTGAACGCGCGCCTTGCGGACGACCGGCTGCCGGGCCGGTCCCTCCGCGTCGAGTCCAAGCTCCCCGGCATCCTCGCGGAGGTGGACCGCCGGACGCTCGTGAGCCGGGGCGGCGTGCTGCTGCTGACGGTCCAGTTCGCGATCCTCGCCGGCTACGCGATCCTCCTCGTCGCGGGGATGCTCATCGAGCGACGGCGCGTCGAGGTGGCGCTGCTCCGGTCGCGCGGCGCCGGCACGATGCAGCTAGCGGCGATGGCGTTCGGAGAGGCCGTGATGCTCGCGATCCCGGCCGCGCTGATCGCCCCGTACGTCGCCGTGGGCGTGGTCCAGTTGCTCGGCAACCTCGGCCCGCTGGCTGATGCGGGCATCGCCTCGGCTGCGACCGTCGACGACGACGCCCGGGCAGTCGCGGCGGCCGCGGCCGGCGCATGCGTCATCGCGTTGACGATCCCGTCGCTGCTGTCGGGAGGCAACCCGGCTGGCGTTCGGGCTCGTCTCTCGCGTCAGGTCAGCCGGACGCTGCCCCAACGGCTCGGCGTGGACATCGTGCTCGTGGCGCTGGCCGCGATCGGGCTCTGGCAGCTCCGGCTCTACGGCTCGCCGTTGACCGCGAACGCGCGCGGTGTGCTGGGCCTGGATCCGCTGTTGATCGCCGCACCGGGCATCGGCCTGCTCGCGGGCGGGATCCTCGCGACGCGCCTCGTGCCGCGAATCGCCGAGATCGCGGAGCGGGTGCTGTCGACACGGACCGGACTCGTTTCGTCGATCGGGGCACGGCAGCTTGCCCGGCGGCCGCTGCGCTACACCCGTTCGGCGCTGCTGCTGATGCTCGCCGCCGCGCTCGGGACGTTCGCCGCCTCGGACGCGGCGACGTGGGCGGCATCGCAGCACGACCAGGCGACGTACCAGGCCGCCGCGGACCTGCGCATGACCGTCTCGGACTACAACGAGCTGCCCTCGTGGGCCGTCGGACCGGCGGCCCGCTCGATCGACGGCGTCGAGGCGGCCGCGCCGATCGTCCGCGCTCCGCTCGATGTGGGCCGGGCGATCCGTGGTGGCCAGCTCCTCGCGTTCGATCCGGCGACCGCCCCCGGACTGATCAACGACCCCACAGCCGGCTCCGGCTCGGCCGTGAACTCCCTTGTTGCCCGACTCGCCGAGGACCGGCCCGAGAGCCACTCCGCGGCGATCGACGGCAATCCGCTCCGCCTCGCGCTCGTCGTGGATGCCGCGTTCACGGCCGAACCCACCGTCGTCGACGACGATCCGGACACACCGGACCCCGTGCTGCCGCCGGACTGGCGCGGGATCGACGTGACGCTGCTCCTCGAAGACGCCGACGGCCGCCTCCACAAGGTGACTGGCGGCCAGGGACTCGTGAACGGCGCCGGCCAGCGGATCGAGATCCCGCTCACGATCGACGTCGGCGGCCGGCAGGTGGCGTTCCCGGGTCCCGCCCGGCTCCAGGGTGTCGAGCTCTCGATCCGGATGCCGCCCGAGATGGTCGGCGTCGGGTCGCTCGACATTCTTGGGCTGGAGGCCAGCGACTCCGCGAGCGGCGACGCCGACTGGCGAGACGTTGGCTGGACGCCGGCAACGCCCGGGTACGCCTGGACGGCCATCCGTTCGGGGCCGCCCCGGCCGTTCCGCCCGGCGTCGCAGCAGCGGCTCGTGTTCGGGTTCGAGCCGCCTGCGGCGGAGCCCATCTTCGGCGGTGGCGGGGCGACGTTCCGGACCGCGACGACACCGACGGATCCTGATCGCATCCCGGCCGTCGTCGGCCGGGCGTTCCTCGAGGAAAGCGGTGCCGCCGTCGGCGACGATGTCGCGGCATCGATCTCGGGCCAGCGAGTGACCCTGTCCATCCTCGGCGTCACCGACCAGTTCCCCTCGCTCGACCCGCGCAAGGCGTTCGCGATCGTCGACGCGACCACGCTGGAGCGGGCTCGCCAGGCGAACACCGGCCAGGTGATCGCGACGAAGGAGTGGTGGCTGAAGGCCGACCCGGCTGCGGCCGGGTCCGTCGAAGCGGCGCTTCGCCAGGCGCCGATCGCCGCGACCCAGGTCATCGGCCGCGAATCGCTCACCCGGTCCCTCGGGAGCGACCCCGTGTCGCTTGGGATCGTCGGCGCGCTTGCGCTCGGCGCATTGGCCGCCCTCGTCTTCGCCTCGATCGGATTCATCGTCAGCGCGACGGTCACCTCGAGCGAACGGGTCACGGAGTTCGCGATCCTGCGGGCGCTCGGGTTGTCGGCGCGCGAGCTGTCGGCGTGGGTCTCGCTCGAGAACGCGTTCCTGCTGATCTTCGGCGTGGCCGCGGGCACGGTCCTCGGGATCATCCTGTCGTGGCTCGTGCTGCCGTTCGCGACACTGACCGAGACGGGCGAGGCGGCGGTGCCCGCACCCGAGATCGTCGTCCCGTGGGCGGCGATGGCACCGCTCTACGGTGCCGCGATCGCGCTGTTCGTCGTCACGGTCGCCCTCGTGAGTCGCCAGGTCCGGCGGGCCGGCATCAGCACCGTGCTGCGCTCCGGGGACGAGTAGATGGCGTCGCTGTCGCTCGCGATCCGGCGCTTCCGAGAGGGGCGGGCGGCCGTGCTTGGCCTCGTCGTCCTCGTGCTCGTGACCGCCGCCTGTGCGGCCGCGGCACCCCGGGTGTTCGACCGGTTCGCCGACGACGCGCTCCGGGGCGAGGTCACGAACGCAACGCCGTTCCAGCGCAACATCCAGCTCGTCGAGGAGTCGTTCATCACCTCCGGCGACCCGGGCGATCGAATGTCCCGCGTGGCGGCCGAGGGCGAGACGCTCGAGCAGCGGATTCCCGATCGTGTTCGGGGACTGTTCCGTGACCGGAGCTTCCTCGCGGAGACGATCCGCTGGGCGGTCCAGGAGGACACGAATGACCCGGGCTTCGTCCGGCTCCGCGTCCAGCAGGACGTCGACGATCACGTGACGTTCGTCGAGGGCCGGCCCCCGACCGACGCGACACGCCGGGTCAGGCTGCCGGTTCCGCTCCCGGCCGATGGCGTGCCGAAGGAGGTCGACACCACCGTTCTCGAGGTTGCCCTGTCGGTCGAATCGCTCCAGCGCATCGGTCTCTCGGTCGGCGACCGATGGGTCCTCGAGCCCGATACGAACGACCGCCTCGTCGGCCGGAGCTCCGATCTGCTGCCGGGCGCGATCGACGTCGTCGGCGCGTTCGAGCCGAACGACCCCGACGAGGAGTACTGGCTCGACGACACCGCGCTGATCCGGCCGAGCATCCATCGGAGCGGCGATCGCGACTTCGTCTACATGACCGCGATGATCGACCCCGAGGCGTACGACGAGCTGATCGCGTCGACGGCGTCGAGCCGCTACCCGATCCACTACGCCTGGCGCTACTTCACGGACGTCGACAAGCTCCAGTCGGAGCAGCTTCCGGCGGTCGTGGCCGATCTCCGCCGGCTCGACGGGACGTTCTCGTCGGCGAGCGGTCCGGTGATCGAGGGAACGCTGCTCCAGAGCGGGCTGCTGCCGCTGCTCGAGAGCGTTCAGGCTCGCTGGGCATCCGTGGCATCGGTGCTTGCGGTTGTCGGGCTGGGCCCGGCCGCGGTCGGGATCGCCGCCCTCGCGCTCGTCGGCGTGCTCGTCATGCAGCGCCGGCGGGCGTCGCTCGCACTCGGTCGAGCACGCGGTGCCTCGGCCGGGCAGCTCATCGGGGCCGTCGGCCTGGAAGGTCTCGTCATCAGCCTGCCGCCGGCGATCCTCGCCGCCGGGCTCGCATTCCTGTTCCTGC
Organism: Candidatus Limnocylindrales bacterium; assembly: GCA_036274475.1. Lineage (GTDB taxonomy): Bacteria > Chloroflexota > Limnocylindria > Limnocylindrales > CSP1-4 > CF-46. The sequence continues at coordinate 18,456 of DASUFO010000080.1, forward strand.
CGGCCGGTCCCTGGCGACCGACGATCGCGGCGGCGGTCGCCGTCGCACTCGTGACGACGATCGTCCTCGTCGCGGCGGGCGCCCCGACCGCGGTCTCGTCGCCGCGCGGCCCGGGACGCGATGCCCCGGTCGTCCGACGACCATCGCCGCGTCGGCTGTTGATGGAAGCGCTCGTCGTCGGGCTCGCGATCCTCGGTGCGTACCTCCTTCGCGAGCGCGGCGTTTCCGGGGCGAGCAGCGCCACGGCGCTCACGGGCGTCGACCCGTTCATCGCGCTCGTGCCCGCGCTGGTCGGCCTCGCGGCCGGGATCGTCGCCGTGCGGCTGCTGCCGGTCGCGCTGCTCGGCGTCTCGCGACTCGCCGCCCTTCGTCGGGACCTCGTTCCCTCGCTGGCGCTGCGTCGCGTGACGCGCGGCGGCTCCGGCGCCGCGATCCTGATCGTGCTGATGGCCACCGCGACGATCGGAACGTTCGCCGGCGCGATGCTCGTCCATCTCGACCGTGCATCGGAAGCGGTCGCCTGGGAGGAGGTTGGCGCGCCGTATCGCATCAGCGCCCCGGCCCCGCTCCCGGTGTCGTTCGATCCGTCAGCGCTCCCGGGCGTCGACGCGGTCGCCGGCGAATACGAGGTCTCGTCCCTCGTCCAGGAACGCTTCCTGCCGCTCCAGTTCCTGGCGGTCGACGCCGCGCAGTACGAGGAGGTCATCGCCGGCGCCGAGGCCGACGTTCACCTGCCACCCGAGATGGTCACGCCGACCGTCGCGGCCGGCCAGCCCGTGCCCGCGATCGTCACCCACCAGCTCACCGAGGGGGCCAAGGGCATCGGCGTGGGTGGCACGTTCAACCTCGTCGTCGAGGGCTTCCCGGTCACGTTCCGCGTCATCGAAGTGCGCGATTCGTGGCCGGGCATGGCGCCCAATCAGGCCTGGGTGCTGGCATCTCGCGATCAACTCCGGGCACTCCGTGGCGGGAACGGCCTCCGGACCTCGACCGCGGCCTACCTGCGCGCACCGGCCTCGGCCGGACCGGAGCTGAGGGCCGCCGTCCTGAAGGCCGTTCCCGATGCCGACGTCGAGAGCCGCGCGGACCGGATCGCCGCGATCGAGGATTCCCCGATGACGCGCGGCCTCGTCGCCGGCGTCGGGGTCGCCGCGCTGGTTGCATTCCTGTACGCGGCCCTCGCCGTGGCGGCGGCGCTCGCCCTGACCGGCGCGTCGCGAGCCGTGGAGACCGCACACCTCCGAACGCTCGGCCTCTCGCGTCGCGAGGCGACCGGTCTCGTGATCGTCGAGCACGGCCCCACGATCATCGTCGCGTTCGTCGTCGGGGTCGCCCTCGGCGTCGGCCTGTTTGCCCTGCTCCGTGACGGCCTTGGGCTGGCGTCGCTCGTCGGCGCGCCGATCGTCGTGGACGTCGGCGTCGACCCGATCCAGCTTGGCGTCGTCCTTCTTGCGATCGTCATCATCGTCTCCCTGGGGATCGGCCTCGGGGCGGCGCTCCAGCGAAGCGCGGCTCCGGTGGCCGCCGTACGACGAGGGTTCGAGTGATGTCCCAGCCCCACGAGCCGACGACCTGGTCCGGTGAGCCGGCCCCCCAGATCGAGGAGCTGCCGCCGCCGGGGAGCCCAGCGGCGCGGGCGCCGCTGTCTTCGCTGCCGACGGCACTCAGCCGCCAGAACCGGCCGCGGTATGGCGAGGGCGCGCTGATCAGCTGCGACAACCTCGTGAAGATCTTCAAGGTCGCCGATCTCGAGGTCGTCGCCCTTCAGGGCCTCGACCTGCTCGTGAATCAGGGCGAGATGATCGCGATCGTCGGCGCGTCCGGCAGCGGCAAGTCGACGCTCATGAACATCCTGGGCGGGTTGGAGGTGCCCTCGGCCGGTCGGGCGGTCGTGTCGGGCTACGAGCTGAGCACGATCGGTCGCCGCGAGCGGACGCGCTATCGCCGCCAGGTCGTCGGGTTCGTCTGGCAGCAGACCGCACGGAACCTGCTGCCGTACCTGTCAGCGGTCGAGAACGTCGAGCTGCCGATGACGCTCGACGGCCGCCGCAAGACGCGCGCCCGGGCGACGGAGCTGCTGGGCCTCGTGGGACTTCCCGACCGGCTCCACCACCGGCCCGAGCGCCTGTCGGGCGGCGAGCAGCAGCGCGTCGCGATCGCCGTCGGCATCGTCAACCGCCCGCGGGTGCTGCTCGCCGACGAGCCGACGGGCGAGCTGGACGACACGACGAGCGCGCACGTCCTGGAGGCGATGCGTGCGGTCAACCGCGAGCTGGGCGTGACGACGCTCATCGTGACGCACGACCCGGGCGTCTCCGAGCACGTCGCCCGCACCGTGCAGATCCGGGATGGGCGCACGTCGACGGAGGTCCTCCGCTCGACGCGCGTCGACGAGCACGGCGCCGAGGAGCACATCGCCGAGGAGTACGCGGTGGTCGACCGCGTCGGGCGCCTCCAGCTGCCCGACGAGTTCGTGACGGCGCTCGACCTGCGCGAGCGCGTGCGCCTCGCGCTCGAGACCGACCACGTCGGCGTGTGGCCGGGGCGGCCCAGGGCGGACGAGCCCACGATGCCCGAGGAGGAGCA
>DASUFO010000081.1:0-58962 GCA_036274475.1 Candidatus Limnocylindrales bacterium
TCCTCGCGCCGCACGTCGGCGACACGCCGGGGCCGCCGGCGCCGCGGCTCAGCCAGGAACACCTCGAATTGCTCGACCGCCTTCGAGTAGGTCACGATCGTCGACGGAGCCTTGTTCTCGGCCCGCAGGTGACGGGTGAACGAGGCCAGGTTGTCCAGAAGGTCCGGTTCGGCTATAGAATCAGGGCGAGCCCGACCGCGGGCGCTAGAGCTCATAACTATCACCGACCGTGCGTGAGACCATGGTCACAGTTATAGGCTCAAAAACGGTTGTGGTCAAGCTCCGCGCCAGTTATCGACTGTAACTGAGCGTGAATCCGTGGCGGAGTAGCTCAGTGGTAGAGCAGGGGACTCATAAGCCCTTGGTCGGTGGTTCGAATCCGCCCTCCGCTACCAGGCACTCATCGACAAGGCCTCCGGTCCCGCCGGGGCCTTTCGTCTGTCCGCTAACGCGCTTTAGCCCGACCCTAAGATCGCCCGAACCCGCCTGGCCACCATCGGCACCGCACTCGGGGCCCAACCCGGTGCGCGATCCAGCTGATGGAGAACCTGATGCTCACCACGAAGCGGCCCGGACGGACCGTCACCGTCCTGGTCGTCGCCCTTGCAGCCACCGCCTGCGGTGGCGCGCCAGCGCCAAGCCCGGCCGCGACGGCCGACGACTCGTTGCCCGGCCTCACGACCTCCGTCTCGGATGTCACCTACGCGGACGGGGCGACCGTCATCGACGCCGCCGCGATCGGCCGGTCGATCAAGTCCATCGAGCCGGCCGACGACGGCGCGATGGCGCTCACGTTTAACGCCGGGACCGAGCCGGTGAAGGAGCTTCGGGCGGGCCAGACCGTGCTGCTCGAAGGTATTGGCCCGCGGAAGGTCACCGGCGTCAGCACCGTCGGGGACACGGTGGTCGTCGAGACGGCCGATGCCCCGCTGTCCGACGTGATCCAGGGCGGAACGCTCGCCTGGACCCAGCACGTCGGCTGGGCCGACCTGCCGCTGGACCAGCTGGCGACGGGCACCGAGATCGCCGGCCTGCAGCTCGCCTCGGTCGCGGCAGACGGCCGCCCGGATCTGCCCCCGGCGGCCCTGATGGACCGAACTGCGAAGAAGGACATGGAGCTCAAGTTCACGGGCGACGTGAAGGGCTACGAGGTCGAATTCGAGCTCAGCCCGAAGGCAGACCGCCTCGAATTCGAGCTCAAGGCCAAGCGCCTGAACATCTCGTTCATCGCCAAGGGCAACATCTCGAACTTCGACCACCAGGCTCGGATGGTGTTCGACGGCGGCGAAGGCCAGCTCGTCGAGTCCCAGGCCAAGGGCCTCAAGGGCGAGGCCGAGGTCACCTGGGCCGCGTTCCAGACCGAGGACCCCACGATGGACGACGACATCACCGCGTTCGAGTTGCCGCTGAAGCTGCACCTTCCGTTCGTCGTCGGGCCGGTGCCGATGACGATGACGGTCAAGGCAAACATGCGGCTCGCCCCGGCATTCAAGACGAGCGGCGGGTCGTCGGGCGGCTCCTTCAAGTTCGCCTACAACAGCGACCACGGCTTCTCGTCGAGCGGCGGTTCGGTCAATCCCGCAGCCAAGCTGATCGCGCTCCAGGCGGACCTGGGAGCGACGCCGACCGTCACCGCCGGAATGGGTCCGACGGGCTTCGCCGCCGGACTCGAGTTCCCCCGGCTCGAGCTGTCACTCGGCCACCCGTGGTTCCCTGACGGCGTGACGACGTACTACGACCTCGGCTTGAAGAAGGAGCTCGACGGCATCCTCCGGCCGTACGTGTTCCTGACGCTCAACCAGTACACGAACGGGATGTACACGCCGGGGACCACGCTCACCGCCGACATCCCGCCGTGCCAGCGCGCATCGATCCAGATCAGCGCGATCGCCGGCTACAAGCTGTCCGTGCTCGGCATGGCCGAGATCCAGGACAACACCATCCTCTGGGAAAAGACCATCGACAAGTTCAAGGACAACAAGCCCTGCACGCTGACCGGCACGTAGTCCCCGGCACGCGCTCAGCGATGCGTCGAACGAGGCGGGCCCATCGGCCCGCCTCGTTCGCTGTCACGCAGGACGGTTGGCGGTTGCAAGCCGTCCCAATGGCCTCTCACGGGATCGTGATGATCCGGCGCTATACTCGCCGCGTTGGTCACCGCGCGGCGGTGGCCGAGATCCGGAGGCACCGTTGAACCCCAAGTTCTTCCGCAACGGCATCGTGATGCTGGCCCTCGTGGTCGTCGCGCTTGCCGTCGTCGTCACCCTGGTGACGCAGTCCAGCCCGTCGTCAGAGGTGGCCTACACGACGTTCCTCGAGAACGTTCAGCAGGGCGAGGTCAAGAGCATCGTCCAGGAGGGCTCGAAGCTCACGGTCACGCCGACCAGCGGCACGACCTACACGGTCATCGTGCCCGGGCTGCTCGCCAATCAGGTCCTGCCCGACATCACGGCGGCTGCCGCGGCGGGCGGCAAACCCGTCCCCGAGCTCGCGGCCAAACCGCCCGCGGACACGTCCTGGCTCGGGTTGATCATCACCGGCCTCCTGCCGATCCTGATCATCGGCGGGTTCATCTTCTTCATGATGAGACAGGCCCAGGGGACGAATAACCAGGCCTTGAGCTTCGGCAAGAGCCGGGCCCGGATGTTCCTCGGCAACAAGACCGTCGTGACGTTCGCCGACGTCGCGGGCGTCGACGAGGCGAAGACGGAGCTCCAGGAAGTCGTCGAATTCCTGAAGTACCCGGAGAAGTTCAATTCGCTCGGCGCGCGCATCCCGCGCGGCGTGCTGCTCGTCGGGCCTCCGGGCACCGGCAAGACGCTGATGGCACGGGCCGTCGCGGGCGAGGCCGGCGTGCCGTTCTTCTCGATCTCCGGCTCGGAGTTCGTCGAGATGTTCGTCGGCGTCGGGGCATCGCGCGTGCGCGACCTGTTCGATCAGGCCAAGCGCAACAGTCCGTGCATCGTGTTCGTGGACGAGATCGACGCCGTCGGTCGCCAGCGCGGCGCCGGCCTCGGTGGGTCCCACGACGAGCGGGAGCAGACCCTCAACCAGATCCTCGTCGAGATGGACGGCTTCGACACGAACACGAACGTCATCGTCGTCGCGGCCACGAACCGCCCCGACGTCCTCGACCCGGCGCTCCTCCGCCCGGGCCGCTTCGACCGCCAGGTCATCCTCGACCGGCCGGACATGAAGGGCCGCGTCGCGATCCTGAAGGTCCACACGAAGGGCAAGCCGCTCGACAAGGGCGTCGACGTCGAAGGCGTCGCCCGCCAGTCGCCGGGCTTCTCGGGAGCCGACCTCGCGAACCTCGTCAACGAGGCGGCGATCCTCTCGGCCCGCCGCAACAAGAAGGTCATCGGCATGTCCGAGTTCCAGGAGGCCCTGGAGCGGATCGTCGCCGGCCCGGAGCGCAAGTCGCGGGTCATCTCGGACGCCGAGAAGGCGATCATCGCCTACCACGAGGGCGGCCACGCCGTCGTCCAGCGAGTCCTGCCGAAGTGCGACCCGGTCCAGAAAGTCACGATCATCAGCCGCGGCATGGCGCTCGGCTACACGATGGCCCTGCCCTCGGAGGATCGCTACCTCCAGTCGAAGTCGGAGTTCGAGGACAAGATCGCCGGCCTCCTCGGCGGCAACGTCGCCGAACGCCTGATCTTCGGCGACACGACGACCGGCGCGAGCAACGACATCGAGAAGGCGACCGATCTCGCTCGCCGGATGGTGACGGAGTTCGGCATGAGCGACCGGCTCGGACCGCTTTCGTTCGGGAAGCGCGACGAGCTCGTGTTCCTCGGCCGCGAGATCGGTGAGCAGCGCAACTACTCGGACGAGGTCGCGAAGACGATCGACGAGGAGGTCCGGGCGATCATCGACCATGCCTACGAGCGGGCCCGGAACGTCCTCGAGACCCACCGCGACAAGCTGACGGCGCTGGCCGAGAAGCTGGTCGCCGAGGAGACGGTCGACGCCGACGAGTTCGAGACGCTCTTCAGCGACCTGCCGCCCAAGGAGAACACCCACGGGGCGCGGCCGTCGGTCGTCGGTCCGGGCCAGCCGACACCGGCCCCGGCGCCGAACCCGCAGCCCGCCTGATCACGCGGCGCCGCCAGGCGCCACACTCGCAGCCACAGATCGAGCGGACCCGACCCGGGTCCGCTCGGTGTTTTCCGACCGACCTCCCGACGCTGCTCGCTTGTCGTTCAACCGCGACGCGCCGATCCCACGTTCGTACCACGGCTGCTCGCGTGGCGGTCAGGCGTCAAGGCGCTGTCCGTTTGTCGACCTGGTTGGCGCCGTGCGCTCGGTAGACGATCCGCGGCGACGCGCGCCAGCCCGCCGAGGCGTCGCGGGTGCTCGACTATCGAGCACGGGATCCTACAGGAGGACGACGCCACTTCCGCCCGGATCGCGCCCGACGCGCAGCGCCTCCACGATCACCCGGCCAGGGATCGACGGCGATACGATCGGTGAGCCGAGCGATCGCAAGATCAGACGATTACTGCGCGTATCCGCGAGCAAGAGAACGACGCGGTCGGTCCCAGTGTCGCGCTGCTTGATCGCAAGCTGCCGTTCGAGTGCCTGGGCGTCACGAATTCGCGTTTCCGCGTCGACGTACACGGTCCACGACGCGGCGCCAATCGCGGCGTCCCAGGCGCGCAGGTCGCCCTCGACCGGCAGGGGAACCTCGGCGCGCCAGGAAAGGCTCAGGTGGAGCAGCGTCCGGAGCCTGCTCAGCAATGCGATCTGGCCAGCGTCGCGAATCGGGGCACCAGTCGGGTACGCCAGAACGCTCAACCGGAGCCCAACGACGGCTGCAACGACGGCCAGTCGTCGCAGCGGTACGTACGCTGATGCTCCTCGTTCGATCCTGCTCACCGCGGCGTGCGATAGCCCCGCAGCGCGAGCAACTGCGGTCTGGCTGACGCCCGCGGCAAGGCGTGCCTCGCGCAATTCCGCGCCCGTTTCCGTGACCAGGCGGCTGGCTTCGCGCCGTCCACGATCCGACGACCGTTCATGGGTGGGCATGACCTGAGTTTGAGTCGAGGCGATTACCTGTCAGTCAACTGAGCCTTCATTGGCTACGCTTCCGCCCATGACCACGACATCCACCGACACCGCTCTCGAGCAGTTCCTCGATAACACGCGCGACGAGCGGCTCGAGTCGTACAAGGAGTTCCTGCGCATTCCGAGCATTGGAGCGCTTCCCGAGCACGCCGCGGACTGTCGCGCCGCCGCCGAGTGGATCGCGACGGACCTCCGCCGAATCGGGATCGAGAACGTCTCGGTGGAGGACACCGTCGGCAGTCCCGTCGTCTACGGTGACTGGCTCCACGCCGGGGACGCGCCCACCGTCATCGTCTACTGCCATTACGACGTCCAGCCGGTCGATCCCCTCGATCTCTGGGATTCGCCGCCGTTCGAGCCGGTCGTCGTCGACGGCAGCATGCTGGCCCGCGGCGCGGCCGACGACAAGGGCCAGCTGCACGCCCACCTCCGCGCGCTCGAGGCGTTGTTCGCGACCCGCGGCGGGCCGCCCGTCAACCTGCGGTTCGTCTTCGAAGGCAACGAGGAATCGACGCCAGTGCCGCTCGACGGCTGGCTGGCGGCGAACCACGACCGCCTCGCTGCCGACTTCGTCCTGATCAGCGACACCGGCTTCTTCGAGGGCAACCTGCCGGCGATCACGATCTCGCTGCGCGGGATGATGTACGCCCAGATCGACGTCATCGGCAGCGACCTCGACCTCCACTCCGGCTCGTACGGCGGCGTCGTCGACAACCCGGCCAACGTCCTCGTCGGGATCCTCTCGTCGCTGAAGGGCCCCGACGGCCGCGTCCTCATCCCGGGGTTCTACGACGACGTCGTGGCGCTGACGGCCGAGGAGCGGCGGATGCTGGAGGAGCTGCCGTTCGACGAGGAGGCGCTGCGGGAGACGATCGGCGTCCCGGCCCTGGCGGGCGAGTCCGGGTTCGGGGTGCTGGAACGGAAGGGCGCCCGGCCGACGTTCGACATCAACGGGCTCTGGAGCGGGTTCCAGGGCACCGGGGCGAAGACGATCATCCCGGGCCACGCCCACGCGAAGGTCAGCTGCCGGCTCGTCGCGGCGCAGGATCCCGATCGCGTGTTCGCGGCGCTGAAGGCGTTCGTCGAGGACAACGCGCCACCGACGATGCATATCCGGGTCGAGCGACTCGGTGGCGGGCGGCCGCACCTCACGCCGATCGACCATCCCGCGATGCGGGCAGCGGCGCGGGCGCTCGAAGCGACGTTCGGTCGCGCCCCCGTCTACATCCGCGAAGGCGGCTCGATCCCGGTCGCCGCGTCGTTCGACGTGAGCCTCGGACTGCCGGTGATCCTCATGGGATTCACCCAGCCTGACGACCACGCCCACGCCCCGAACGAATGGATGGATCTGAACAACTACGAGACCTCGATCCGGACCGTCGTCCGGATGTGGGACGAGGTGGCAAGGCTCGACCGCTCGGAGCTCGCCACGGGCCGCTGACGCAGTACCTTCGGGTGGTGTCAGAAAGCCGGTTCGGACGGGGGTCACGCTCGCAGGCGGTGCTACGATGCAACCCGCTTCATCGTTGCCGGGAGGACGATCCTTCGTGACCGAGACCGCGGACCCCACCGTCACCAGCGGCCAGACCTGGCGGCTCGACGCCGACACGGGCAGCATGGCCCCGCGCTCCGCGCTCGACGTGCTCGTCGACCTGAACGACAAGGTCACGACCGGCAAGGTCGGCGAATACCAGCCGGTCCCGCTCGGGTTCACCCCGATGGACAAGACGATCGGCATGGGCCTCCGGGCCGGCGAGCTGCTGCTCATCGGCGGCGCCCAGGGCACCGGCAAGACCACGATGGCCCTCCAGATGGCGCGCAACGTCGCGTCGGGCGGCCAGGCGAACGTGCTCTACATCTGTTTCGAGCATGACGAGCAGTACCTGCTCAACCGGCTGATCGCGATGGAGTCGGCGCTGGCCCACCTGCCCCACAAGACCGGCGCGATCAAGATCCAGGACGTCCGCAAGGAGATCCTTGGGACGTGGGTCGCCGAGGGCGGCGGCGCGACGCAGCTCGCGAGCAACCCGCGCCTCCGGCCATCACTGGACCGGATCGCCCGCTACGGCCAGAACCTCTTCCTGCTCCGTGGCTCGCAGACGGCCAGCACGATCGACAACATCCGCAAGCTCGTCCAGGAGCATCGCCGGCTGTCGGGCGACCGGCGGCTCGTCGTCTTCGTGGACTACCTCCAGAAGGTGCCCCAGATCCCGGAGCCGGACACCGAGACCGAGAAGGTCACGTTCGTCGTCAACGGCCTCAAGGACATCGCGCTGTCGGAGGAGGTCCCGATGATCAGCATCGTGGCCGCCGACAAGGAGGGCCTCAAGGCCTCCCGTCTCCGGAACTTCCATCTTCGGGGCTCGTCGGCGATCAACTACGAGGCCGACATCATCCTCATCCTCAACGAGAAGTACCACATCGTCGCCAAGGTCAACATCGAGTTCAACCCGTACCAGGCGCAGCGCTTCCGCGACTGGGTCGTCGTCTCGGTCGAGAAGAACCGCGGCGGCCAGGACAACGTCGACCTCGAGTTCGAGAAGCACTTCGAGTTCTCCTGCTTCGACCCGAACGGCCGAACGGTCCAGGAGAAGCTGATCGAGGAGCGCCTGTACAACGACTGACGGCGCGGCGACCGCCGTCTGCTGAGATCCGGCCCGGCTGAACCAGCCGGGCCGCTTGATTCTCCCCGGCTGAGATGGCCCGGCTGACCCCAGCCGGGCCGCTTGGTTCCCCCTCGCGGCCTTCCCGACCGCCGTGTCAATGACAGTGACAGATCCGCCGCTTCGAGCGACCCAGCGACCGGGCAGGGGCTCGGATCGGCGCCAGGGCGTCCGATTCGTGCGCGATCCCGCGGTGCGGAGGCCGGCCGACAAGGAACGTCGGCGCCCTGCATGGCGTGAAGCGCCCGATTTGTCACTGCGGTGAGCATCGGTCCCGTCTGCGCACTACGCCGGCAGGCGGAGTTCGGTGATCCGGCCGGACCGGACGTCGATCCACGCGACCCCGGCGTCTGACGGCGGGCAGCCGCCTTGGGTCAGTGCGCGGACCCAGAGGGCCGATGACCCACGGAACATGGCCCGGAGGACCTCGGGATGGCTGCGAACGATCGTGCGGTTGGCGGCCGTGTCGAGTAACAACCAGCAACTCGCCACGCGATAACCACGAAACTCGGCCAGCGTCTCGGCCTCGGCGAGCTTTCGGGCCGTCGACCTCGCGGCCGCACCGAGATCCGTCAGCGCGTTCCAGAGCTCGATCAGGATCAATACCCGGCACCGGTCGTCGCGTATCCCGACGTCCGCCGAGCCGCTGTCACGAGCGGCACGCGTGCGCAGCTCGAACGAGCCGATGCGACCGAACGATCGCGCCAAACGAAGGATCAGCTCCTGACCGGCCGCGTGACCGGCATCGACCAGCGGCGCTCCCGAGTCGCGACTGAACGACACGGCGATCGGACGTCCGATCACCACCCCGGCTCTGAACCACGTCGAGAGCGGCGCGGTCGTGCCTTCGCCGCGCTCGAGGCCCGAACATCGAGCCCTGCTGATCCCGATGCGATCCGCAACCTGTTGCTGGGTCAAGCGGCGTTTGATCCGTGTCGCCCTGAGTTCGCCACCCAGCGTCGCCGCAGCGCGCTGTGCTTCCCGATCGCCTTCGAGCTCGGCGTTGGTGCGGCGCTGTTGGCTCACGCGGCCAAGCGTGGCACGACGCGCTTATCCGGCAATCACCGGGCCCCCTAGCAGAGATTCGTCCACAGATCGTCCACATCGCGCACAACTTCGTGGATTGTTCGGAGCCAGCCGATTCGAAGTTCGTGGACAAGTGCCTTGCGGGCCCGGGGAGCCGAACCGTATGGTTCGTCTTGCCCGAAGGGGCTTTCGGAACGGTCAGGCGAGGCGAGGAGCGATCCCCGCAGCGCCGCCGGTTCGGACGAGACCGGACCTCGGTTCGGACTCGGACGGACCGCCGATCCGGGACAGACTGGCCGCGATCACATCAAGGCTCGCCGGTCCTGGCGTCGCAACCGGTTCGTGAGGTTCCTTCGGGCGCTTTCGTGTGCGCCGAGCCGCCGCACTCGCCCCCGCCGCCCGTAGACTGGGCGCGATGAGGAGCCGCCGGTGCCGCTGACGAAGAACCCTGGCGCCTTTCCCGACGTGGTCGAAGTCGTCGTCGAGATCCCGCGGGGCAGCCGCAACAAGTACGAGTACGACGAGGCAGCCCAGGTGTTCCGGCTCGACCGTGTGCTCGCCTCGGCCGTCCACTACAACTTCGACTACGGGTTCATCCCCGGCACGCGATCGGGCGACGGCGACCATACGGACGCGCTGCTCCTGATCGACGAGCCGACGTTCCCCGGCTGCCGCGTCTGGGCCCGGCCGATCGGTGGGCTCGAGATGCGCGACGAGAAGGGCTTCGACTTCAAGGTGCTGTGCGTCGCGGTCGGGGATCCCCATCAGGCCCACGTGGAACAGCTCGACCAGGTCCGGCCGCACCGGCTCGTCGAGATCGAGCACTTCTTCGAGACCTACAAGCTGCTCGAGGCGAAGGACACCGAGGTCCTCGGCTGGCGCGACGCGAGCCGGGCGCACGAGGTCCTCGCGACGGACCGGAAGCAGTTCCTCAAGGAGCGCAAGAAGAAGTGACTCGGGCTGGCGGCCGGCAGCCTGACGCCGCGAGCCGCCCGGACTCCGGCGCCAACAGGCCCGGTACGCGTCGCGTCTTCGTCGCCGTGCCCCTGCCCGAGGCCGCGCGCGCGGACGTCACCGCGCTCGTCGACTCCGTCCGAGCCACCGCGGACCCCGGCGCCCGGGACGTCCGGTGGGTCCGGCTCGACGGACTCCACGTGACGCTTCGGTTCGTGGGGCCAGTCGACGAGGGCGACCTGAAGCGCCTCGCGGGCGCGGTCGACGCGGCTGCGGCGTCCGTCACCGGTTTTCGCGTCAGCGTCGAGTCGGCCGGCGCGTTCCCGGCCCAGGGCCGGCCGCGGGTGATCTGGCTGGGCATCGGCGAGGGAGGGCGGGAGCTGGGGGAGGTGGCGTCGGCCGTCGACGACGCCCTGGCCGACGTCGGCATCGCCCGCTCCGAGCGGCCGTTCCGCGCCCACCTCACCGTCGCCCGCGCCGACGGCATCCGGACCGGCGCAGACGTCGCTCGGCGGCTGATCGCCGCCGCCGCGGACTGGCGGACCGCGTTCGTTGCGGACCGGATCGTGCTCTTCGAGTCGATCTCGGGCGGCGGACCCGCTCGCTACGAGCCGTTGCACGCGGTGCCGATCGGCAACGGAATCGCATCGTCGAGCGTGTCGGGACCGAGGCGCCCGGCCGTCGCCCCGGTGCTACCATCCGAGCCGTCCGCGGGGGATGGGACCTCCGTTGGTGCCCGTCGGAAGGAGCAGAGTTCAGGGACGTGACGTCCGCGCAGCGTGCCCGCCTCGTCGTCGCCCTCGGCGTCCTGAATCTCGTCCTCGCGACCCTTGCGTTTGCCGTCGGGGTCACCGCTCCGGAACCCACTCCGAACATCGCCGTGGCGTCCAGCGCGCCGTCGCCGGCGGCAACGCCCTCGACCTCGCTCCCCGAGCCGTCCGCCCGGCCATCGAACGCCCCGAGTCAACGTCCCGGCGCGACGTCGAGCCCGCTCGAGACGCCCGAAGCGACCGCCTCGCCCGAAGCGACCCCGATCGACGTTCCCATCGGTGTCGTGATCGTGGCCGAGCGCACCCCGACCGCGCCGCCGGCGCCGACATCCACGACGCCGCCCGCCGCCACGCCGGAGCCGCCGACGCCCAAGCCGACGACCGGTCCGCCACCGAAGCCATCACCGACGGCCAAACCGCCGCCACCAAAGCCCACGCCCACGCCGAAGCCCGCGACGAAGCCGCTCAAGCACCCCCCGTGCCCCAACGCGGTGGACGGCCCACCCGGCCACAACAAGGGCGATTCGAAGGGGACGCCGTGCGGCAAGGGCGGTGACAAGGGCCACAACGCGAAGGGTGGCAAGGGCAACGTCCAGGGCGGCGTCGTGATCGTCCTGCCGCTGACAGTATCGGCCGCGCTCCTCGGCGGCCGGCGTCGCGTTGCCGCTGGCGCTCCAGTCTCCTCGGCCGAAGTCATTGCGTCGCCGCCGGTTCGCGCGGTAGGCTCCGCTCCCGGCCGGCGCGCCAGCGCCCCAGGAGGGCCGGACGCTCGTGAGGAGCCGCGATGGCCCACGTCATGACCCGCCGGACGAAGTTCGTCCTCGACGAGGACCACATCCCGCGTGCCTGGTACAACATCGCCGCGGACCTGCCCGTCCCGCCGTCGCCCTACCTTCACCCGGCGACCTTCGAGCCGATCGGGCCGGGCGACCTTGCGCCGCTGTTCCCGATGGCGCTCATCCTCCAGGAGGTCAGTCAGGACCGCGAGGTCGAGATCCCGGAGCCGGTGCGCGAGGCGTACACCCTCTTCCGGCCGAGTCCGCTCTACCGGGCGCACCGCCTCGAGAAAGCGCTGGATACGCCGGCCCACATCTACTACAAGTACGAGGGCGTCAGCCCGGCAGGCAGCCACAAGCCGAATACCGCGCTGCCCCAGGCGTTCTACAACAAGGAAGAAGGCGTCGCCCGGCTCGCAACGGAGACCGGGGCGGGCCAGTGGGGGAGCGCGCTGTCGTTCGCGGGCGCGTACTTCGGGCTCGAGGTCAAGGTCTACATGGTTCGGGCGAGCTACGACCAGAAGCCGTATCGCCGGATCCTCATGGAGACGTACGGCGCCGAGGTCGTGGCGAGCCCGTCACCGACGACGAACTACGGCCGCGCCGTGTTGGCGGAGTCGCCCGACTCGCCCGGATCTCTCGGGATCGCGATCAGCGAGGCGGTCGAGGACGCCGCGAGCCGCGACGACACGAAGTACTCGCTGGGCTCGGTGCTGGGTCACGTGCTGCTGCATCAGACGGTGATCGGGCAGGAGGCGATCGAGCAGATGGCGATGGCCGGCGAGGACCCGGACGTCATCATCGGCTGCACGGGCGGCGGTTCGAACTTCGCCGGGCTGACGTTCCCGTTCCTGGGTCGGAAGCTGCGTGAGGGCTCGGGTCCCCGGATCATCGCCGTCGAGCCCGAGGCGGCACCGAGCCTGACGCGGGGCGTCTACGCCTACGACTTCGGCGACACCGCCAAGATGGCTCCCGTCGCGAAGATGCACACGCTCGGCCACGACTTCATCCCCGAGCCCATCCACGCCGGCGGCCTGCGCTACCATGGCATGTCGCCGCTCGTGTCGCTGCTCAAGGAGCACGGCGACATCGAGGCACGGAGCGTCCATCAGAAGGCGAGCTTCGCGGCCGGCGTCCAGTTCGCCCGGGCCGAGGGGATCCTGCCGGCGCCTGAACCGACGCACGCGATCCGCGTCGCGATCGACGAGGCGCTCGACGCGAAGGCCAGGGGTGAGCAGCGGGTCATCCTGTTCAACCTCTGCGGCCACGGTCACTTCGACCTGGCGGCCTACGAGAAGTACCTGAACGGCTCACTCGAGGACTACGAGTACCCCGCCGAGTCGGTCGCCGCGGCGCTCGAGCGACTGCCGAACGTGGAGCCGTAACGACCCGGAAAAACGAACGCGGGCCGTCTCGGGGGGGAGCGAGACGGCCCGCAAACCGACCACCTGCCCGAGTGGTCGGTTGGTGCGTCACAAGGACGAACCCTTAGGGATCTTGCTGGATCGGCCCGAGGCCGGCCTCATGCAATCTCCGTAAAGTTCATTAAGGGATCGAAACGGGGCGGGGGCCCGACGCAGGTTGGACGAGGTCCACAGCATGCCGAGGCTCGCCTGCTGGTCGTGTGGCCGGCAGATCTACTCGACGTCGCCGCTCGAATCGCTCTTCGCCGACGAGCGCCGCTGTCCGCGCTGCGGCGCGTTCGTCCACGGCGAGCGCCGCGAGGAGGAGCGTCGCGCCGCGATTCGGCGCCAGAACCCGGCCGACGACCCGGGACCGCCCAAGACCAAGGAACGACGCACGGACCAGCGGCGCAAGGCGCAACGCCGGAGGCCCGTCGAACGCTAGGCCACCGGAACGTCAGTGGGCCGAGACCGCGTCCTCCGCGCGGGGCGGCTCGACGATCTGGTTCTTCAGCGCGAAGGCGACCGCTTCGAGCTTCGAGTGGACCCGGAGCTTGCCCATGATGTTCTGGACGTGCGTCCGGAGCGTGTTCGGGGCGATGTAGAGCCGCTGGCAGATCTCGGGCGTCGAGAGGCCGTCGGTCAGGGCGCGGAGGACCTCGAGCTCGCGTGGCGTGAGCTGCTCGACGACGCGACGATCCTCGCCGCGCTCCCGCGCCGCGGACACGCGCCGGGCGATGTCGAGGATCACCGACCTCGGCAGGAGCGTCTCGCCGGCGTACGCCGCCCGGACGGCCTGGACGACGTCGTCAGCGGCCCGATCCTTGGTCAGGTAGCCGTCCGCGCCCGCCTGGATCGATTCGAGCACGGTCTCGTCGTCCTTGAGCGCCGTGAGCATCACGACGCGGGCGGCGGGCCAGCGGGCCTTGATCGCACGGGTCGCCTCGGCGCCGGTGCCGTCCGGAAGTCGGTAGTCCATCAACGCGACGTCGATCCGCTCGCGCGCCATCGCCTTCGCTTCGGCAACGCTGCCGGCGATCCCGACGACTTCCATGTCCGGCTCGCGCGCGAGCAGCGCGGCCAGGGCCTCGGCGAGGAGCTGGTGATCCTCGACGAACAACACACGAATGGGCTTGGGATCGATGGCCACGATCTCCCCCTGGTGGGTCCCCCGGGCCCCTCGGGCCCTCTCGGGCGGGCGTCCCGGCCGCGAGCATACACCGGCGCCGCGGCCGACTCTTCGCCTCGGCACTCCCTGCGACGTTCGCGACGCCGCCGGCGACACCGGTCGCGGCGCGGCCGGCGCCGGTCGCGATGCCCGGCGCGCGTGCCCCTGCGATACTCGGAGCGTGAAGGTCGCGCTCCTCGGCTTTGGTCTGATCGGCGGCTCCATCGCGTACGCGCTGCGCCGCAATCCCGCGGACTGGCAGATCGCCGCCTGGAGCCCGAGCGGTTCCGGCCCGGCAATCGCTCGCGCCGAGGAGCTCATCGACGAAGCGGCCGACTCCCCGGGACGCGCCGTGCGCGGTGCCGACCTCGTCGTCATCGCCGCGCCGCCCCTCGCGGCGCTCGAGCTCATCGACCAGCTGGCAGGGCCGCTCATCGTCGAGCTCGCGCCGGACGCGCTGGTGACCGACGTCGTCAGCACGAAGCAGGCGATCGTGGCCCGCGCCGAGGCGGCGAAGCTCCGGTTCGTCGGCGGCCACCCGATGGCCGGCCGCGAGGTCGGCGGGTTCGACGCGGCTCGCGCCGACCTGTTCAGCGGCCGGGCGTGGGTGGTGGTTCCGGCGTCGACCGCGCGCTACGGCGACCGGGAGCGCGTGGAGATGCTCGCCGAGGCCTGCGGCGGCGTCCCCGTCGGCATGGCAGCGGCGGACCATGACACGGCCGTCGCCGCGATCAGCCATCTACCGCTGGTCGTCGCAGCGGCGCTCGTCGAATCGGTCGCCGGTGGCCGCGACGGAGCGGAGCGGGCGGACTGGCCCACGGCCGCCGGCCTCGCGGCGACGGGCTGGGAAGGGATGACCCGTCTCGCCCGCGGCAACGTCGCGATGGGCACCGGGATCGCGGCCACGAACGCGCCGGCCATCGCCGCCCGATTGCGCGATCTACGGTCGGTCCTCGACGCCTGGCTGACCTACCTCGAGCGGCCCTCGGGCCCGGACGCCGCGCAGATCGAGGCGCGCCTTCGAGCGGCCCGTGACGTGCTCGTCGACAGCGACGCGGCACCGGTGGAGTGACGGTCAAGGGCGGCGACACAGGCGCGGGCGAGCGGGTTCTCGTCGTCCCCCGCGACGCCGTCATCGCGGACCACGGCTGGAAGGGCGTCCGAACCGACGGCGTCGACGCGTTCCTGGCGGCGGTCGAGGACCACGGCCGCTTCGAGCCGCGCGCCGCGATGGAGATCGACCCCTCGTACAAGCAGGTCATTCCGTATCTCGTGCTGCGGGACGGGGCGCACTACTTCCTGATGCGCCGAACCCGGGCGGGCGGCGATGCCCGTCTCCACGACCGATGGTCGATCGGCGTCGGCGGCCACCTGAACCCGGGCGACGGCGACCTGCTCGGCGGCCTTCGCCGGGAATGGGACGAAGAGCTCGTCGCCGACTTCGTGCCCGATTTCACACTCGTCGGCCTCCTGAACGACGACACGACCGACGTGGGCAGCGTTCACCTCGGCGCGGTCTTCATCGCGGACGCCGGTGGCCGAGTCGTCACCATCCGGGAGACGGACAAGCTGACGGGAGCATTCGCGGCGCCATCGGAGGTGGCGGCGGTCGCGGCGGATCTCGAGACGTGGAGCAGCCTCGTGTTCGAGTTCCTCGAAGCGGCACACGCTGGCCCGCGCGGCGCCTGATGCGATAATCCCGCCAAGGAGGCACGACCTCGTGGGCCGTCGCATCGGGCGCTTCTTGTCGAGTCTGGCGATCGGGCTGGGCGTCATGGCGCTGGCCACGTCGGTGCTCGCCGCCGGCGAGAAGCAGGTCGTCGTCTTGCCCACGACCGGAATCGTCGACCAGGGCATGGCGCAATACCTCCACGACGGCATCGAACGCGCCGAGCGCGAAGGTGCGGCGGCCGTCGTCATCCGGCTCAACACGCCCGGCGGCTTCCTGAACTCGACCAACGACATCGTCGGCTACCTCCTCGAGGCCGACATCCCGGTGATCGTCTGGGTCGCGCCCGCGGGCGGGTTCGCGGCGAGTGCGGGCACGTTCATCACGCTCGCCTCGAACATCGCGTTGATGGCGCCGGGCACGTCCATCGGTGCCGCGTCGCCGGTGGGCGGTCAGGGCGAGGACATCGGGGGCACGCTCGGCGAGAAGGTCAAGAACGACGCGATCGCCAAGATCACCGCGATCGCCGAGGAGCGCGGCCGAAACGTCGAGTGGGCGGTCTCGACGGTCAAGGACGCGCGATCCTCGCCGGCGAGCGAGGCCGTCGCCGTCGGCGCCGTCGATGGGATCGCGTCGACGATCGAGGACGTCATCGAATTCGCCGACGGCAAGACGGTCCAGGTCCGCGGCCAGGACGTCACGCTGGATCTCGAGGGCGCCCAGCCGATCGAGGTCGAGATGAGCCCGTTCATCCAGTTCCTGCGGCTTCTTTCGGACCCGACGATCGCGTTCCTGCTGTTCAGCCTCGGCTCGGCCGGCCTGCTGGCCGAGCTCTACAACCCGAACTTCGTGACCGGCATCCTGGGCGGGCTGGCGCTGATCCTCGCGTTCGTCGGCCTGGGGGCGCTGCCGCTCAACATCGCGGGTCTGCTCCTGATCGTCTTCGGCCTCGTCATGATCGGGCTCGAGCTCACCGTGACGAGCCACGGCCTGCTCGGATTCGGCGGCGTCGTCTGCATCGCGCTCGGCGCTTCGGCGCTCTTCAACGAGCCTGGCGATCCGTTCGCCCCCGTCTTGCGCGTCGCCCCGGCGCTGATCATCACGATCGCGATCACGGGCGGGCTGTTCGTTCTCCTGATCAGCACGGTCGCGGTGAGGTCGCGCCGGATGCAGGGTCCCGGCGGGCTCGTCGGGCCGCCGGTCATGTCCGGATCGCTCGGCGTCGTGAAGATGCCGCTCAACCCGTTGGGTTCGGCGTTCATCGCCGGCGAAGAGTGGTCCGCGAGGTCCGCAGACGATCGCCCGATCGAGCGGGGCACCCCGGTCAAGGTCGTTGCCGTCGACGGCCTGACCGTGCTCGTCGAACCGGATTCACAGCCATCGGGCGCGTAGCACGCGCCGCACGGAGGTTCCATGGAAGCGATCGCACTAGCCGTCACCGCCGCGATCATCATCGTCATCGTCCTGGTCATCCTGTACCTGTCGGTTCGGGTGGTTCAGCAGTACGAGAAGATGGTCGTGTTCCGTCTCGGCCGGACGAACGAGGGACTCGTCCGCGAACCGGGCCTCCGCTTCCTGATCCCGATCATCGACCGGCCGGTCAAGGTCGACATCCGGGAGCAGTTCATCGAGGTCCCGAGCCAGACGACGATCACGAAGGACAACGCCCCGATCAACGTCGACTTCCTGATCTACTGGCGGATCTCCGATCCGCTCAAGAGCGTCGTGAACGTCGCCAACTTCCCGGGCGCGCTCCAGGGCGTGGCGACGACGACGCTGCGCGCGGTCATCGGCGACATCCTTCTCGACGAGGTCCTGTCGCGCCGGGAGCAGATCAACGAGGTCCTGCGGGTGAAGCTCGACGAGGTCACGGAGCGTTGGGGCGGCAAGGTGACGACGGTCGAGATTCGCGAGATCACGCCGCCGCGCGACGTCCAGGAGGCGATGAACCGGCAGCTGTCGGCGGAACGGACACGGCGCGCGGTCATCACCGAATCGGAGGGCACGCGGCAATCCGCGATCAACGTCGCCGAGGGCCAGAAGCAGTCCGAGATCCTCAAGGCCGAGGGCGATCGTCAGGCGGCGATCCTTCGCGCCGAGGGCTTCAGCGAGGCGCTCACCCGGATCTTCAACGCGGCATCCGGGGTCGACGAGAAGACGATGGCGCTCCAGTACCTCGACGCGCTCAAGGCGATCGGTGCGAGCCCCTCGACGAAGTACGTCATCCCGGCCGAGGTCACGCGCTGGATCGAGCCGCTGGCCGGTTACGTCGAGAAGGGCATCAACCCGCGCGAGGGCTGATCGACCGGAACGCGGGGGGCCAGCCCCTATAATCTGGCGCGCCGAACGGACTCGCTCACGCCGTTGACGCACGCTCCCACCTCGGGGGACAGGAAGGAGATTGATGGCGGCCAAGATCCTCGTCGTCGATGACGACCCCAACGTCCAGCGCCTGCTCCAGTACACGCTGAAGCAGGAGGGCTACGAGGTCGTCGTCGCGGCCGACGGCGCAGAGGGTTTCCGGCTCTGGGGAGCCGAGGCGCCGGACCTGATCCTGCTGGACGTCATGCTGCCCAAGCTCGACGGCTACCAGGTGGCGACGAAGATCCGGACCGAGGAAGGGACCTCGGGCCACGTCCCGATCATCATGCTGACCGCCGAGCGGGAGGTGGAGCAGAAGGTTCGGGGCCTCCGGGCGGGCGCCGACGACTACCTGATCAAGCCGTTCCACCCGGCCGAGCTCATGGCCCGGATCAAGAGCCTGCTGGCGCGGTTCGCGCCGCGCGACACGCTCGTCGGGCGGCCGCCGCTGGGTCGCGTCCTCGCGCTGTACGGCGCGAAAGGCGGCGTCGGAACGACGACGATCGCGATCAACGCCGCGATTGCGCTCCACCGGGAGCTCGGTCGCAAGGTGGCGCTGATCGACGGCAACCTCCAGTTCGGCGACCACCGGGTCTTCCTCGACCTGGGCCTCGATCGGAAGTCCATCGTCGATATCGTGACGGCGCCCTCGATCGACCAGGACCTGATCCGGCAGGTCCTCGTCAAGCACGATTCGGGCGTCGATCTGCTGCTCGCGCCGCCGTCGCCCGAGACCGCCGAACTCGTCACACCGGAGCACATGCCGGCGATCATCGAGCAGCTCCGGGGTCTCTACGACTACATCCTCATCGACATCGACAAGCGCCTCGACGACGTCAACCTCGGCGTCCTCGAGGCGGCGGACACGATGTTCGTCGTGATGACGGCCGACCTGTCGTGCCTGAAGAACGTCCGGCTCGTGCTCGAGACGATCGGCCATCTCGGTTACGAATCGGGCAAGGTCCAGCTCGTTTTGAACCGGTCGAACGCGTTCACCGGCATTAACGTCAAGAACGCCGAGGGGGCGCTGAAGCGCACGATCGACCACCAGGTGGTGAACGAGTACCGCGGCGCCATCAGCGCATTGAACAGCGGGGCGCCGTTCATGTTCACGAAGGCGGATTCGCTGCTGGGCCGCTCGCTGCTCGACTTCGCCCGCGTCGTCGACAAGGAGCCGGCGGCGGCGGCCGCAGCGGCGGCGATCGCGCGCTGACGTCCGGGAAGGCTCCGAAGCGCTCGCTGATGGGCCGGGGCGCGCTCTGCCGATAACTCCCAGGTAAGCGACGCGTAAGCCGCGGTCGAGCGGCGACGGCTACGGTCGCGGCGTGCTTGCCACGCTGCTCTCCGCAACCCTCGTCGGCCTCGACGGGCGGGTGATCCGGGTCGAGGTGGACGTCGCCGCCGGATTGCCCGGCTTCACGATCGTGGGCCTCGCCGATACCGCCCTCCAGGAAGCCCGCGAGCGGGTCCGCGGCGCGATTCGGAACGCCGGGTACAGCCACCCGCCGCGGCGGATCACGGTGAACCTCGCGCCGGCCGAACAACGCAAGGCCGGGGCGTCGCTTGATCTCGCGATCGCGCTCGGAATCCTGCTCGGGTCGGAGCAGATTCGCGCCGCGCCGGGCCGCGCCGCGCTCGTCGGGGAGCTGTCGCTCGGCGGGGAGGCGCGGCCTGTGCCGGGGATCCTGCCGATGGTCGCGGCGCTCCAGCGGCGCGGCCTGCGTCGTGTGATCGTCCCCGCTGCGAGCGTCGAGGAGGCCGCGCTCGTCGAGGGCATCGATGCGGTGGGCGTCGAGTCGCTGCGCGAAGCGGTCGAAGTCGTTCGGCGGCGACCCGTCCGTCGCGGCGTGGCGGTGCCGCGCCGTATCGACCTCGCCGACGAGCGCGTTCGTCCGGTCGATGACGCCGCCCCGGGCGCTCCATCGCCGCGCGCGCCGTTCGCCGTTGCGGACCTCGCCGAGGTGCGCGGACAGCTCGAAGCGAGGCGCGCCCTCGAAGTTGCCCTGGCCGGCGGCCACGGGCTGCTCCTCGTCGGACCGCCGGGTTCCGGGAAGACGCTGCTCGCCCGGACGATTCCGGGGCTCCTGCCGCCGCTCGACGACGCCGAAGCACTTTCGGCAACGATCGTGGCGTCCGTGGCCGGTGAGGCGCCGCGGGCGCTCCGCCGCGACGCGCCGGTCCGTGCGCCGCACCACACGCTGTCCTATGCCGCGATGGTCGGCGGCGGACCGCGCCTCTCGCCCGGGGAGGTCACGCTCGCGGACTGTGGCGTCCTGTTTCTCGACGAGCTTCCGGAGTTCGACCGGGACGTCCTCGAGGCGCTCCGGCAGCCGCTCGAGGACGGTCGCGTGTCGGTCGCACGGGCGGGCCGGTCCACGACGTTTCCCGCGCGGTTCCAGCTCGTGGCCGCGATGAATCCGTGCCCGTGCGGCTATGCCGGCGGCGACCCGGGGCGATGCCGTTGCGGGCCGGGGATTCCGGAGAAGTACGCGGGTCGCGTGTCCGGGCCGCTTCGCGACCGGATCGACCTGTGGGTCACGATGCCGAAGGTGGCGCCGGCGGCGCTCGTCGGCGGCGACGACCCGGAGCCGTCCGGCGCCGTTGCTGCGCGGGTCTTTCGCGCCCGGGCTCGGCAGCGCGAGCGAGGAGCCGGACGCTTGAACGGCCGGACGTCGGGCCGGGAGCTGAAACGGATCGCTGCGATGACCCCACTGACGGCGCGCCGAGCCATCGAGCTCGCGGATCTCGAGGGCCTGAGCGGTCGCGGCACGGAGCGGTTGATCCGGGTCGCCCGGACGATCGCCGACCTCGCCGCCTCGCCGACCGTGCTCGGCGAGCATCTCGAGGAAGCGGCCCGGTTCCGATCGCCCGTGTCGGTCCTCGCCGCGCGCGAGGCGAGCTGATGCTGGGCGTCGGTCGCGGTGGTCCGGTGGGAGCATGGACGGCCACCGACGCGTCGGCTCGGTCGCTCGCCACGCCGACGCGAACCCCGGCGCCGCTCAACCACCGGCCGCGCCTGACGGAGCGCCAGGCATGGGCAGTCCTGACGGCGGTCAACGGTCTCGGTCCGGTCGGGTTCGGCGCGCTGCTGCGCGTGTTCGGTTCCGGACGCGCCATTCTCGACGCGGCGCGTCGGCCGGGCGCGGGCGGGCGACTCGTGGCAGCCGGCGTGAACGACGGGCGGGAGACCTTCGACTCGACCGTCGCGGCGGCGATCGTCGCGGTCGCGGAGGCTCCGGGTCCGGCACTCCGGAACGTCGAGCTGCCGGGCCTCGAGATCGTCACGACCGAGGACCCCGGCTATCCGTCGCGGCTCCTCGCGATCGAGCTGCCGCCACACGTCCTGTTCGTCCGCGGATCTCTCGCGGCGCTCGAGGCGCGCCACGCGATCGCCGTCGTCGGCACGCGCCGGCCGACCGAGAGCGGGCGCGCCGTCGCGGCCCGCATCGGCGGCTCGCTCGCTCGAGCCGGAGCGACGGTCGTCTCGGGCCTCGCGGTCGGGATCGACGGCGCCAGCCACGCCGCGGCGATGGCGGAGGGCGGCGCGACGGTCGCGGTGCTCGGGTCGGGCCATCGGCGCCTGTACCCGCACGCTCACGCCAGGCTCGCCGATCGGATCGTCGCCGATGGCGGGGCGGTCGTATCCGAGCTTGCTCCCGACACGGGCGCCACGCGCAGCTCCTTTCCGCGGCGGAATCGCATCATCAGCGGCCTGTCGGACGCAACCGTCGTGGTCGAGGCCGGCCTCAAGAGCGGCGCGCTGATCACGGCGGCGTGGGCACTCGAACAGGGCCGCGAGCTGTTCATGGTCCCGGGCGGCCTCGACGATCCGCACGCCGCGGGCTGTCTCGAATGGCTGCACGACTATCCCGGCCGGGCAACGGTCGTCCCGACGATCCCCCAGCTGATCCACGACCTGGAGCTGCTCGACGACGCCCCGACGCGCGCCCGGCGGCCGTCACTCGAAGCAGAGCTCGTCGAGCTGGGAGCGACGGCGAGCGCCGTCGCTCGAGCGCTCCGCGGCGGTGGCGGGACGGTCGACGAGCTCGTCGCCGCGACGGGTCACAACGTCGCCACGGTGCTCGGTGCGCTGACGATGCTCGAGGTCCGCGGCCTCGCCTCGAGCGCCTACGGCCGCTACCGGCCAGCCGGCCGGCTCGCGTCCGCGCGGCGGGTCGGACCGGCGTCGGGCTGAACGGCACGGTTGCCCGGGCGTCTCGGCGCGTGCTAGTCTGCCGCGGGCCCCCGTACTGAGCTCCGGCGCGGCCTGACAGCTCCACGACGCTGTTCTTCGTCCCCCAGCGAATGAGCCAGGAGAGACTGTCTATTGCGAAAGCTCGCCGCCGCGCTGCTCGCTGTCCCGGTCGTCGCGGTTCTGTACATTCCGGTCCTCGTGCGTCGCTCGAACGCCGCCCGGATCGGTCTCGCGATCGGGGTCGGTGGGGTAGTTGTCCTCGGCGCGCTCGGGCTCGCCAGCCCGCAACGGACGACCGCTACGAAGCCGCTGCCGCCGATCGTGCCGCTGACCCAGGCGGAGTTCACCTCGACGATCGCGGCGGACCAGGAGCTCCACTCGGCCGTTGAGCTCGCGTTCAGCGGCCCGATGGACCAGCGAAGCGTCGCCGCGGCACTCCAGGTCTCGCCGAATACCGACGTCCGGCTCGCCTGGGATCCGACCGGGACGCGAGTCCGCGTTACGCCGGCGTCGAGCTGGCAGGCGGGCACCTTCTACACGGTCACCGTTCGAGCCGGCGCACTCGGCGACAGTGGCCGGCCCATGGCGGTCCCGGCCCGGGCCGTGTTCCTGACGCGCCAGGCGACGACTGGCCGCATCGCCGCGACCGCGATGAGCGGCACGGAAGCCGCCGTCACAACCGGCTTCAGCTTCTCGTTCGATCGGCCGGTCGCGATCGGCGCCGTCCGCAAGGCGCTCCGCATCAACCCGCCGCTCCGTGGCGCGCTCGACGTGGCAGCCGCTGCTAACGGCTCGACGACGTTCGTCTTCACGCCCGCCGATGTCCTGCAGACGGCGACCGACTACTCGGTGCGGCTCGAGGGCCTCGTCGATGCCTCGGGCTCGCCGCTCGCCGAAATCCCGGCGTTCACCGTCCGGACCACGGCCGCACCGGCGGTCGTCCGCTTCCGACCGAAGCACGACACGCAGGGCGTGGCGCGGACCCAGCTTCTCTCGGTTCGCTTCACCCAGCCCATGGATCGCCGCAGCACGAAGGCCGCGTTCGAGGTTCGGACCGGTGATTCAAAGCTCGTGAGCGGCAAGATCTCGTTCGCGGAGAACGACACGGTCCTCGTGTTCCGACCGGACTCCGCGCTGCCGTACGGGACCTGGGTCCAGATGCTCGTCAAGGACTCGGCCCGGTCCGCGACCGGCGCCGCCCTTGGCGGCGCGCAGAGCGTCAAGTTCCGCACCGAAGCCGCGCCGCCCAAGGCGGCGCCGCGTCAGAGCGGCGGCGGCAGCGGCAGCGGCGGCAGCAGCGTCGGTGGTGGCAGCTGGGCGGCTGTCGAGACCTACTACCTCGGCCTCATGAACTGCACCCGGACCGGCGGCTGGGTGACGTCGTCGGGCTCGTGCAGCAGTCCCGGCGGGCGGAGCGTCGCCCCGCTCTGGATCGACTCCGGGATCAGCTCCAGGGTGACCAGGCCGTACGCCAAGCGCCTCGCGGTCAACGGCCAGTGCAGTCACTTCATCGGGGGTAACCCGGGCGACCGGCTCCGTGCGGCGGGCTACACGAGCTATATCTGGGCGGAGAACCTCGGCTGTCGGTCGGGCGATCCCCGGAGCGCCGTCCTCGGCTCGCACCTCTTCTTCCAGAGCGAGCGGTCGTACAACGGCGGCCACTACGTGAACCTGATGAACGCGAAGTACGACCGCGTGGGGATCGGCGTCTGGGTCTCCGGCGGCCGCGTCCGGCTCGTCGTCGACTTCTACCATCCGCGCTGATCAATGATCAGGAACGCCGTCGTTCACGTCCTCAACGAGCAGCCGCTGCTGGCCGATCTCTACGAGCTGCCGAACGCCGGCGACCAGGGCCTCCTCTGCACGAATCTCCGGATGATGGACGGCAAGAAGCCCGTGTTCATCGACCGATCCGATGCGGTGTTCTTCTTCCCGTACCTCCACATCCGATTCCTCGAGATCCCGCCGGCGGCCGACGGCGTCGCGATCGTCGAGACGCCAGCGGCGGAGACAGCGCCCGCGCCAGCCGAGGCCGAGGCCGACGAGGATCTCGAGCTCGACGAGGACTTCCTGCGCCGGATTCGCGAGGTCTAGGGCCGCTCGCCGACCGTCGCGAGAAGTAATCACCGGGCTATCGCCCGGTGAGCCGGAGTGCAGAATCCCGGTGGTAGACTCCCGGCCGTGCCGAAGAACCTCGTGATCGTCGAGTCGCCCGCGAAGGCCCGGACGATCGAGCGCTACCTGGGCGACGACTACCGCGTCCTCGCCTCGTATGGTCACGTCCGCGACCTCCCCGAGAACCCCGGCAAGGGCAAGTTCGGGGTCGACGTCGACAACGACTTCGAGCCCGAGTACGTCGTGTCCGACGACCGGCGCAAGCAGGTCGCCGAGATCTCCAAGGCCGCCAGGACGGCCGAGACCGTGTTCCTTGCGACCGACCTCGACCGGGAGGGCGAGGCGATCGCCTGGCACGTCGCCGAGGCCGCGACGATCCCGAAGGCGAAGACCCAGCGGGTGACGTTCAACGAGATCACGGAGGGCGCGATCCGCGACGCGTTCGCGAATCCGCGCGGCATCGACACGAACCTCGTCGATGCCCAGCAGACGCGCCGGATCGTCGATCGCCTCGTCGGGTACACGTTGAGCCCGCTGCTGTCGCGGAAGGTCCGATCGGGGCTATCGGCCGGCCGCGTCCAGTCGGTCGCGGTGCGACTCGTCGTGGAGCGGGAGCGCGAGATCGAGGCGTTCACCGCGCAGGAGTACTGGACGCTCGAGGCGCTGCTGGCGACCGCCGATGGGTCACGGTTCGCGGCCGAGGTCATCCGGATCGGTGGCAAGCCGATCGCGATCAGCGCCACTGATGGCGCGCCGATCACCGACGGCGACACCGCGGACGTCCACGCCGCGGTCCTGCGGACCCTCCAGCCGGCGGTGACGAAGGTCGGCACCCGGAAGCAGTCGCGCAGCCCGGCCCCCCCGTTCACGACCTCGACGCTGCAGCAGGAGGCGAGCCGCAAGCTCGGCTACAGCCCGAAGCGGACGATGAAGATCGCCCAGGACCTGTATGAGGGCGTCGACACGCCGGACGGGCACGTCGGCCTGATCACCTACATGCGGACCGACTCGACGGCGATCGCCGGTGTCGCGATGGGCGAGGCCCGCGACGTGATCCGGGACCGCTTCGGCGAGCCGTACACGATGCCGAAGGGCCGGGTCTACAAGACGAAGGCGAAGGGCGCCCAGGAGGCCCACGAGTCGATTCGGCCGACGAGCTTCCGGCGCGACCCGGACTCGCTCGCGGGCACGCTGAAGCCCGAGGAGCTGCGGCTGTACCGCCTCATCTGGCAGCGCGCGATCGCGTCGCAGATGGCGGCGAAGGAGCTCGAGACGACGACGATCGAGCTCGCCGCGGGCGTGTACGAGCTCCGGGCCGGCGCGACGAGGACGCTGTTCGACGGCTTCTCTCGCGTCTACACGGAGGGCCGCGACGACGGCGCCGCCGAGGACGATGAGGATCGCCGCCTGCCGGCGCTCGCGGAAGGCGACACGACGACGGTCGAGGACGTCACGCCGACCCAGCACTTCACGGAGCCGCCGCCGCGCTACACCGAGGCGACGCTGATCAAGGCGCTCGAGGAGCACGGGATCGGGCGGCCGTCGACCTACGCGGCGACGATCTCGACGATTCTCGATCGGGGCTACGTCCGCGTCGAGGAGCGCCGCCTTCGGCCCGAGATCGTCGCGAACATCGTCACGGACCTGCTTGTCGAGCATTTCGGCGACTACGTCGACCTCGAGTTCACCGCGCGGATGGAGGAGGAGCTCGACGAGATCGCCCGCGGCGAACGCGATTGGGTGCCGCTCCTGCGCGAGTTCTACCCGCCGCTCCGGGACCGCGTCGCAGAGGTTCGCCGGAACACTCGCCGCCGGGACTTCACGACCGAGGAGACCGACGAGGTCTGTTCGCTCGGCCACCCGATGGTGATCCGTCTCGGGCGGAACGGACGGTTCCTCGCCTGTTCGATGTATCCCGAGCACAAGGAGTCGCGGCCGCTGCCGGGTGAGGAGCCCGAGACGCCGCAGCTCGCCGGAGAGGGCGAGACCTGCCCGCAGTGTGGCGAGGGCACGCTCGTCGGGAAGCGCGGCCGGTTCGGCCCGTTCCTCGGCTGCTCGCGCTACCCGGACTGCACATACATCAAGAAGGAGGGCCCGCCGCCGCCCGACCCGCTGCCGTTCGAGGTCACGTGCCCCAAGAACGGCGACGGACACCTCGTCGCGCGGCGCGCGCGGCGGACCGGCAACGTCTTCTGGGGATGCTCGAACTACCCCAAGTGCGACTACACGACGAACTTCGAGCCGGTCGGGGCGGTCCACGACGCCGACGAGGGGCCGGTCGCGAAGAAGGCCGAGAGCGGGATCTGCCTCAAGTGCGGCGCCGACGTGCCGCTGCCCGACGGCGAGAACCTGGTTGGGGCGCGGCTCGCGGGTGGTCCACCGAATCCCGAGGCACTGGCGCGCCCGGCGCGAGGCGGAGGCGCCGGCGGCAGGCGGGGTGGCGGCCGGAGCGGCGCGAACCGTGGCGGACGGAGCGGCGGTCGCTCGGGCGGGACGCGGTCTCGCCGGACACGACAGACCGAGAGCACACCCGACGCGTGAGCGGGGCGGCGGCGTCCCACCCAGCGCTGGCGCGGTTCCTCCGCGGCCTCGCCGCGCGAGACGCCTCACCGAACACCCGCCGCTCGTATGAGACCGCCGTCGGGGCGTACCTCGACTGGCTCGAAGAGCGGGACGTCGACTGGCGGAAGCCGTCTCGCGCTGACCTTCGGGCGTACCTCGCCCATCTCGGGTCCCGCGGCGCTCGGAGCTCGACCGCGCAGCGCCTGGCCGCGATCCGCTCGTTCCACCGCCACGCCGCGCGCGACGGCCTCGCGGCTGGCGATCCGTGGGGAGCGATCGCGACGCCGCGCCTGCCGCGCCGGCTGCCGCGCGTGCTTGAGGTCGACCAGGTCGAAGCGCTGCTCGAGGTCGTCGACGAGGAGCTGGCCGCGGCGAGCGGCGAGGGATCGCGGGCCGCGCTCGCGACGGCCATCGCGCTGCGTGACCGGGCGCTGGTCGAGACGGCGTACGCCGCCGGGCTCCGCATCAGCGAGCTGGCCGCGGCAGATCTCGGATCGCTGGATCTCAAGCGGGGCGAGCTCCGAGTGATGGGCAAGGGTCGCAAGGAGCGGATCGGGCTGCTGGGACGGCCGGCCCGCGAGGCGCTGAGCGCATACCTTGAGGACGGCCGGCCCGTGCTCGTGGACCTGGCGAGCGCTGGCGCAACAGGCGGCGCCGCGGACGCACCGACCGAGATCTTCCTGAATCATCGCGGCCGGCCGCTCGGCGTGCGCGGCCTCCGGTATCGCCTCGACCTGCTTCGGCGACGCGCGGGGCTGCCCGACGGCGTCTCGCCCCACACGCTCCGCCACTCCTTCGCGACCCATCTGCTCGATGGTGGCGCGGACCTCCGGGTCGTCCAGGAGCTGCTCGGCCACGAGAGCCTCGCGACGACGCAGGTGTACACGCACGTCTCGCCGACCCGCCTCCGGGCGGCGTACCGCGGCGCCCATCCGCGAGCCAACCGGTCGGCGGCGACGCCGGCCGCCGATCCCGCCACGTGACGACGACGCGGGCGCTCGCGAAGGCGGGCCTCGTCGTCTCCGGGGCGTTCCTGGTCTCCCGGCTCCTGGGCTGGATTCGCTACCTCCTGATCGTCAACACGCTCCCGGAGCGCGACGTCGACACGTTCCTGGCCGCATTCCGCCTGCCCGACACGATCTTCCAGCTGGTGGCTGCGGGAGCGCTCTCGTCCGCGATCATCCCGATCGTCGCCGGCCTCCTGGCCTCGGACGAGGAGGCCCGGGCGTGGCGGGTCGTGTCGACCGTGACGAACCTGATGCTCGCGGCGCTGCTCGTCCTCGGCTCGATCGTCTTCATCCTCGCGCCGTGGCTCGTCCCGGCGATCACGCCTGGCTTCGACCAGCC
The DNA here is from genome assembly GCA_036274475.1 of Candidatus Limnocylindrales bacterium. GTDB lineage: Bacteria > Chloroflexota > Limnocylindria > Limnocylindrales > CSP1-4 > CF-46. The sequence goes on from DASUFO010000081.1 coordinate 28,080, forward strand.
CCAGCTCGAGCAGCAGATCGAGCTGACCCGGATCATGCTGCTGAGCCCGCTCTACCTCGCCCTCGGGGCGATGGCAACGAGCGTCCTCAATGCGAACGGCCGGTTCGCCGCGGCCGCGATCGCACCCATCGTCTACAACCTGGCGATCATCGGGGGGACGCTGATCCTGGGCCCGGCCTACGGCGTGACTGGGGTATCGGTCTCCGTCGTCCTCGGATCGCTGGGTCACCTGCTCGTCCAGTTCCCGTCGGTCTACCGGCTCGGCTACCGCTACCGGCCGAGCGTCGACCTCCGCGATCCCCAGTCGCGGCGCGCCTTCGCCCTCATGGCGCCGCGGGCCGTGGGTCTCGGGGCGACGCAGATCACGTTCATCGTCGTCACCGGTGTCGCGTCGCTGCTCGGTCCGGGCTCCGTCACCGCGTTCAACAACGCGTTCCTCATGCTCCAGATCCCGCTCGGCGTCATCGGCGTGCCGCTCGGGATCGTGGTGCTGCCGGCCCTGTCGCGCGATGCCGCGGCCGGCCGTCCCGCGGAGTACGCGGGGCTGATCTCGCGAGCACTGCGGCTCCTCGTGTTCGCGATGATCCCGATCGCCGGGCTCGGGATCGTGCTCCGCGACGAGGTGTCGGCGCTGCTGTTCGGGCACGGCCAGATCTCTGCGCCGACGGTCGACGCGACCGCGAACACGCTCGGAGCGCTGCTGATCGGCCTCACCGCGCACGCCCTGATCGCGGTGCTCGCTCGAGCCTTCTACGCCCAGCAGGACACGAAGACGCCGGTCGCGGCGAGCCTCGTGTCCGTCGTCCTCGACTGCGTCCTGGCGATTGTCCTGAGCGGCCCCCTCGGGCTGCCGGGGATCGGCCTCGCAATCGCGATCGGCGCATGGGTCGAGGCGTCGCTCCTGCTCGGGCTGCTCCGAGGCCGTGTCCACGAGCTCGCGCTGCGACCGGTTGCGACCGTGGCGATCAAGGCCCTTGGCGCCACGCTCGTCGCCTGTCTCGCGGCGTTTGCGCTGAACGGCGGCCTCGGTCTGATTGGGTCGACGCAGCCGGGCGTCGTCGCCCTGGCCGTCCGGATCGCGCTCGTCGGCGGCGTCGGACTCGCCGTGTTCGCGTTCATCGCGTTCGTCTTGCGCATCCCGGAACTGCCCTCTATCGTCGGGGTCATGGCCGACCTGCTCCGCCGCCCGCGCCGAGCGTGAGCGATCGCCGAAAGCCAGCCGACGCACCAGTCGACCCGAGCGACCCGGCGGCCTGGAACGCATTCGTCGAGGCCGCCAACCCTGGCTCCTACCTCCAGCTGACACCGTGGGCCGAGGTCAAGGCCGTCAACGGCTGGTCGGCCGTTCGCGTCGCCGCGACCGCGGCCGGGCCGATCGGGGCACAGATCCTGGTCCGGCAACCGCGTCCGCTGCCGTGGGCGTTCGCGTATGCACCCCGCGGGCCGGTCGCGGCCGGCTGGACGGCCGACGGAGCGCGGGACGCTGCCGGCGCCTTCGCGGAGGCGGCCAGGACGGCGCTGCGTGACCGCGCCGGACGCATCTCGCACCTGCGGATCGACCCCGAGATCGAACGGGACACGGGTCCCGACGCGGCCGGGGCCGTTCGCCGCGCGCTGAAGGCCGCGGGCTTCCGTCCCGCACCGCCCATCCAGCCGAACGCGACGCGGATCGTCGACCTGACGGCCGACGAGGCCGCGCTCTGGGGCGATCTGCGCAAGAAGTGGCGGCAGTACGTGAACAAGGCCCGGAACGCCGGGATCACCGTCGTCGACGCCGACGGCAGCCGCCTGCCCGAGTTCTACCGGATCTACCAGGACACGGCCGCGCGCGCCGGGTTCCTGATCCGCACGGAGCAGGCGTACCGCGACGTCTGGGAGGCATTTTCCCCGCATGGCCTCGCCCGGCTGCTGTTCGCCGAGACGAAGGACGGGGAGCCGGTCGCGACGCTGTTCCTCCTCCGCTGCGGGGCACGGGTCGTCGAGCCCTACGGCGGCATGACCGAGGCCGGCGGCGACTCACGGGCGAACTACCTCCTCAAGTGGGAGGCCATCCGGACATCCCGGGAGCAGGGCGCGACGAGCTACGACCTGTGGGGCCTCGCGACGGGCGGCATCGCCCATTTCAAGACCGGCTTCGGCGGACGCGAAGTGACGTACATCGGCGCCTGGGACCTGGTCCTGGATCCGCTGGGGCGACAGGTGTACAGCGCGGCGCAGTCGGGACGCGTCTGGTGGGAACGGCGGCGCCGCGGGCTCAAGGGCGGAAGCGCGGCCTCGTACACGGGCGACGGTGCGGCCGACGCCGGATGACCCAATGACGGAACCGCAGCTCGAACGGGACCCGTGGCCCGTCGACGGTCCGATCCGGATCGAGCGAGCCCCGCCGGCGGGCTGGAACGAGCACACGGTCGACGAGCCGGGCGGCCACGTGTACCAGTCTCTCGAGTGGGCCGCCCACCGGGCAGCGAGCGGCTGGCTGCCGCGCTATGTCATCGTCCCGGGCCAGCCCGGGGTGCTCGCGCTACTCCGCCCCTGGCCGCAGCTGGGCGGGTTCGGCGCGTATGTCCCGCGCGGTCCCGTCCCGACGAGCGAACCCGGTCACGACGCCGGCCGCGCAATCCAGGTCGCGGACTTGCTCGCGGGTGAGGAGGTCGACGTCGTCGCCCTCGACCCGGAGGTCCCGGCGAGCGACGCCTTCGTGCGAGCGCTCGCAACCGCCGGCTTCCACCAGATCGAGGAGATTCAGCCGTCGCGGCATCGGATGTCGCTGCCGCTCGCCGGTGCCGACGAGGACGGCGCCTTCGAGGGCATCTCCAAGTCGACAAGGCAGCGAATCCGCCAGGCCGAATCCGACGGGATCGTCGTCGTCCGCCACGATGCCCGCCTCAGTGGCGGCGGAGTGGGAGACGGCTTCACGGCACCGCCCGAACCGACCCAGATCGCGCTCGACCGGTTCTACGACCTCCTGCTCGAGACCGGTCAGCGGAAGCACTTCTCGTTCGGGCCGCGCGAATCCTTCGTCGCGTGGTGGACGAACGCCCACCGGGCGGGTCACCTCGTGTATCTCGAGTCGCGGTCGGCGACGGGCGATCCGCTCGCGGGCCTGCTGCTCTATCGCCACGGCCGGCGCCTCACGACCGTCCACAGCGGCGACCACGAGCGCGCCCGACGCGATCATCCCGGCGCGCTGCACCTGCTTCGGTGGCGGGCGATCCAGCTCGCGATCCGGGAGCGTCGAGAGGAGATGGACCTTGGTGGCGTCGACGTCGCGGGAGCCAGACACGAGCCGAAGGAAGGCGATCCGACCTACGGCCTCTATCAGCACAAGCGCTCGTTCGGCGCGCGCTGGGTCGAGCTGGCCGGGGCGCACGAGAAGGTCATCCGCGCGAACCACTACCGGGCCGGCAGGGTGATGGCAACGCTCTCGCGGTTGCTCGATAGACGGCCCACGCCCAACGAGGCCGCGGCGGCCGAGTGACTGACGTGGCCTCGATGTCGGAGCTCCTCGCCGCCGCCGAGCCGCGCGAGCAACGCCGGCTCGGCGATCTTCTCGAGCGGCTCACTGCGACCGGCGGCGCGGTCGGAGCACGCGACGGCGGCCGCGCGATCGGGCCGGCGGCACTCGCGGCATTGCAGCTCCGCGGCGTGACCGACGACACCCGCCGGCTGCGGCCGGGCGCGCTCTTCGTCGCGATCCACGGCGAGCACGTCGACGGCCACGACCTCCTGCGGGATGCCGAGGCCGGGGGCGCCGTGGCGACGATCGTGGAGCGGCCCGTGCCCGACAGCCTCCTCCCCCAGGTCGTCGTCGGCTCGACCCGAGCCGCGCTCGCGGACGCGGCTGCGTGGTGGTACGGCGATCCGAGCCGGGCGCTGGGCGTGGTGGGCATCACCGGCACCGACGGCAAGACCACCACCTCGTACCTCGCCGTCGCGGCCCTCGAGGCGGCCGGTCTCTCGAGCGGCCTGGTGGGCACGGTCGAGACGAAGATCGGCGGGCTGCGCGAGGCCCACGCGGAGCACCTGACGACGCCCGGCGCGCCGGACCTCCAGCACGCGCTGCGGGCGATGGTCGACGCCGGCAACCGGGCGGCCGTCGTCGAGACGACGTCGCACGGGCTCGCCACGGATCGCGTCCGAGCCATCGCCTACGACGTCGCGATCCTCACCAACCTGACCCACGAGCACCTCGAGTTCCACGGCACCTGGGAGGCGTATCGGGACGCGAAGCTGTCGTTGTTCGAGCGCCTCGCCGCGGCGCCGCGGGGTGCCGGTGTCACGAAGGAGTCGCCCGCGCCGCACTGGCCGCGGACGGCGATCGTGAACGCCGACGACCCCAACGCGGGCGCCTTCGTGGGCGTCGCCCAGGAGGCCGGCGCGGCGATCGTGACGTATGGCGCCGACGACGCCGCGGACGTGCGGCTGACTCGGGTCGAGGAGGACGGCCGGCGGCTACGGGTGAGCTACGAGGGCCGGGCCGGGGCAGGCAGCCTCGAGCTTCGGATCGCCGGCCGGTTCAACGCCTACAACGCCCTCGCGGTCGTCGCCCTGGGCTCCGGTCTGGGCCTGGACGCACAGGCGGTTCGAGCGGGTCTCGAGTCCGTCGAGGCCGTGCCCGGCCGGATGGAATCGATCGACGCCGGTCAGCCATTCGGGGTCGTCGTCGACTTCGCCCACAGCCCGGCCTCGCTCCAGGCGGTCCTGGACGTCCTCGCGCCGGTGGCTGCGGCGCGCGGCGGCGGTCTCGTCGCCCTCTTCGGCTCGGCGGGGGAGCGGGACACCGCGAAGCGGCCGATGATGGGCCGGATCGCGGGCGAGCGTTGCCGCCTCGTCGTCGTGACCGACGAGGATCCGCGACGCGAGGACCGCGAGGCGATCCTCGAGGACATCGCGGTGGGCGCCGAGGACGCCGGCCGGCGGCGGGGCCGTGACCTGCTGCTCATCGCCGACCGGCCGGCGGCGATTGCGGCGGCATTCGAGCGGGCGCGACCCGGCGACATCGTGCTGCTTGCGGGCAAGGGCCACGAGGCGTCGATCATCGGGCCGGCCGGGCCCCAGCCGTACGACGAGCGGGCGACGGCCCGGCAGGCACTCGCGGCGCTCGGCTACGAGGGGAGCTGATCGTGCGCGGCTGTCTCAGCGTCCTCCTGATCGCCGCGCTGTTCCTGGGCGCCGTGGCCTGGCTCGGCGGTCCGCCGATCGCTGGCGCGCTCGTCACGGCCGGCCTCACCGCGTCGGGGCTCGACGCCCGGCGCATGGATGTCGACGTCGAATCGGATCCGCCGATCAAGGTCGGAATCGGCCAGGCCGACCGTGTCACGATCGAGGCCGACGACATCGACTGGAACGGCCTGAAGGCGCGGGCGCTCGACCTGGCCCTCGATGACGTCGACATCATCGGCCGCAGGGCGGCGACGGCGGAAGGGCGCCTCACCGGCGCCGAGCTGCCGAACGTCGATCCGCCGGGGTCGCTCGCGACGGTCGAGATCGACGGCCCGGCCGACGATGCCACGGTGACGGTCACCATCGACGGCGAGACCGTCGAGGCGATGGCGATCGAGGCCTTCGAAGCGCGACTCGGCGTTCGACCCGACTCGGCAACGTTGGAGGCGCCCAACAGGATCCGAATTCGATCCGGCGGACTCGAGCTGGCGGGCGGCATCGAGGTCTCGCCGGCGGGCGACGTCCACGTGGTGGTCCCGCTCGGGACGCTGACGGTGGTCGATGGCGACCCGTCGGTTCCGTTTCAGCTCACCGACGCCACGGTCGAGAGCGGGACGCTCGTCCTGACCGGGTCGATCGACCTGAACGATCTGATGGGCGGGTAACGGCCGCTCCTGGACCGGCGAGCCTCCGCCTCGCATCTGGGCGTGAAGGGGCCGCGCTATCCTTCGACGATGGCTCAGCCTCGAACGTCATCGACCGAGGACGACGCTCGGCCGCCCCGGCAGGCCCGCACGACGCGGCCGAAGCCGACCGGCCCGCGTCGAACGTCGGCGCCGCCTGCCCCGGGCAAGGTCGCCGAACCGGACCTCGGCGCGCTCAGGAAGCAGCTGCTCGAGGCGGTCGCGAGCCACTGTCCCCAGGCGGACCTCGAGCCGGTCGGGCAGGCGTTCGATCTGGCCGTCGAAGCTCACACCGGCCAGATGCGCGCAACCGGCGAGCCGTACGTGACGCACCCGATCGCCTCGGCCCAGATCACCGCCGAGCTGGGCATCGATCCGATCGCGATCCAGGCGGCGCTCCTCCACGATGTCCCCGAGGACACCGAGTACAGCCTCCAGGACCTCGAGGAGCGCTTCGGCGCCGAGGTCGCCCACATGGTCGACGGCGTCACGAAGCTCTCGAAGTTCAGCACCCACAGTCATGAGCAGCAGCAGGCCGAGAACATCCGGAAAATGCTGCTGGCGATGGCGGAGGACATCCGGGTCGTCCTCATCAAGCTCGCCGACCGGCTCCACAACATGCGGACGCTGTACGCCCTGCCCTCCGACAAGCAGCAGCGCATCGCCCGCCAGACGATGGAGATCTACGCCCCGCTCGCGGAGCGCCTCGGGATCTGGCAGATCAAGTGGGAGCTCGAGGATCTCGCGTTCAAGGTCCTCGAGCCGGAGCGGTTCCGTGAGCTCGCGAAGCTCCTCGACACCCGGCGCAAGGGTCGCGAAGGCTACATCGAGCGGGCGATCGCCGAGCTCGAGCCGCGGCTGCGCGAGTCCGGCATCGAGGCCGACCTCCAGGGCCGCCCAAAGCACATCTACAGCATCTACAAGAAGATGCAGCGCAAGGGCGCAGAGTTCGGCGAGATCTACGACGTCTACGCGATTCGCATCCTCGTCGACGAAGTCCGCGACTGTTACGCGGCGCTCGGCATCGTCCACGCCCTGTGGCGGCCGATCCCGGGCCAGTTCGACGACTACATCGCAGTCCCGAAGAACAACCTCTACCAGTCGCTCCACACCGCGGTGATCGCGCTCGACGGGAAGCCGCTCGAGATCCAGATCCGGACCCACGCGATGCACCAGGTCAGCGAGGTCGGCATCGCGGCTCACTGGCGCTACAAGGAAGGCTCCAAGAGCGACCGCGAGTACGATGCGAAGCTCGCCTGGCTGCGCCAGCTCATGGACTGGCAGCGCGACGTCAGTGACGCCACGGAGTTCGTCGAGGGGATCAAGCTCGACATCTTCCAGGACCAGGTCTTCGTGTTCACGCCGCGCGGCGACATCAAGGATCTGCCGACGGGCGCGACACCGCTCGACTTCGCCTATCGGATTCACACCGATGTCGGCCACCGGACGATCGGGGCGAAGGTCAACAATCGCCTCGTACCGCTCGACTACCGGCTGAAGAACGGCGACATCGTCGAGATCGTCACGACGAAGGGCGAGCACGGCCCCTCACGCGACTGGCTGAACGTGGTCCGGACCTCCCACGCTCGCGAAAAGATCCGGCAGTGGTTCAAGCGCAAGGACCGCGACGAGAACATCGTCCACGGCCGCGAATCGCTCGAGCGCGAGCTGCGGCGGCTCGCCCGCAAGAGCATCCAGGGCGTCGGTCACGACCGGATCGGCGAGGTCATGAAGACCTACAACATGGAGACGCTCGACGACTTCTACGCCGCGATCGGCTACGGCGCGATCAGTGCCCAGCAGGTCGTGACGCGGCTCGGCGTCGTCGACGACGAGGAGTCGAGCCTCCCGACCGTCGCCCCGTCGACGATCCCGGCCCGGACCGGTGGCGTCCGCGTCAAGGGCGTCGGCGATCTGCTCGTCCGCTTCGCGAAGTGCTGCCACCCGATCCCGGGCGACCCGATCGTGGGCTTCATCACCCGCGGCAAGGGCGTCACCGTTCACCTCCAGAGCTGTCCGACGGTCCTCAACGAGCGCGAGGTGCCGCGACTGATCGAGGTCGAGTGGGAGTCCGAGCCCGCGGCGAGCTATCCGATCGCGATCCGGATCGAGGCATTCGACCGGACGGGGCTGCTCAACGACATCACCCAGGTCGTGGCCGAGAACAAGGTGAACATCGTCGCGGCCGCGGTCCACGTGAACCCGGACCACACCGCGATCGTCCAGGCGACGCTCCAGGTCGCGTCGGTGTCGCAGCTCGCCCGGGTCATGGGCCGGATCGAGGCCCTGAAGGACGTCCTTTCGGTTCAGCGCGACCTCGGCTGAGCGAGCGGCAGGCGCGAACGCGTGAGGACCGTCGCCTTGGCCCTGATCGGCATCGCGTTGGTCATTGCCCTCGCCTCCGTGCTGGTCTGGGGCCTCTCAGACACGGGGGCCGGCGCCTGACTGGGACTGGCCGCCCGCGCGGTGCATGACATCCCACGTATTCGACGCGACGGGCCGACCTGGCCTCGAAGACGGCGGCTCGGCGCTCGGATGGTGCACCAGAGACCAGATCGCCCGGAACGCGCTGACTCGCGACGCTTCCGGCCAAGAACGTGGCATTTGGCGCACCACGCAGCTCACGCGCGACAGGATGCGGCGGTGATCCTCGAGCTGCATGGAATTCAGTGGTAGCGAGCGGGGCGGCACACGCTGCACCTATCCCCGCAGGGTGGTGGGTGAGATGCCACGATTTTGGGGCCGAGCGGCCCGGCAGAACCCGCGGGACGCTCTCCGACGCGTCAGTGGTGCCTCCCGCTCACCATTCTGGCTAGAACGGGATGCGTAGGGCAGCTCCGATGCGGAATCGTGGGGTGAGAGTCACCACCACTAGCTGATCCAGCCCCAGGCGGCGACGCCGAGCGTGATCCCGATGGCGATCGCGACGAGGATGAGAACGCCGACGACGCGGCGCTGCTGCTCCGTCATGCGTCGAGGCTCTGATTGGCGAGGATCCGGGCCTTGGCGGCGGCGAACTCCTCGTCGCTGAGCGAGCCGTCGGCGTGGAGCGTCGAGAGCCGCTCGAGCTTGTCGACGAGCGCCTCGTCGACGTCGTCGGGGTCCGAGCGCGGACCGGGCGCCGGCACCGGACGCGCCGACCCGAAAGCGTTCGGGGCGAACTCGATCCGGTTCGACAACGTCGCGCTGTCCGACAGCCGGTTTACGGCCGCCGTCCGCGACGACGACATCCCGCGCCGCGCCTCGCGCCAGCCCCAGATCCCGATGCCGAGCGGGACGAAGCCCATGACCCAGAACAGGACACCCGGAATCAGAAAGCCCCATTCGACGCCGCCGCCCCACGGCGGGTTCAGCCCGAACTGCAGGAAGTTGAACCCGAGGCTGATGAACAGCGCCGGCCAGCCGAGGAACACCAGGGCCACGTAATCGCGGCCCAGCCTCGAGCCGAACCAGATCATCAGCCCCGCCGCTCCGAACGCGCCGAACATCCCGCCGATCAGCGCGATCGGGGCACCGTCCGGGCACGGCTGGACCGGCACGTACGGCCCGCCCTCGGCGCACGCCCCGCCGATCTCCATCACCGACCGCATCCCGAGGAACACGAGCGTGATGCACATCGCCCCGAGCGTCACGCCCGCGAGGTACCCGGCGACAGTTCGGTAGAGACGGCCCCGGCTCATTGCGCGCATCGTAGGGCGGGCCATCGAGCGGCGGAAGCCCCGCGCCCGAACGATCGGCCGTTAGACTCGCGCTGATGCCGACCTTCCGCGCCCCGCGGGGCACGCGCGACCTGCTGCCGGCCGATCGGGCCGCCCTCCGGCGCCTCGAGACGATCGGGTCGGGCCTCGCCCGACGCTACGGCTACCGCGAGATCGAGACGCCGATGTTCGAGCAGGCCGCGGTGTTCGAGCGAGGGCTCGGTGAGGCGACCGATGCCGTCGAAAAGGAGCTGTTCCGGCTCGCGCCACGGAATGAGGAGAGCGAGGCGTGGGCGCTTCGGCCGGAGCCGACGGCGGGCATCGTTCGAGCCTATGTCCAGCACGGGATGCAGACGCTGCCACAGCCCGTGAAGCTGACGATGACCGGGCCGATGTTCCGCTACGACCGACCCCAGGCCGGAAGGTTTCGGCAGTTCTGGCAGTTCGACGTCGAGGCGATCGGCGACCCCGGCCCAGGGGTCGATGCCGAGCAGATCGAGCTAGCCTCGCGGTTCTACCGCGACGTCGGCCTCGGTGACGTCGTCGTCCACGTCAACTCGATCGGGGACGCGAATTGCCGTCCCGCATACATCGAGGAGCTCACCGCCTACTACCGCCGGCACGCCGGCGAGCTGCCGCCGGCCGAGTCGGACCGCCTCGAGCGGAACGCGCTCAGGCTGCTCGACTCGAAGGACCCCGCGATGGCCGCCCTGAATGCCGCTGCCCCCAAGATCACGGAGCGGCTATGTGATGCATGCACCGCGCACTTCGCCGGGCTCCGGGAGCACCTCGACGCGCTCGGGATCGAGCATGTCGTCGAGCCGGGGCTGGTACGTGGCCTCGACTACTACACGAGGACCGCGTTCGAGTTCTGGCCCAAGGCGGGCGGCGGGCAGCAGTCGGCGCTGGGTGGCGGCGGCCGCTACGACGGCCTCGTCGAGCTGCTCGGTGGCAAGCCGACACCGGGGATCGGGTTCGGGCTGGGGTTGGATCGAGTCCTGCTCGCGCTCGAGAGCCAGGGCGTGAAACCAGCCGCGGAGGCGCCCCTGGCGGTCGTCGTCGGCGCTGATCCGGAGGCGACGGCAGAGCGGCTCAAGATCGCAACGCTTCTCCGCGGCGAGGGGTTGGCGATCGGCGTCGACCTCGTGCCCCGCAAGCTCGGCCGCCAGCTCGAGTCGGCGGTCAAGGTCGGGGCCCGGTTCGCGGTGATCGTCGGCGACGAGCTGGCTGAGGGGAACATCGTGCTGCGGGATCTCGGCGCGGCGTCCCAGAAGCTCGTCGCGCTCGGCGACCTGCCGGCCCTGCTGAAGAGGAAGTCGGCCGGGAGCTGACCGCCAGCATCGGCTGGGTCACGTACGATACGCCGGCCATGACGACGACCAGCCCCAGCCTCGCCACGCCCTATCGGACCCACACGGCGGGGGCCTTGCGTGCGAGTGACGCGGGCTCGGACGCGCGGCTGAGCGGCTGGGTCCACCGCCGTCGCGATCACGGCCAGCTGATCTTCCTCGACGTCCGCGACCGGCACGGGATCACGCAGGTCGTCATCGACCGGACGGAGCAGCCGGAGGCCCACGCCGCCGCGAGCCGCGTTCGGAGCGAGTTCGTCGTCACCGCCGCCGGCACCGTCGCGAAGCGGCTCCCCGGGACGGAGAACCCGAAGCTCCCCACGGGCGAGATCGAGCTTCGGGCGACCGAGATCCAGATCCTCAACGAGTCGAAGACGCCGCCGTTCTATATCAACGACCCCGACGCGCCCGTCGACGAGTCGCTCCGGCTCAAGTACCGCTACCTCGACATCCGCCGCGAACCGATGGCCAGCCGCCTCATCCTCCGGAGCCGCCTCGTCCAGGCGATCCGCGAGGTCCACCACGCGAATGGCTTCGTCGAGATCGAGACACCGAACCTCATCAAGTCCACGCCCGAAGGGGCCCGCGACTTCATCGTCCCCTCCCGGCTCCAGCCGGGCAGCGTCTATGCGCTGCCACAGAGCCCCCAGCAGCTCAAGCAGCTGCTCATGGTCGCCGGCGTCGACCGCTACTTTCAGATCGCGCGCTGCTTCCGCGACGAAGACCTTCGGGGCGACCGCCAGCCGGAGTTCACCCAGCTCGACCTCGAGATGAGCTTCGTCGACGAGGATGCCGTGATGGGCTTCGTCGAGCAGATGGTGATCGAGGTCTCGCGCGCGACGACGCCGGACCGGCCGATCCAGCAGGTGCCGTTCCCGCGGTTCACCTACGACGAGGCGATGGAGCGCTTCGGCAGCGACAAGCCCGATCTCCGGTTCGAGATGGAGCTCGTCGACCTCGCGCCGGCGCTCGAGGGCGGCAGTGGATTCCGTGTGTTCGACGAGACGCTGGCCGGCGGCGGGCGAGTGAAGGCAATCGTCGTCCCGGGCCTCGGCGGCGCCTCCCGCAAGGAGACCGACGACCTCACCGAGCGCGCGAAGCGCTTCGGCGCGAAGGGCCTCGTCCATCTCGCGGTCCAGGCCGGCGGCGAGCTCCACGGCCCGGTCGCGAAATTCCTCTCCGATGACGTCCAGCGGCGCCTCCTCGAAACCACGGCGGCGAACGAGGGCGACCTGATCCTGATCGTGGCCGACGAGCCGGAGACGACGGCCGACGTCCTGGGCCGGCTTCGGGCGGAGCTCGGGCTTCGGCTCGGGCTCGCGGACCCGGACGTCCTCTCATACTGCTGGGTCCACCGATTCCCGATGTACAAATGGGACGCCGACGGTGGTCGCTGGGACGCGACGCACAACCCGTTCAGCGGCGTCGTCCCCGACGACGAGGAGCTTCTCGTCACGGCGTCCGGCGATCCCGCCAAGCCGTCCCGCGACGATCCGGCCGGCCGCGCCCGGGCGCTCCAGTACGACGTCGCCCTCAACGGCTGGGAGCTGGGCGGCGGTTCGGTCCGGATCTGGCGGACCGATCTGCTCGCGAAGAGCTTCGCCCTCCAGGGCTACTCGCGAGAACGGATGGAGAACATGTTCGGCGCGATGCTCGAGGCGTTCGAGTATGGCGCCCCACCCCACGGCGGGATCGCGCTCGGCATCGATCGCTGGGCAGCACTGCTGTCGGACCAGACGAACATCCGTGAGGTCATGGCGTTCCCGAAGACCCAGTCCGGGACCGATCTCATGCTCGAGGCGCCCTCGCCGCCCGACACGGCCCAGTACGAGGAGCTCGGGCTCCGGTTCGTCGGCGCCCCGCGCCGCATCGAGCCACCGGCCGAGGCCTGACCACGGGCGCCCCGGCAACGACGGTCCAAACCCGGATCCTGGCGCCGAGTGACGCGGATGCGCTCGCCGCCGAGATGGCCCGCGCGGTCGAGGCGGGCGACATGCTGGCCTCCTCGGATCCGCACGGCCTGTTCGTCCTCAAGCTTTTCGAAGCGGATTCGACCAAGTTCGGCGGAGCGTTCGAGGGTGACGCGCTCGTGGGCTTCGTCTCATCCGACTTCAAGGTCGCGGTCGTCCGGCCGGATCGGCGGCGCAGGGGGATCGGCCGGGCGCTGGTCGATCTTGGGCTCTCGATGGCGGCGGCGAGCGGCCATCGGGAGCTGATCCTCGGTGTGTTGCCCGGCGATTCGGCGGGCCAGGCATTCCTCGAAGCGACCGGCTTCATCTACCACTCGACCGTGTGGGACCTCGACCTGCCACCGGATGCGGCTGTCGCGGCGCCGGTCTGGCCCGACGGTTTCGCGGGCCGTCCGTTCGACCGGACGCGCGACGTGGATGCATGGATCAGCGTGTTCAACGCCGCGTTTGCCGATCACGCCACACCGCTCCAGCTCGACCCGAAGCTCATCGAGGCCGGCCTCGATGACCCCGACAACGCCGACACGGACATCGTCCTGCTGGAGGAGCGGGCCACCGGCGAGATCGTCGGCTTCTGCAATTGCGACATGGAGCGACGCGACGGGGAGGTCGGCGAGCATGCCGAGCTTTGGACGATCGGCGTCCGGCCCGACATGCAGGGACGGGGATTCGGCCGTCAGCTCGTTCGCGCCGGCGTGGAGAACGTCCGATCGGTCGGGATCCGGAACGTCAGCCTGTCGGTCAACGGCCGCAACGAGAGCGCGCTCGGCCTGTACGAGTCCGAAGGCTTCGTGCGCGTCCGGACGCGCGATCGCTGGACGCGGCCGGTGCCGTTGGCAGGGGACCGGCCCTGAGCGACGCGGCGGACGCGACGGCGGGGTCCTCATCCGACTTACCGCGACTGCTCGCGGTCATCGCCGAGCGGCCACGCCTGGCGGCGTTGCTGGGCGCGATGTCGATCGCGTTCTCGGGGATCTTCTACCGCTGGTCCGAAGTCTCGCCGTCGACCGGCACGTTCTACCGCTGTCTGTTCGGGCTGCCGTTCCTCGCCGCGGTCGCGTACGTCGAGCGACGGAAGTTCGGGCCCCTGCCGCGCGCGACGGTCCGGCTCGCCCTGATCGCCGGAATCTTCTTCGCGGGCGATCTGACGTTCTGGCACCACGCGATCGAGTTCGTCGGGGCGGGCCTTGCGACGGTGCTGGGCAATCTCCAGGTCCTGATCGTCGCGCTGGTCGCCTGGGCCGTGTTCGGCGAGCGGCCGCCACGCTCCGTGATCCTGGCGCTGCCGATCGTGCTGTTCGGAGTCGTCCTGATCAGCGGCATCATCGGGACCGGCGCGTACGGCTCGGCGCCCGTGATCGGCGTCCTGCTCGGCATTGCGACGGCCCTGTGCTACTCGGGCTACCTGCTGATCATCCGGCGCGGCGGCCGCGACCTGCGGCGACCCGCAGGCCCGGTCGCGATCTCGACCCTCTCGACGACGCTCTGCGCGGCGGCGGCGGGCGTCGTCATCGGCGACATCGACTTCACCCCCGGCGCTGAAAGCCTGTTCTGGCTGGCCGCGCTCGGGATCACGTCGCAGTTCCTCGGCTACCTGCTGATCTCGCTGTCGCTGCCACGGCTGCCGGCCGTCGTGACGTCGATCATCCTGCTGACCCAGCCCGTCGCGACCGTTGCCCTGGCCTACGTCCTCCTCGGCGAGACACCGTCGGCCGCGCAGCTCGCGGGCGTGGGGCTGGTCATCGGCGGAATCGCGATCGCGACGGTCCCGGCAGGGCTGGCCGCGGGGCGAGCTCAGCTCCGCCCGAGGCGGGAAGCGAGCGGTTAGACGCCCTCCGCCTCGCCGCTTGCTGCGGGCGCATACGGCGCGAGTGCCGGCCCCTCGAGCGGAGCGTCGTCCGCCTGGTCGGCGACCTGGGCGCCCCACTCGTGGACGTGGCCGGCGGGCGGATCGGTCGGGCCGACGTATGGCGGCAGATCCGCGCGAGCCGTTTCGCGGTCGTGCGTGACGCCTGGGTCGCCGAGCTCGAGATGTCGTTCCGGGACGCCGGCCGCGACGAGGTCGTCGATGACGACCGGCGGCATCCGATCCGCGGCGACGGCGGCGAGCGCCTCGAATGCGGACGCCGGCACAAGCGCTGGCCAGCCGACTTCGTCGGCGTAGCTCGGCCGCAGGACCGCGTCCGGGTTCACGCCATGGGCCTCGATCAGCGACGTGATCGTCTCCGGCCCGACCCACACCATCCGAGCCGGCCAGATCAGCGCGCCGGTGACCTCCTGGACCTCGGCCCGGGCGACGTCGAGACCGCGGACCATCTGGCCCTTCGGGCCGTCGTCGACCGGTGCGGGTTCGGCGAGCGTCACCGGCGCGCCGGTCAGGCCCTGTGCGACGGCCCCGGACGGGTCGAACGAGACGACGACGATCGGCACGGCGCCGCCCGACCACGCCGCGTCGGCGATCCGGCGGACGCTCGGGAGGCCGTCGGCGTCGGCGATCGCGCCTTCGGGCGAGGCGGACAGGATGACGGCGGCGACGGTCATGCCTCGATGCTACGCGCTCCCGTCGCGCCGCGCCGCGAGAACGCGACTACACTGCGCGAGCGACCGCCCCAGCGGTTCGCGATAGGAGGGAACCTCGGACCATGTGCTGCGTCGTCGCCAGCCTGTTCGCGCTCGGACCGCGGGCTGCAATCCTCTTCTGGTGGCTCATCCAGCCCGTCCGCTGGAACCAGGCGTTCGATACGTTCATCTGGCCGTTCCTCGGCTTCATCCTGGCGCCGTGGACGACCCTGATGTACGTCGCGGTCGCGCCTGCCGGCATCGACGGGTTCGACTACCTGTGGCTCGGCATCGCGGTGGCGCTCGACCTGTTCAGCTGGTTCGGCGGCGGCTACGCGAACAAGGACCGGATCCAGGCCTACCGCGCGTGACGCCGGCCTGAGCGCCGGATGCGCACGAACCTCACCGCCGACGACGTCGCCGATCTCCTCGAGGAGCCGCTGGTCGCCGTGCTCGCCACCCGTCGACCGGACGACACGATCCTGTTGAGTCCGGTCTGGTTCGAGTGGCGCGACGGCGGGTTCAACGTCTGGGCGAGCCCGAGCGACAAGGGCAAGATCCGCCACATCGAGCGCGACCCGCGGGTATCGATCGTCGTCGCGAACTCCGACTGGCCGTACAAGGGCATCGAGGTCCGCGGCGAGGCTCGCCTCAGCAGGGACGCCGACGAGTTCTACGGGGTTCTAGGCCGAACGGCCCGACGGTATTTCGGGGAGGCGATGGGCGCGGGCTTCGCCGAGTCGTTCACGCAGCCCGGCGTCGTCCTTCGAATCGAGCCCGGCGCGCTGCGAGCCTGGGACTACTCGGACGAGGCCTGAGGGGACGTCGGCCGCACCGAGTGGTGTTCGTGGTGCCACGTTTCGGGCTCGAAGCGATCGTCATCGCCGCGTTCCCGTCGTGACGTGGCATCCGGGTCACCGCTACCTCGCGTTACCCGTCGTCGGCCCGCGCCAGAGGCCGGATTCGTGGCGTGCGGGTCGCCACCCCGCGCCCGCGCCCCGCTTCGCGACGAGATCGTCGACCGACGGTCCGCGTTCCGGCTCGGCAGGGGGTCGGCGCCCGGAGCGGCGGCAGCCACTGACCCGATCCGTGCGAGAATGCCCGGCGCCAAACCGGCCGCTGAACGCTGGAGATCCGCCCCGCCGTGCCCGCCGCCCCCGCTCGCGCCATCCGCTCTGACCTTCGCAACGTCGCGATCGTCGCCCACGTCGACCACGGCAAGACCACGCTCGTCGACGCGATGCTGCGCCAGACCGGCACGTTCCGGGCGAACGAGGCCGTCGTCGATCGCGTGCTCGACTCGATGGACCTCGAGCGCGAGAAGGGCATCACGATCCTCGCTAAACAGACGACCGTCGACCACGGCGCCGTCCGCCTGAACATCGTCGACACGCCGGGCCACGCCGACTTCGGTGGCGAGGTCGAGCGGAGCCTCCTGATGGTCGACTCGGTGCTCCTCCTCGTCGACGCCGCCGAGGGCCCGCTGCCGCAGACCCGCTACGTCCTGCAGAAGGCGATGGCCCGCCATCTCCCGGTCGTCGTGGCGATCAACAAGATCGACCGTTCCGACGCCCGCGCCGCGGAGGTCCTCGACGAGGTCTACGAGCTGTTCATCGACCTAGGGGCCGACGACCGCCAGATCGAGTTTCCCGTCGTCTACACGAACGCGAAGGCCGGAACGGCAACGACAAACCTGGACGAGCCCGGCAAGGACCTCAGCCCGCTGCTCGACCTCCTCGCCGACGTCACCCCACCGCCGTCATACGAAGAGGGCCACCCCCTGCAGCTGCTCGTTACGAACCTCATGGCCAACGACTACGTCGGCCGGATGGCGGTCGGCCGGATCTGGAATGGGACACTCCGCATGGGTCAGCGGATCACGGTCGTCCGCGAGGAGGCCGACGACACCGGCGGGAGCGTCGAGCCTGGCCGGACCGTGACGCTGAACGGCACGGTGACCTCGCTCCAGACCGCCCGGGGCATCGATCGCGTCGACATGGAGGAAGCCGGCCCTGGCGACATCGTGTCGGTCGCGGGCCTGCCCGAGGTCACGATCGGCGACACGCTTACGGATCCGGCCGACCCGCGGCCGTTGCCGCGGCTTGACGTCGATGAGCCGACGCTCCGCATGACGTTTGGCGTCAACACGTCGCCGCTCGCCGGACGCGAGGGAAAGCTGCTGACCTCGCGTCAGATCAAGGCGAGGCTCGACCGGGAGACGCTGGGCAACGTCTCGATCGAGGTCCGCCCGACCGAATCCGGCGACACGTACGAGGTTCGCGGCCGGGGTGAGCTCCAGCTCGCGGTCCTGATCGAGCAGATGCGCCGCGAGGGCTTCGAGCTGACGGTATCCCGGCCGGAGGTCCTCCTCCACGAGGTCAACGGTGAGACGCAAGAGCCGTTCGAACGGATCACGGTCGACATCCCGCCCGACTACATCGGGGAGGTTCAGCAGGCGCTCGCCGGCCGCAAGGGACGCCTCGAGCAGATGTCGACCGATGCCGACGGGCGGGTTCGGATGGAGTACGTGCTCCCGGTCCGCGGGCTGATCGGCTATCGCGGCCAGCTGCTGACCGACACGAGAGGAACGGCGCTGCTCCACCAGATCGGCGAAGGCTATGGGCCGTGGGCCGGCGAGGTGACGCACCGGACGAGCGGCGTGCTAGTCGCGGACCGGGCCGGCACGTCGAACGGCTACGGCCTGTTCAACCTCCAGGAGCGGGCTGAGCTGTTCATCGGCGCCGGCGAGGACGTCTACGAGGGCATGATCATCGGCGAGAACAGCCGGCCAGGCGACATGGACGTCAACGCGACGAAGGAGAAGAAGCTCACGAACATCCGGACCCACGCCCACGACGAGGCGCTCCGACTCACGCCGCCGCGGCCGCTCACGCTCGAGTCGGCGATCGAGTTCATCGCGGCCGACGAGCTGGTCGAGGTGACGCCGAAGTCGATCCGCCTCCGGAAGCGGATGCTCTCGCAGCACGACCGGCGCCGGGAACGCGGCCGCGAGTTCGACCTGAAGCAGGGCGCGGAACGCGCCGGCGGCTGATCCCGCGACCCTGCTCGCTCAGCGAGCACCCGTGACGTGGCGGCGGATCTGACTCGTCGCGCCTGAACGCTGGCGGATTGCGATGCGCGCGAACGTACGCCAGACGCGCAGTCCGGTCCGGCTTGTGCATTGGGCGAACAGAACCGGCGGGGCGTTGGCCGCGCCGCGCTCCGATTGAACGTTGAACGCACATCGCCTCGTACGCGGAACGCGCCGGCGCTTGAACGCCTCAATCGCCCGAACACGACGATGCGCGGGCGCCGTCTCTAGCACCCGCGCATCGTGCGAGGAGGGGGAGTCCCGCCGGCGGCGGGAGCCGTCAGCGGTTCGTGGTCAGGCGACTCCGGAGCTCGTCCAGGAGCCGGTCGGCGTGGCGCCGATCGTCCTGCGCCAGCTCGCGCCAGAGGCTCGAGCCGTCGCTGGCGTACTTGCGATAGGTATCGATCGCCTCGAGCTTCGACGACAGCGCCATGAGGACGTTGTAGGTGGCATCGTCGACGGGGGACTCGATGGGCAGTGTCTGGGTCGGGGTGGCGGTCATGTGGTCACCTCTTGATCTGATCGAAAGTCTGGCGAGGGCCGCATCCCGTCCGCCTACCAGCGCGCCGCGACGCGTTGCGAAGAGATCGCATCGACTCGGATCGCTGGCCGCCAATGCCTCGCGGCGTACAATCCCGGCCGATGGCGATCTACATGGACCACGCCGCGACGACGCCCCTACGACCCGAGTCGCTCGAGGCGATGCTCCCGTTCCTGACCGAGCAGTTCGGCAACCCGTCGTCGGCCCACGCCTTCGGTCGCAAGGCCCGGGCCGGGCTCGACGAGGCCCACGAGCGGGTCGCCCGTCGCCTCGGCGCTGAGCCGCGCGAGATCATCTTCACGTCGGGCGGGACCGAGGCGAACAACCTCGCGATCAAGGGCGCGGCGTGGGCCGGGAAGGCCCGTGGCCACCGGATCGTGACCTCGCCGGTGGAGCACCACGCGGTCGGCCACACCCTCCGCTACCTCGAGCGGTTCGGGTTCGAGATCGTCGAGGTCCCGGTCGATCGGTATGGCCGCGTCGACCCCGACCAGCTCGACGCCGCGATCACGGACAAGACGATCCTCGTCACGATCATGCTCGCGAACAACGAGGTCGGCACCATCCAGCCGATCGCCGAGATTGCGAAGCGGGTCAAGGCACACAAGGGCGTGCTGCTCGCGGTCGACGCCGTCCAGGGCGCGCCGTACATCGACCTCGACGTCGCCGAGCTGGGCGTCGACATGCTCTCGATCGCGGCCCACAAGTTCGAGGGGCCGAAGGGCGTCGGGGCGCTCTTCCTTCGGCACGGGACGCACATCCTCGCCCAGCAGCAGGGCGGCGAGCAGGAGCGCCATCGACGGGCCGGGACCGAGAACGTGGCGGGCGCCGTGGGTCTCGCGGCCGCCTACGAGCTGTCGTGCGACGAGCGAGCCGAGACCGTGAAGCGGCTGCGCCGACTTCGCGAGCGGCTCCAGAAGGCGGTCCTCGCGGTCGACGGCACCGAGCTCACCGGCCATCCGAAGAATCGCCTGCCGGGCCTGCTGTCGATCATTGCCCGGGACACCGACGGCGCGTCGTGCGCGCTGTCACTGGATCTCGAGGGGATCGCCGCGTCGGTCGGCTCGGCCTGCACGACCGGCTCGACCGAGGTCTCGCACGTGCTGTCGGCGATGGGCTATCCCGAGGAGGAGGCGCGTGGCGCGCTGCGGCTGAGCCTCGGCCGGACAACGACCGACGAGGAGGTCGACACGGCCGTGGAAGTCGTGCCGCGGGTCGTGGCCTCGATGCGGCTGGGCTCGGTTGCGGTGGCGTCGGATCCGCTCGGCCAGGGCGTGGGCGTTTGAGCCGGATCCTCGTCGCGATGTCGGGGGGCGTCGACTCGTCCGTGGCCGCGGCGCTCGTCGCGCGCGCGGGCCACGAGGCGGTCGGCGTCTGGATGCGCCTGCACGACGTCGCCGACACGTATTCCGAGTTCAAGAAGAGCTGCTGCTCGCTCGATGCCGCCGACGATGCCCGTCGCGTCGCGGCCCAGCTCGGTATCCCGTTCTACGTCATGAACCTCGAGCGCGAGTTCGACGCCGGCGTCATGCAGCCGTTCCTCGACGCCTACCTCGACGGCCGGACGCCGAGTCCGTGCGTCGACTGCAACACGTACGTGAAGTTCGGCGCCCTGCTCGGCCGGGCGCGGCACCTCTACGACTGCGATGCGGTTGCCACCGGCCACTATGCGCGGCGCGTCGTCGGCGAGGACGGGGTCGCACGACTCGCGCGCGCGCGTCACGAGGACAAGGACCAGACGTATTTCCTCTACGGCCTCCGCCAGGATCAGCTGGACCATGCCCGGTTCCCGCTCGGTGAGTTGACCAAGCCCGAGGTCCGAGCGATCGCCCGTGAGCTCGGGCTGCCGACGGCCGACAAGCCCGAGAGCCAGGAGATCTGCTTCGTGCCCGGCGGCGACTACCGCGATGCACTTCGCGACCGCGCCGGCTGGCGCGAGACGCCTGGCACGGTCCTCGACGAAACCGGATCGACGGTGGGGGAGCATCGCGGCGCCGCCGCCTACACCGTCGGTCAGCGGCGCGGGCTCGGGGTCGCATCGGCGGATGGCGCGCCCCGCTTCGTCAGCCGCATCGACCCGGCCTCGAACACGATCCAGCTCGGACGGCGCGAGGACCTCGAGACCCGGACCTTCGGAGTTGAGCGCGTGACGTTCGTCGCGGACGGCCGGCGCCGCGACGCCTTCCGGGCGGACGTCCGAATTCGCCACCGCGCAACGCCGATTGCTGCGACGGTGCGACCCGCCACGAACCGCGAGCCGGCCCGTGGCGGCCGCTGGATCGTCGAGACCGACACGCCGGTCTGGGCGGCGGCGCCGGGCCAGGCGGCAGTGTTCTACGACGGCGACGTCGTCGTCGGTGGCGGCCGGATCAGCCGCGAGGGGGCCTCCGCCGTGGGTACCACCACGGAACGCGTTCGACTGCGGGCCAGCGCCTGATGATCGGCCCCGCGCCGATCCTCGCCCTGCTGGTGGGCATCTTCAACACCTCGCTCTACGTCCTCATCCGCGGCTCCGCGGGCGGCCAGCTGCCGCTGCTCCTGATCGCGGCGTTCCTCGGGGCGTGGGCGGGTGACGCGCTCGGCGGGCGGCTCGGCCTCGACATCCTGGTGCTGGGCGACTTCCGGATCGTCGCGGCGACGATCGTGTCGTGGATCGGCATCGCGTTCGTCTCCATCCTCGCGGTCCTCGGCCCGACAAAGCGGAACGCAGGCCCGTGAGCGATCGCGAATCGCTCCTCGACCGGCTGATCGGGCCGACCGGGCCGGGTGAGGATCCGCGAGCCGCTCAGTTCGTCCGCGGTCTGGCGCTGGGCGCGCTGGTCGGCGCGGCGGTCGCCGGATCCACGATCTGGCAGCGCCGCCGGGCGTCCGGTAGATCGGCCGGCACAGACGCGGCGACGGTACCCGATGACGTCGGCGAGACGACGGACCGGAAGCCCCAGCTGCCGTTCGGCTCGGTCGAATGAGCCGGACTCGCTACTTGTAGGCGTTGATCACCGCGGTCGCCATGTTCCGCGCGGACGCCTCGTCGACGCCATAGACGACGAGGATTCGCGGCACTTCGAGCCAGCTCACGAACGCGACCTCGTCGTCCGGCACAGTGGCGACGACGACCTCGTGGCCGCCGAGAGTCGCCCGCTCTGTGTCGATGCCCTCCTGCGTCTTCAGCCCGAACTCGAACGCCCCAAGGCTGTTCACGGGGAACTTGTCGCCGGAGTCGACGACGACGAAAAAGCCTTCGACGATGCCGTCGCGGGTGATGCGCCGGACCTGGGTCTGGTCGCTGAAAGCGCCCATCGCCTCGCCGAAGTCGGTCACCTCTTCGGCCGTCGCGCGCTCCATGTCGTAAGGCTCGGCGATGACGAGGAACGCTTCGATGTCGCGCGGCGACCCGGCGGGCGTAGCCCGTGCGGTCGGGGCCGGCCCACCGGTTGGGACGACGGCGGCCGATGAAGGTGCCTGACCCGATGCGCGACCAAGGTTGAGCAACAGGATGAACGTCGCAACAACGGGCACCCACGGCGACAGCAGGCCCTTCCCCCGGCCGGCCCGAACGAACAGCCACCGGACAGCGAACCCGATGAGCAGCGAGCCGAGCAGGTATCCCACGACCTCGCCCGTCTGCTCGGCGGTGAGCTCGGTGCCGCCCAGGAAGACGGCGTAGATCCGGCCGAAGAACAGCATCGCGGCGATCCCGACGATCCAGGCGATCGCACGCAGCACTCGTGACGCCGTCGATGGCGGACGATCGGCCGGCCGCGCGAGAGCGCTCGGCTGCTGGCCCGCGACCCAGCCATTGATCGGCGCGGCCGGCGGCGTAATGCTCACCGTCCACGGAACGAGCGGCGGCGGCTCGGGGGAGATCGGAAGTTCCACCGGCGATGGGTCCTGCGGGACACCATCCGGCGGATCGCCGGGGGCTGGATGCTGCCTCGTCTCGCGGTCGTCCATGCGGTCCCTCTGACGCCGCGGGCCCGCGGCCGATCCCCCGGGCAGACGTCGCGTGGCGAAGCGTACCGCGCCGCGCTGGACCCGTCGGTCTCGATCGTCCGTTCGGTACCATTCGGGCCATGTCCACCCCGCCCATCGACCGCGATCCGCGGATCACGCCGCTGCCCGCGGCCGAGATCCGGCGGCGCTTCGTGGACTTCTTCGAGGAGCGCGGTCACACGCACGTTCCGTCGGCCAGCCTCGTCCCCGCCGGCGACCAGACGCTGCTGTTCACGAACAGCGGCATGGTCCAGTTCAAGGAGGTCTTCACGGGCGCCGAGAAGCGCTCGTACCGCCGGGCGGTCGACTACCAGCGCTGCCTCCGGGTCGCCGGCAAGCACAACGACTTCGAGGAGGTGGGCCGGACGCCCCGCCACCACTCGTTCTTCGAGATGCTCGGCAACTGGTCGTTCGGCGACTACTTCAAACGCGAGGCGATCCGCTACGCCTGGGACTTCCTGACCCGCGACATGGGAATCCCCGAGGACCGGCTTGCGGCGACGACGTACACCGACGACGAGGTCGCCTGGAACATCTGGCGCGACGAGATCGGCTTGCCGCCGGAGCGGATGGCCAAGTGGGGGAACGTCGAGGCCGGCGACGACAAGAACTTCTGGCGCATGGCGGAGCTGGGTCCGTGCGGGCCGTGCAGCGAGATCCACTACGACCGCGGCGCGCATCTCTCGGAGGGCGACTTCTGCGTCCCCGATCACAGCGAGCACTGCCCGCGCTGGCTCGAGATCTGGAACCTCGTCTTCATGGAGTTCGACCAGCGGCCGGACGGCCGCGTGCCGCTGCCATTCCCGAGCGTCGACACGGGCATGGGCCTCGAGCGCCTCGCGAGCGTCCTGCAGCAGGTGCCATCGAACTACGACACGGACCTCTTCACGCCGATCCATGATCGAATGCGGGAGCTGCTCGGACACGACCCCGATTCGTTCGAGGCGGAGCGGTTCAGCTACCAGGTCATCGCGGACCATGCGCGCGCGGTGACGTTCCTCGTCGGCGACGGCGTGCTGCCCTCGAACGAGGGCCGCGGCTACGTCCTGCGGCGGATCCTGCGGCGGGCGGTGCGGCATGGCCGTCTCCTGGGTCGGCGCGAGCCGTTCCTGGGTGCGCTGGCGGACGTCGTGATCGCGGTCATGGGCGAGGCGTATCCGCACATCGTCGAGCGGCGGGACGAGATCGTGGCCGCGATCGAGCGCGAGGAGGCGCAGTTCGCGCGGACGCTCGACGCCGGGACACGACTGCTCGAAGAGGAACTTGCCCCGCTTTCCGTCGGCGAGCGGGTCGTGGGCCGGCGGGCCGAAGACCTGCCGCCCGATGCGCCACGCCTGGATGGCGCCGTCGCGTTCCGCCTCAACGACACGTACGGCTTCCCGTACGACCTGACCGTCGAGCTCGCCGCCGAGCACGGCGTCGCGGTCGACCGGGCCGGGTTCGATGCCGCGCTGCAGGAGCAACGCGAGCGGAGCCGCGCAGGGACGAAGGCCGGTCTCACGAAGCAGGCCGAGGCCGTCGCGCTCTACGGCGCGATCCAGGCCCGAGCCGGCGACAGCGAGTTCCTCGGCTACGAGACGACCGAGGCGGAGGGTCGCGTCGTCGCGATCGTCCGCGACGGCATGGAATTCGACGAGCTGACCGGTCAAGGCGCCGCCGAGGTGGTTCTCGACCGGACGCCGTTCTATGCCGAGGGCGGCGGCCAGGTCGGCGATCGCGGCGAGATCCGCGAGGCCGGCGGCGGTTCAGCGCTGTTCACCGTGGAGGACACGCAGAAGCCGGTCGGCGGCCTGATCGTCCACCGCGGGACGCTCCACGGTCGGCTGCGCGTCGGCGAGACGGTGCGCGCCGTCGTCGACGCCGAGCGGCGGGCGGACACGATGCGCAACCACACCGGGACGCACCTGCTGCACCGGGCGCTGCGGAACGTCGTCGGCGATTCGGCGCGTCAGGCCGGTTCGCTCGTGACGCCCGAAGGGCTGCGGTTCGACTTCCCGTTCGACCGGGCGCTGACCCGCGAGGAGATCGCGTCGATCCAGGACGAGGTCCGGCGCGTGGTCCGCGAGGATCGGACGGTCACGCCCAGCTACATGACGATGCAGGAGGCGATTGACGCGGGCGCCGACGCGTTCTTCGACGAGAAGTACGGCGAGACGGTTCGGACGGTCCGCGTCGACGGCTACTCCCACGAGCTGTGCGGCGGGACCCACGCCCGGGCGACCGGACAGATTGGTGGCTTCGTGATCACCGGCGAGCGGTCGATCGGGTCCGGGATGCGCCGGATCGAGGCGCTGACCGGCGCCGGGGCGGACGCGTGGCACGACCAACGGGTGGCCATGCTCGAAGCCGCGACGGAGGCCGCCGGCGCGCAGTCCGCGGAAGCGCTCCCAGATCGAATCCGCCAGCTCCAGGACGAGCTCCGCGAGGCGAAGCGCCGGCTCAGGGCGGGTGGGGGAGCGGGCCTGCCGAAGCCCGGCGAGCTCACCGCTCGGGCCGAGGAGGTCGCGCCCGGCGTTCGGCTGATCTCGTACGCCGGCCCGTACGAGTCGATCGACGCGCTGAAGGGCGCGGCCAAGGACCTCCGGGGTAGCTTCCCGTCGGGCGTGATCGCGCTCGGCCTCGACGCGGACGAACCGCAGGTATTCGTCACCGTCAGCGACGACCTCGTCGCGAAGGGCGTCTCGGCCGGCGATCTTGTCCGCGAGGCGGTGGCCGCGATCGACGGCCGCGGCGGCGGCCGGCCCGAGATGGCCCAGGGAAAGGGAAGCCGGCGCGACGGGCTCGGGGAGGCCCTGGCTGCGGTTGCCACGCGTCTGCGGAACGGCTCGACGAACTGAATGGCCTTCTGGCGGCGGATCCTCCAGCGGGACGGCGGCGAGGCCCTCGCAGCCTGCACCGCGCTCGACATCGGGACGGAGTTCGCGAAGGCCCTCGTCTTCGAGATCGGTGACGACGGCCACGGCACCGTCCGCGGCGTCGGCCGCAAGCGCCAGGGCCTCAGCCACATGCAGTCCGGTACCGTCGCCGACATCGCCGCCGTCGTCGACAACTGCGCGGTCGCGCTTCAGGAGGCCGAGGAGATGGCCGGCTTCCGGCCCTCACAGGTCGTCGTCGGCATCGCCGGCGAGCTCGTCAAGGGCTTCACGACGACGCACAGCCAGGAGCGCAAGCGCCCTGACCAGCCGATCACCGAAGCCGAGCTCCAGAAGTTGATCGACCTCGTCCAGCGCGAGGCGCTCCGCGAGGCCGAGCGGTCGATCACCTGGGAGACCGGCCTGCCGAATGTCGACGTCCGGCTCGTCCACGCGGCGGTCGTCGGGGCTTCGATCGACGGCTACGCGCTGACCAACCCGGTCGGGTTCCAGGGCCGCCACGTGAAGATCGGGATCTTCAACGCGTTCGCCCCGCTCGTGCACCTGGGCGCGCTGCAGAGCGTCGCGTCGCAGCTGGACCTCGAGCTGCTCGAGGTCGTCGCCGAGCCGTACGCAGTTGCCCGCGTCCTCGGCTCCGAGCAGGTCCGCCAGGCCGGCGCGCTGTTCGTCGACGTTGGCGGCGGCACGACGGATGTCGCGCTCGTCCGCCAGGGCGGGATCGAGGGCACCCGCATGTTCGCGCTCGGCGGCCGTGCGTTCACGAAGAGCCTCGCCGATCGGCTCGATCTGCCGTTTCCGCGGGCCGAGCGGGCGAAGGTGGACTTCGCGCGGGGCCTCGAGGTCGAGCGCCGCGACGAGATCGCCGAGATCGTCGCGGACGACGTGGAGGTCTGGGCGGCCGGCGTCGAGCTCGTCATGGAGGAGCTGGGCGGCGGCGACCTGCTGCCGGGCCGGATCTACCTCTGCGGCGGCGGCTCGGGACTGCCCGAGGTCCGCAAGGCGCTCGAATCAGATCGGTTCTGGAAGCGGCTGTCGTTCGCCCGCCCGCCGGAAGTCGTCGTGATGGACCCGAGCCTGATCGAAGCGATCACCGACGGGACCGAGCTTCTCGTCGATCAGCAGGACGTGACGCCGATGGGCCTGGCCTACCAGGCGATCGAGCTTCAGACGAC
Source organism: Candidatus Limnocylindrales bacterium (assembly GCA_036274475.1). Lineage (GTDB taxonomy): Bacteria > Chloroflexota > Limnocylindria > Limnocylindrales > CSP1-4 > CF-46. The sequence continues at coordinate 55,169 of DASUFO010000081.1, forward strand.
CGAGGACCCGCTCGACGCAGCGCTTCGCCGAGTTCTCCGGGCGATGAAGGTCTGACCCGCGCCCCGGGTCCGCGACAGGCTACCCTTACTACCCGGCATGGCAACGGGCACCGTCTATCTCGACGTCGACGACGAGATCACCTCCGCCGCCGCCCGGATCCGCGGTTCCGAGGCGACGAAAGTCGCGCTCGTCATTCCGTATGGCTCGCGGATCGCGACCTCGCGGATGAACTTCCGGCTGCTTTCGCGCGAGGCCGTCGTCAACAACCGACGCCTGTCGATCGTCGCGTCCGACCCGGCGACGCGGGCCCTCGCGGCGTCGGCCGGCCTGCCGGTGTTCTCGTCCGTGGCCGAGTACGACACCGCGATGGCGCCGGGCGACGGCACCGCCGCCCCGCCTCCTAGTGAGCCGCCCGATGAAGACAAGGGTTCCGTGGGCGCCGCGCTGGCGATTGCCGCGGCGGCCGACGGACCGACCGAGGCTGCAACGCCGACGAAGGCACTGAAGTCCACCCGAAAGACATCGGCTCCGCCGCCGGTGAGCGACGAGACCCAGAAGGTCGTCCTGCCGCCACCCAGGGCTGAGCCCGCCACCGCGGGGGCCGCGACCGCCGCGGCCGCTGGAGCCGCCGTCGGGGCCACGACGGTTGCCACCGCGCCGGTTCGAGCTGCGCCATCGGCCCGGATGCCTGTCGCTCGCAGCCGCACGTTTCCGAAGCTCGGTACGACCGCGCTGGTCATCGCCGGGATGGCTCTCCTCGGCATCATCATTGCCGGCGTCGCGGCCTATGTGTACCTGCCATCCGCGACGATCGTGCTTACGCCGAAGGAAGAGCCGATCCCGCCCATTTCGCTATCGGTCCGAGCCGATCCCGATGCCACTACGACCGATGCGGAGTCGGGCGTGGTGCCAGCGGACCGTATCGAGGTGCCCGTGGAGGTCTCCGACACATTTGAGACGACGGGGCGACGTATCGAGGAAGGCAAGGCGACAGGCGAGGTGACGTTCACAAGCGAGAACACGTTTATTGCGGTGACGGTCCCGCGCGGGACCCGAGTATCGACGGGCTCCGGCGTCGCCTTCTTGACCACAGCACAGGTCGTGATACCAAAGGCGTCTTTCGCGGAGGGGCCGGCACGGCGAGACGCTCGTATCGAGGCCGTCAAGGCCGGACCGTCCGGAAACGTCGAGGCTGGCACGATCACACAGCTGCCATCTGACCTTCGCGCGCTACTCGTGTCGGTCACGAATGCCGCCGAGACAACCGGTGGTACCCACGAAGAGTTCCCGCAGGTCTCCCAGGACGATGTCACGGCCGCGGTCGAACAGTTGAATTCACAGCTCGCAGAAGCGTTTACCGCCGCGGTGGCTGACGGGGCCGGGGCACCGCCGAACACCACCGTTTATCCCGAGACTGCACTCCTCGGTGAGGCGACGCCGTCCGTTGATCCGGCGACGCTAGTCGGTCGGGAGGTCGCGACCTTCGATCTCGGAGTTGGCGCGAGAGGAACCGTGATCGCTGTCGATGACAGACCAGTGGAGGGGATTGCGAGGGAACGCCTTCTCGCAAATGTCGGCTCGAATTACGAGCTGGTTGGGGATCCTGTGATCACACGCGGCGACCCAACCGTAACAAACGGCCAGGTTTCGTTTCCGGTGACCGCGTCTGCATCTCGCGTGAAGATCCTCGATCGCGCTGCACTGATCGCACTCGTCAAGGGGATGCGCCTCGAGGAAGCCCGCAAAGCCCTCTCGGCGTTCGGACAAGTAGATATTCGGACCTGGCCGGACTGGGTGTCCTCGATCCCCGACATTGACTCGCGCGTAAGCCTCGAAGTGGTCGGCCAAGATGAGGGACCGGCATCAACGTCGGCTCCATGACCGGCCGACGGTTCCATCGCCAGAGAAGGGAGTAGTCTGGCCCGACTGGTGTCATCGGAGACCGGGAGGAACGGGGGATGAAGCGGTTCATCGGAATGATCGCCGGACTGGTGCTGGTTATGGCCTTGCCGGCAACTGCGCTTGCCGACGGGAGCGTCGCGTGTTCGACCAACGGAGCCTTCTACACACGCATGGGAGCGGAAGCCGGTGGGGCAGGATCAGTAGGCACCGTTGAAGCTACGCTGGATGTTCAGTCGCTCAATCGGTGCAACGGAACGGACCCTGATTCGAAGAGTGGCGTTTTCGTTTTCGTCGAGATGGTGATCCCATCTGCGTACGAGTATTACTTCGCATATGACCAGGGAACTGCGTCTAGGTACGGCGATTACGTGCGTGTCGGTTATTACCTCTGCTCATGGTCAGGGGACAGCGCGTGCGGACTGGGCCACGGATGGTTTGCGTCGTGGGGTCGCAAGGCGGGGACGGCCTCTTGCACCGGAAGCGACACGCAAGGCATATCCCGGCTATCGATCACTCCCTTTTCCATGGGTCAGCATCACTTCAAGCTCGTTCGGAAGGCTGACGGCAGTGTCGAGGCTTGGGTAGACGACGACCTCAATTTGATCTTCTTGCCTGCTGCCACGAGCTGCTGGAACGGGTCGACATCCGTTAGGGGTCGGGCCACGGCAACGGCTTGGGATCCTGGAGACCAAATCGCCGGCGCCGTCAGCAATCCGGTACTGGTTTCGGACTTGAAGGTCAACGGCGCGGCTGCTGCCAACACGTGTCTAACCACCGCATCGGGCCCATATCGTTGCAGTGACGTTGGCCTCGACGACGTAAATCTTTGGACGATCGACCGCTAGGGGAGGTTGGTCGCGGCCTTCGGTATAGCGACGAGTGTGCCGTGACCGCCGAGTGCGGTCACGGCCTCACGTGAGTAGGATCCTGGGGGTCGATCTGGGCGACCGGCGCATCGGCCTCGCGATTGCGGACCGCGACGGTGGCCGCGCCGTGCCGCTCTCGACGCTGAATCGCAAGCCCACAGTTGACGAGGACGCCGCGGCGCTCGCCCGGATCGTCGCGGACCAGGCGGTCGACGAACTCGTCGTCGGGCTGCCGCTCCACGCCGCCGGCGGCGAAGGTTCGCAGGCGGCCGCGACACGCGATTGGGCGGACGCGATCGCCCCGATCCTCTCGTTGCCGGTAACCTTTCGGGACGAACGCCTGACGAGCCACCTCGCTGAGCAACGGGTCGGGCCGATGAAACGTGGCCGGTCCGGTGGCCCGCCGACGCGAGCGCAGCGCGACGCCCATCGCGCCCGCATCGACCGCGAAGCTGCGGCGATCATCCTGCAGGACGAACTCGACGATCGAGCCTCGCGAATCGGGGGAGCCGGTGCCGACGGCCCGTCGGCAGCCAGCGCGCCAAGCCCACGGCGCCCGGACCACGGTACGGAGACCCCCAGATGACGATCCGCTCCGGCGGACGGCCGCGCGACACGCGGCAAGCGCACCCGATCGAGCACGAAACACACGAGGAGCCCTGGCAGCCCGAGCAGGGCTACACGACCAACTACCGCAACGGCCAGGGCAACGGCCGCAACGGCTACGGCAACGGCAATCGGCGGCGGGGCTCCGGCGGAAGCGGTGCAGGCGGCATCCTGCGCTTCCTGGCCTTCGCCGCGATCCTCGCCGCGGTCGTGCTGATCGTGCTCATCACCGTGCTCCGGCCGGTGATCAGCAGCGCCGTCGTCGGCTGGGCCGACGACAACCCCGGCGCCCTCGGCATCGACTTCGTCGCCGACATGGTCAAGGACGACCTCGGTCCGAAGCTGACGACCCCGGCCTCGGACGACACAACCCAGCTGCCGTTTCGCATCGGTTCCGGTGAGTCCGCCACGACGATCGC
>DASUFO010000082.1:0-2757 GCA_036274475.1 Candidatus Limnocylindrales bacterium
GACGCACTGCCCCCGCCAGGGACAGGCTCGGCGGATGCGAGTCGATCGACGAAGGCGGTGACGGTCAGGTCGCCGAAGCGACCGTTCGGCGTGGCGTCGTCTGGCACCCCGCGATTGTAGGTTGCGATCCGGTCACGAACGCGGCCGCGTTGCGCTCCGGGCGCTCGCGGCGTCGCGGGTCGGTGACGGGGCGGACACGGTACCGGCGCGCCCGCCCCGCTTCCGACTGGAAGGTCCCGGCAGGTGGGCAGCCCGCCGAGCCGCATGGCCGCCGGATGACCCCCATCGTCCGAAGGCCCTGGGAGAGTGGCGTCTACGCCGCGCGCCGATCCTCGTCCAGCGCGGTGATCGTCCAGCGACGCGAGCGATGCTGGAACGTGAGCGCCAGGCGGGCGCGAGGCGTCTCGACCTCGAACAGCGTCCTGGGCCCGGTGATGACGGGATAGGCGGCCGCTTCCTCTCGTACAGCGGTCAGCCGCGTGACCGGGAGGCGTTCCGCTCCCCAGGTGATCTCTCGTGGAGTGCCATCGAACCAGCCAGTCCGCACGCGGACCTGGACCGGCTCGACTCGGATCATCGCCATCGTTTGGCTCCTTCACGGCGGGGCGTGGGCATCGTCCGTCGCGGGGGCACATCCGAGACAGAACGTCTGTTCTGTTGCTGATCGCATCTTCATCGAACATGCGTTCGATGTCAAGCGCTCAACCGAACATTCGGTCTGTTTCGTGTCAGCTAGCCTGTCACGACACGCGGCTCAAACCGAAAGATCGTCGTCGGGAACGACGTCGGGCTCCTCGCCGGGTTCGATCGGAGCCGGGCCGGCAGGCACTCCGCCACGGTCCGCCGCATGAGCCCGCATGTCGACCGGCGTCATCGGGTCCCGCTCGAACGGCGCCGGCAGGCGCGATCGGACCAGGCGGGCCCTGGTGATCGCGCGATCCCCGAATCGGTGCCGGACCTCGTCCTCGGCCTCGACGACGCGCCGCCTGCGCGGATCCTCCAAACCGAACAGCGAGAGCTGGTCCTTCTCGCCCAGTCCGGACGCGGTCACCCCGAGCAGCCGGATCTTCTTGCCACGGACCTCGGGCCGCGCCAACTCGAGCGCCGTGCGGAAGATCGGCTCCGTCAGGTCGGTCGGCTCCTTGAGCGTCCGCTGCCTGGTGATCGTCCGAAACGACGAGTCGCGAATCTTCACGGTCACCGTCGAAGCCTTGACCCCGGCGTCGCGCAAGCGCCCGGCGACGCCCTCCGACAAGCCGAGGAGCGAACGTTCGATGATCTCGCGGTCCGAGCTGTCGACATCGAACGTGTGCTCGTGGCCGATCGACTTGGCCGCCTCCCGATCGCCAACGACCCGGTCCGCGTCGAGCCCCCGAGATCGGTCGCCGAGCATCGCCCCAACCACGCCGAAGCGACGTTGGAGCAGATCGTCCGGCAGCGCCGCAAGATCGCCGATCGTTCGGACGCCGTACTCCGCGAGCATCGCCGCCGACTTCGCGCCGACGCCCCACAACCGCGTGATCGGGAGTGGCGCGAGGAACTCCGCTTCCGTACCCGGGGCGACGACCACGAGCCCGTCCGGCTTGCGCAGATCCGAGGCGATCTTGGCGACGAGCTTCGTCCGGGCGACACCGACCGAGATCGTCAGCTGGATCTCGTCGCGAACCGCGTTCTTGATGGCGCGCGCGATCGTCTCGCCATCGCCGAAGAGCTGCCGCGAGCCGGTCACGTCCAGGAACGCCTCATCGATCGAGATCGGCTCGACGAGCGGCGTGAACCGCCGCAGGATCGCGAGCACCTGCTTGCTGACGCGGCCGTACTTGCGGCCGTCGACCGGCAGGAAGATTCCGCCCGGACAGAGCGCGCCGGCCGTTCGCAGCGGCATCGCCGAGTGGACGCCGAATACCCGCGCCTCATAGCTGGCGGTGCTGACGACGCCTCGCTGGTTCGGGCCGCCGCCACCGACGATCACCGGCTTGCCGCGGAGCTCCGGCCGGTCACGCTGCTCGACGGCCGCAAAGAACGCGTCGAGGTCGACGTGGAGGATCGTCCGGTCCGTCGAAGAATCGCGACTCACCCCGCGATCATCGCACCGCCGTCGACCGATTTGGACCGGATGTTCTAGCCGGTCACACGCTGCGATGGGAGGACGATCGGCTCGCCGGGCGGGCCTCCCGGCAGGCCGCGTCGGGACGGAACGCCGACGCAGGTCAGCATCAGGCCGGCGAGCGGCTCGCCGAGGAACTCGGGCAGGTCGCCGTCGTACAGCGTCATGCCGCTCGCGCCGATCCCGAGCGCCGCCGCCGCCAGATGGAACCGGCCGCCGACGAGCCCCGAGTCGAGCTGTGCCTCGCGATACCCGCGATCATCGATTTGCTCGATGTCCGTCGCCCCGATCACGACGAAGGCGGCATCTCGGCCAAGCTCCTGGTCCACGCAGACCCGGAACGCCTCTTCGCGCAGGTTCCCGGAGCGGATCGGCCGCTGGAGATCGGGCCAGCGGTACAGCCCGGGCTCGACACCGTCGACTCCGAGGACGGCAACGAAGTGGTCGACCCGACTGCCGCGCAACGAGGTCGCCATCGACCAGCGGAAGACGTCTTCGGACACGGACGCAGACCCGTTGAAGACTCGGGGCGATGATCGAGCCGCGATCGCGTCCAGGTCGACCGACGGTGGAATCGGTCCGGCAAGCGGCTCGCCCGCCGGCACCGGCCTGCCGAGCATGTCCGTGTCGCCGGCTCGCTGGGCCATCGT
>DASUFO010000083.1:0-3115 GCA_036274475.1 Candidatus Limnocylindrales bacterium
CCCGCTGCTCGGGACGCAGGCGCGAGAGCACCGGGTCCTCGGCGTTCGCCTCGGTCTCGTCGGGGAAGTAGAGGCGCGTGACCGCGTGCTTGAGCAGCCCGCGCGCGAAGACCGTGACTCCGATGTGGGGCGCCTGCAGCCCCCCCTTTGGCCACGGCACGCGACCGGGCTTGACCGTGACGATCTCGAAACGGCCGTCGTCCTCCGTCCCGGAGCGCCCGAAGCCGAGGAAGCCGTCCTCCAGTGCAAGCTCGTCGCGGTCGTCGGCCGGATGGTGGTAACGGCCCGCCGCGTTCGCCTGCCAGGTCTCGACCATCCCGTCGGGCACGCCGTCACCGGCCGCGTCGGTGAGCCGTCCCCGGATGCGGATCGCGCGGGGGTCGGACGGGTCGACGACGTTCGGTGTGAGGATGTTTCGCAGAAGCCCGATCCGCAGGTACGGGCCTGCCGTCTGCGCGGGGGTGATGCCGAGCTCAGTCATCGTGCGGCTCCTCGAGCGGCGTCGCGTCCTTGCCGCCGACGACGATGTCCCAACGGAAGCCGAGCGCCCATTCCGGCTCCGTGAGCCCGAGATCGAACATGGAGATCATCCTCTCGCGCGCCTTGGGATCGCGGACGGAGTTGAAGATCGGGTCGTACGGGAAGAGCGGGTCGCCGGGGAAGTACATCTGCGTGACGAGCCGCTCGGTCAGGGCACGTCCGAAGACCGAGAAGTGGATGTGGTTCGGGCGCCAGGCGTTCGTGTGGTTCTTCCACGGATACGCGCCCGGCTTGACCGTCACGAACCGGTAGCGGCCCTCGTCGTCCGTCAGGCAGCGGCCCGCGCCGCTGAAGTTCGGGTCGAGCGGCGCGTCGTGGTCGTCCACCTCGTGCGCGTAGCGGCCGGCCGCGTTCGCCTGCCAGATCTCGACGAGCTGCCCACGCAACGGCTTGCCGTCGCTTCCGAGGACACGGCCGCTCAGGACCATCCGCTCGCCCAGGGGCTGGCCCGCGTGCTGGCGGGTCAGGTCGGCGTCGCGCGGGTCGACCGTGGACTCGCCGAAGGCCGGGCCCGTCAGCTCCGTCAGCGTGGACGGGATGATCACGAGCGGCTCCTTCGGAGCCCGCAGGCGCGTCCCGACGTAGTCGAAGTGGTCGTAGGGCGGGTCGGGGCCGGCGCGCTCTGCGTCGACCAGCTCCGGGAACGGACGGACGTCAACCGACATGGCTTTCCTCCAGGGTGACGACGAACGGGGCGGTGGTGACGGCGGTGACGTCGTCGACCGTGGCGCCGTCGAGCAACTCGGTCAGGCGCAGCTCGCCGTCGACGAGGCGGAAGACGCAGAGCTCGGTGACGACGACGTCGGCGGCTCCTGCGGCGGTCAGCGGGTACGTGCACTCGGCGACCACCTTCGGCTGACCGCGAGACGACGTCGCCGTCATCGTCACGATCACGCGACGAGCGCCGACCACGAGGTCCATCGCGCCGCCGACGCCGAGCACGTCCTTGCCGGGAACGGCCCAGTTCGCGATGTCACCGACGGCGCTCACCTCGAGCGCGCCGAGCACGGCGACGTCGACGTGCCCACCGCGGATCATCGCGAAGCTCGAGGCGCTGTCGAAGTACGCGGCACCCGGCAATGCCGTGATCGGCTGCTTCGCTGCGTCGATCAGGTCGGGGTCGAGGTCGCCGTCGTCCGGTCGTGGCCCGACGCCCAGGAGGCCGTTCTCCGTGTGGAGCACGACTCCCGAGTCGGGCCCGAGGAACTCCGGGATGAGGTTCGGGATGCCGATGCCCAGGTTCACGACCTCGCCGGGGCGGAGCTCCTGCGCCGCCCTCGCCGCGATCCGGGCTTTCGGGTCGGGGCTCACGCCGCCGCGACCAGGTGGTCGACGTAGAGATGCGGCGTCACGACCGACTCCGGCTCGAGCTCCCCGACGTCGAGGATCTCCCCCGCCTCCGCGATGGTGAGGCTGGCCGCCGTCGCCATGAGCGGGTTGAAGTTCCGCGCGGTGCGGCGGTACCAGAGGTTCCCCAGCGTGTCCGCCCGCGCGGCGTAGACGAGCGCGACGTCGGCGTGGATTGGCCCCTCGAGCACGTGGCGCACCCCGTCGATCACGCGCTCCTCCTTTCCCTCGGCGAGCTGCGTCCCCGCGCCGACGGGGGTGAAGAAGCCGCCGATGCCCGCGCCGCCCGCCCGGATCGCCTCCGCGAACGTGCCCTGCGGGACGAGCGTCGCCTCGATCTCGCCGGCGTTGACCGCCGCGACCGCCTCGGGGTTCGACGTGAAGTACGAGGAGATGCCCCGGCGGATCCGGCCCTGGCGCAGGAGCTTTCCGAGGCCGCGGCCGGGCTCGCCGATGTTGTTCGAGACGATCGTCAGGTCGGTGGCGTCGGAATGGTCGACGAGCGCGTCTATCAGCGACAGCGGCGCCCCGACGAGGCCGAAGCCGCCGACCATGACCGTGTCGCCGCTCCTGATGGCGGAGACCGCCTCCGCGGCCGTTGTCAGCGTCGCCGTCATCGAGCCGATCGAGCCTCCTGTCAACGCTAGAACGGGAACGGGTGCGAGCCCCGCTGCACGGTGATCCAGCGCGTCTCGGTGAACTCGTCGACGACCGCGGTGCCGCCGAAGCGGCCGAAGCCCGAGTCCTTGACGCCGCCGAAGGGCATCTGCGGCTCGTCTCCGACCGGCTGGTCGTTGACGTGGACGATCCCAGCGTCGATCGCCTGCGCGAGCTCGAGCCCGCGGTCGGTGTCCGACGTGATGATCCCCGACGCGAGCCCGTACGCCGTGGCGTTGGCGCGCGCGACCGCCTCCTCGGCGGAGTCGACGACCTCGATCGCCGCGACCGGGCCGAACGTCTCCTCGTTCGCGAACTCCGAGTCGGGCGGGACGTCGGCGAGAAGCGTCGCCTGGAAGCATGGCCCTTCGGCGCTACCGCCGGCGAGCACCCTCGCCCCGGCGCTCACGGCGCCTTCGACCCTCCTGCGCACCGTCTCGAGCGCATCCGGGTTGATCAGCGGGCCGATGATCGTGTCGTGCTCCGCCGGGTCGCCGGCCTTCAGACCGCTCGTCTTCTCCGCGAGCCGTGCGACGAACTCGTCCGCGATCGGCCGCTCGACGATGATCCG
>DASUFO010000084.1:0-58401 GCA_036274475.1 Candidatus Limnocylindrales bacterium
CGTTCGTGACCGGATCGCAACCTACAATCGCGGGGTGCCAGACGACGCCACGCCGAACGGTCGCTTCGGCGACCTGACCGTCACCGCCTTCGTCGATCGACTCGCATCCGCCGAGCCTGTCCCTGGCGGGGGCAGTGCGTCGGCGATTGCCGGAAGCCTCGGGTCGGCGCTCGTGGCGATGGTCGCGTCGCTGTCGCAGGGGCGGCCGAAGTACGCCGAACACGAAGCGCTCCACACCCGCGCCATCGAACGCGGACGAGCCCTCGCGGCACGGTTCCTCGATCTCGCGGACGAGGATTCCGTGGCGTACGGCCACTACGCGGCGGCGATGAAGCTTCCGCGTGATACCGCTGAGCAGGTGGCGGCGCGGACGGCAGCACTCAGCGCCGCCGCGCGGGCCGCGGCGGACGTGCCGCTTCGGACGGTCGAGGCCTGCGTCGACCTGGTCGCGACTGCCGAGGAGCTGGTGGGCCGCAGCAACAAGAATGCGTCGAGCGATCTAAACGTCGCCGCAATGCTCGCCGAAGCCGCGGCCCGCGGCGCGGCCGAGAACGTGATCGTCAACCTGCCATCGGTCGGCGACGAGGAATACGCCGCGCAGACGACGATTCGCGTGAAGACGCTCCTCGACACGGTCGAGACGCTCGCCATGCAAACGCGCGAAGGCGTGCTCCAAGGCACGGCCCGGGAGCCGCTCGCCAGATGACGGCCTCGTCGTGACGCAGCGCGGCGACGCTCGGCTCCTCCTGGGAGGGCCGATCGCAGGCGAGATCCGGGTCGCCGTCACGGAGGACGTCGAGGCGTTTCGGGCGCGGACCGGGCACGCGCCGGGGCTCGCGATCGTGATCGTCGGTCGCGATGCGCCATCGACGGTCTATCTGCAGCAGATCATGCGCAGCTGCGAGGCGGTCGGGATCCACCGCTGGCTCGTCGAGCTCGAGGGCGAGGCCACGGAGCGTCGCGTGACGGACGTGATCGCGGCGCTCAATGCCGACCCGCTCGTCCACGGGATCATCGTCCAGATGCCGCTGCCGCCATCGATCCGGCTCCGCGCGGTGATCGATGCGATCGACCCCGCGAAGGACATCGACGGGATCCATCCGCTGAACGCCGGGTTGCTGCGGCTCGGCTATGACGGCTTCCTTCCGGCGACCGCCCATGCGGCGGTGGAGATCCTCCGCCGCTCCGCGATCGAGATCGAGGGGCGTCGCGCGGTCGTGGTCGGTCGGTCGACGGTCGTCGGCATGCCGACGGCGTTCCTGCTCGTCCGCGAGAACGCGACCGTGACTGTCTGCCACTCGCGGACGCGCGACCTCCGGCATCACGTCAAGGACGCCGAGATCCTCGTCGTCGCCGCCGGCCGGCCCGGCCTGATCACGGGCGACATGCTGCGACGCGGCGTGGTCGTCGTCGACGTCGGGATCAACGTCGTGGACGACAAGCTCGTCGGCGACGTCGACTTCGAATCCGCCCGTCGGGTCGCTTCGGCGATCACCCCGGTCCCCGGCGGTGTCGGTCCGCTGACGAACGCGCTGCTGCTCGCCCACCTCACCCGTGCCGCCCATGCCCAGGTCTCCGCTGCGATGTCGCCCGCGGTGGCGACCGCGCCGCAACCGACGGCCGTGGCCGCGGCGCCATCCACCCGCTCATCGAACCGAGGGGCCCGATGACCATCACGTTCCCATCCGACCTCGAGATCGCGAGGTCGGTCACGCCCCGCCCGATCGCCGACGTCGCCGCCGATCTCGGCCTGCGTGACGACGAGATCGAGCTGTACGGCCGGTCGAAAGCAAAGGTCACGCTCGAGGCGATCCGGCGCGTCGAAGCAGAGCGACCGCGCGGCAAGTACGTCGTCGTGACCGCGATCACCCCGACGCCGCTCGGCGAGGGCAAGTCGACGACGACCGTGGGCCTCGGCCAGGGGCTGAACGTCGTCGGTCACAAGGCGGCGATCTGCATCCGCCAGCCGTCGCTCGGGCCGGTCTTCGGGATCAAGGGCGGTGCGGCCGGCGGCGGCTACAGCCAGGTCATCCCGATGGAGGACTTCAACCTCCACCTGACCGGCGACGTCCACGCGATCGGCGCGGCCCACAATCTCGCTGCCGCGTTCCTCGACAACAGCCTCCATCACGGCAACCCCCACGGCATCGACCCGTTCTCGATCCTCTGGCCACGCGTCGTCGACATCAGCGATCGCACGGTCCGGCGAGCGGTGATCGGTCTCGGCGGCAAGGAGAATGGCGTCCCGCGCGAGACCGAGTGGGTGATCACGGTCGCATCCGAGGTGATGGCCGTGCTCGCACTGGCCGTCGACCTCCAGGACCTTCGGTCGCGTCTCGGGCGGATCGTGCTCGCGACCACGAAGGACGGCAAGGCGGTGACGTGCGAGGACCTCGGCGTCGCCGGCTCGATGACCGTGCTGCTGATCGACGCGATCAAGCCGAACCTGCTCCAGACGCTCGAGGGCGGGCCGGCATTCGTCCACTGCGGTCCGTTCGCGAACATCGCCCACGGCAACAACTCGATCATCGCGGACCGCCTCGCCCTTGCGACGAACGACATCGTGGCGACCGAGGCGGGCTTCGGCGCCGACATGGGCGCCGAGAAGTTCTTCGACATCAAGTGCCGGGCGTCGGGCCTCGCGCCGGATGCGGCCGTCGTCGTCGCAACGATCCGGGCGCTGAAGATGCACGGCGGCGTCGGCAAGATCGTCGCCGGCAAGCCGCTCGATCCCGCGCTGCTCGAAGAGAACGTCACCGCCGTCCGAACCGGTGCCGCGAACCTCGCGAAGCAGATCGAGAACGTGACGATGTTCGGCGTCCCGGCCGTCGTCGCGATCAACTCGTTCCCGACCGACACGACTGCCGAGATCGAGGCGGTTCGCGAGGTCGCCCTCGAGGCCGGGGCCGACGATGCGGTCGTCGCGACGCACTTCACGGACGGGGGACGCGGTGCCGCCGACCTGGCGCACGCGGTCTGGGCGGCGGCGTCGCGCGGGTCGACGTTCCAGCTGCTCTATCCCGACGAGGCCCCGCTCGGCGAGAAGATTCTGGCGATCGCGACGAAGGTCTACGGCGCCGACGGCATCGAGCTGCTGCCGCCGGCGAAGAAGGCCCTGAAGCTGTACGAAGACCTCGGGTTCGGGCGGTTGCCGGTCTGCATGGCGAAGTCGCAGTACTCGCTGAGCCATGACGCGAACCTCAAGGGTCGTCCGTCCGGCTTCACCGTGACCGTCCGCGACATCCGCCTATCGGCCGGCGCCGGGTTCATCACGCCGCTCCTCGGCGAGATGCGGACGATGCCGGGCCTGCCATCGCGACCCGGCGGCGAGAAGATCGACATCGACGCCGACGGCAACATCGTCGGGCTGTTCTAGCGAGCCGACCTCGGTCGACGGAGCGCAAGCAGCGTGACCGCGCCGAGAACCACAACCCCCAGGCCGAGCGTGGCCGCGAGAATCAGCGGCGCCTGATCGGGCGACAGTGGCGGAGCTGGGACGGCTTCGGGCGGGCCGGTCTCGGCGCCCGGCGGCGGACCGCCACCGAACGTTCGTGCCGCGTCGGCGACCATCGCCGCGCCCTCGGGCGTCCCGAGCTGAGCCGAGGGGCTGCAGAGCCCGGTGCCGAAGTCACGCAGTCCCGGTCCCTCGTCGACGTACGTGACCCAGATCCAACTCGATCCGTTCGGCGGAGGCGCGGTTCCGCACGACGCCTCGTCCGCGAAGCTGCCCTTGGCGAGGTAGACGAGGGGCGCCACATTCGGCCCGTGATACCAGGTGCTGACGCGGACCGGAACGCCGCGGGCGTCGAGCGGTCCGGCGATGCCCGAGAAGACCGCGTTCTCGGCTCCCATGTAGTCCGACATCGGCCCAGGCATCGCGCAGGAGCAGGCGAATGCCGGGGCTGCGGTTGTGAGCCCGAGGGCCACGGTCAGGAACGGAAGTGCCGCGGCGAAGGCGACGCGGCGAACGCGGTGACGGACCGGAATGGGCATCACGGTCACCTCGAGCGGGGATGGTTCGGGCGTTCGACGTCCCGCGCGGCCGGTGTGTTCCGGTCCAGGCCCCTAAGCAGACACCGCCAGGGCGATCCCGATCGCGGGCACGACGCCCAGGAGGATTCCGATCACGAACGCGCCCCAGACCGTGACGTCGACCGGGCCGAGCGCCTCTTCCGCGTGGGCGTGGTCGTCGTGCCCGTGCTCGTCGCCGTGATCATCGAGACCGTGCGGCTCGCCCGCGACGTCACCGGGATGATGCAGCTCCGCAGGATCGTGGCCGGATTCGTCGGTCATCGTGGCGTGCTTACCTCCGGTCGACAGTTTCGCACGTAGACTCGGCCCCGATGCCAGCCGCCGACGACGCCGGGCTCGTCGCGAGCCTCCGGGGATTGACTCGCGACGGGCGGCTGCTGTTTCTCACCCGTGTGCTGCGGATGTTCGCGTACGGCTCGCTCGCGGTCGTCCTCGTCCTGTATCTCGCCTCGCTCGGGATCGACCCGCTGACGATCGGCGTGATCCTGACGCTGACGCTCATCGGCGACACGCTGATCTCGCTCTGGCTGACGACCCGCGCGGACCGCTTCGGTCGCCGCCGGGTGCTGCTCGCCGGATCGCTGCTGATGGCCGGTGCCGGCGTGGCGTTTGCGATCACATCAGCGGTCCCGCTGCTGATCCTCGCCGCGACGATCGGCGTCATCAGCCCGACCGGTAACGAGGTGGGGCCGTTCCTCGCCGTCGAGCAGGCCGCGCTGAGCGAGACGACGACCGGTCGACGGCGCACCGCGACGTTCGCCTGGTACAACCTGGCGGGCTACGCGGCCACGGCGCTCGGTGCGCTTGCGGCGGGGCTCCTGACGCAGTCGCTGATCGCTGCCGGACGATCCGACGTTGATGCCTATCGCGCCGTCGTGTTCGGGTACGCCGCGATCGGACTCGTGATGGCGGCGGTGTTCGCAGTCGTCGGCCCGGCGGTCGAGCCGGCTCAGCGGGCGATGGCGGACGACGGGATCCGGCGTCGCCTGGGGCTCGGTCGGTCGAAGGGGATCGTCGCCCGGCTCTCCGCGCTGTTCGCGCTCGACGCGTTTGCCGGCGGCTTCGTCCCACAGGCGCTCATGGCCTACTGGTTCCACCTCACGTTCGGCGTCGAGCCGGCCGCGCTGGGCGCGCTGTTCTTTGCAGCAAACATCCTCGCCGCGATCTCATCGCTCAGCGCCGCCCGGATCGCGGCAAGGATCGGGCTGATCAACACGATGGTCTTCACTCATCTGCCCTCGAACGTCCTGCTGATCCTCGTCCCGTTCATGCCGACGCTGCCGCTGGCGGTCATCTGCCTCCTCGCTCGGTACGTCCTCAGCCAGATGGACGTCCCGACGCGGCAGTCGTACGTGCTCGCGGTCGTCGACCCGGACGAGCGGTCGGCGGCTGCAGGCGTGACGGGCGTTGCCCGGACGACGGGCGCAGCGATCTCGCCGGCCGTGTCCACCCCCCTCGTCGCGAGCGCGGCATTCTCCGGTGCCCCGTTCGTGATCGCGGGCACCCTGAAGATCGTCTACGACCTGCTGCTGTTCGCCGCGTTCCGGGCGCGGCCGGCGCCGGAGGAGATCGCGGCCCGGTCCTGAGGTCAGGAGGTTCGGCGCTTCCAGCCCGGCATCCCGAGCCGCCACCAGATGAAGAGGATCACTGCGACGCCGACGGCGATCGCGATCGCGAGGTCGAAGGGCTGGAGCGCGTGTCGGATCTCGACCCAGTTGGCCCCCAGCTGCATCCCCGCCCAGACGAGCAGCATGGACCACAGCCACGCCCCCGCGGTCGAATAGGCGATGAACTTCCAGATGTTCATCCGGGCGACGCCGGCGGGGAAGCTGATGAACGTCCGGACGATCGGCAGGAGCCGACTGAAGAACGCGGTCTGCGCGCCGTACCTGTCGAAGAAGCGCTCGGCCAGCTCGATCTCGTGAGGCCGGATCAGGAGGTAGCGGCCGTAGCGCTCGAGGAACGGCCGGCCGCCCCACGCCCCGATCGCGTAGGCGATCAGCGACCCGAGCGTGTTGCCGATCGTCGCGAAGATGACGACGAGCCAGTAATTCCACGGCTGCTTCGTCAGCGGCTCGAGCTGCGACGGGTCCGAGATCAGGAAGCCGGCATACGGCAGGATGAGCTCGGAAGGGAGCGGGATCATGGCGGACTCGATCATCATCGCGACCATCACGCCGACGTAGCCGAGTGCCCCATAGAGCGAGTTCAGGAACGGGATGACGATCTCGTCGATGAACGCGAGCAAGGACGGCTCCGAGGCAGGATGGGGAACGGACCGAGAGGCCCGCGTCCGAGTCTAGCCGACTATCCTCGTCATCGTGACCGCCCCGAACGGCCCCAGCGCCACCAAGACGATCGTCCTGACCGGCGCCGGCCTGACGGTGACCGACGTCGAAGCGGTCGCCCGCCACGACGCCCGTGTCGCGCTCGACGAGTCCGCCCGGGCCCGGATGCAGGAGGCACGCGACGTCATCGAGCGACTCGTCGCCGACGGCGCGATCGTCTACGGGGTCACGACCGGCTTCGGCGCGCTGGCCACCAGGTTCGTGCCCCCGGCCGACGCGCAGCAGCTCCAGGAAAACCTGCTGGTGAGTCACGCAGCAGGCGTCGGCGAGCCGCTGCCGCGCGAGGTGGTCCGGGCGATGCTGCTCCTCCGGGCGAACACGTTGGCGCTCGGCCACAGCGGCTGCCGGCCGGCCCTCGTCGATCGATTGCTGGCATTCCTGGAGCGCGGCCTCCATCCGGTCGTCCCCGCCCAGGGCTCGGTCGGCGCGTCCGGCGACCTCGCGCCGCTCGCGCATCTCGCGCTGCCGATCGTCGGCCGCGGCTGGGTCGAAGTAGCCGGGCAGCGTGTGCCAGCACTCGTCGGGCTGCGGGAAGTGGGCCTCGAGCCGATGGTCCTCGAGGCGAAAGAGGGCCTCGCGCTGCTCAACGGCACCCAGCTGATGAGCGCGATCGGGGCGCTGTTGCTCGCCGATGCCGACCGGCTCGTCCGGACCGCGAGCGTGGCGGCGGCGATGAGCGTGGAAGCGGCGCTCGGCACCGATGTCGCGTTTGCGGCGCCGTACCAGCTCGCCCGGCCCTATCCCGGTCAGATCTCCGTTGCAGCGGAGCTCCGCCACCTGCTCCGCGACTCCGCACTCCAGGCCAGCCACAAGGGTCACGCCCACAAGGTCCAGGACCCGTATTCGCTGCGCTGCGTCCCGCAGGTCCACGGCGCCGTCCGCGATGCGCTCGAGCACCTCCGGCGCGTGCTCGACGTAGAGATGAACAGCGCGACGGACAACCCGCTCGTGTTCGCCGACGGCGGTGGGACGGACGAAGGCGCGGTCGCGACGGGCGGCGGGCTCGTGATCAGCGGCGGCAATTTCCATGGGGAGCCGATCGCGCTCGCGCTCGACTTCGCGAAGCTCGCCATCGCCGAGATCGGGGCGATCAGCGAGCGCCGGACGGCGCTGCTGCTCGACGAGAGCAAGAACGAGGGATTGCCGGCGTTCCTCGCGGCCGGCTCCGGTCTCGACTCGGGCCTGATGATCCTCCAGTACACCGCGGCTGCGCTGGTGTCGGAGAACAAGGTCCTGGCGCATCCCGCGTCGGTCGATTCGGTGCCGACGAGCGCGAACCAGGAGGACCACGTCTCGATGGGCCCCATCGCCGCGCGGCACGCCCGGACGGTGCTCGCCCACGTCGAGGAGATTCTCGCGATCGAGCTGCTGGTCGCGGCGCAGGCGCTCGATGCGCGGGTCGGCGCCGATGGCCCGGAGCCCGGGGCGGGCGTTGCCGAGGCGAGGCGTCGCGTCCGCGCCCGGGTCGAACGCCTCGCGGGCGACCGCGAGCCGGGTCCAGATCTCGCCGCCGCGGCCGACATCGTGCGAACGGGCGCCCTCGTCGATCTCGTCGGTCCGTAGCGCAAGCGCTCGGTCGTAGACTCCGCGACATGGCCGTCCGCATCGTCGACGTCACCGACGTCGCGTCCTTCCAGCGGATTCCGCCGTGTGCCGACCCGTCGTTCGACCATCGAACGTGCGACTACTGGGAGGATGCCGATCGCGGTTCGAAGGCGAGCCGCCCGGCGTGGCTCGAGGGATCGCGCCCGCCACCCGCCCCCACTCGGGCCGCGTCGTGGAACCCATTCTCGCCCGACGACAGCGAGGAGACCGTCAACCCGTTCGCGCCGGCTCCGCGCGCCGAGCCCGGGTACAACCCGTTCGCCGCCGACGACGATCCCCTGGCTGACAACCCCTTCGCGCCGGCGCGGCCCGCTCGGCCGTCGGTCGAGGCGGATGCGCCGCGGAAGCTGACATTGCTCGGTCGCGGCCTGGGCGTGTTCGGCAGCTACGCGAAGGCGCTCCTCGAGGGCGACGACGATCCGGCCGCATACGTCCAGTTCGGGCCGTTGTCCGCATATCCCCGGGCCCAGCGGCTGCGCGAGCTCTACCCGCAGCTGCCGGAGGCGCCGCTCCCGGCCGTGATCACGTGCATCGCAACGACGGCCGCCGCTCGCCATCGGGGCCACGCTCGGACGCTCGTCGAGGCCGTCTGCGACGACCTCGCGCGACGGGGGTTCGCCGCGGTCGAGGCCTACCCAGAGCGGGGCGCTCCGCCGGACGCCACGAGCGCGGCAACGCCCGAGTTCTGGGTGAGCGCCGGCTTCCGGATCGCGGTCGACGACGAGCGCTTTCCAGTCGTGAGGCGAGAGCTCGGCTGAGACGCGGCATTCGGCGGCGCGAGGTGCGGCCAGTGCTACCGTCCCGGCTGACAGCGACGGAGGACCCCGATGGCGATGACCCAGGCGCTCGGCAACGTCAGCAAGGTCCGTGGCGCGCTGATCTTCGTCGAGGACATCGAAACCGAGATGGCCTTCTACCGCGACGTCATCGGCCTGCGGCTCCTCTACCGGACCGCGAAGTTCGTCCGGTTCGACGCAACCCAGGGAACGAGCCTCTCGCTGATCGCGGGCGGCTTCGCGTCGGCCGAGCCGAAGGACTTCCGCCACGGCGGCGTCGTGCCCGAGATCATCGTCGACAACCTCCGCCTCGCGATGCAGCGGATCGACGCCGCCGGCGTTCGCCATGAGGACGTCGTCCGGACCGACTGGGGCCAGTTCTGCTTCCTGTGGGACCCCGAAGGCAACCCGCTGCAGTTCTACGAATCCGCGTTCATCCGGCCCGACGTCGACCCGGAGCGCCTCCCCGGGTGACAGGCCGCGGCACCGCGCAACGCCGCGCCCTCGCGGCGACGACGATCGGACTGGCGGTGATCGTCACAGCCTGCCAGCCACCGGGACCGACACCGAGCCCGACGAACGCGGCGACGGCGCAGCCACCGACGTTCCCGGCATCCACGCCTTCGACGCCTCCTCCTTCGTCTCTGTCAGCACCCAGCGCCGGCGCCGTGGCGATCGACATGGGCCTCCTGGGCCTCCTGCCGGCCGCCGTCGACGGCCATCCGATCGAACCATCCCAGGATGCCGCCGCCGAATCGGCGACGGACGCGGCGCTGGCGGACCACGCCCAGTCGATCGCGGTCGGCGTCTCGGTCGATCCTGCGACCGACACGTTCGTCGTCGCATCGGTCGTGAAGCTCAAACCGGGGGTGTTCGACGACGCGTTCTATCGCGACTGGCGGGACTCGTTCGACGAGGGCGTCTGCGGCCAGGCCGGCGGCGTCATTGGCAACGCGGAGGCGGAGATTGACGACCGAACGGTCTACATCGGGACGTGTGCGGGAGGCGTTCACACCTATCACGTCCACCTCGAGAATCCGGACGCGATCGTGTCGCTGAACGTCGTCGGCGACGCGACGTCCGGACAGGAGCTGATGGAGAACCTGCCCGGCTGAGCGGTGGCCGCGGCGCGGCGTAGACTCGGGATCGTGACGGCCACCTCGCAACCACCCGCGGCCGGCGGCCTCCCCGGCGCTCGCCCGGTCCGCGCCCCGCGCGGCCCGGAGCTGAGCTGCCGCGGCTGGGGCCAGGAGGCGGCGCTCCGGATGCTGATGAACAACCTCGATCCGGAGGTCGCCGAGAATCCGGACGCGCTCGTCGTCTACGGCGGGACGGGCCGGGCCGCCCGCAGCTGGGAGGCGTTCGACGCGATCGTCCGCGAGCTCCGTCGCCTCGCCGACGACGAGACGCTGCTCGTCCAGAGCGGCAAGCCCGTCGCGGTGTTCCGGACGCATGAGTGGGCGCCGCGGGTGCTGATCGCAAACTCGAATCTCGTTGGCCGGTGGGCGACCTGGGACGTCTTCCGCGACCTCGAAAAGCAGGGCCTGACGATGTACGGCCAGATGACCGCGGGCTCCTGGATCTACATCGGGACGCAGGGCATCCTCCAGGGCACGTACGAGACGTTCGCCGAGCTTGCCCGCCAGCATTTCGGTGGGTCGCTGCGGGGCCGGGTCACGCTGACCGCCGGGCTTGGGGGCATGGGCGGCGCCCAGCCGCTGGCCGTGACAATGAACGACGGCGTCTGTCTCGCGATCGAGGTCGACGAGGCCCGCGCCCGGCGGCGGCTCGACATCGGCTATGTCGACCGGCTGACCGAGGATCCGCGGGAGGCACTCGCGTGGGCGCGCGGCGCGGCCGCGGACGGCCGGGCCGAGTCGATCGCGCTCGTCGGCAACGCTGCGGAGATCGAGCCCGCCTGGGCCAAGGCCGGCGAGCACTTCGATGTCGTCACGGACCAGACCTCGGCCCACGATTCGCTGGCCGGGTACGTCCCCTCGGAGATCTCTCTCAGCGACGCGCTGGAGCTCCGGAGCGCCCTCCCGGACGAGTACGTCCGGCGCTCGATGCGTTCGATGGCCGATCACGTCCGGGCCATCCTCGCCTTCCGGGAGGCCGGCGCGGTCGCGTTCGACTACGGCAACAACCTTCGGGCCCAGGCGTTCGAGGCGGGGGTGCAGAACGCCTACGACTACCCGGGATTCGTGCCAGCCTTCGTCCGGCCGCTCTTCTGCGAGGGTCGGGGACCGTTTCGGTGGGCAGCGCTGAGCGGTGATCCGGCGGACATCGCCCGGACCGACCAGGCGATTCTCGAGCTGTTCCCCGAGGACGCCGGGCTCAGGCGCTGGATCACGATGGCCGAAGCCAAGGTCCCGTTCCAGGGCCTGCCGGCACGAATCTGCTGGCTCGGGTACGGCGAGCGGGCGAAGGCGGGACTCGCGTTCAACGAGCTGGTCGCGTCGGGCGAAGTCAGCGCACCGATCGTCATCGGCCGCGACCACCTCGACGCGGGATCCGTCGCGTCACCGAACCGCGAGACCGAATCGATGGCCGACGGCTCGGACGCGATCGCGGACTGGCCGCTCCTGAACGCGCTCGTGAACACGGCCGCGGGCGCGACGTGGGTCTCGATCCATCACGGCGGCGGCGTCGGGATCGGCTACTCGCAGCACGCGGGCATGGTGGTCGTCGCCGATGGAACGGAGCTGGCGGCGCAGAAGCTCGAGCGCGTCCTCACGACGGACCCCGGGATGGGCGTCGCCCGCCACGTCGACGCGGGCTACCCCAGGGCGGTCGAGGTTGCCAGGGAGCGCGGCCTCCGGATCCCGATGCTGGACGGCCCCGCGGAACGTTGATCAGCCGCTAACGCGGTGCGTACGCGCACCGACCACGGTGCAGTTCGGTGCGGTCTCGGCCGGTCCGGGATGGTTCAGACGTCTACCATGACGGCAGACCCAGGGGCATTTCCTCGGTCGTGAGGAGGGTTGTACACGGTGTCCTCGCCTGCCCTGCGTGCCGGCCGTCGCCGGCTCCTTTCCCTGTCCGGATCGCTCCTGATCCTCAGTGGGCTGCTGCCAGGCGCTGCCGCAGCGCCCGTCCTGGCCGCACCAACCGACCTCTTCTTCTCGGAGTACGTGGAGGGGTCGAGCAACAACAAGGCCCTCGAGATCTACAACGGCACCGGCGCCGAGATCACCCTCGACGGGGTCTACAGCGTCCAGTTGTTCTTCAACGGCAGCGCGGCGGCTGGCCTGACCATCCCGCTGGTCGGCTCGATCGCCGATGGCAACGTCTATGTCGTCGCCCAGGCGTCCGCCGATCCGGCGATCCTCGCGGTCGCCGACCTCTTCAACAATTCCGGCTGGTTCAACGGCGACGACGCCGTCGCGCTCTTCAAGGGCACGGCGGCGGTCGACGTCATCGGCCAGATCGGCTTCGACCCGGGCACCGAGTGGGGTTCAGGCCTGACGAGCACCATGGACAACACGCTCCGCCGCGACGGGGCCATCCAGGCCGGCGACCCGATCGGCAGCGACGCCTTCGACCCCGCGGTCCAGTGGGAGGGCTTCGCGACCGACACGTTCGATGGCCTCGGGACCCACTCGCTCTCGCCCGAAGCTGCGCCGGTCGTGACGTCCACCGCCCCGCAGAACGGCGCCACCGGCGTCCCGATCAACACGACGCCGAGCGTGACCTTCAACGAGCCCGTCGCGCTGTCGTCGGCAACGATCCTCTGCGACGACCAAGGCGACAAGGCCGTCTCGATCTCGGGCGGTCCGCTCACGTTCTCGCTCACGACGTTGGCGTTCCAGCACGACGACCACTGCACGGTGACGATTCCGGCGGACGCGGTCAGCGATGCCGACAGCGACGACCCGCCCGACGGAATGGCGGCGGCCTACACCTGGACCTTCGACACGGCCGCCGCCGTGACCGGGTCGCCGATCGTCATCAATGAGGTTGACTACGACCAGCCGATTAACCCAGACAGCACCGAGTACCTGGAGCTGAAGAATACGAGCGACGTCCCGGTCGATCTCGACCCGTACACGGTGCGCCTGGTCAACGGGACCGGTGGCGGTGCGTCCGTTTACACGACGATCGACCTGCCGGCCGTCTTCCTGGCGGCCGGCGACTACTACGTGATCTGCGGCGACATCCCCTCGGTCCCTGGCTGCAATCTTGATGGCGGCAATGCGACCGACTTCATCCAGAACGGCGCGCCGGACGGCATTGGCCTTCTCCTATCCGGGACACTTGTCGATGCGGTCAGCTACGAAGGCAACACCGGGGCTCCTTACACCGAGGGATCCGGCGTGGGCCTCATCGACAGCGGAGCCAACATCGGCGAGGGAATCAGCCGTTGTCCCGACGGCACCGATACGAACGTCAACAACGTCGACTTCCTGACCCGTTTGAACACGGCTGGCGCCCGCAACGCGTGCCCGGGCGACGACGCTCCGCCAGCCGTGGCGAGCAGCTTCCCGACCGACGGCGCGAGTGTCGGCGTGGCCTCGAATCTGACCGTGACATTCAACGAGCCGGTCACCGTCACCGACCCCTGGTTCACGCTGACGTGCAACACGCTCGACAAGGCGGCCACCTACTCCGGTGACGGCACAACCTTCACGATTGATCCGACCGAGGACTTCGCCGACGGCGACGTCTGCTCGTTGACCGTCCTCGCGGCCCAGGTCCGCGATCAGGACGGCATCGATCCGCCCGACAACATGGAGCTGAACTTTACCGTCGGCTTCACGGCCCAGGACGTCTGCCTCCAGACGTTCACCCCGATCTACGCGATCCAGGGTTCCGGGCCGAGTGCAGCGATCACCGGCCCGGTCACGACCCAGGGCGTCGTCGTCGGCGCCTTCGACGACCCGACCGGCATTGGCGGCTTCTACGTCCAGGACCCGGTCGGCGACGGCGATCCGGCGACGTCCGACGGGATCTTCGTCTACACGGCCAACAACAACTCGGTCAGCGTCGGCGACGTCGTCCGGGTCAGCGCCAACGCCGCGGAGCGGTTCACCCAGACCGCGCTCACCGGCGCGACGCCCACGACGCCGATCCCCGCCGGCGCGATCCTCGAATGCGGCAGCGGTGCAACCGTCGCCCCGACCGAGGTGACGATGCCCTTCGCGTCGACGACGTTCCCGGAGCGCTACGAGGGCATGCTCGTCACGTTCCCGCAGTCCCTCGTCATCTCGGAGTACTTCAACTTCGACCGATTCGGCGAGATCGTCCTCGCCCTGCCGCTCGCGGGCGAAGACCGGCCATACACGGGGACCGCGAAGGACGCCCCGGGTGCACCCGCGAACGCTCGGACCGCAGCGAACCTCGTTCGGCGGATCACGCTGGACGACAACAACGCATCCCAGAATCCACCGATCCTCCGCCACCCGAACGGGGAGCCGTTCTCGCTGACGAACCGCTTCCGGGGCGGCGACACCGTCGCCAATGCGACGGGCGTCCTCGGCTTCGACTTCAGCCTCTACCGGATCTTCCCGACCGCGCCGGCGGACTACACACCGAAGAACCTCCGCCCCGAAGCCCCGGCCCCGGTGGGCGGCACGATCCGCGCCGCCGCGATGAACACGCTGAACTTCTTCCTGACCCTCGACACGACCGCGAACGACAACGGGCCGGGTCCCTGCGGTGGCAACCAGAACCTCGACTGCCGCGGCGCCGATGCAGACCAGCCGGACGAGTTCCCGCGCCAGCGAACGAAGCTGCTCCAGGCGCTCGCCGGTCTCGACGCCGACATCATCGGCCTCAACGAGATCGAGAACACGCCCGGCGTCGAGCCGCTGCTTGACCCGCAGCGGGGCATCGTGGCCGGGCTCAATGACCTCGGCGTCGGGCCGTATGCCGCGATCGACACGGGCGTCATCGGGGGCGACGCGATCCGCGTCGGCCTGATCTACCGCAGCGACGTCGTCACGCCGGTCGGCACGTACAAGATCCTCGATTCCTCGGTCGATCCCCGGTTCATCGATACCCGCAACCGGCCGGTCCTCGCCCAGGCGTTCGAGGTCCGCGCGACGGGCGCCCGGTTCACGGTCGCCGTCAACCATCTCAAGTCGAAGGGTTCGGCGTGCACCGGGGCAACAGCGCCGCCCCTTGACGACCCGGACCAGCTCGACGGCCAGGGCAACTGCCCGATGACCAGGAAGCTCGCCGCGGAAGCCCTCGTCGACTGGCTCGCCACCGATCCGACCGGCAGCGGCGACCGCGACTACCTGATCCTCGGTGACCTCAACTCCTACGCCCGGGAAGACCCGATCACGGCGATCCGCAACGGCGCCGACGACGTGCCCGGGACCGCCGACGACAACACGAACCTCATCGCGAAGTACGTCGGAGCGGACGCCTACTCGTACGTCTTCGATGGCCAGTCGGGCTACCTCGACCACGCCCTTGCCAGCCCGACGCTCGTCGGCCAGGTCACCGGCGCGACCGAGTGGCACATCAACGGCGACGAGCCGGACATCCTCGACTACGACACGTCGTTCAAGCCCGATGCCGGCGACGTGCTTTACGAGCCGAACCAGTACCGGACGTCCGACCACGACCCGGTGATCGTCGGGCTCAATCCCCTGAATTACCAGTTCACCGGCTTCCAGTCACCCGTCGACAACCCGCCGGTGGTCAACGGCGTGAAGCTCGGCCAGAGCATCCCGGTGAAGTTCCAGCTGTCGGGCGACCTCGGCCTCGGCGTCCTCTTCGGGACACCGACGGCGACGTCGCAGGATTGCGACGCAAGCGGCGGACTGCCCGACCCTCTGGAGACGACGGCGACCGCCGGCGCGAGTGGCCTTCAATACGATCCGACGACCAACACCTATACGTACGTGTGGAAGACAGACAAGACCTGGAATCCGGGATGCCGCACATTCGAGATCACCTTCGACGACGGGACCTACCGTCGAGCGCTCTTCCAGTTCACGAAATAGCGCGTCGCCGACGCGCTAACTGACGCGCCCCGCAAGGGAGTCGCCCGCCGGGCGGCTCCCTTTTGCGTATCGGCTATTCCTCGGACGCCTCGAGGTACGGGGAGTGGCCCGCCGGGACGACGCCGTTGTCCTCCGCGGCCTCGGTCGCGAGCTTGGGGTCCGTTGAGGGTGCGTCGTCAACCGGAGCGGGCATCTCGCGGATCGAGCGGACCGGCGACAGGAGAACCGGCAGGAACACGAACAGTCCGCCGATCGCCGCGACCCAGATCGTCTCGTGGAGGCCGATCAGCCCGCCCAGGAAGCCACCGACGATCGCCCCGATCGGGATCGTGCCCCAGACGATGAAGCGCATCGTCGCGTTCATCCGGCCCTGCATCGCGAGCGGCGTGATTGCCTGCCGAAGGCTGACCTGGTTGATGTTGTAGATCGCTCCGCCCAGGCTGCCGATGAAGATGCTCAAGGCGATGAACGGAAAGGCGAGGCTCTCCGGCGCGATCGCGACCATCAACGCGGATGGGCCGAACACGAACGCCGAGCCGACGATGGTCGGTCCGACGCCGATCCGCCCGGCGACACGGCCGGCAAGGAGCGCGCCGAGCAGGAACCCGACCGAGCCGATCGAGAAGGCGACCCCGATCAGCTCCGGCGTGAAGGCCAGCTGCCTGGTCAGAAAGAGGATCAGGACCGCGAACTGGATATTCGAGAAGAAGTTCGACGTTCCGGTCGTGATGGCGATGTTCCGGAGGTACGGATGCCCGGTGACGTAGCGGAGGCCCGCCGCGATCTCGGTCCGCATCGACGTCTCGCGGCCGTGCTCGTCGACCTGGCGCTCCGGCTTCGGCTCGCGGCGCCGGATCAGCCCGATGAAGAACGCCGAGATCCCGAAGCTCAGCGAATCGAGCAGCGTCGCGAACGGCGCTCCGATCGCTCCGATCAGGAACCCCGAGATCCCCGGGCCGACGATCTGGGCGGCCGAGCGCGTGGACTCGAGCTTCGAGTTGCCATCGACGATCTGGTCGCGGTCGACCAGTGCCGGCAGATAGGACTGGTACGCGACATCGAAGAACACCGTCGCACAGCCGTTGATGAATCCGACGATGTAGAGCTGCCCGATCGTCAGCGCGTCGAGGAAGAACGCGATCGGGAGCGAGAGCAGGGCGGTGCCCCGGATGATGTCGCCGGCGATGAGGATGGGGCGGCGGCGGAGGCGGTCGACCCAGACGCCGGCCGGCAGGCTGAGCAGGATGAACGGCAGGAAGTCGATTGCGCCGAGCAGGCCGAACTCGAACGGTGTGACGTTCAGCGTCAGCGCGGCGATCAGCGGCAACGCGAGCAGCGTAATCTGCGTCCCGAACACGCTGATCGTCTCCGCCGTCCACAGCTTCACGAAGTCCGGATGGCGTACGAGGCTCC
Organism: Candidatus Limnocylindrales bacterium; assembly: GCA_036274475.1. Classification (GTDB taxonomy): domain Bacteria; phylum Chloroflexota; class Limnocylindria; order Limnocylindrales; family CSP1-4; genus CF-46. The sequence continues at coordinate 17,131 of DASUFO010000084.1, forward strand.
GGCTCGCGGCGGCCTGGGCGTCGGCGTCGGTCACAGCGGGATCTCCAGATCGGTCGTGGGGTGTGAGACGTTAGCGTAGCGTCTAACTCTCGTTAGTCAAACGTTGCTCAGACGACCCTGACGGCCGCGCGACAAGCCGTGCCCGCGTGTCACGATTAGCCTCGTGCCGCCAACCTCATCCGAGCTCGCCGAACGGCTCGTCGAATCGGTCCCGAACGTCTCCGAGGGTCGCCGCCTCGAGGTCGTGGAGCTGCTCGCGACCGCCATCTCGAGCGTCGCCGGCGTCCACCTCCTCGACCGAACTAGCGATGCGAGCCACAACCGGTCGGTGTTCACGCTTGCGGGCCCTGCGGCCGCTGTCGGCGAGGCGCTCGAACGGCTTGTCGCGGCGTCGATCCACGAGATCGACATGGAGGAGCACTGGGGCGAGCATCCGCGCATCGGCGCGGTCGACGTGATCCCGTGGATTCCCCTCGGTGACACGACGATGGACGAGACGATCGAGCTCGCGCGGGCGTTCGGGAAGCGAATCGCCGAGCGCTTCGAGCTGCCGGTGTACCTCTATGCCCAGGCCGCGCTGCGGAGCGAACGGATCAAGCTGGCGGACGTCCGGCGTGGCCAGTACGAGGGTCTCAAGGCCGAGATCGACCAGCGCGGCCGGGAGCCGGACTTCGGCCCGAGCCGGATGCACCCGTCGGCGGGCGCGGTCGCCGTCGGCGCCAGGCCGTTCCTGATCGCCTACAACATCAACCTGGAATCGCCGGACAAGGAGCTGGCGGTGCGGATCGCACGGCGGATTCGCGAGTCGGGTGGCGGTCTGCCACGACTCCAGGCGAACGGCTTCTTCATCGAGGAGCTGGGCCGGGCGCAGGTCTCGATGAACGTGCTGGATTTCCGGGTCACGCCGCTCTGGCGGGTCTGGGAGACCGTGCGCGCCGAGGCCGCCGAAGACGGCATCGAGCTCGCCGAGTCGGAGCTGATCGGCCTCGCGCCGCTGGCGGCGTTCCTCGACGTCGCCGACCACGTCGAGGCGCCCGCTGATTCCCCGGTCGCGGACCGCCTCGCGGCTGCCGCCTCGTTTCTCAAGCTTCGTGACTTCTCCCCGATGCAGGCGCTCGAGCTGCGCCTCGAGGCGGCCCGCGCCGCCTCCGACTGAGGACCCGGATCGTGACGTTCAGGGTCATTCCGGGCGGTCGACGGGAATCGGATCCGCCCGGCCTGCTCGTCGTTGGCGCCTCGGAGATCGTGACGCTCGCCGGCGGGTTACGGCGCGGCGCGGCACAGGGCGAGGTCGCTCGACTGTCGGCCGTCGAGGCCGGCGGGCCGGCTGGCTCCGGCGCTCCGGTTGTCGCGGCCTGGGAAGGCCGGATCGTGGCCGCCGGACCGCGCTCGGACGTCGAACGGCTGATCGAGGGCGAGGGCTATCCGCTCGGGCGGTTCGCGCGGCTCGACGCGCTGGGCGGCACCGTCACGCCGGGGCTCGTCGATCCCCACACCCACCTCCTCTTCGCGGGCACTCGCGAGGAGGAGCTGGAGCTGCGGCAGCGTGGCGCCGGCTACATGGAGATCCTCGCCGCGGGAGGCGGCATCCTTTCCACGGTCGCCCGGACGCGAGCGGCGTCAACCGAGCAGCTTCGGGCGCACGGCCGGCGTTGGCTCGACGAGATGCTCAGCCACGGGACGACGACGATCGAGGCGAAGTCCGGCTACGGGCTGGAGCTCCAGACGGAGCTGCGCCTCCTCGAGGTCGCCTACCAGCTGGGGCGGGAGGGTCCCGTCGAGATCGTCCCGACGTATCTCGGCGCGCACGCTGTCCCGCCGGAGTTCCGTGACCGGCCCGACGGCCGCGCGGCGTACGTCCGATCGGTGATCGAGGACCAGCTGCCCGGCGTCGCCGCCCAGGGGCGGGCCCGGTTCTGCGACGTCTTCTGCGAGGACGGTGCCTTCACCGCCGAAGAGTCGGAGCAGATCCTGCGAGCCGGTGCCGCACTGGGCCTCGCGTCTCGACTCCACGCCGACGAGCTCGTGCCGTCGGGAGGGGCGGAGCTCGCGGCCGCGATCGGCGCGACATCGGCCGACCACCTCGCCACGCCGTCCGAGGCGGGCATCGACGCCCTCGCGGCGGCCGCCGACGAGGAGCGTCCGGTCGTCGCCACGGTTCTCCCGGCCACGACGTGGTTCCTGATGAAGCCTCGCCACGCGCCGGCCCGCACGTTCATCGACCGGGGCATCCCGGTCGCGATCGGGACCGACTTCAATCCGGGCACATCGCCGACGCCCTCGCTGCCCCTGGCGCTGACGGTCGCCTGCCTGAATCTGGGGATGACACCCGACGAGGCGCTGGCGGCGGCGACGATCAATGCGGCCCACGCGATCGGCATGGGCGACGAGGTCGGGTCGCTCGAGGCCGGCAAGACGGCGGACCTCGTGATCTGGGGCGTCCCGACGTCGCGACAGATCCCGTACTGGCCGGCGGCAAACCTCGTCCGGGTCGTCGTCAAGCGCGGCCGTGTCGCGTGGGAGGGCGGGCCGGCCTGAGCGAGCGGCCTACGCCTTACCGCGCGACTCCAGGAGCACGGCGGTCGTCTCAGCGGGCAGGCTGGAGATCGTGACCGACAGCCGCGGTTGGGGCGTCGGCTCGCCACCCATCTCGTGGAAGAACTTGGCGAGGGCATCCGTCATGTCCGGACCGTCATCTTCGAGCGGCATCGCGACGACGATCCGCGGGTCGAGCTGCGCGACGAGCTCCGCGGTCTTCGTCGCCGAGAGCGGACCGCCGATCGGGACGCACGCGATCTCGACGGTGCCGATGTCGGCGATCTTCTCCTCGGTCAGGAGATGACCGATCTGGCCTAGATGGATGGTCCGAAGCCCGTCGAGCTCGACCAGGAACGCCGTTTGCTTGCCTCGTTCGGCGCCCTTCGCGTCATCGCGATACGTCCGGACGCCGGTCAGCAGGACGTCTCGAACCTCGTACTCACCGGGCCCGTCGAGGACAAACGCATCCTCGAGCGAGCTCGGCAGGACCGTCTGGCCGTCACGCGACCGCTTGCCCTTTGCCTTCGCGAGCGGCCGGTCGTCGGGATGGGAGTAGGTGACGATCTCACCGGTTATGCCGCGACCGGTCGGCCCCACGACCGATTGATAGGGGTCCGCGACGACCACCGCGTCGCGCCCGCGGAGGCGGACGCACGTCCGCCCGTACCAGCTCAATTCCATGGGCCGATTCTGACATAGCCCAGTTCACGCCGAGTCACCGCGCGGCCGATTTCGTCAGTGTCGCTTTCTTAATCGTGATGCCTCTTTGGTTTGAACGCGGCACGGTTACGGTTCGATTCGGACCGAACCCCTTGGGTTCCATCCTCCCTCCCTCCGACCGGGAGCGCCGATTGGGCAGGCGCTCCCGGTCTTTCTGTGCCACGGCCCCGCGCAGGAACCCCATGCGACAATCCCGCCGAATGACCCCGCGCCAACCGCGCTCGCAGCTCTCGGGGCGAGCGCTCGCCGTCCTCGCCGTCATCGGCCTCGCGCTCGCCGCGTGCCAGCCGACAGCCTCGCCGGCCCCGTCCGCCAGCCCGACGACCGGGACGCCCGCACCGTCGCCGGCTGCCGAGGCCTCGCCGAAGCCGACCCAGAATCCCGAGGCGATCTACGCCGCGATCGAGGACGAGGTCGTCTCGATCCGTGGCCTCACGCCGAAGAACCCGGTCGACCCGAAGGTGCTCGACGATGCGGGTATCCGGAAGGTGACCGAGGAAGGCTTCCGGAAGGACAACCCCAGGGACCTTGTCGAGGCCAACGAGCGGCTACTCAAGGGCCTCGGCCTGCTGGAGCCTGAAGCTTCGCTCGAGGATCTCTACATCAAGCTGCTCGGCGATCAGGTCGCCGGTCTCTACAGCCCCGACGACAAGCAGCTCTACGTGGTCTCGCGCAGCGGCGCCCTCGGGCCCACCGAGAAGTCGACGTTCTCGCACGAGTTCACCCATGCGCTCCAGGATCAGAACTTCGACCTCTCGTCGCTCGACCTCAGCGAGGTTGGCGAAGGCGACCGCGGGATTGCCCGCCTGGCGCTCGTCGAAGGCGACGCGACCCTTGCCATGACCTACTGGCAGCTCGCGAATCTCGGCCAGATGGAGCTCCTCCAGATGCTCGGCGAGTCGCTCAACCCGGAGGTCACCGCCAGCCTCGACGCGATGCCGGCAGTCCTCCGCGAGTCGCTGCTGTTCCCGTACACCGGCGGCCTCGCATTCGTGCAGGCACTCCAGACGAGCGGCGGCTGGGGGGCCGTCAACGACGTCTACAAGAGCCCGCCCGCCTCGACCGAGCAGATCCTCCACCCCGAGAAGTACGTCGCCGGTGAGACGCCGGTGGACGTCACGGTCCCCACGGACCTCGCGGCGAAGATGGGCGACGGCTGGAAGGTCGGCCTCGAGGACACACTCGGCGAGTTCCAGCTCAAGGTCTGGCTCGAACAGGCGCCGAAAGCCGACGGTGGGCCGAGCGCGGCCAGGGCGGCCGACGGTTGGGGTGGCGACCGCGTCGCCCTGCTCGACGGTCCGGACGGCGCCTGGGCGATCGCGCTCAACACCGCCTGGGACACGCCCGAAGACGCCACGGAGTTCATCGCCGCTGCCCGGAGAGCCGTCGACGCGCTCCCGAACGGCGGCACGGTGGAAGCGACGAGCGCGACCGACGTCAGCGTTGTGCTCGCGTCGGATGCGGGTCTCGTCGAGCGCCTCGGGGCCGCCCTCGGCGACTGACCCGGGCTTACATCTGGTCGGGAGCCGAGATCCCAAGCAGGCCGAGCGCGTTTGCGAGCGTCGTCCGGGTCGCAGCGACGAGCGCCAGCCGCCGCGCGGATCGTTCCGGCTCGTCCGGATCGATCACCTTCGCGTCCCGGTAGAACGCGCTGAACCGCGACGCGAGGTCGTAGACGTACGTCGTGACGCCGAGCGTCTCCTCCGCCCAGATCGCGTCCTCGACGACTTCGGGGAACTGGACGATCGCCCGGGCGAGCGCGGCCTCCGGGCCGCCCGACAGCCCGCCCGCGACCGAGGTCGCGCGCGCGATCCCGGCGTCCGCCGCGTTGCGCTCGATCGAGGCCGCGCGCGCGTGCGCGTACTGGACGTAATAGACCGGGAACTGTCGAGCCTCGTCGTAGTCGCCCCGTCGGAGCGCGGCAAGCAGGCCCCGCATCCGCTCGATGTCGAAGTCGATCTGGGTCGTTGCGCCGCGCGATGCGAAGTACCAGCGGGTGGCGTCGACGCCGACCTCCTCGAGCAGATCGTCGAGCGTGACGAACTTCCCCGTCCGCTTCGAGTTCGAGACGACGACCATCTTGCGGCCGTCGACGAGGCGGATCTCCTCGTCGGCATCGGTTCGGACGGGTAGGTCGTCGGTCGCCGGACGCTCGCCGTCGTCGGGCGCCCAGGGGCGGACGAAGTGGACCCAGGCGTACAGCAGGATCTGGACCGCCTCGCGGTCGTAGCCCATCGCACCGGCGGCATTCCGGAGCCGCGCCACCGTTCCGTGGTGGTCGACGCCCCAGATGTAGATCAGGTGGTCGAAGCCGCGGCTGAACTTCTCGGTTACGTAGCCGAGATCGGCCGCGAAGTACGTCGGCGCGCCGTTCGAGCGGATGACCACGCGGTCCTTGTCGTCTCCGAACGCCGTCGACCGGAACCAGAGTGCGCCGTCCTGCTCGTACAGGTGGCCGCCAGCCCGGAGGCGCTCGACCGCCCGCTCGACCCAGCCCTCCGCGTGGAGCGAGCCCTCGCTCTTCCAGACGTCGAAGTGGCAGCCCAGCCGCTCCAGGCTCGCCTCGATCCCGGCGCGGACGCGGCCAGCCGCCCAATGCCCCAGGACGGCGGCACCGTCAGCGCCCTCCGCATTCGCCTCCGCCCACACGTCGTCGGGCACCGTCGCGGCGAGATCGGCGACGTACGCGCCCCGGTAGCCGTCCTCGGGGACCTCGTCGCCGCGTCGCAGCGCGAGCACCGAGGCACCCAGCTTGTCGATCTGACCGCCGGCGTCGTTGAAGTAGTACTCGCGTGTCACTCGCTGGCCGCCAGCCTCGAGGATCCGGCTCAGCAGATCGCCAATGAATGCGCCGCGGGCGTTGCCGATCGTGAGCGGGCCCGTTGGGTTGGCGGAGACGAACTCGACGTTGACCGAGCGCGGCCGGACCGGGGCGACCCGGCCCCACGACGCCGGCGAGTCGAGGATCGCGTCGATCGTCTCCTCGAGTGGCGTGTCCGCAAGGCGCAGGTTGATGAAGCCCGGCGGGGCCACGACGGCGGATGCGATTGGCGATCCGGCGGCGCCCGCGGCCGCGCTCAGCCCATCGACGATCGCCTCCGCGATCGCCAGCGGCGGGCGCCGCAGCGGCCGGGCCAGCTTCATCGCGAGGTTCGTCGCGAAGTCGCCGTGCTCGGGGTTGGCCGGCCGCTCGATCTCGATCGCGGGCGCCGGCTGTTCGTCAGGAACAGCGGGGAGGGCCCCCGCGGCCGTGGCCGCCGCCCAGGCACCCGCGACGGCTTCGCGCACGCGCGCGCGAACCGTCGATGGCGGAATCGATGCGTCCGCGGCCGTTGTCGCGTCGTCGGAGGTCGTCGCCATGAGCGGCTAATGCTAGCGGCCACGCCTGCCGGCGCGTTCGACCGGTACTTCTGGTTGCCGCCGCGAATCGAGCACGCCGTCCGGCGCCCGGCAGCCTAGTACCCAGGGTCCCCCTCGATCGGTGACGTTGCGCACCGCAATCGGGGTTTCTGCGTGGTGCGGTGTCGGGAGGATTGCACAGATTAGGGCTAGTAATACGCCGTTTTGACTAGTACCTTTTCCGTCTTCGGGCGCCGTACTATCCAGCGGAGTTCGAACAGGGGACCGTCACCGGGGGAACACCAGTACTGCCCTTAAGGGCGCTTTAACGGTACTGCTATCTCCTGAAGGGGGTCCCAACAGCACTCATAAGGGGTTCCTATCGTGGCATCGATCTCGGGGATCGGGAGGTAATACAGATGGGGTCTCGGGGTATCTGGACGTTCATGAGCGCCCGGACCAGGCGGAGCTTGACGCTCACCTGGACGGCGCTCTTTGTTCTGTCCCTGCTGTTGCAGTACTTCAGCTTCGCGACTGCGCCGGCCGTTCTCGCGGTGCACGACGAAGGGCTGTTCGAGCTGGACGGCAACACCGCCAATGACGGCGGAACCGCCGGCGACGACTGGGACAGCCACCCAGGCGCGACCGGCAACAACTTCCTGTTCATCACGGACGTTCTCGGTGCCGGTGACGACATCTTCACGACCGGTGGCTCGAAGGACGACCTGAACACGACGAGCTGGCGGTGGACGACCGGCAGCGTCCAGGACAAGAACGACATCGAGCACGCGTTTGCCGCCAAGTACGACAAGGGCGGCCACACGTTCGTCTACTTCGGGCTTGATCGCTTCTCGAACAACGGCGACGCGTTCACCGGGTTCTGGTTCTTCAAGAACGGCATCAACAAGAACGCCAACGGAACCTTCTCGCCGGCCCACACCGTCGGCGACCTCCTCGTGCAGGCCGACTTCACGAACGGCGGCGCGACGGCGACGATCAACCTCTACGAGTGGGTCGGCAGCGGCGGCGACACGAACGGCACGCTCGACAAGATCGCCTCGGGCCAGGTCTGTACCGCCGCTCCGGCCGACGACAAGGCGTGCGCGCGGACGAACAGCGGCCCGATCGACCCCTCGTGGGTCTTCGACGACAAGGGCGTCGCGGGCGGCGACAACGACATCCCGGCCGAATCGTTCTTCGAGGGCGGCCTCGATCTGGACGACCTCTTCGGCGGCGATGCCCCCTGCTTCAGCAGCTTCCTCGCCGAGACGCGCTCGTCCCAGTCGGTCGACTCGACCCTGAGCGACTTCGCAGGCGGCGCGTTCAACACCTGCGTCCCGCCGACCATCGAGACGACCTCCTCGGCCTCCACGGTCGACTTCGGTGGCACTGTCTCCGACACGGCGACGCTGAGCGGCACCGACGGCCCGGCCTCGGGCACGGTCAGCTTCTTCATCTGCACCCCGGCTCAGGTCACCGCGGCCGGCTGCCCGAGCGGCAGTGGCTCGCAGGTCGGCTCGGCGGTCAACGTCACGACGAGCGCGAATGGCGGCACGGCAACGTCCGCCAATTACACGGTCGGGCTCACGGCGGCGGCGGCCGGCAAGTACTGCTGGCGCGCCGAGTACACGCCTGACGCGGCTTCGCAGTACCTCGCCGCATCGCACACCAACGCCACGACCGAGTGCTTCACGGTCAACCCGGCGACGATCGACATCACGAAGACGGCGAATCCGGCTGGCCCGGTCAGCGCCGGCGACAGCATCGGCTTCGACATCACCGTCACCAACACGGGCACCGGCACGGCGCTCGGTGTGACGGTCAGCGACCCGCTGCCGGCGGGCATCAACTGGTCCGAGAATCCTGACTCCGGCGACTGCTCCATCTCGGGCGCGGTCGGCAGCCAGGTCCTCGCCTGCGGTCCGCGATCGCTCGCCGCCGGCGCGAGCTTCTCGGTTCACATCCAGGGCGTGACGGACCCCGCCGACTGCGGCGTCGTCTCGAACACCGCCGGTGTCGCAACGAGCAACGATGGCTCCGACTCCGCGACGGCCACCGTCACGGTCAACTGCCCCGACGTCAAGGTCACGAAGACCCCCGACGGCGGGTCGGTGAATGCCGGCGAGCCGATCACCTGGACGATCAAGGTCGAGAACATCGGCGCGGGCACGGCGACCGGCGTCGTCCTCACCGACAACCTCCCGTCGAACGTCGACTGGAGCGAGGGTGAGGCCGACTGCACGATCACCGGTTCCGTCGGCTCCGAGGTCCTGACCTGCCAGGTGGGTACGCTCGCTCCGGGCGCGTCCAAGACCTACACGGTCACGGGCGCGACCGACGGCGCCGACTGCGGCGTGATCAACAACACGGGCTCTGCGACCGCGACGAACGAGCCGGGCAACGTCCTGGGCAACAACTCGGACGGCGGCTCGGTCACGGTGACGTGCGCGCAGATCGACATCGTCAAGGACGCCAATCCGGTCGGGCCGGTCAGCGCCGGTGACGAGATCGGCTTCGACATCACCGTCTCCAACAACGGCGACGGTGCCGCCACGAACGTCCACGTCAGCGACAACCTGCCTGACGGCGTCACCTGGACGGCCGACGCCCCGACCGGCGACACGAGCGGCGTGGTCTGCCAGATCGTCTCCAACGACCTCGTCTGCGACGACCCGTCGATGGCGGCGGGCGACAGCTTCACGGTTCATGTCCATGGCCTGACCGACGCGGCCGACTGCGGCACGATCAACAACACGGCCACGGTCACGACCGGCAACGACGGCCAGGACAGCGACGACGCATCCGTCGTCGTCCAGTGCCCGGACGTCAGCGTCCTCAAGACGGCCGACAACAGCCCGATCAACGCGGGTGAAGAGGCGGCCTTCACGATCACGGTCAGCAATGCCGGTCCCGGCATCGCGAAGAACGTGCACGTCAGCGACCCGCTTCCGGCGGGCGTCGACTGGGCGATCGATCCGGCCGTCACCGGCTGCTCGATCGCGGCCGGCACGCTGACCTGCGACTTCGCAACGCTCGGTGTCGGCGCGGGCAACGCGATCGTCATCCACGTCAGTGGCGACACCGACGCCGACGACTGCGGCACGCTCCTGAACACGGTCACGGTCTCGGCGACGAACGAGCCGCAGGGCGCAACCGGCAACAACTCCGACGACGCATCGATCGTCGTGAACTGCCCGGACGTCAGCGTCGTGAAGTCCGCCGACAACAGCCCGATCAACGCGGGTGAAGAGGCGGCCTTCACGATCACCGTCAGCAACGCGGGCCCGGGCGTCGCCTCCGACGTTCACGTCGAGGACGTTCTCCCGGCGGGCGTCGCCTGGGCGATCGATCCGGCCGTCACCGGCTGCTCGATCGCGGCCGGCACGCTGACCTGCGACTTCGCAACGCTCGGTGTCGGCGCGGGCAACGCAATCGTCATCCACGTCAGTGGCGACACGGACGCCGACGACTGCGGCACGCTCCCGAACACGGTCACCGTCTCGGCCTCGAACGAGCCCGAGGGGAACACCGACAACAACACCGACGACGCTCAGATCGTCGTCAACTGCCCGGACATCACGGTCGACAAGACTGCCGACAACAGCCCGATCAGTGCGGGCGAGAACGCGGCGTTCACGATCACCGTGACCAACCTCGGCCCCGGCGCCGCGGCCGACGTCACCCTCGACGACTCGCTCCCGGCCGGCATCGCCTGGTCCGTCAGCGCCGTCTTCAAGAACGGTTCGCCGATCAGCAACCCGTGCGATCCGATCGCCAATGACGCCCTCCACTGCGACCTCGGCGATCTCGCCGTCGACGATGAGGTGGTCATCCACATCGGTGGTGAGACCGACTTCGAAGACTGCGGCACCGTCCACAACGAGGTCGTGGTCGGCGCGAGCAACGAGGCCGACGAGGACGCCGGCAACAACGACGCCGAAGCCGACATCGTGGTCGACTGCCCGGAGCTGGGCATCGTCAAGACCGCGGATCACGCTGAAGCGGTCGTTGCCGGCAACCAGATCGGCTTCACGGTCACGATTGCCAACAACGGCGCGGGCACGGCCTTCGGGGTGACCGCCAGCGACACGCTCGACGCCGGCTTCAGCTGGTCGATCGAGTCGCAGTCGGGTGGCTGGTCGCTCGTCGGCAACGCCCTCAGCTTCGGCCCGGCCAACCTCGGCGCGGGTGCAACGGCCACGGTCCACGTGGTCGCCGACACCGACTTCGAGGACTGCGGCCTCGTTCCGAACACCGCATCCATCTTCAACAACGTCAGTGAAGTTCCGGTCGATCAGGACTCGGCGGCGGAAGATGTCCGTTGCCCCGAAATCGACCTGAGCAAGACCTCGGACGACGAGGACGGCATCGTCGACGCCGGCCAGACCGTGACCTTCACGATCCTGGCCCAGGTCGCCGAGGGTCCGGTTACGGACGCCGTCATCACCGACGAGCTGCCCGTTGGTCAGACCTACGTCAACGGCTCGCAGTCGTCGAACCCGACTGAGGACTCCTTCACGGTCTCGCCCGATGGTCGGACGCTGACCTGGACCTACTCCAGCCTGGACGACGGCGATCCTGCCGTGACGATCACGTACGACGTGACGATCGATGACGACGCCGCTGGCGAGCTCACGAACGTCGCCGAGATCTGCGTCTCCGAAGTGCCGAACTGCGAGTCGGACGACGAGACCGTGACGCCCCGGCCCGAGATCGCGACCGACAAGTCCTCGAACGACGAGGATGGGATCGTCGACATCGGCCAGACCGTGACGTTCACGATCCACGGCTCCGTCGAGCACAACCCGGTCACGAACGGCAGCATCACGGACGTCCTGCCCGAGGGCGAGACGTACGTCGATGGCTCGCAGTCGTCGACCCCGGCCGAGACGACCTTCACGGTCTCGCCCGACGGTCGGACGCTGACCTGGACCTACGCCAACCTCGCCATCGGCGACCCGGCCGTCACGATCACGTACGACGTGACGATCGACGCCGACGCCGAGGGTGACCTTACCAACGTTGAAGAGTTCTGCGTCGCGGAAGTCGAGGACTGCGTCTCCGACGACGAGACGGTCACGCCCCAGCCTGAGATCGGCATCGACAAGACCTCGGATGACGAGGATGGCGTCGTCGACCCGGGCCAGACCGTGACCTTCACGATCCTGGGCATCGTCGAGCACAACCCGGTCACCGACGCGGTCGTCACGGACACGCTGCCGGCCGGCCAAACGTATGTCGACGGCACCCAGGTCTCGGATCCCGCGGCTGACTCGTTCACGGTCTCGCCCGACGGGCGAACGCTGACGTGGACGTACGCGAACCTCGATATTGGCGACCCGGCCGTCACGATCACCTACGACGTGACGATCGACGACGGCGCCACCGGCGCGCTCACGAACGTCGCGGAGCTCTGCGTCTCCAACGTTCCCGAGTGCGAGTCCGACGACGAGACGGTCACCCCGAGCCCCGAGCTCGGTATCGAGAAGAGCAACAACGCTCCGATCGAGACGATCGATCTCGGCGACGGGACGACCGTTGACCTGCCGACCGCCGAGGAAGGCGCCACGGTCACGTACACGCTCCACTACACGGTCAAGGAATCGGTGACCAACGCCATCATCACGGACGTCCTGCCGGAAGGCATCACGTACGTCGATGGCACGGCCAGCAATGACGCCCAGTTCACGTTCGTCAGCTACGACGACGCGACCCGGACGCTCACCTGGACGGCACCGAGCGTGGACGAGGACGGCTCGCTCACGTACGACGCGACGATTGACGTCGGCGCGGCGGACCTAGACCAGCCGCTCATCAACGTCGCCACGATCCGCTCCGACCAGACGCCGCCGGAAGACGACGACTCGCCGGTCTTCGTCCCGCCGGTCCCGCAGGAACTGACCCCGCCCCCGACGGACACGCTTGCTCCGTCGACCACCGCGAGCAACCCGGGCTTCGCCCTCATGCTCATCCTCCTCGCCGTTGCCGGCCTCGCTCTGAGCATCGGGTTCATCACCCCGGTCCCGGAGCACGTCCGGCGGCGGGACCGCCTGGGGTGACCCAGGGCGGGTAGCCGCCGGACCCCAACCACGGGGTCCCCGAGACCCGGACGGGACGTCTCGTTCGCGAGACGTCCCGTCTGACCCACTCCACAGGAGAGAGATCGCAGGATCAGCGACCAGGACTGCAGCCCGGGGGGTTCGCCTGGAAGCGACGAGCGCGCCACCACAGGAGGTCTCACCCATGGAAGCCCGCGGAGTCTGGCACGCAATGGGCGCCCGAACCAGACGGGGAATCGTCCTCGCCTGGACGGCGCTCTTTGTGTTCTCGCTGCTCCTGCAGTACTTCGCGTTCGCCGCGACCCCCGTCCTCGCGGTGCACGACGATTCCTTCCAGCTCGACGGCAACGCGATCGACGACCCGGGGAACCCGCCCGACGACTGGGCGACGCTCGTGGGTGGCGGTGGCAGCGCCGACGCATTCAGCGGGATCATCCACGAGGCACCGGACTCGACGATCTTCACGACCGGCGGCTCGAAGGACATCAACGACACGGACGAGTGGCGCTGGACCGACGGCAGCGTCCCGGACAAGGACGACCTGCTCGACGGATTCGCCGCCCTGTACGGCGACGTCATGTACTTCGGCGCCGATCGATTCGCGAACAATGGCGACAGCGCGATCGGTTTCTGGTTCTTCAAGAACGGCCTCAGCGTCAACGCCAACGGCACGTTCTCGCCGGTCCACGCGATCGGTGACCTCTTCGTCGTCAGCCACTTCGAGAACGGCGGCGCGACGAGCGAGATCCAGCTGTTCGAGTGGGTGGGATCCGGCGGGTCCGATGGCACGCTCGACCTGATTGCGACCGGGGCCGTCTGTACGAATGCCCCCGCGGCCGACGAGGCCTGCGGCATCGCCAATGACGCGGCCACGCCGGCGCCCTGGCCCTACACGCCCAAGGCCGGCTCGGCGGGCACGTTCCCGGAGTTCAGCTTCTTCGAGGGCGGCCTCGACCTGAGCGATGTGTTCGAGGGCGACGTCCCGTGCTTCAGCAGCTTCCTCGTCGAGACCCGCTCCTCGCAGGAAGTCACTGCGCAGCTGAAGGACTTCATCGCGGGCGACTTCAACACGTGCGTTCCGCCCGACATCGAGACCGAGGTCAGCGCGAGCACGATCGACCTTGGTGACAGCGTCACCGACACCGCCACGCTGAGCGGCGACGACGGGCCCGCGTCGGGCACGGTCGACTTCTTCGTGTGCGGCCCGACGGATGCCCCGGAGGATTGCGCCGGCGGCGACCAGGTCGGTGACTCCGTTGACGTCGACACCAGCGCGAACGGCGGGACGGCTACGTCCGACTCGTTCACGCCGACCGACACCGGGTTCTGGTGCTTCCGCGTCCAGTACACGCCGGACGCTGAATCACAGTACCTCGAGGCCGGCCACACCAACGACAGCAGCGAGTGCGTCGAGGTCGTCGCGGCCGAGATTGCCATCGTCAAGACGGCCAACCCCGAAGGGCCCGTCGACGCCGGCAACGACATCGGCTTCGACATCGTGGTCTCGAACAACGGCAACGGACCCGCGACCGACGTCCACGTCGAGGACCCGCTCCCGGCGGGCGTCGACTGGCAGCTGTCCGCGGTGACGCCGCCTGCCCTCTGCCAGGTCTTCAACAACCTGCTGACGTGCGACGCCGACACGCTCGACGCGGGCGCCAGCTTCACGGTCAGCGTCACGGCGGAGACCACCGCCGAGGATTGCGCCACCTACGACAACACCGCCACGGTCACGACCGGCAACGACGGCGAGGGCGAGTCCTCGGCTTCGGTCACCGTCCAGTGCCCGGACGTCTCGGTCGAGAAGACCGCGGACAACAGCCCGATCCTGCCGGGTGAGGATGCTGCGTTCACGATCACGATCGCCAACGCGGGCCCCGGTGAGGCGTTCGACGTCCACGTCGAGGACGAGCTCCCTGCCGGCGTCGACTGGGCGATCGATCCGGCCGTCGAAGGCTGCGAGATCAGCGGCAGCACGCTGACCTGCGACCTCGAAACCCTTCCGGCCAGCTCTTCCATCGAAATCCACGTCAGCGGGGCGACTGACGCAGGCAACTGCGGCGACCTCCCCAACACGGTCACGATCTCGGCGAGCAACGAGCCCGCCGACGCCGACGGGGACAACGAGTCCTCGGCGACGATCCATGTCCAGTGCGCGGACGTCGGTGTCGAGAAGTCGGCCGACGTCAGCCCGATCAGCGCCGGTGAGAACGCCGCGTTCACGATCACCGTGACGAACCACGGCCCCGACGAGGCCGTCAACGTCGTCCTCAACGACGTGCTTCCCGCGGGCGTTGCGTGGTCCGTGAGCAGCGTGACGCTCAACGGCAGTGACCTGCCCGGCGCGTGCGACCCGGTCGCGGGCACCGCGCTCCATTGCGAGCTCGGCAACCTCGCCGTCGACGACGTCGTCGAGATCCACCTTGGTGGTGAGACCGACTTCGACGACTGCGGCACGCTCACGAACACCGTCTCGATCGGTTCTGACAACGAGCCGGCCGAGGCCGACGGCAACAACGAGGCGTCGGCCGAGGTCGTCGTGAACTGCCCCGACCTGGGCATCGTCAAGAGCGCCGATCACGAGGATCCGGTCGTCGCCGGCGGCGACATCGGGTTCACGGTCACGATCGCGAACAACGGTGAGGGCACGGCATTCGACGTGTCCGCTTCGGACTCGCTGCCGGCCGGCTTCAGCTGGTCGATCGAGTCGCAGTCCGGTGGCTGGTCGCTCGCTGGCAACGATCTGAGCTTCGGTCCCGCCGACCTTGCGGCCGGCGAGGATGCGACGGTTCACGTCGTCGCGAGCACCGATGCCGAGGATTGCGGCCTCGTCCCGAACACCGCCGCGATCTTCCAGGGCGAGACCTTCGTCGATGACGACTCCGCCTCGGAAGCGGTCATCTGCCCCGAGCTCACGATCGAGAAGAGCAACAACGCGCCGATCGAGACGATCGATCTCGGCGACGGCACGACGATCGATCTGCCGTCCGCCGAGGAAGGCGCGACGGTCACGTACACGCTCGAGTACACGCTCGTCGATGGCCCCGTTGACAACGGGATCGTCACCGACGTGATCCCCGACGGGCTCACGTATGTCGAGGGCACCGCCTCCGACAACGCCGAGTTCACGTTCGAGGATGCGGTGGTGAACGCCGACGGCACGACGACGCTCACGTGGACCGCGCCGACGGTGTCGGCCAGCGGTTCGCTGACGTACGACGTGACGGTCGATGTCGGCGCCGCCGACCTCACCCAGCCACTCATCAACGTCGCGACGATCACGTCCGACCAGACCCCGCCGGACGACTCGGAGTCGCCGGTCTTCGTTCCGCCGGTCCCGCAGGAGCTCACTCCTCCGCCGACGGACACGCTCGCCCCATCCACGACCGCGAGCAATCCGGGCTTCGCCCTGATGCTTATCCTGCTTGCCATTGCCGGCCTTGCTCTCAGCATCGGGTTCATCACCCCGGTCCCGGAGCAGGTCCGCCGGCGGGACCGCCTCGGCTGACGCCGGGGCGGGCTCTGCCCGCCGGTCCTGAGTTTGGGTCCCCGAGACCCGGACGAGGCGTCCCTCGGTGGAGGGACGCCTCGTCTGTCTTTGTCCGGGTAACGTCGCCAGTCGCGGGGCGGTCGGTGGTCAGCCTGCCAACCTGACTCGCACGCCCGGCTCCGCGAGGAGCACAGGCCCCTCGAAGCCCGCCTGGACTGCCGCGACCGTCGCGGCCGGGTCGTGACCCATCTGGATGTGGGTGAGCAGGATCCGGCTCGGCTTCGCTCGCGCCGCGAGATCGAGGATCGAGGGCGCGTCGAGATGTTCCGCGCCGGGTGGCACGGGTCCCAGCCCGAATGACGCCTCGACGAGGAGGTCGTCGCCCGGCCGGATCAACGGTTCCAGGTCTGCCGCCGCACCGCAATCGCCCGAATAGACGAGGCCCGGGCGGTCCGGAATGGCGGCCCGCGAGACGCGGAAGGCGAAGCTGTCCGCGGTGTGGCGGATCCGCCGCGCCTCCAGCCGCAGCCCAGCGACGTCGCGCGCCCCAGGCTCGAGGACCGCGACATCGAGTGCCGCCGCGGTGAATCCGGGCTCCGCATGGAGCGCATCGATCCGATCGGCGAGCCCGCTCGGCGCGACGACCGCGAGGCGCCCGACTCCGCCTCGCGGCTGGACCTCCCAGCGGAGGTAGTGGCGGAGCGGGACGAGGTCGATGAAGTGGTCGGGGTGGAGGTGGCTGATCGCGATCAGGTCAATCGCCGTCGGGTCGATCGCCGCGGCGAGTCGCGGGAAGCTGCCCTGGCCGAGGTCGAGGACCAGCGACGTCTCGCCATCGCGGACGAGATACGCGGCGCCCGTGGCACCGGGCCGATCCGTGTATGCCGGTCCCGCGCCGATGACGTCGAGGTCCATCAGAGCGTCTGCGCAGAGTGAATCACCACGGTCGGATCGTACGTGGCGGGAAGCGCCGCGGGTCGGCTACGCCCGCGGCCTGGGCGCCGCGCCTAGTTGTCCGCGTCCTGCCCTGAGCTCTGGCCGGGCGGCTGATTCGGCGGTTTGGGCGTCGGCTGGGGTTTGGGCGTCGGCTGGGGTTTGGGCGTCGGGGTCGGCTTGAGGGTGGGCGTCGGCTTGGCTGTCGGGTGCGGCTTCGGCGTCACGACGGGTTCGACCGTCGCGGCAGCCGGCTTGGCGGATTGGCCCGGCTTAATCGCCGGACCGTTGCCATTGCTGGAGTTCGGTACGCCCGGCGCCGGCTTCGACTGGATCCGCTCGATCGCGGCGTCGTTGCGCTCGATCGCCCGCTGGATGTTGGCGTTGATCGCGGCCGCCGCCTGCGACGGAACGAGGCCCGCCACGCGCTCGAGATTTGCAACGTGCCTGTCGAGCAGCGCCGTCAGCTTCGCGATGGCGGCCTCGTCGCTGCCGGCGCCGGCTTCGGCGACGGCCTCGTCGGCGATCTCCTCGTACGCTGCGAGCGCCGCCATGGCCGCGCCCCGGTTACCGGATCGGATCGCGGCCTCGAGCTCGATCATTCGCGTCTCGAGGCGGGTGAGCTCGGCAGCCGCGCGAGCGGTCGCCTCGGTCGGCAGCGTGACCTCCTCGAGCCAGATCCGGGTGTCATACAGGGGACCGCCCGCGCTAGAGGCCGCGAGCGCCCCGCCGACCATCCCGATCGAGAGACCCGCCGCCAGCAGCAGCGTCGCGCCGCGCCGGATCGCCGTGCGCCGGGACCGGGCTCGGTCGAGCTCGCGCGCTTCGGCGGCGATATGGGCCTCTGCCTGTTCAGCCATGCTCAGGCGGTACTCGCGCATCACCCGGGCGCGAGATCGCGCCTTCGAGGACGCGTCGGGCGTCAGCCGCGCGCGGGCAAAGTCCGCCAGCCGCCGCTCGACCTCGAGTTCCGCTGCAAACGAACCCTGCATCTGATCATCCATCGTTCGCCGCCCCGGCCCGACGGGTCAGTCGGATCTCCGTCCCATTGGCGACCGGCTCGGTGATTCCGAGGTCACGGCGCAACGCCGCGATCGCCCTGAACTGGAGGCCCCGAACGGTTCCTTCCTGCTTTCCCATCGCGTCGGCCGCCTCCCGAGCCGAAAGCCCGGCGAAGAAGCGAAGCGCGACGGCTTCACGCTGCTCGTCCGTGAGCCGAGTCAACGCGGCCCCCACCGCATCGAGCTCCTGGCGAACGATCGCGATCTCATCAGGACCTGCGTCGGCATGGGCCCGTTCCGACACCGCTTCCAGTTCGGCGTGGTCGTGGCGCGTCCTGACGAAATCGATCACCGCGTTCCTGGCCAGCCGGAAGAGCCAGCCCCCAAAGGGGACACCACGCGCCTCGTAGCGCGGCAGCGACTCCAGGACCTTGACGAAGACCAGCTGCGTCAGGTCCTCCGCGTCCGATGGGCGATGGACGCGGCTGGCGATGTAGCGGTAAACCGGCTCGTGGAAATGATCAAAGATCATCCCGAATGCCCACTCGTCCCCCGACTGGGCTTCGGCCACGAGTCGCTCGATCGCGACGTCGTCGATGGTCATAACGACGGGACTGCCGCCTCGTTAGGTCGAGTCGGTTGACGGAACCGATCCGGCAGGGCCACGGCGACCCTCTCACCGCCTCGACGGAACGACAGATTCCCGATCCCGGCGGTGGAAGCGACACGATACCCCGCGTCGAGGCCCGATGTGAATGCCCATTCCTCGTGCGCGTCCGATCCCGCCGAGAGTGCGGTGCCTCCAAGCACCTGAAACTGCCGCACGACGGCCGCGCTGGGGTAGGTCTCGCGGGGGCTCTGGCGGAGGCCGCTCGTGTTGACCTCGAGCGCCGTGCCGGACTCGACGAGTGCCCGGAGCAGCCGTTCGTACAGCTCCGGAGCAGCGGCGAGCTCCTGCGGCATGACGTGCGGCACGAGGTAGCGCTTCACGAAGTCGAGGTGACCGATCGTGTCGAACAGGCCGGACCGGATCGCGCCAAGGACCTCGTCGAAGTAGGGCGCGACGATCTCCGGCAGTCGCTTTCCCGCGACCCACGCCCCGACGCGGCCCGCGTGAAACGGCGAATCTTCGTAGACGTGGACGCTTCCGATCACGAAGTCGTAGGCGTGGGTCTTGAGGTGCTCGCGGATCGCAGCTTCGTGGCGCGAGTCGTACGTGATCTCGACGCCGAACCGGATCGCGACGTCGTCGTCCGCCCAGCGCTCTGCAGCTTCGCGGACGGTTCGTTCGCGGACATCAAACGGGACGAAATCGTAGGCCGGTGTTCCGGGCTCGAAATCGACGTGGTCGGTGATGCAGATCTCGGCGATCCCGCGTCCGACCGCCTGCCTGGCGTAGGCGTCGATCGGGGCCGTGCTGTCCGGCGAGAGTGTCGTATGGAGATGGCTGTCGAGCGGAAGATCGCGGGCCTGGGCGGTGGGGTCGTCGGCTTTCATGTGGCGCCCGTTGATCGGGGTGGTTGCCTCAGAAGCCACAAATCTGCGGCGAAAGGACGCGAACGACTTCGTTCGGGCCGGATCGTGGACTCAGGCGCCACGAACGGGCGCGTGAAATGCGTTCCGCCGTCGTTCGACTCTGAAGTCTGGACTGTCAGGCAATACGCAGCCGCGAGGCTCCGGCTCACCCGGCGATGAGCCCGAGCTCCCGTCCAGCCGTTCCGAACGCCTCGAGCGCGCGGTCGAGCTGCTCGTCGGTGTGCGCCGCCGTCACGATCGTCCGGATCCTCGACTTGTCGAGCGCGACCGTGGGGTAGACGACCGGCTGGGCGAACACGCCCTGCTCGAACAGCCGCTGGCTGAACCGGCCGGCGGTATCGGGGTCACCCATCATGACCGGCGTGATCGGCGTCTCCGAGACGCCCGTGTCGAACCCGAGTCGCGTGAGTTCGCTCTTGAAGCGCTTGGTGTTCGACCAGAGCCGCTCGATCAGCTCCGGCTCGTCCTGCATGACCCGGATTGCCTCCCGGCACGCAGCCGCGACCGCCGGTGGGTGCGACGTCGAGAACAGGAACGGCCGCGCCCGCTGGACGAGGATGTCGCGGAGGTCCTGGGAGCCCGCGACGTAGCCGCCGAGCACGCCGACCGCCTTCGACAGCGTCCCGACCTGGATCGCGACCCGGCCGTGCAGCCCGAAATGGTCGACGCTACCGCGCCCGTTTCGTCCCAGGACGCCGGATGCGTGGGCGTCGTCGACGAAGACCGCGGCACCGGCCTCCTCGGCCGCCTCGACGATCCCCGGTAGCGGCGCGATGTCGCCGTCCATGCTGAAGACGCCGTCCGTGACCACGAGGATCAGGCGGTGCGGCTCGCCCGTGCCGTCGCGGCCCTGTTCGCGGGCTTCGCGGAGGACCGCACGGAGACCGTCGACGTCTGCGTGGGGATAGATCTTGCGAGGCGCCTTCGAGAGGCGCATGCCGTCGATGATCGATGCGTGATTGAGGGCGTCCGAGACGATCAGGTCCTGGTCGCCGGTGATCGTCGGGATCACGCCCGTGTTCGCCGTGAAGCCGCTCTGGAACGTCAGGACGGCTTCGGTGCCCTTGAACGCCGCGAGGTCGCGCTCGAGCTCCTCGTGGAGGGCCATCGTTCCGGCGATCGTCCGAACCGCGCCGCTGCCCGCGCCGAATTCCTGGACGGCGTTGAGGGCCGCCTGCCGGAGCCGCGGATGGTGGGTCAGCCCAAGGTAGTCGTTCGAGCTGAGGCTGATCGCCTGCTTGCCGTCGACCACGACGACCGGGCCCTGGGCCGACGACATGACCCGGAGCGGCCGGTAGAGATGCTTCGCGTGGAGATCGGCGAGCTCGTCGCCGAGGAACGCCAGCGGATCCGTACGGGTCTGGGTCATGAGGTCGCCTCCCCGTCCCAGTTCATGATCACCTTGCCCGAGTCGCCCGAGCGCGCGGCCTCGAACGCCGCCGCGTGGTCCCGGAACGAGAACCGGTGAGTGATCGCCGGGCTGATATCGAGCCCGGACGTGAGCATCACCGACATCTTGTACCACGTCTCGAACATTTCCCGACCGTAGATGCCTCGGACGGTCAGCATCTTGAAGATGACCTGATTGAAGTCGATCGGGACGTCGGTCGTCGGGATGCCGAGGACTGCCATCCCGGCGCCGTGGGCCATGTTCGCCATCGCGTCGCGCATCGCGTTCGCATTGCCCGACATCTCGAGGACCACGTCGAAGCCCTCGACCATATGGAGCTCGTCCTGGACGTCCTGCAGCGTCCGCTCGCGAGGGTCGACCGCCAGCGTCGCGCCCATCTTCGCGGCGAGGTCGCGGCGGAACGGGTTCGGCTCGCTGACGACGATGTAGCGGGCGCCCGCGAACCTTGCCACGGCGGTTGCCATGAGGCCGATCGGTCCGGCGCCGACGACCAGCACGTCCTCGCCGAGCACCGGGAAGGCGAGCGCGGTGTGAACGGCGTTGCCGAACGGGTCGAAGATCGCCTGGACGTCCCGGTCGATCCGGGGCCAGTGGTGCCAGACGTTCGCGACGGGCAGGACGACCTGCTCGGCGAAGGCGCCGTCACGCCCGACGCCGAGTCCAATCGAGTTCGCGCACAGATGCCAGCGACCGGCGCGGCAGTGGCGGCAGCGGCCGCAGACGACGTGACCCTCGCCGCTGACGATGTCGCCGACCGCGAGGTCGTGGACATTGCTACCGAGCTCGAGAACCTCGCCCACGAACTCGTGACCGACGACGAGCGGTGGCTTGATGGTCTTCTGGGCCCAGGCATCCCAGTCCGCGATGTGGAGGTCCGTGCCACAGATGCCGGTCTTCAGGACGCGGATCCGAACGTCGTCGATGCCCATCGGCGGCTCCGGGACGTCGCAGAGCTCCAGGCCAGGGGCTGGGCTTGACTTCACGAGGGCGAGCACGGCTCTAGTGTGCCGCGATCGAGCGTACTGCGGGTTCCCGATCCCTCGCAGGACCCCGGAGTCGCGTGCCCGCCTCTGCGGCGTGCGATCGCGACTTACCGCGTTTCCCATGCCGGAAGCCCGTCTCGGCGCGGAGTCGCCACTGGGCGTCCAATTTTCGCCACCAACGGGGCCCCTGACGCTGCGTCTCGCGGAGGCGACGGTGGGGGTGGCGCTGGGCTGCCAACCAAGGATTCCGGCCCAAGGGCTTTCGGAGCCCTGCCTCGCGCCGCCCGCTGGGTCCGCGGGCCAGACGATCGATCGAGCGTGCGATGTCGCGGACAGTCGGTGCGGAATTCCGGGCTGGCAACCCAGCCCGGCCCGGATCAGGCCTCGCGCGGGTCGTGCATCCAGTCGACGACCGGGTTCTCGACGCTGCCGATGCCCTCGATCTCGCACCGGACGCGGTCGCCGGGCTCGAGCAGGATCGGCGGGTCGCGGAAGACGCCGACTCCGGCAGGTGTGCCGGTGGCAATGACGTCGCCCGGCTCCAGCGTGATCTGGCGCGAGATGAACGCGATCAGCTCTGCGACGCCATAGATCAGGTCGGCGGTCGTGCCGTCCTGCATGAGCTGCGGCTCGTCGGAGCCGGCCGGGATTCGCCAAGAGCGAAGCCTGACGCCAGCGGCGACGTCGAGCTCGTCCTTCGTGACGAAGACCGGACCCATCGGCAGGAAGGTGTCGGAGCCCTTCGCCCGGAGCCACTGGCCGTCGCCCTTCTCGCCCTCGCGGAGCACCGCCGGGATGCCCTGCCAGTCGCGCGCCGACACATCGTTGACGACGACGTAGCCCGCGACATGGTTCATCGCCTGGTCGAGCCGGACGCGACGGGCCGTCTTGCCGATCACGACGCCGAGCTCCACCTCGAGATCGAGCGCCCGACAGCCTTCGGGCCGGACGATCGGCTCGCCGTCGGCGACGACCGCATTCGCGAACTTCGAGAAGAGGAGCGGGCGGTCGGGCACGGCGCGGGCGCCGCCTTCCGCGACATGCTCGCGGTAGTTCAGCCCGACGCAGACGATCTTGCCGGGGTGCGGCACGGCCGGGCCGGCAGCGCCGTCCGCTCCGATCGGCATGCCGTCCGGGCCGACGTCGGCGACCTCGAAGCCATCCGCGCCGCCCGGGATCGTCGCGTGGCGGCCGGGCGCTCGATACGTCCAGCGCCGCATCGACGTCGCGTCAGCTCGCGGCCGGGCTCGGCGGGGCGCTCGGCTCGGTCGACGCCGGAGCTGCCGACGGGCTGGCAGCCTCGCTCGCGGCGGGACTCGCTGCTCCGCTCGCCGCCGGCGACGCCGACGACCCCGGTGCGGGGCTCTGCGACGGCGCCGCGCACTGCGGCTCCGGAGGGGCGACGAACGCGCCGTCCGCGTCGAGCCGCTCGGATTCGGTCGCGTAGAACTGCAGGACGAGCGCCGGGTCCCATTCCTCGAGCGGCAGCACGCGGCCCCAGACGAGGGCGGCGTACGGCCACTTCATCGAGTCGAACCGGGCGATGACCGGCGAGAGGCGTCCCGCGGGCAGCTCGCAGATCGGGCTGGGCGGGAACGTGTCAAAGAACGACTGGAATGCCGACTGGCCGGCGTCCGTCGCGCCGTCGCTGTCGTTCCGGTAGAGCACGACGAGGCCACCGTGCTCGAGGTTGTGGATCCAGTTCGGCGGGCCGACTGCGTCGCCGGGCCGATAGAGACGCGGGGCGATCGGACCGATGCCCGCTCCGTTGTAGTGGTTGCCGCTGGCGGGCGGGCAGAACGTGTACTTCTGTGGCCGCGACACGTCGTGCGAGGCACCCATGCTGTCCTGTGCGAACCCCAGACGGGTGGTTGATCCGGCCTCGGGCGACGGGGTGGGCGAGGGGTCGAACTGGATCGAGCAGGTGTACGACGCCTGGGTCGACTGGGCGAACGCGAAGAAGCCCACGACCGCGACGATCGCGACCACCGCAACGCCGATGATCGCGGTCCGGTAGCGCTGAACGAACGACGGCCGTGGGTCGATGCGCCGGACGCGCTCGCGACGGCCGGCGCGGGCCGTGCCGCTGGGGCTGGTGCTGCTCTGGTGCGTGGCCGCGCGGGCGTTCCTCGCAGCCCGGCGGGACTCCTTGCTCACGGTTCGGTCATGCCTCGCTGGTGACGGTCGTCGGTTGGGTCAGGTCGCCGTGCGGCCGAGCCGGCAGCGTGGCGCGGCGGATCCGCGGGGGGATCGCTGCGCAGAGGGTACCGTCACTCGGCCGGGCGCGTGTGTCCGCTCCCGGGTCACGGCTCGCTGAGCCACGCTTGTGCCCGCGGGCTCCGAAGGCCGCGGAAGAGGAGCACCGCCAGCGCCCCGACGAACGCCGCCTGGATCGGCAGCCCGGTGAACAGGAGGTACGGCGCGAGCGGGATCGTCAGGCTCGCGAGGCCGAGCGCGAGACCCCGGCTCGCTTCCTTGCGTTGCAGCACCAGCGTCGTCGTGAAGATCGTGTACGCGAGCAGGACCATGACGACGACGCCGGGGCCGCTCACCGGCGCGCCGATCGCGAGGTCGATCACGTAGCGCAGCGAGATCCCGATCCCCGCAAGGATCAGGCCGGCATAGGCGAGGAACAGGATGATGCCGGGTGGCACCTCGCGGATCCGCGTGAGCATGGCGATCGGGATCGTCGCATACTCCGCGTCCGTGGCCGATCTTCCCTTCCCCATGCCCCCGCCCTACGACGCCGTCCTGCTCCGGGCGATCGACATCGAAGGCAAGATCCCGCGTGCGCTCGACGCGCTGGGCTCGCTCGGCGGCCGCGAGGTCGCCGTCGTCGGCGGCGGGCCCCACGAGCTCGCGGGGCTTGGCGATCTCGGGGCGAGCGTCACGAACGCGCCGGTGGGCGATGCTTCGGGCGGGCTGGCGACGAGCGCGCTCGCACCGGAATCCTTCGACCTCGTCACGGCTCGTTGGTCGGCGTTTCGGGACGCCGACGGGGCCGAGGTCGCCGACGCCGACCGGATCCTGCGGCCGGGCGGCCGGCTGCTGGTCGTCCACGACTACGGTCGCGACGACGTGTCGCGGCTCCGCGGCGATCTGCCCGAATACCGGCTCTGGAGCCGTCGCGACGGCCCGTTCCTCGCGACGGGGTTCCGAATCCGGGTCATCCACTGCTTCTGGACGTTTCCCGACCTGTCGGCCGCCCAGGAGTTCCTGCGCGGGGGGTTCGGGGCGGCCGGCGAGGCTGTTGCCGCGACGCTCAAGCGGCCGCGGTTGTCGTACAACGTCGGCGTCTACCACCGCACGCGCGGCGGGATCTGACGATCCGTTGGCGCCGTCAGCGGCGCCCCGGCGCCGTCAGCGGCGCCCGGCCAGCGACGTCGCGCCCTCCACGACCTCGGCATACGCCCGCTCGTAGTCGTCGACCATCCGGGCGAACCCGAACCGTTCCTCGGCTCGCCGCCGGCAGGCGGCACGGTCGATCGTGTCGGCCCGCGGGATCGCGTCCACGAGACGGTCGATGTCGTCGACGACGAATCCGGTCAGGCCATCCTCGACGACCTCGGGCACGCTCGCCCGGCGAAACCCAAGCACCGGCGTGCCGCACGACATTGCCTCGATCATCACGAGGCCGAACGGCTCGTCCCATTCGATCGGGAAGAGCAGCGCCCGGGCGCTGGCCAGCAGCTCGCGCTTCATCGCCCCGTCAGCCTCGCCCACGTACCGAATCTGCTCTCCGTCGAGGCGCGGCTGGATCGCCGCGGCGAAATGCGCCCGGTCGGCCGGGTCGACCTTTCCCGCGAGCGTCAGGCGCCGGCCGGACCGGACCGCCGCCTCGATCGCCCGGGCCGCGCCCTTCTCGGGTGAGAACCGGCCGAGGAAGAGGAGATCGTCGGTTGGTCGGTCGCCGAACGGAAAGCTCCGGACGTCGATTCCGTGGTGGATCGGCGGCACGGCGCCGCGGGCCGGAAACGTGGCGGCGCTCGCCGCCGACAACGCGTTGTGCGCCCACGGATAGGCATCCCACGCCGGTTGGGTCTGCGCCACGAACGGGTTGTGGTTCGTCGTGAGGACCGGTGTCCGCGATGCCGACGCGAGGACCAATCCCTCGATCCCGGCGTGGTTGTGGACGATGTCGAATGCGCCGGCGGCCGCGTCGGCGAAGCAGGCCTGGGCGTTGAGCAGCTGGAAGTACTCGGCATGGCGAACGCCGTCGACGACGTCGCCGTAGCGTGCGGCACGGGGCGCGACGCTCCGAAGCTCGGCCGCGGTCTCGGAGTCGCCGCTGGCGTAGAGCGTGACGTCGTGACCGCGCTGGACGAGCTCCTCGGTGATGAGGCTGACGACGAGCTCGGTCCCGCCGTAGGCAGCGGGCGGCACGCGTTCGTAGGTCGGGGCGAGTTGAGCGATTCGCAAAGGACAGGTTCCCCCTTGTGGGCCACGAATTCTATCGGCCCTGCTACGCTCCGCCCGCGATGACCGACCGACGACGATCGAACGGCGTGCGCTATGGCTCGCAGGCCCGCCGCGCCCAGCCGCCGCGCGAGTCCGGTGTCCGCGTCGGACCGCTGTCGATCACGCCGACCGGTGTCCTGCTTCTGATCGCGTTGATCGGGTCGGCCGGGTACTTCCTGTTCGCGCTGACCGTTCGCGAGGCGAGCCAGATCCCGCTGATGGCGGCAGGCCTCGTCGTCCTCGGCATCGTCTTTGCCGCGATCGCGGTCGTCGGGCTTCGGGCGACATGGCGATCGAGCGTCGGCGGGCACGACGGTCGCGCCTGGGCGCACGCCCTCGTCGGCGGGTTCGCGTGTCTCGCGGCCGCGGGATGCTTTTCGGGCGCGCTCATCCTCGCGATGCTCAACGGGTAGCGCGCTCGGGCGCCAGCCGATCGGCTGGTACACTCGCCGACGCCCTGCCCCCATCGTCTAGAGGCCTAGGACGCCACCCTTTCAAGGTGGAGATCAGGGGTTCGAATCCCCTTGGGGGCACTCTAGTTCGACGCGCCTGGACGACGCTGGGTGCGTTGCCGGCTCCGCCCCGAAGCTCACGCATCTTCAGATGCGCTCGCGTCGGTGCTCGCCCGGCGCCTTCCCAGCCTCGCCCATCCGCGCCGAACGGTCAGTCGACGCGCCTGGACGACGCTGGGTGCGTTGCCGGCTCCGCCCCGAAGCTCACGCATCTTCAGATGCGCTCGCTGTCGGTGCTCGCCCGGCGCCTTCCCAGAGTCGCCCATCCGCGCCGGTCCGGTCAGTCGACACTCCGAAAGTTCCCTTGCACGGCGTGACGACGTGGTATCGACGTCCCGGTCGTCCAAGCCGCGCGCCGTGAGCGTGAGCACGATCCCTTGCACGTCGCGGGGCCGTATTGGAGAACTTGCAGGCTCGAGGAGCGAGATAGCACGTTCCTGAACCGTACCAGGCAACTTGCCGCCCGCGGAACATGCGAACGGATCGGGTCGCCGCGTCGCTGCTACCATCGGGCCGATGGAAGTCGTCAACGTCCGGATCACGACCGTCACCGAGGACAACGTGGCTCGCCGCTGCGACGGCTGCCTCGAGGTGATCGACGGGACGCCCTGGCGGCTGAACGTCCTCGACATCGTCGCGCCGGAGCGGGCGGCCGACTGGACCGACGCCCCGGCGATCAACCCGGGCCCGTTCCAGTTCCACTCGGACCCGGCGCATGTCCGGCGCTGGATGGCCGACAAGGGCTACCTGTTCTGCCGAAAAGGCGAGGTCCGCGAGATCATGCGGCCGATCCCGGTTCCGAGCGCCGACGGCGAAACCGTCCGGTGGGGCCTTTGTGACGGCCTCCATCGCGACGACCACGAGCTCGTGCCCGCCTGACCGCGGCGCGCGGGCGGAGTGCCACCGCGCACGGTTGACGCCGAACCTCGCGGGCTCCTATCCTGCGCCGCGCCGGGGCCCAACGGCGAAACCTAGATTTACCTAGTTTCCACTCGCAGGGATTCTCGATTGCCTCGAGCCGCCGCGTCAGCCGAGCCCAGCCGCCTCTCGCTTGGTCCCGCCGCGCGCCTTCTCGGGGTGGATCCCGACACGCTCCGGCGGTGGGCGGACGAGGGTCTCGTGGAGGCGTTCACGACGCCCGGTGGCCATCGGCGATTCGATCGCGGCGAGATCGACCGGCTGCTCGGCGCACGCCACCCCGGGGCCGGCACCGTGGCCCCGCTCGCGGCTCTCGGTGCGACGCCGGATCGGCTGTCGCGGATGTACCAGCGGAGCTACGCCTCGGCCGGTCCCGATGACGATGTCCGGAGCGCGGTACCCGCCGATCACCGGCAGGCGTTTCGGAGCGACGGCCGGGGCCTCGTCACGGCGCTGGTCGCCTACCTCGACGCGGATGGGGACGAGGCACGGGCCGCCGCCGAGGCACGCGCCGCCGCGCTGACGGATGACCTCGCCCGACGGCTCGCCTCCGCAGGCCTGAGCCTGACCGAGTCGGTCGGGCTGTTCGTGACGGCCCGTCGGCCGTTCCTCGCCGAGCTCGGCGCGATCGCCCGCCGCCGCGCCCTCGGAGCGGACCGGCTGAACGCGATGTTCCAGGACGCAACCGCGCTGCTTGACCGCCTCCTCGTCCGCCTCGTTGCGGCCCACCAGGCAGCCGGCTGACGATGCCGCTCTGGCTGCTGCCGACGCTCACCGCGATCCTCGCGTTCATCTTTTCCGTCGCGCTCGTCGACCAGTGGCGGGAGCGGCGACGCGGCTTCCAGCTCGCGTGGGCCGTGGGCATGCTGCTGTACGGGATCGGCGCTGCGGCTGAGGCGATTGCGGCCGCGAGCGGCTGGAGCGATGGCCTGTACCGAGCGTGGTACCTGGCTGGTGCGGTCCTGACGCCGGCGTGGCTCGGCCTCGGGACCGCGTTCCTGCTGGCGAGAACGCGGTTCGGCTACACGTACGGCGCGCTGCTCCTGTTCTCGGGCCTCATCGCGCTGATGATCCGGAACTCGCCGCACTATGCGGGCGCCGGACCGTTGCCGCTGCTGTATCTGATCGCCGCCGTGATCCTCGCCCTCGCGATCGCGACCGAGACCTACTTCCAGAACGACTCGTGGACACGATTCGCCGCCGCGGCCGTCGTCGGCTCGACGATCCTCGCGCTTGTCCTCATGGCGGTGACGACGCTGCCGGCACCGGGCTATTCGCTCGATCCCGCGACGGGCCAGCCGACCGGTGACCTCATGCCTGGCTACCTCCGTCTGCTCACGCCGATCCTGAACTTCACCGGCGCCCTCGCCCTGCTGTTCGGAGCGGTGTTCTCGACGTACGTCTTCATGCCGAAGAAGCGCGTGCTGCCGTATTCCCTCGACCCGAACCAGCCCGGCGACCATTTCCTGTTCAACCTGTTGATCGCGCCCGTCGCGATCATCGTCAACCTGATTGCTTCGCTGCCCGCCGCCGGCCGAGGCCTGCTCAACGGCCAGCTCCACAGCCGCGTTCCCGCGACGATCCTGATCGCCGTCGGTGCATTCATCCCGACGATCACCGACTCCCTCAACCGCGTTGGCTCGACGGAGCTGTTCCAGGTCGGCAAGTTCCTCGGCGTCGTGTTCCTCTTCACCGGGTTCCTCGTCTCGATCGAGACGTTCCGCGAGATCCGCGTACCGTTCACGTCGGTGACGCTGCGGACCGCCCGTCGCGAGCGCGTGCCGGTCGTCGACGAGGAGAGCGGCCCGGCGCCCGAAGGTGCAGCCGCGACCGCGAAGGGCGCCTGACGACACCCTGCCCCGGGAACCCGCCTGACCGCGCCCGCCCCTACCATCTGCCGATGCGCGGTCGGTCGTTGCTTCGTCGGCTCGCTGACCAAGGGATCGCCGTCGTGTGTGTGTTCACGCTGAACCTCGGGATGTTCCTGGCGCGACGGTCGGCGTCGCCGCTGGATGAGCCCGGGCGAAATGCCTCTGCACTGGCTGGCGGCATCGAGCGATGATGTCGGCGACAGGTTTCCGGCGGGAGCCGACCGAAACGAGGAGCAGTCGTGACCGAGCCCGGCACCATCCGCGTCGTCCTGGTCGACGACCACGGCGTCGTTCGTCGCGGTCTGCGCGGCTACCTCGAGCTGCTCGACGACATCGAGGTGGTTGGCGAGGCGGAGAACGGCCTGCTCGGCGTGGAGCTCGTCGACGAGGTCGTCCCCGACGTCGTGCTGATGGACATCGTCATGCCCCAGCTCGACGGGATCGGAGCGATCGGCCAGATCAAGGCCGCCCATCCCGAGGTCCAGGTCGTCGCGCTGACGAGCTTCATCGAGGAGGAGAAGGTCACCGCCGCGCTCGAGGCAGGTGCGAGCGGATTCATCCTCAAGGACGCCGACGCGGACGACGTCGCGGCGGCGATCCGGGCCGCCCACAACGACGAGGTCCACCTCGATCCGGCCGCCGCCCGGATCCTGGCGAAGGGGATGCGGACGCGCTCGTCGCAGCCGCCGACCGAACCGCTCACGGAGCGGGAGCTCGAGGTCCTGGCCCTCGTGGGCCGCGGCCGCAGCAACAAGGAGATCGCGACGGACCTCGGGATCACCGAGCGAACGGCGCGGACCCACGTCAGCAACATCCTCGGCAAGCTCGGCTTGGCGAGCCGGACACAGGCGGCGCTCTACGCTGTCGAACGGAAGCTCGTCCCAGGCCACGAATGACGTGCCGGCCGGCGGCGAGGGCGACGACCGCCCGGCCATCGTCTTCGTCCATGCCACGCGCCTGACGGGCGCCCAGTGGGCCGCCCAGGTCGCCGAGCTGTCGGCGGAGTTCCGGTGCTTCGCCCCGGACCTGCCCGGCCATGGCATCGCCGCCGGGACGACCTTCACGCTCGACGATGCCGCACGCGCCATCACCCGGGTCATCGAGATCGAAGCCGGCGGCCCGGCCATCGTCGTGGGGTTGTCGCTCGGCAGCTACGTCGCGCTCGACGTCGCCGCCCGGCGCCCGGACCTCGTCCGAGGCCTCGTCCTCGCCGGCGTCACGGTCGAGCCTGGCGGCGTCCGGTCGGTCCCTTTCCACGGCCTCGCGCGCCTGTACGCATCCGTGCCGGAGGGCTGGCTGTACCGCCAGCAGGCTCGCTCATTCCGCCGCTACCCAGCGCGCATCGCCGGCCCGATCCTCGACGACGGCTTCTCGTTCCGGGGCGGCGGGGCGGCCGTACGGAGCCTCGTCGGGGAGCGCTTCCGGCCCCGCCTGGCGGCCTACCCGGGTCCCGTCCTGCTGGTCAACGGCCAGCGCGACCTGCTGTTCCGGCTTGGAGCGCGGTCGTTCAAGCGCGCCGCGAATGACGCCCGACACGTCGTGATTCGGGGGGCCGGCCACCGCTCCAATCTCGACCAGCCGGGGGCCTTCAGCGCGATCGTTCGCCGGTTCGCAATGCAGATCAAAGACGCCGGCGCCTGATCGAGGTCCGGGCCCGAAGGCGCCGCTGGGTATACTCGACCGACCGAATTCATCCCCTGTCGAGGTTCGCTTGCGCGTCCGAAAAGCCGTCTTCCCGGCCGCGGGCTGGGGCACCCGGTTCCTGCCGGCGACGAAGGCCCAGCCGAAGGAGATGCTGCCGCTCGTCGACAAGCCCGTCATCCAGTACGCCGTCGAGGAGGCGGTCGCGTCGGGCATCGAGCAGGTCATCATCGTGACGTCCAGCCAGAAGCGGGCGATCGAAGACCACTTCGACACCTCGTACGAGCTCGAGCGGCTCCTCGAGGAGAAGGGCGACATCGAGATGCTCCGCCAGATCCGGCACATCTCGGACCTCGCCCAGGTCACGTATGTCCGCCAGAAGGAGCAGCTCGGACTCGGCCACGCGGTGCTCGTCGCGAAGGAGGTCGTCGGCCACGAGCCGTTCGCGGTCATCCTGAGCGACGACGTCGTCGTGGGCGATCGGCCCTGCATCGGCCAACTGATCCACGCCTACAACCAGACCCACAGCTCCGTCGTCGCGGTCATGGAGGTACCGCGCGAGGAGACGCAGCGCTACGGCGTGATCGCCGGCGAGGAGGTCGAGGGCGCCCTCAACCACGGCCGCCTGCACAGGGTCACTCGCCTCGTCGAGAAGCCGAAGCCCGAAGAGGCGCCATCGAACCTCGCGATCATTGGCCGCTACGTCCTGACGCCGAAGATCTTCGACAAGCTGGAGCAGACGCAGAAGGGCGCCGGCGGCGAGATCCAGCTGACCGATGCGATCGAGGCCCTGATGGAGGAGCAGGCCGTGTACGGCTACGAGTTCGAGGGGATCCGGTACGACGCCGGCACCACGATGGGCTGGCTCAAGGCGTCGGTGGAGCTCGCTCTGCAGCGCCCCGAGCTGGCGCCCGAATTCCGGACGTACCTCCAGCACCTCGACATCTAGCGCGGCCTCGCGGGCGGTTCCGCCACGTTCCCGCTGACCGCCGAAGTCCTCGTCATCGGGGCGATCCGGATCGCCGGCTCACTGCCGGTGCTCCGCTGGCCGCTCGCCGGAGGCCTGCTCGCGATCTTCGTCGACCTCTCGGACCTGGTGCTCCGAGACGTTCTCGACCTGGGCGGTATCCCGGACTACCAGGCGTTCGACAAGTGGATGGACCAGGTCTATCTGGCTGCGTTCCTCGTCGTCGCGCTGCGCTGGTCGGGCGTGGAGCGGACGGTCGCCGTGGTCCTCTATGTGTATCGGCTCGTCGGGTTTGCCCTCTTCGAGCTGACCGGGCAGCGGATTCTGCTGCTCGTGTTCCCGAACGTCTTCGAGCTTTGGTTCCTCGTCGTCGCGGCGATCCACGCGGCTCGCCCGGGTTACGACTGGCGCCCGGCACGGCTCGCCGTCGTCATCGTTGCGTGCCTGGCGGTCAAGGAGGTCCAGGAGTGGTCGCTCCACGGAGCGCGGCTGTTCGACGGGATCAGCTCACTCGAGTTCCTCGAGGGCGTCCGGCGCTGGCTGACGGGTGGCTGACCGGGCCGCGGTGAGGAGGGCTGGCCCGGCCCCATCCCGGGCCAGCCCCGACGCTCAGTGCGTCCGGTTCGGGTTCGGTGGAAGCGGCGTGTGGTTCGGGTTGCAGAAGAAGCCGGGGGTCGCCTCGTGCGGGTCGGCCCCGCCTGCAGCGACATCCTGACCGTACGACTGCGCCTGGGTGTCGGTGGGCCCCTCGCCTTCGAGGCGGTCATTGAGCCCCGAGAACGAGCACCATGATTTGCCCTGGTTCTGGTCGATGTTCTTGCCACTGCCCGTGACCTCACCCGCGAACACCGAGCCCGCGCTGATGGCCAGCACGACGGCGGTGACGGAGACGGCCAGGCCGAATCGCCGGAGCAATCGACGCATGACGGATCCTCCTCGCACGGGGTGCGGTCTCGCCATTCGCAATGCGGCGCGCGTCGGGCGACCGGACGTAAGGACGCGGTGCCGTGGGCTTCCCCGACCCCCGAACGCCCTGCTTTCCCCTGCGGTCGCCGAATGATGCACGGTCGCCGACGAGCGTGCACGAGGGCCCGGCTGATGGCGTTGCGCGAGCGCACCGCCCGCGGCGCCGCCGCCCGAAGCCGTCGGCCCTTGGTACGATGCCCCGCGCGGCGCCTCCCGGCCGCTGACCCGGTGCGAGGGAGGCCAGTTGGAGGGCCAGCGTGGCGGAGATCGGGACGGTTCTGGGCGGCCGCTATCGCCTCGTCGAGCTGCTCGGACAGGGCGGCATGGCGACGATCTACCGCGGCCACGACAACCAGCTCGACCGGGACGTTGCGGTCAAGCTCCTCCGCCCCGAATACGGCCGCGACCCGGAGTTCCTCTCGCGGTTCCGCCAGGAGGCCCAGAGCGCCGCGTCCCTGAACCATCCGAACATCGTCTCGGTGTACGACTTCGGGCAGGACGCGCCCGGCCCGTTCATCGTCATGGAAGTGGTCGACGGCGAGGACCTCGCCTCGATTCTCCGACGGTCCGGGGCGCTGCCGCCGCGCCAGGTCGCCCGAATCGTTGCCGACGCCGCCCGTGCCCTCGAAGCGGCCCATGCCCGCGGCATCGTCCATCGCGACGTCAAGCCCGGGAACATCCTCATCGGCCGCGACGGGCGAGTGAAGGTGACGGACTTCGGGATCGCCCGAGCGGTCGCCGAGGCGCAGATGACGCTGCCCGGCCAGACGCTCGGCTCGGTGCACTACTTCAGTCCCGAGCAGGCGCGGGGAGAGCCCGCGGACGCCGCGTCGGACATCTTTTCGCTCGGGATCGTGCTCTTCGAGATGCTCACCGGCCAGCGACCGTGGGAGGGCGACACGGCGGCCGCCGTTGCGATGGCCCGGCTCGCCGGCCCGGTGCCTGATCCGGCATCACGTCGCGCGGGCGTCTCGCCCGAGCTCGCGGCGATCACGCGCAAAGCCCTTGCGCGTGAGCCGGAGGATCGTTGGCCGACCGCCGACTCGCTCGCCGACGCCCTCGACGCATTCCTGACCGGCACGGCGATTCCGGGCCTCGGTCCGATCGACGGCGGGACGAGCGGGCAGGCGGGCGTCGCTGGGGCTGCCATCGCGGGGGCGTCCGCCGCAGGGATGACGGCGACGGCGCGAGCCAACCCGAACGCCGTTCCCTACGCGCCCGACGCCTACGCCGACGCGGAACCGCCGAAGCGGCCGGCCCCGCCCCCGTCGACCGTCGACGAGGACGAGGAGAGCGGCACCAGTCCGATGGTCTGGATCGCCGGAGTCATCGCGATCGTGATCCTCGCCCTTGCCGGCTTCCTGGTGTTCCAGATGCTTTCGGGCGGCAGCGAGGAGCCACCGCCGGGCCCGGTCGAGGTTCCCAACTTCGTCGGCCTGACGTTCACGGACGCCGAGAAGCTCGCCGATGAACGCGGCCTGCAGGTCGAGCAGGCCGAGACCGTGGTCGACGCCACGCAGGTCGGGAAGGTCCTCGCCCAGGATCCCCCGCCGGGAACCAAGATCGACCCGGACACGCCGGTCAAGCTGACGGTCGCGGTCGACGTGGCGACCGTGCCGGTCCCCGACCTCCGCAACAAGACCGAGCAGGAGGCCATCCAGCTGCTCGTCCAGGCGAGGCTCATCGCCGGGACCCGGACAGACGTCTTCGATCCCGTCGTCCCGGTCGGCCTCGTTGTGACCCAGGCGCCCGGTCCCGGCGTCATCGTCAACGAGGGCACGGCCGTCTCGTACGCGATCTCGAAGGGCCCCGAGCCGTCCCCCAGCCCGACGCCGACACCGACGCCGACCCCAGCGCCGACACCGACCCCGACCCCGGCCCCAACGCCGACGCCCACTCCGACGCCGCTGACGGTCGGCGACTACTGCGGGCTGACGCTCGCCGAGGCCCAGACGGCGATCGAGGGCGACGGCTTCACCTACGGCGGCACGACGACGCCCGGCGCGACGGACGAG
This sequence comes from Candidatus Limnocylindrales bacterium, assembly GCA_036274475.1. Taxonomy (GTDB): domain Bacteria; phylum Chloroflexota; class Limnocylindria; order Limnocylindrales; family CSP1-4; genus CF-46. Next base: position 52,489 of record DASUFO010000084.1, read on the forward strand.
TGGTTCGTCAACGGCCAGACGCCCGCAGCCGGCGAGGAGCGACCTTCCGGCTTCCCGATCTCCGTGAACGCGGTGGAATCCGAGCCGACCTGCGCCCCGTAGCGGCTACGAACGCCCCGGTGGTCGGCGCAGCACCCGAGCGTCAGCCCTCGAGATCGGCCCAGAGCATGCCGTCCGGGGGCGGCGAAGGCGGCGGGGCCGGCGCCGGATCGGGAACGGGCTCCGCCGCGGGTACGAGGACTGCCTCGACCAACAGCTCGTCCACCGGCACGAAGCCCCGCATGTAGGGCGATCGAGCGAGTGCCGGCGCGTCGACCGCGGGTGGCCGTGCGTCGGCGTCCTCGTCGATCGGGATCCCGTCCCAGCAACCGCGAATCTCGCTGCCCGCGAGCGGCAGCCGATCGCGGTCGAGCCCGCAGTAGCCGAGGTTCGCCGCCACCGACGCCCGGAAGTGACGACACGTCCCGCAGCTCGTCGAGGAGCGCCTGCAGACCCAGCACCGTGCCGCGACGGGCTGGGGCGTGCCGCAGTGCGGGCACCGCCACAGGGCCATGGCCGAATGGTAGCTGCGACGGGTCGGCCGTGCTGCGCGCCGGCGCCGCGACCTAGTCCTGGAGGTTGATCACCGTGCGGTCGGTGGTGTCGCCGTACTTCGTCGTCCTGACGATGACCGTCGCGGAGATCTGACCCACGGTCGCACCCTTCGGGATCGTCGTCCGCCACGTCGCCGTGCCGTCGCCGCCGGTCTTGAGCGCCTTCGACGTCACGGCCGGAACGCCGGGAACTGCGAGCGCGAACGTCACGGTGGCGCCCTCGATCGGTCGCCCGTCGGGGTCGGTGACCGTGACGTTCAGCTCGATTCGCTCGGGCAGCTTGTCGATGTCGATCGAGTACGCCGACGCCGCCAACTGGGCCGCGAGCTTCCCGGAGCCCTTCGATACCGCGATGACGTCGTGGTTCGCGTTGCCGGCCGGGTCGATCGCCTGGATGCCGATGTCGTTCTGGCCGGCGACGATCGGGATCGAGATCGAGAACTTGCCGTTCTCGTCGGCGGCGCCCGTGACGGTCTCGTTCGTCGTCGCGTTCCAGATGCTGATCTCGCTCCGGGCCTGCGTCTCGCCCTCGATCGTGGCGGACTTTGCGTTGACGACGGAGCCGTTCGCGGGCTTGCTGAGGACGATTCGCGGAATCGCGGTGTCGAGGACGTACGCAACGACCGGCGATGGGTCGGACTCGCCCGCGCTCGAGACGATCGTGGCACTGAACGAATTCGTGCCCTCCGAGAGCGACACGCCCGGGATGATGAACCTGGTCGTCCGACCGACGGGAATCTCGGTGACGATCCCGGGTTCGCCGTCGCCGATCGCAACATAGAGCCGGATGCGGTTCGCGGCGACGCCCGCCGCGTCCTCGGGGATCGTGCCCACGAGGTCGACCGTCGGCTGGTTCGTGTACGGCTCATCGGGCTTCTCGATCGATGGCGCCTCGGCCAGCTCGGGTGGCACCTCGGAGGGCACCGGCGTCGCCGTGATGTCGTCGACGAAGCCGGTGACCGTCGACCCGAGCGCGTCCGCGACGCGACCGATGCCGCCGCTGGCCACGAACAGGACGCCGGCACCCAGGCCGACGACGGCGGCGACGAACAGGAGTCGGAATGGGAGTGCGAGCCGGCGGGTGTTCTCGACCCGGCGATGGGCCGCCAATCGACCCGGTGACGGTCCCCGGGATTTGACCCTTGCAGGTGCCGGGCGGCCGGTCGATGGCGGGCGGGGGCGGACCTGAGACGGCCGCCCGTGCCGTGTTGTCACGAGGCGATTGTTGCATGGCTGTCGCACCCGGACGGCGCTGGACTGCGTTGGGCCCTCCGTTCCGCGCTCACGGACGTGTGCGCTCGGTCGCGTTCGGTGCTCGGGCCCGCCTTGCCAGCCTCGGCCATCCGCGACGAACGCGGTCTCTCGCTTTGCTCGTAGCTGAAGAGCGGCGCTCTCAAGCGGGCGGACATGTGGCGCGGTGCGGAGCGTTGTAGTCTTGCGCGGTCGGCGCGCGTCCGGGGGATGCCCGTGCGCGCGCGATTTCCGAGGGATGGATGCAGGCACGAGACCCAAAGCGCGAGCGCCCGGCAGGGGCCGTCGGCCGACCGGCGTTCGGAGTCGGACCGATCGCGCGTGTCCAGCCGTCGCCGATGGCCGCACGCTCCCAGACAGCCACGGGACTGCCGCCGCTGCCCGTCGCGCGGGCCGGCTTCGGCCTGCCAAACCTTCGCCGGAACGTGTGCCCGCACTTCTACATGACGGGCAGCCGCGGCGCGATCCCGATCCAGGCACCACACCTGCTCAAGGCGCTGATTCGGCAGGACGCCAACGTTTCGCGGTGTCAGCTTCGGGGCGGCGTCCACCTCGAGCAGGGCTACGTCAACGACGTCTGCCTCACGCCACGCTTCAACCAGTGCGTCTTCTACGAGGACGACCTGACCCGCGAGTGACGACCGCCTCCGACTACCACGCCGCGCTCCGGGCGCTGACCGACCGCGGCCGGTTCGGGATCCACCTGGGACTGGGGCGGGTTCGGGCGCTGCTCCGCGAGCTGGGCGATCCGCAGCTTGGAATCCGGGGAGCGCTGGTGGCCGGCACGAACGGGAAGGGGAGCGTCCTCGCGCTGGTCGCGTCGGCGCTCCGGGAAGGCGGCCTGCGAGCCGGCGAGACGCCGAAGCCGCATCTGGTCACGTATCGCGAGCGGATGCAGATCGGGGGCATTCCCGTCGACCCGGCGGCGTTTGCGCGGCTGACGTCGGCGGCGCTCGCGGCCGCGGACCGGGTGCCCAAGCGGCTGGGGCCGCCGACCGAGTTCGAGCTGCTGACCGCGATGGTCTTCACCTGGTTCGCGGAGGAGCGGGTCGACCTCGCCGTTGTCGAGGTGGGCCTGGGCGGGCGGCTCGACGCGACGCACGCCTGGGACGGCGGTGTGGCCGCGATCACGAACGTCGATCTCGACCACATGGACCGCCTCGGGCCGACGATCAAGCACATCGCCCGGGAGAAGGCCGCGATCATCGAGCGCGGCGATCTCGCCGTGACGGGCGCGACCGGCGATGCACTGGCGATCATCCGGCGACGGGCGGCTCGCGTCGGGGCGCCGCTGACGGTCGTCGAGCCGGCAGCGATCGTCGGGATGTCGCGGGACGGGATCGAGGTGGAGCTGCCGCGCCTCGGTCGGACGCAGGTCGGGCTGCGCGGCCGACATCAGGCGGCGAACGCGGCCGTTGCGCATGCTGTCCTCGATGCGCTGGCCGAGGCGAAGATCGCGAACGTCCCGGAGGCCGCTCGGCGCACCGGCTACGCGAACGCCCGGTGGCCCGGCCGTCTCGAGCTGTTGTCGATCGGCGGCGTCGATGTGCTCCTGGATGGTGCTCACAATCCGGCAGGCGCCGCGGCGCTCGCGACGGCGCTCGACGATCTGCAGCCGTTCCTCGCTTCGGGTCGCGTCACGGTGGTGACGGCGTCGATGGCGGACAAGGACGTCGATGGCGTCGTCGCCGCCCTCGCGGCGTCGGAGGCGCTGAGGGGCGCGCGCGTGGTCGCGACGCAGCTTGACGTCCCGCGAGCGCTCGCAGCCGACGAGCTCGCGAAGCGGTGGACAGCGGTGACGGAACCGGCCTGGACGGTGTCCGCGCAAGCCGACCCGGCCGCCGCCCTCGATCGCGCGATCGCCGCCGCGCACGGGCCGGTCGTGGTCGCGGGATCGCTCTACCTCGTCGGCTTCGCGCGGGCTCGACTCATCGACGATCCGCTGCTCCGCGACCCGGAACCGGGGGCAGCGCCATGAGCGGCGACCGCGAGATCCCCGCCGAGGCTGGGGTCCAGGCAGCGACCGGCGAGTCCGGGGCGAGCGCGACGCCGTCGTTCGGGCTTCCGGAGGGCGCGGCGAGTGGCATGCCTGGCCCACCACAACCGCTCGACATCGGTCCCTCGACATTCGTCTGGGGTGAGCGGACGTACGTGATGGGGATCCTCAACGTCACGCCGGATTCGTTCTCCGGGGACGGCCTGCTCGCCTCGGACGATCCGGTCGCGGCGGCGCTCGCCCAGGCCCGCGCGATGGCGAGTGAGGGCGCGGACATCCTCGACGTCGGCGGCGAATCGACCCGACCCGGCCACGAGATCGTCGGGGTCGAAGACGAGATCAGGCGGGTCGTGCCCGTCATCAAGGCGATCCGGGACGCGCTGCCCGCGATGCCGATCAGCGTCGATACGACGAAGCCCGCCGTCGCCGAGGCGGCGCTGAACGCCGGGGCGCATCTCGTCAACGACGTCTGGGGCGTCGCCGAGGACGATGCTCTCAGTGTCCTGGCTGCCGCCCACGGCATTCCGATCATGCTCATGCACAACCGCGCCGAAGCGCGCTACACGAACCTCATCGCCGAGATCCTCGCCGACCTCCAGGCGGCGGTCGACCGGGCGCTGCGTGCCGGCGTCCTCTGGGACTCGATCGTCGTCGACCCGGGATTCGGGTTCGGCAAGACGCCCGAGCACAACCTGGAGTTGATGCGCCACCTCGACGCGATCCGCCTGCTCGGCCGGCCGGTCCTGTTGGGCACGAGCCGCAAGTCGACGCTGGGCAAGGTCCTCGATCTTCCTGCCGATCAGCGCGTCGAGGCTACGCTCACGACGACCGCGCTCGCCGCGGCGGCCGGGGTCGACATCGTCCGCGTGCACGATGTCCGCGAGAACGTTCGGGCGGCCCGGATGGCCGATGCGATCGTCCGCGGCGACAATCGAACGACCGCCGAAGGAGCAGGAAGCTGAGCGACCGCATCGTCCTCCGCAACATGCAGTTCGAGGGCCGTCACGGCTACTACGACTGGGAGCTGGTCAACCCGCAGCCGTTCGAGGTCGACATCGAGCTGGTGATGAACCTCCAGCCCGCCGGCATCGACGACGACCTCGAGAAGACCGTCGACTACGGCCGCGTCTACGAGATCGCGAAACAGGTCGTCGAATCGACGACGTTCCGCCTGCTCGAGGCGATCGCCGAGGCGATCAGCCACGAGATCCTCGCCGCGTTCCCGGTGCAGGAAGTCGGCGTTCGCGTCCGCAAGCCGCAGGTCCAGCTCGGCGGCCCGCTCGACAACGCGATGGTCGAGATCTGGCGCCAACGCCCGAACGGCTGAGCCGACACCTCTGACCCCGCCGATGCCGCCGCACACTATGCGTTGATCGTGCCCCACGCCAGCCATGAGCCGGCCCTCTTTGCGGCTCTGGTCACCTCTGGCGGGCCGGGGCGAGACATCACCGAGCAACGGCTGGGGGATCGGCATCACGACCGGCGGCATGGCCGCCGGCATCTACGAGGCGGCCGACGTCACCACGACCCTGACGAGCGCCAAGCTCGTCACCGACGGCGAGTGGCATCACGTCGTCCTCGTCCGGAGCGGCGGGACGACGACGGTCTACGTCGACAAGGTCGCCTACTCGGTCTCGAACGCGACGACGGTTCCGGGGTCCCCGGCAACGCCTTCAGCCTCGGCCGCGAGAGCGCCGCGTGGCTACTTCGGCGGTGATCTCGACGAGGTCGCGGTCTATGCCACCGTCCTGACCTCGGCCGACGCGACCAGCCACTACGACGCGGGCCGGATCGCAACAACCGACGCCAATCTGGTCACGAAGAGCGCCTACGACCACCTCGGCCGAGCGTCCGACACGTGGGATCCGACCGGAACCCGAACGAGGTCTGGGTTCGACCGCCTCGGCCGGACGACGGCAACGTGGCTGAACCACGTCGACGGGTCCGCGTCGGGGGCGACCGGCAGCGACGACGTCAAGAGCACGTTCGCCTACGACGCGGCAGGCGGGATGACCGCTTACTGCCCGGCGCGCAACGTCCAGAGCGCCGACGCGTGCGACCCGACGAGCACCA
>DASUFO010000085.1:0-7651 GCA_036274475.1 Candidatus Limnocylindrales bacterium
GCATCCCGAACAGCGCCGACCCGACGAGCCTTCGGCCGCGCGGAACGGGGCGCCGGCTCAGGAGCATCCAGCCGACGAGGATCAGCCCGGCAATCGCGAACCGGCTCGCGGCCGACCAGAACGGCCCCAACTCGCGGACGATCACCCGGACGCCGATCGCGTTCGTGCCGGCGAACAGCACGAAGACGACGAATGCGGCGAGGACGAGGCGGTCGGGTTTGGGGGTCGTGGTCATCTGGTTGCTGATCCCAGCCTACGCCCGCGCCATATCGGCGACGTCCAGATTGTCAAGAACCGTTTGGGCGACTCATTCGTCTGGATGCGACGATGGATGCAACTGCTTCGTCGGTTGCGATCGGCCTGAGGGATTGGGATCTGACCGGGTGCTTCCTCGGGCCACCGGACAGCGGCTGACGCCTCCTCGGTTCAGCGGCGCTCGAAGCGGAGCCAGGCGATGCCGCTCGTGTCGATCAGCGTCGACGTTGGCGTCTCGACAATGCGCATCACGACGCCGGAACACGTCGGGCAGCGGAGCACGATCCCCGGCGCGCGCGTATAGGCCCGGAGCTCCGCGGTGATGTTCACGTTATGGCAGTGAGCGCACTGGCTCGGCATCGCCGTCATGTCCCAGCCGAACGTCGACGCGAGCACGCCGGCAACCGCGTTGCCGTCGAGAACGGCGTCGTCGAAGTCGGCGTCGCCATCGGTCGCCATCGGCCTCGCCTCCTCGTTCATGTCCCCGAAGGCCCGAACCGCTCGGTCCGGACCCGGTCGGGCGGCAGCCCCAGCCGGACCAGGGAATTGGCGGCCACCTCGACGAGCGCCGTCGGGCCGCAGATAAAGCACCGTGCCCCGGCACCCAGGGGCGCGAGCGCGTCCGCGATCATCCGGTCGTCGATCCGTCGGTTGTAGCCCGTCCATCCTTCCGGCCGCGACCGCGTAAGCGTGTGGACCACCTCGAGCCCGTCGTCGGCCGCGGCCAGCGCGTCCAGCTCCGATCGGTAGATGACCTCCTCGAGGTGGCGCGACGAGTAGAGCAGCCGCGTCGGGTTGCGCGCGCCCGCGCGTGCGCGATGCCGGAGCATCGCCATCAACGGCACGACGCCGGAGCCGCCCGCGACGAGGAACAGCGGCTCGGCGGCCGGGGCACCTGAAGCCTCCCAGACGAAGTACCCGCCGATCGGCCCGCGGACCTCGATCCGGTCGCCGACGATCACCTCCTCGTCCAGGAACGGCGACACCTCGCCGTCGGAGATCTCCTCGACGGTGATGTCGAACGAGTCCGTACGCTCCGGCTCCGACCCGATCGAGTAGCTCCGCTCGACGCTGTAGCCATCCTCGGCGGTCAGCCGCAGGTCGACGTGCTGACCCGCGCGATGCCCCGGCCAGGACGGCGCGGCCAACGTCAGCGACTTGACCCGCGGCGTCTCGGCGCGGATCGCGGTGACCGTCGCGATCTGCCAGGCGATCGGGGAGGGGCGGCGGGCCGGTGGAGCGGCGAGGCTCACGGTTCCAGCGTCGCGATCCCGTAGCGCGACTGACCGCGATCGAACGTCGCGAGCGGCAGGGCGTCAGCGGCAACGGCGGCCGCGACGATCATCGCGTCGGCGATCGGCCTGCCGGGGAGGTCGCGGGCCCGGACCAGCATCCCGACCAGAACGTCCGCTCGCAGCCCGAGAACCGTCACGTTCTCACGCTGAACGAACGAGATCAGACTCTCGACGATGTCCCGTTGCGCGACGTCGTACTGGGTTCGCAGCACGTGAGCGCACTCGGCGAGCGCGACCGGCGAGACCGCGACCTGGGTCTCCGGGTCATCGATGAGGCGGGCCGCCTTCCGAGCCTGGGCCCCCGGCGTTCCGACGAGATAGCGGACGACGACCGACGTGTCGAGGCCGATCATGCCGGTCGATCGGGGTCCGGCGTCCGCTGTGCGGCCTCGCGCAGCACCTCCCAGGTCTCGTCCGGTGGGGTTCGGCCGACCTTGTGCTTCAGAGATCCGGCCAACGATCGCCGATGTCGACCCGGCACGACCTCGATCACGATCCGACCATCCTCGACCCGCTGCACCGTCTCGTCGCCGGCGTAGATGCCAAGCTCCTCGCGGATGGCCTTCTCGATCGTGATCTGGCCGCGCTCTCCTACTCGACTGGTCATGGTAGGAATGATGGTCGACGATCAGATCCACGACGTCAAGCCGTATCAGTCGCCGCTGTAGCGCTCTTCGAGCCACTGGTCGCCGCGGTTGTGGTAGCCCAGCGACTCCCAGAAGCCGGGCACGTCGCGGTCGATCAGGCGGATGCCGCGGATCCACTTCGCGCTCTTCCAGAAGTAGCGGCCGGGGACGACGAGCCGGGCCGGGCCGCCGTGCTCGGGCGCGAGCGGCGCGCCGTCGTACTCCCAGGCGACGAACGCCTGGCCATTGAGGACGTCGCCGATCGGCAGGTTCGTCGTATAGCCGCCGTCGCAGTGGGCGATGACGAAGGCCGCGGTCGGCTCGAGCTCGACGTTTTCCAGCAGCGTGTCCAGGCTCACGCCGCGCCAGCGCATATCCAGGTGGGTCCACTTCGTGACGCAGCTGATGTCGACGGTCCAGTCACGGGCTTCGAGAGCCGTGAATTCGTCCCAGGTCCACGTCACCGGCTCGCCGACGAGGCCCTCGATGTAGAAGGACCAGCGGTCGAGCGGCGTGTGCGGGGTCGGCCCGGCCGAGAGGACAGGGAAGTCGGTCGTGAGGTACTGCCCGGGCGGGATCCGCGAGGCGACGTCGCCCTGTGGGCTGGTAGCTCCCCGCCGGCCGACGAAGCCGCGGGTGACGAAGCGCTCGGTCATACGCGGAGTCTGCGCCGCTCGACAATCGTGCGGGCGCCCGCGAACTAGCCCGACGTGGCCGCGTCAGCCGCGCGGCTGTCCTGGATCGTGACCACGTAGACCGTGTCGGTCGGCTCGTCGTAGACGTAGAGCACGATCATCCAGCGCCACGGGCCGAGCACGAATCGGAAGCCATCCCACCGCCCGTGAAGCGCCTGCCCGATCAGCGGGAACGAGGACAACGCTGACAGAGAGCCGACGACACGCTCGCGGGTGTTGTACGGCAGGCTCCGCGTCCGGATCAGCCGATCGAGGGCGTCGACAGCCGTCGGCGTGATCCGAACCGTCGCCACGGTCAGAGATCCTCGAGCGGGATCCCCTTCCCGGATCGAGCCTCCGTCAGGCCGGCCTGCGCGCTTTCGAACGCGCCAGGAATCCGGTCGAGGAGCGCGGCGATGCTTTCGGGAGCCGGATCGGTCTCGTCGAGAGCCGTCGACAGGAGCGATCGCGCGATCGTGCCCGGATTGGTGTGTGTCCGTTCGGCGAGTCGCCGGAGCTTGAGGGCATGCTCATCGCCCAACACGATGTTGACTCGGTTCGATTCCTTCGCCATGCCGCGATGCTACACGGATCTACACGGATTGTGCAGTGGCTGCTCCGACTGGCTCGGCTAGCGAGCAGCCTCCGTTGGCATGCCGCCCTTCGGATACGGGTGAACACCCTGGAGTGACGTCTTCCGAAGGATCCGAAGGAGCACGGACGTCATCGTCTGCTCGTCGTTGTCGAACTCGCCGTGGCCTGTCGCCTTCGAGCGGGAATCGAGTGGCGCGGAGTCCTCCGTCGGCGTCTTGATCAGGTTCTTGTCGCCGCCGATCAGGTCCAGCAGCCGCTTCGACTGATCCGAGGGCAGCGGCCCGGTCACGGACTTGTGGAGCCCGACCATCGGCTTCTCGAACTGGTTCCGCGACGGCTCCAGGGCCCGGGCGACGAAGTAGAGCAGTGACTTGTGGTAGACGGGGAACTGCAGGCTTGGGCAGGCGTCGTCCAGCTCCTTCTTGTCGTCCAGGTCGAACGCCGTGAAGCGCTTCAGCCGGGGGCGGGTGTTCGAGACGATCGCCAGGTGAGGGAGAACGTCGCGCTCGAACTCCGACACGCTGATCGCGCCGCCCATGAGCTGGAGCGAGTCCACCGTGATCCCCTCGGCGATCAGCCGACCGAGGACGCCCGCGAGCAGCACGGAGCCGGCGCTGTGCCCGACGAGGTGGATCTCCAGATCCCCGTGATCCTTCACGTACTTCTTGAGGTGATCGACGAACAGCGTGACGCCCGGCGTCTTGGCGTCCGGCGTGTTCGGCACCCGCGGCGAGGAGGCCATGCGGGCGTTCTCCTTCATCTCCTCCCAGAGCCGCTGGATGTTCCGGCCGGCCCCCTCGATGAGCCGGTCGACCGCCTCGTAGATCCCATCGCGGATGCCACCAAACGGCAACGACTTCTGGACGTCCTCGAGGAAGGACAAGATCGTGGTGACCGCATCGCTCTCCCAGACAACGTGGATCGGGTAGATGTGGTTGGCCCGCCACCAGTCGACCATCCGGTTGGCGATCTCGACCCCACCGTCCTCGCCGACCAGCCCGCCGTGCGCGTACAGGACGAGCCGCCGCTTGTACTTCGCCGGGTCGTTCGCCCACGTCTCGATGTCCTTTTCCATCGTCGTGGCGAGCGCCTTGATCTGATCGGGGCTGCTGCTGACCCTGCCCTTCGGCGACATCTGGCCGCCTGCCGCCACGTTGATCACGTACGACTGGAGCCGGGCGAGGTCGGGCCCCGTGCCGGTCGCGATCGTGGCGCCCGTGGGGACGACGACCCGCCGCCGCTGATGAACCCCTGTCTGCGGGACGCCGGGCCGGGCGACCCAGGCGTCGTAGGCGTTGTCGAGCCAGTCGTCGTACGGCAGCGTCGCGTAGCCGTTGCGACCCCATGATTCGCCCCACGAGTTCTGGATCAGGAAGCCGATGTCGTTGTAGCCGGCAAGCAGGAACGCATGCCCGCCCAGCGGGGCCGACCCCTCGCGGATGACCCAGTTCGTCCGCCGCTGCTTCGTCTCCTTCTTCGGTTCGATCCATCCATCGTGGATCGCCGCCGACACGACGATCGCGTTCAGCTCCGTCAGCGCCGACTGCATGTCGTCGATCCGCCGGGCGTTGACGCGGTAGTACGCGCCGAGCGGCGTCTTGAGGCACTTGGCGACGAAGTCGGGCTCGAACAGGTCCCGTTCCTCGACGTCTGCTCCCCAGTCGTCGGCCGCGCAGACGCCGTGGTAGTACCAGCCCTTGAGTGCGCCACGCAGCGACGAGCCGAGGTCTTCGGTGCCGGGGAACTCGTCGTACTTCCGGGCGACCCAGTACAGCATGTAGGGGCTGACCGGCGGCCGAAGCGACTTGCGCGGCGGACCGTGCGCCGGCGTCTTGCCGGGCTTGTCCGTCGAGTTGACCGTGTTGATCAGGGCGGCGACGGCGTGGCCCGTGCAGGACTGGCCGATCTGGTCGAGGACGACCTGCCCCGCCCGCCGATCGAGGAAATCGTCGAGGGGCTGGAGCTTGGGGCGGTAGACGAGGTCCTGGGCATCGAAGGGGTCGGGCAATGCGTTCGTGTCGAACGTCCGGCCGGTAATGCGGACCTGATCGGGGACGTTGGTCTTCGGCACGGTTGGCTCCGTCGCGGGCCAGGCGGCGTGCCGCGACGGCGACACCCCGGGCGGAGTCGAAGGTACGAGGGGGCCGTCAGCGTGGCGTCACGCCTGAAGCCAATCGATCGGTTGCATTTTCCTGTTCCGGCTCGCGTGACGACGGAGAAGGGTAGTTCGCGCGTTCTGTCGATGCCGCCCTGACCGGGCTAATTCTGGCGGGGGGCATCCTTGGACTCATTGACAACGAATCGTTCGTCAATTTCCGTCCGAATCTCGGCTGCGGCGAGTGCTACGACCGCCGCGACGGTGACGAGTTCGTCGGGATCCAGAAAGTCGCCAAGCAGTCGATGGCTGAAGATCAATCTGACGCCGGCATTCGCGTTCTTATCGTCGATGGGCACTGCAACGAGATGGCCGAAGATATGCGTAGACGCCTCGCTCGCGATGTACTCGAACAGCTCCGGCGACGATGGAACGCTTGGTGCCACTTCGGCCCCGGCCGAAACGATGGTGTGGGTCTCCCACGCCTCAACGCTGACGACCGCCTCGATGCCTTTGTGGACGAAGGAAAGACGGCCGTCGTCCCACCGCTGAAGCTCCTGGCCTACCTCCTCCCTGAGGATCGAGCTGCGATCCTCGAGCCCGGGCAGGCCCTCGGCCGGATAGCGGCGGACCCACTTGTAGGCCGTGGCCCGGCTGATCCCGAGCTGCTCGGCGACGGTCGCCGCCGACCAGCCGTCGACCAATACCCGCTTTACGAGGAGCTGCCGGCTGAAGACGCTGAGACGCGCACTACGATGTGCCACGAGAGCCTCCGGTCGATGTGGGTACTCAACACCTCACACCGTGCCGCGAGGCTCTCGAATGTCAACAACGCATTCGGTCACCATACCTAGCGTCCGTTGAAGGCTAGCCGACGCGTTCCATCCAAATCACTGAGGAGACGTCCCTGCGCCGCGCACGCTTCTCGTGAACAGCAATTCAACTGCCTCCGAGGATTGCCTCACCGGCCGGTACGGCGGACCCGGCGGCCGGTCGCCGCGAGGACCTGCTGCGCACCCTGGTAGTCGCCGACGCGGTTGCGCCGGACGGCCTCCTGGCGGGCCCGGGCCGCGAACTGGTTCGCGACCGCCTCGTCCACCGGTCTCCATCACTCCGAGCGCCGACGCGGTGATGTACAGTTCGTACATCATGCGGCGGACTCAGATCTATCTCAACGAGGACCAGGACGGCCGCCTCCGGCGTCGGGCCCGTGCGGCCGGCGTCACGAAGTCGACGCTGATCCGAGAAGCGGTCGAGGCGTACCTCGCGACCCCCGACACGGCCGACGAGCTCGCCGGCTTTCGGGCGGCCCTCGACGCCGTCGCGTCGGCGCCGATCCACCTTCCGCGAGGCGACGCCTACGTCGAGGAGATCCGGGCGGCCGACCTGGAGCGCGATGCGGAGCTCGACGCGCGACGCTCGCAGCCCCGCGGCTCGTGAGCGTCCTGCTCGACACGTCGGTCGTGGTCGAAATCCTCCGCGGCGACCCCGCCGCGATCGCCTACGCGAGGACCCTCGCTGAGCCGCCCACCTGCTCGGAGATCACCCGGGTCGAGGTGCTGCGCGGGGTCCGGAGCGGCGAGCGGCGGGCGACGGAGCAGCTCCTCGCAACCCTCCGCTGGGCTCCGCTCGACGAGGCGATCGCCCGACGAGCCGGCGAACTCGGTCGACGGTATCGACGCAGCCACCGGGGGATCGCGACGGCCGACCTCGTGATCGCCGCGACCGCGCTCGAGATGGGCCTCCCGATCGCGACGCTCAACGTCCGGCACTTCCCGATGTTCGCGTCGCTGGCCCCGCCGTACTCGCCCACAGGCTGACCCCTCGCCTGAGATCCGCTGTACCATCGCCGGACCCATCAAGAGTGGCCGAGGGACCTGGCCCGACGACGCCACAGCAACCGGACCGACACGGCACCGGTGCTCCCGCCAGGAGCGATGGAGATCTCGACGATGCGAGCGCTTCCCCGTGGTTTGCACGTCTGCGATGCGTGCGGCGAGGCCCGCGGCACCACGCCGAAGGGCCAGGTCTCGGCCTGCTTCTGCTCGGGCGACGAGTGCACCTGGTGCGGCACGGTGATCCGGCGGCCGATCACCGACTACTACGACCACC
>DASUFO010000086.1:0-112891 GCA_036274475.1 Candidatus Limnocylindrales bacterium
GCCGTCGACGAGCACGGCGACGACACGCCGATCGACTGGCTGCCCCGCGACCGGCGATACGCGGAGAAGCTGGCGACGCCCGACATCACGATCGCCGACCTCATCGGCGAGGTCGACCCGATCCGCGTCGCCGAGGGCCGCTACCTGTCGGACGAGCTCACGCTCCACTTCGGGCTCGTGCCGCGCGCGAACCGCGGCATCGTCGCCATCAACGAGCTGCCCGACCTCGCCGAGAGGATCCAGGTCGGACTGCTCAACATCCTCGAAGAGCGCGACGTCCAGATCCGCGGCTTCATGGTCCGCCTGCCGCTCGATCTGTTCGTCGTGGCCAGCGCCAACCCTGAGGACTACACGAGCCGCGGCCGGATCATCACGCCGCTCAAGGACCGCCTCGGGACGCAGGTCCGAACCCACTACCCGCGAACGCTCGACGACGAGCTGGCGATCGTCCGCCAGGAGAAGCAGCGCTTCGAGCCGCGCGACGGCGACCCGGCAGTCGCGACGCCCGCGTTCATGGACGAGCTGCTCGCCGAGCTGACGCACCTCGCCCGCCGCTCGCCGGAGATCAGTCAGCGATCCGGCGTCAGCGTCCGAGTCACGGTCGCGAACGCCGAAGTGCTGGAGGCCGCCGCGCTCCGCCGCGCCGTTCGCCTGGGCGAGACGGTCGCCGCGCCGCGCGTCTCGGATCTCGGCGCCGTCATTGCGTCGACCGTCGGCAAGATCGAGCTCGAGTCGGTCGGCGACGAGGCGCCGGAGGAGCGGGTCGTCGAGCGGCTGATCACGAAGTCCCTCTACGCGGTGTTCGGCCGGCGGGTCGACCTCGACGATCTCGACGACGTGGTTCTGGCGTTCGAGGACGGGCTCGTCGTCGAAACCGGTGACCGAGTGTCGTCCCGCGAGTACGTCGGCTGGATGCGCGAGATCCCGGGGATGCACGAGGCGGTACGGCGACTCGGGGCGTTCGATGTCACGGACGGGGCGGAGGAGCCGGCGGTCGTCGCGTCAGCCGTAGAGTTCCTGCTCGAGGGGCTGCACCTGTCACGGCGAATCAACAAGGACCGCTCGGGCCCCGCGATCATCTACCGTCGTTGACCGTCGGAGGACCTGCATGGCGACATTCGTTCTCGTGCATGGCGGCTGGGGCGGCGGTTGGGAGTGGCGGTTCGTCGCGAACTTCCTCGCCGAACGCGGCCACGAGGTCTACCGGCCGACGCTGACGGGTCTCGGCGAGCGACGCCATCTCGGACGGCCCGAGACCGACCTCGACACCCATATCCAGGACGTCGTTGCGGTCCTCGAGACCGAAGAGCTCACGTCAGTCATCCTGGCAGGTCAGAGCTACGGTGGCGCCGTGATCACCGGCGTCGTTGACCGCGTGCCGGAGCGCATCGCGCGGGTCGTCTACCTCGACGCGTTCGTGCCGCGCGCAGGCGAGACGGTCAACGAGCTCTCGGGACCACGGTTCGCCGGCCTCGTGCGGCAGGGCGCGGAAGAGCGTGGCGACGGCTGGCAGGCGCCGCTCCCGTTGACGGACGAGCAGATCGTTGACGGGATGCCGGCCGAGCTCCAGGCGTGGTACCTCCGGCACATCGGCCCGCATCCCCTTCAGACCCTCGAGCAACCGTTTCAGCCTCGCGGCGGCGGCGGAAACGTTCCTCGGACGTATGTTTCGCACCGTCCGGACGGCATCGACGGGACGTGGATCTTCGACCAGTTCGAGCAGCGGGCCCGCGAGGACGGCTGGGACGTCCGAGAGCTGCGCGTAGGCCACGATGCCCAGGTCATCGCGCCGGATCGGCTCGCAGCGATGCTCGACGAAATCGCCGTGATGCCTCCCGCGCCCGCATCCGTGGCGGGATGAGCTCCTACTCCCCGGACCCTCGGCATCTTGGAGCGGCGTCTGCGGGGATCGTCGGTCGCGATCAGCTGCTGGCCCGCGCCGCTCGCTACGCCCGCTGGGACGGGACGCAGTCGATCCCCGCCCTCGACGCCGACGAGATCCTCGATGCGGTCGCCGACGACGTCATGGCCGAGGGCGACCTGGGTGAGGCGCTCCGTCGCCTGATGGAGCGGGGCTGGCGCGGCCACGACCCCACGCGTCCGGATCTCCCGGGCCTGTCCGAGCTCCGCGAGCGGCTCCGTCGCCAGCGCGAGGCGCTCCAGGAGCGGTACAACGTTTCCGACGTCCTCGCCGACGTTCGGGCTGAGCTCGAGGAGATCGTCGCCGAGGAGCGAGCCGGGATCGAACGACGTCTCGACGAGGCGGCGGCTCCGCCGGACGAGGGCTCAGCGGCCGATCAGGCGCTGCGTTCGATGCTTCGGGACGCGGCCGCGCGGCGGCTGGATCAGCTCGAGTCGCTGCCGCGGGACATCGGGCGGCGGATCCAGTCGCTCGAGCAGTACGACTTCATGGAGCCGGCGGCGCGGGAGCGGTTCCAGGAGTTGACCGAGCGGCTCCGGCGGCAGACGCTCGACCGGTTCGTCGACGGGCTGTCCCAGGCCATCCAGGGCACGACGCCGGAGGAGCTCCAGGCCAACCGCGAGATGGTCCGCGACCTCAACTCGCTGCTCGAGGAGCGCCTCGACGGCCGCGAGCCCAGTCAGGAGGACGTGGACGACTTCCTCTCGAAGCACGGCGGCTTCTTCCCGGGCGCCCGAACGCTCGACGACATCGTTCAGCAGCTCACGGAGCGGATGGCCGCGATGGCCTCGCTGCTCCGGTCGATGACGCCCCAGCAGCGAGCCGAGCTGCAATCGATGATGGATGCCCTGCTCCGCGACGACCGCCTCCGCTGGGACCTCGCCCGCCTCGCCGCGAACATGGACCAGCTGATGCCGGACGGGCTCGGTGAAGGCTACGAGCTGAGCGGCGAGCAGGCGCTCGGACTGGAGCCGGCGCTGGAGCAGATCGGGCGGCTCCAGCAGATGGATGCGCTCGAGGACGCGCTTGCTGGAATCGAGTCGCCCGGCGACCTCGCCTCGATCGATCGCGAATCGCTCGCGGACCTCGTCGGCGACGACGCCGCGAAGGACCTCGACGCCCTCGACGATCTTGCGCGGCGCCTCGAGGAGGCGGGTTACCTCAGCCGCCGCGGCGACCGGCTCGAGCTCACGCCACGCGGCAGCCGCCGGATCGGCCAGAAGGTGCTCGACGACCTCTTTGCGAGACTCTCGCGCGACGCATTCGGCGGCCATCGGATCGACCGCGGCGGGCGGGGCGGCGAGCGCGAAGAAACCGCGAAGCCGTTCGAGTTCGGTGACCCGCTCCACCTCGACATCCGGGGCACGATCGAGAATGCGATCCGCCGCCCGGAGAACGCCCCGGCCGTCCGTGGCACGGACCCGGTCAGGCTCAGCCCGGACGACTTCCAGGTCTACCGAACCGAGCAGCTCACGCGGACGTCGACCGTGCTGCTCGTCGACATGAGCCGTTCGATGCTGCTGCGAGGTTGTTTCGTCGCCGCGAAGAAGGTCGCGGTCGCGCTCGACACGCTCATCCGGACGCAGTACCCGCACGACGACCTCGCGGTCATCGGCTTCGCGTACTACGCCCGCGAGCTGCGGCCCGAGGCACTCGCGGAGCTGACCTGGCACGGCTACGAGTACGGCACGAATCTCCAGCACGGCCTGATGCTCGCCCGCCGGTTCCTCGCGAGACACCACGGCGGCGCGCGCCAGATCGTGGTCATCACGGACGGCGAGCCGACGGCCCATTTCGAGGGGGGCCAGGTCGAGTTCAGCTACCCGCCGACGAGGCGGACGATCCAGGAGACGCTGCGCGAGGTCCAGCGCTGCACGCGAGAGGGGATCACGATCAACACGTTCATGCTCGAGCGATCGCGGGCGCTGGCGGAGTTCGTCGCGCTCGTCACCCGGATGAACCGCGGCCGGGCGTTCTATGCGACACCGGAGCGGCTGGGGGAGTACGTGCTGGTGGACTTCGTTTCGCGACGATCAAAGGTAGTGGCATGAGCGACAGCGCGGCGCCGCGGACTGCCTACCGGACCACGATCCTCGGCGAGGCCACCGGCCCGACCGGGATCGAGGTGCCACCATCGGCGTTGGCGGACCTCGGTACGAGCAAGAAGCCCCCGGTCCAGGTTTCGTTGAACGGCTACACCTACCGGAGCACGGTCGCGACCGTCGACGGGCGGTACATGATCGGCGTCAGCGCCCAGCACCGGGCGGCGTCCGGGTTGAACGCCGGCGACGACGTCGACGTCGAGCTCGTCCTGGACACGGAGCCGCGGACCGTCGAGCTGCCGGCCGACTTTGCCGCGGCTCTCGATGCCGAACCGGCGGCGAAGGCCACGTTCGACAAGCTGTCGCCCAGCAACAAGGGCTATCACGTCTCGTTGATCGAGGGCGCGAAAGCCGCCGACACGCGGCAGCGCCGGATCGAGAAGTCGGTCGCGGCGCTGCGCGAGGGCAAGCCGCGCTAGCCGGCGGCCCCTGAATGGCGTTCGAGGCTGCCGTTCGCGAACGGCTGGAGCGGTCGTTCGGGATGTACCGCGACCTGCTCGCCGAGATGGGCCAAGGCTCGCTGACGTCACGCCTCGGCGACCTGCGGTCGAACACGATCGGGGCCCAGCTCTGGTGCGTGGTCGGAGCGCGAGAGAGCTACAGCCGGGCAATCGAAGCGGGGCAGTGGTCGGGCTTCAGCTGCTCGCTCGACGACACGACGGACCCATCCGCGGTCCAGGAGGCGCTCGCCGCTTCCGAGGACAAGGTCCGGAGCGCACTGGACGGCATGCACGCCGCGGACGACGCGCCGTGGGGCCTTGTCCTCGATCTCCTCGAGCACGAGGCCGCGCATCACGGCCAGCTGATCCGGTACATCTACGGCCTCGGCCTGCCGATCCCGGCTAGCTGGAAGCGAAAGTACGCCCTCGACTGAAGCTGCGAAAAGGCCCGGCGCGAGGGCGTCCAGATCTGTAGAGTCCCCGCCGAGGGAGGTGCGCACCGGTGCTGACGTCACTCGCCTGGCTGTTCCCGTACCTGCTGTTCCTGCATGTGTTAGGGGCCATCGCCGCGTTCGGGCCGTCGTTTGCGTTCCCGATCATCGGCGCGATGGGCGGCAAAGAACCGCAGCACGGGAACTTCGCCACTCGGGTCTCCGAGACGATCTCCGGCAGGCTCGTCTATCCGATCGGGATCACGCTGCCGATCACGGGCGCGTTGATCATCCTCGTGAAGGGCATCGATCTGTCGTCGCGGGCCTACTGGTGGCTCGGCATCGCGATCGTCCTGTACATCATCGCGTACGGCTACTCGTTCTTCTCCCAGCGCAAGACCGTCGAGCGGATCATCGAGATCACCTCCGGCCCGCCGCCGGCCGGCGCCACCGGGCCGCCGCCGGAGCTGCCGGGCCTCGTGAAGCGGGTCCAGCGCGGCGGCATGTTGCTCACCGTGCTGCTGCTCGCGATCATCTTCTTGATGGTGGTGAAGCCACAGTTCTGAGAGGCGCTCGGGGCTCTGTCCGGCGCCGGGTCGGCCCAGCCGGACTACCATGAGGCATCGATTGATGCTGATGGAGACTTCCCGCCGATGCCCCACGTTGCCGCGACCGTCGCCGAACTGATCGACCGCCTTGGGGGATCGGCCCGGATCGAGGCCGACCGCCTGACCGTCAGCGACGACGCGGCGTTTCGTGGCGACGTCATCCGCGACCTCGCCTGGACGGCGGCATTCGCCGAACCCGACGGTCCGGTCATGGAGGCCGCTCGCTGGCTGATCCACGAGGCAGCCCGCGAGCTCGGTGCGCGCACGGCGAGCATCCACGAGCTCTACATGGCTCGGGGCCGCGGCGAGGTCAGCGGCTTCACGGTCCCCGCGATCAACCTCCGGGCCCAGACGTTCGACATGGCGCGGACGGTCTACGAAGCCGCGGACGCCGCCGACGTCGGCGCGGTCATCCTCGAGCTCGCCCGGAGCGAGCAAACGTACACGTACCAGCGTCCGGCCGACTACGCGGCGTCCGTCCTGGCCGGCGCGATCGCCGCCGGCTGGAAGGGGCCCGTCTTCATCCAGGGCGACCACTACCAGTTCAACGCGAAGAAGTACGCAGAGGACCCCGAAGCCGTTACCGAGGAGATCCGCCGCGCCTGCCGCCTCGCAATCGAGGCGGAGTACCGCAACATCGACATCGACTCGTCCACGCTCGTCGACCTCTCGAAGCCGACGCTCGACGAGCAGCAGCGCCACAACTACACCCGCGCTGCGGAGCTCACCGCACTGATCCGATCACTCGAATCGGACGGGGTGACGATCAGCGTCGGCGGCGAGATCGGCGAGGTCGGCAAGAAGAACTCGACCGAGGAAGAGCTCCGCGCCTACCTGGCGGGCTATGACCGTGAGCTCAAGGCGCGGGCGCCCGGCGCGGCCGGCCTCTCGAAGGTGAGTGTGCAGACCGGAACGTCGCACGGCGGCGTGCCGCTCCCGGACGGATCGATGGCCGAGGTCAAGCTGGACTTCGAGGTGCTTCGACGTCTCGGCGAGGTGGCTCGCGAGCACGGCCTGGCGGGGGCGGTTCAGCACGGGGCATCGACGCTTCCGGACGAGCTGTTCCATCGATTCCCGGCTGTCGAGACCGCCGAGATCCACCTGGCAACCGGCTTTCAGAACGCCCTGTTCGAGCACCCGGCGTTCCCGGCGGAGCTCCACAAGCGGATCGAGCGGTGGGTCTTCGAGAACGCGGCAGACGAGCGCAAGCCGGACCAGACCGACCAGCAGTTCGTGTACATGACCCGAAAGAAGGCGATCGGGCCGCTGAAGCGCGAGCTGTGGGACCTCGAGACGAAGGACGAGATTCTCGCGGCGCAGCGGCGCAAGATCTCGTTCCTCTTCACCGAGCTCGGGGTGAACGGCTCGCGTGGCATGGTCGAGCGCTACATCAAGCCGGTACCGTTGTTCTCGCCGATGCCGGATGCCCTCCGTGAGGCGCCGGCCACCGCTCGGGGCTGAGTCCTGCTCCTCGACCGCCTTGAGGTCCGGTCGGAGGCGCCGTCCGACTTCGGCTCGATCGACCGCATGCAGCTCGCGGCCTTCCGCGATCCGCAGATCCCGCCGCTGATCGCCGCGATCCGCGCATCACGGAACTACATCCCTGAGCTCGCGCTGGTCGCCGAAGCCGGCGGCCACGTCGTTGGGCACATCATGGTGAGCGCCCTGACCTTGATGACGGAGCGCCGTGATCCAGCCCCGATCCTCGTGTTGTCCCCGCTCGGCGTCGATCCGGCGTTCCAGGGCCGCGGGATCGGTTCCCGGCTGACCGAGACCGCCCTCGCGCTCGCAGACGAGCGGCCCGAGCCAATCATGATCGTCCAAGGCCACCCCGACTACTACCCACGGTTCGGCTTCGTCCAGGGCCGGACGATCGGCGTCCTGCCGCCGGAGCACCTCGGCGACATCGACAGGGCCTGGATGGCTCGACCGGCGCCAGGCCACGGAGAGATCCCCCGCGGACGCGTCGACTACCCGGGCTCCTTCGTCGATCTCGACTGACGGCTCGCCTCCCGACATTCGTCCAGCGACGTCAGCAACCGGGTGCGTTACCGTCGGCCATTCGTCCACGACTCACGTACGCCGTGCGCCCAGGAGAGCACCCATGACCGTCACTGCACCCGACGCTGCCGCCGACGAGCGGCGCGACGCACTCGTCGGCCGCCTGTTCGAGGCCACACTCGGCGCGTTCGATTTGCTCGCGATCCATCTCGGCGATCAGCTGGGCTTGTACCGAGCGCTCGCCGAGCGTGGCCCGCTCACCGCGCCGCACCTCGCCGCCGCGACCGGCGTCACGCCGCGCTACGCTCGCGAGTGGCTCGAGCACCAGGCCGTCGCCTCGATTCTCGACGTCGACGATCCGGCCGCGGCGCCGGGCGAGCGCCGCTACGCACTTCCCGCCGGCCACGCCGAGGTCCTCGTCGACGAGACGAGCCTCGCGTTCATGGCGCCGATGGCCCAGTGGGTCGTGGCGGGCGGCAAGTCGATGGGCGACCTCGTGGACGCCTATCGAACCGGCGGCGGCGTGCCCTGGGACCGCCACCAGGACGTCGTCATCGCCCAGGATCGGATCAACCGACCCGCGTTCACGCACCTCCTGGCGCAGGAGTGGCTCCCGGCGCACGGCGACCTCCACGAGCGGCTCCTCGCCGATGGCGGACGAATCGCGGATGTCGCCTGCGGAACGGGCTGGTCGACGATCGCGCTGGCACGCGCCTACCCGAAGGCGTTCGTTGACGGCCTCGACCTCGACCGCGGCTCCATCGAGACGGCCAGGGAACGCCTGGCGAGCGACGCACTCGACGTTGCCGATCGGGTCACGTTCCATGCCCGTGACGCCGGAGACCCCGGTCTGGCCGGCCGCTACGACCTTGCGCTCATCCTCGAGGCCGTCCACGACATGGCGAACCCGGTGCCCGTCCTGGCGGCAGTCCGGAATCTGCTGGCACCGGGCGGCGCATTGGTGATCGCCGACGAGAAGGTCGCCGAGACCTTTGGCGCGCCCGGCGACGAGGTCGAGCGGCTGATGTACAGCTACAGCGTGCTGTACTGCCTGCCGAACAGCCTCGCGGAGGCGGGATCGGTCGCCACCGGAACCGTCCTTCGACCGAGCCGGATGCGGGAGCTCGCGGCCGAAGCCGGGTTCTCGTCGGTGTCGATCGTCCCGATCGAGCACGACACGTTCCGGTTCTACCGCCTCGAGCCGTAGCGCTCGCGCATTCGCAGCCGTCGCGGCCCTCGCATCGGGGTCGCGACGGCGCGTTGCAACGGCGAATCCGCGGGTCTATCCTCGACGCGGCGAGCGGCCGGGAGGGACGCCCGCCGCACCCGAGCGTCAGCGCGTTCCATCTTCCAGAGGTCAGTCTCACGTCGTGCCGCGACGTGGCGGTAGGAGGAGGAGATCGTGGCGGATTCGGTCCAGGACCAGGCTGCACGCGATGACGAGCATCTGCAGTCCCTAGGCATCAAGCCGGAGTTGAGACGGACCCTCGGGTTCCTGTCGAACTTCGCCATCGCCTTCAGCTTCATCAGCGTCTCGACGGGGACCTACGGGAACTTCGGCGTTGGCTTGAGCCAGGCCGGTCCGGCGTTCTTCTGGTCGTGGCCGATCGTCATCATCGGCCAGCTCATCGTCGCCCTCGTCTTCGCCGAGCTGGCAAGCCACTTCCCTGTCGCGGGATCGATCTACCAGTGGTCGAAGCGCCTGTCGAACCGGACGCTCGGCTGGTTCACCGGCTGGTTCTACTTCTGGGCGCAGGTCGTGACCGTCACCGCGGTCGCCGTGATCGTCGCGTACGTCATCGATGGCATCCACGGGCCGGTGGCCGAGGGTCAGACCGCGTTCCTCGACTCGCCCGATCCGCTCGGGCTGACGACCATGTTCACGTTCATCTCGCTCGGAGCGCTGATCATCACGACGCTGATCAACGCCTATGGCGTGCGGTTGCTTTCGCTGCTGAACAACATCGGCGTCGGCACCGAGATCCTGGGGATGGTCGTCTTCGCCCTGATCCTGCTGTTCTTCGCGAACCACAATTCGCCCGCGATCCTGTTCGATACGGCCGGCACGGAGGCGGCGACCGGTGGCCAGTATCTGCCGGCGTTCGCGCTCGGCATGTTCATGGCGCTGTTTGTCGTCTACGGCTTCGACACGGCCGGGACGTTCGGCGAGGAGACACTCGATGCCGGGCGGCAGGCCCCGCGTGGCGTGATCTGGTCGGTCGTGATCTCCGGCATCGTCGGCACGATCTTCCTGCTCGCGGTCATCCTCGCGATCCCGGATGTCCCGACCGCGATGACCCAGTTCTTCCCGATCGCCGACACGATCTCCGCGACACTCACCCAGGAGCTCTTCGCTGGCATCACCGTGGGCGAGGTCTACCTGTTCGTCATCCTCGTCTCGGTGTTCGTCTGCACGCTCGCGATCCAGGGCGCGGCGACCCGGATGATGTTCTCGATGAGCCGCGATCGGCACCTGCCCGGGGGCGCGGTCTGGGGCCGGGTCAACTCGCGCTTCAAGACGCCGGCCAACGCGGCGATCGCGGTCGGTGTGCTGGCGGCTACTCCGATCCTCGTCATCGGACCGGCTGGCGGGTTCGCGATCTCCATCGCGGCGACGGGGCTCATCTACCTGAGTTACCTCCTGACGAACCTCGGCGTGCTCGCCGCCCGCTTCCGTGGCTGGCCACAGAAGCCGGCCTGGTTCAACCTCGGACGGTGGGCGAAGCCGGTCAGCTTCCTTGCCATCTTCTACGGTGGGCTGATGCTCCTGAACATCGCGATCTGGAACGACCCCGGTCTGTTCGGCAACTTCGGGGGCGACGGCCGGAAGATCACGAACCCGATGATCGATACGTTCATCACGCCGTTTGGCAACGAGATCACCGGTGTCCCGGCATGGCCCGTCTTCGAGACGCTGGTCGGGGTGCTGCTGATCTTCGGGGCGATCTATTACCTCGTCGCGATTCGGGGCCGCGCGCACGACATCGAAGCGGCGCCGGATGCCGCGACCGGCGAGGCGACGATCGGCTGAGGTTTCCAGCGCTGGACGCTACGGGCGGCGCGACGAGCACCTGGCGCGCCGCCCTTCACGGTCGGGGGTGACGATGACGACAGACGCGATCGGCGACGAGATTCGAGGCGAGCTGCGCGATTCGCTCGTCGCGGCGATGCAGCGCGTTCCGGAGCTTGCCGGCCTCGACCTCACCCTTCGACCGTTGAGCGGCGGCATCACGAACCGCAACTTCGTCGTCTCGTCGCCGCTTCGGAAGGAGCGCTGGGTGCTCCGGCTGGCCGGCAACGACACGCACCTGCTTGGCATCAGCCGCGAGGTCGAGTACGCCGCGACGGTGGCGGCGGCCGGCGTCGGCGTCGGACCCGAGGTCGTCGCGTTCATCCGCCCCGAGGGCTACCTCGTCACCCGCTTCATCGACGGTGCGCCGATCGATGGGGACGCGGTCCATCGGGCGGACACGCTCGCCCGGGTCGTGGATTCGCTCCGCCGGATTCATGCCGGCCCGCCGATCCCTGGGCTGTTCATGCCGTTCCGGATCGTCGAGGCGTACCGGGCACTCGCCGAGGCGCGCGGCGTGACGATCCCACCGGAGTACGAGCTCGCACAGGCGCTCGCTCGCAGGATCGAGCTCGCGACGCTGGCGAACCCGGTCGCGCTGTGCCCCTGCCACAACGACCTGTTGAACGCGAACTTCATCGACGATCACGACCGGGTCCGGATCGTCGACTGGGAATACGCCGGCATGGGCGATCCCTTCTTCGATCTGGGCAACTTCTCGGTGAATCACGGCCTGACACCAGACGAGGACGAGGAGCTCCTCATCGACTACGAGGGCGGCCCGGTTCGACCGGAGCGATTGGCCCGCCTGACGTTGATGCGGACGGTCTCCGACTTCCGCGAGGCGATGTGGGGCGTGCTCCAGCAGGGAATCAGCACGCTCGACGTCGACTTCGTGGCGTACGCCGGTGAGCACTTCGACCGGCTGCTGACCGGGAGCACGACGCCGGAGTTCGAGCGCGCCCTGCGAGTCGCCGCCGGCGACTGACCCGCGGCCGGGCGCATCTCGCCCCTCGGCGCGGGTGGCGCGCGAACGCGGCTACGCTTCCGCCATGGATGAGGAACGCCGCGCGCTGGCGCGCTCCGCCGGTCTCGTCGGCGTCGTGTTTCTCGGCACGCTCGTCGTCCTGCTCGGGTTGGCGCTGGCGTTCCGCGGGCGCGACGGCGGCGGTGGCGAGTCGAGTCCGACGCTGGGCGCCGGGACGGAACCGCCAGCCACTGTGAGCATGCCCGCCCCGCCGGCCGGCGGACCATCGGCGAGCGTCGACGCGTCCTCGGGTCAGTCGGGCGAGCCCGACGCGTCCGCCGCCGGGCCGACGGGAGCGCCATCGGGCGATCCGGTTCTCGTCGGCGCAGGCGACATCGCGACCTGCAGCCTCGACGACGACTCGGCGACCGCGGCGCTGATCGACGGGATCGGCGGGGCGGTCTTCACGGCCGGCGACAACGCCTATGGCAACGGCTCGGCCGACGACTTCGGCGGCTGCTACGAGCCGACGTGGGGCCGCTTCAAGGATCGGACGCGGCCATCGGCCGGGAACCACGACTGGGCCACCCAGAACGCCCAGGGCTACCGCGACTACTTCGGCGCCCAGGCGCTGAACGCCGACGGCGACACGTGGTACTCGTACGACCTCGGGGGGTGGCACGTCGTCGTGCTCGACGGCAACTGTTCGAAGGTCGATGGCTGCGGCCCGGACTCGCCACAGGGCAGGTGGCTTGCCGCGGACCTCGCCGCGAGCAACGCCGTCTGCACGATGGCGATCTGGCACCAGCCCCGGTTCAGCTCCGGCGAGGAGCACGGCAACGACCCGACCGTCGACCCGTTCTGGCGAGCGCTCTACGCGGCCGGCGCGGACGTCATCGTGAACGGTCACGACCACGACTACGAGCGGTTCGCGCCCCAGGACCCGGACGGGGACGAGGATCGGGGGCGCGGGATCCGCGAGTTCGTCGTCGGCACGGGCGGCATGTCGCTGCGCGGCTTCAACGACCCGCAGCCGAACAGCGAGCTGCGGCTCGCGGTGAGTCACGGCGTCATCGAGTTCACGCTCCGCGCCCGCCACTACGACTGGCGGTTCATCCCGACCGAGCCGAACAGCCCCACCGATACCGGCAGCGCGCCGTGCCACTGAACCGATAGGCTACGGAGCGGGGTTCAGCAACGAGTCGACAGAGGCGGAGGCGAGGGCGCCGATGGCGAACCATGCCCGGGCGGTGATCATCGGCGGCGGCGTCGGCGGGACGTCGATCGCCTACCACCTCGCCGAGCGCGGCTGGTCGGACGTCGTCCTCGTCGACCGGGCCGAGCTGACGAGCGGGTCGACGTTCCACTCCGCGGGCCTGGTCGGGCAGCTCCGGGGCTCGGTGACCCTGACGAAGATGATGATGTACGGGGCCTCGCTGTATGCCCGCCTCCGCGACGAGACCGGCCTCGACCCGTCGTGGCATCCGGTCGGGTCGCTCCGACTGGCGTCGTCCCAGGCACGGTTCGAGGAGCTCCAGCGCCAGGCCGGTTGGGGCCAGACGTTCGGCCTGCCGATCGAGCTGATCTCCGCGTCCGAGGCACGCGACCGCTTCCCGCTGATGTCGGGGGACGGCGTCCTCGGCGCGGTCTGGCTGCCGACCGATGGCTGGCTGGATCCGTCGGGGCTGGCCCAGGCGCTCGCGGCGGGCGCCCGGAGGCGTGGCGTCACGATCCGGACCCACACCCGGGTCGTGGCGATCACGACGGACGGCGGTCGCGTGACCGGCGTCGAGGTCGAGCTGCGCGACGGTTCCCGCGAGACGATCGCGACCGACGTCGTCGTCAACGCGGGCGGCATGTTCGCGCCGGAGATCGGCCGGATGGTCGGTGTGACGATCCCGATCGTGCCGATGGCCCATCAGTATCTCTTCACCGAGGCGATGGCCGGCGTCCACGCCGGCCTGCCCCAGCTCCGCGACCCCGACAACCTCGTCTATTTCCGCGAGGAGGTCGGCGGGCTGTGCATGGGCGGCTACGAACGCAGCCCGGCGCCATGGTCGCTGGACGGCGTCCCGCCGGACTTCAACGGCAAGCTGCTCGCGCCCGACTGGCCGAGGTTCGAGGAGATCATGGCCGGCGCGGTCCGTCGCGTCCCGTCGATCGCCGACGCGGGCGTCTCTCGCATGATCAACGGGCCGGAGGGCTTCACGCCCGACAACGAGTTCATCCTCGGCGAGTCCGACGTCCGCGGTTTCTTCGTCGCGGCCGGGTTCTGTGCCCACGGCATCGCCGGCGCCGGTGGGATCGGGCGGCAGGTCGCGTCGTGGATCGTCGACGGCGAACCGGAGCTCGACCTCTGGCACATGGACATCCGGCGGTTCGGCGGCGCCCACTGGCGATCTCGCGAGTGGACGCTGGCCCGGACGACCGAGGTCTACTCGACCTACTACGACATCCACTACCCGAACGAGGAGCGCCAGGCGGGTCGCCCGCTCCGAACGTCGCCGACGTATGAGCGCCTCGCCGCCTTGGGGGCGGTGTTCGGCGAGAAGTCCGGCTGGGAGCGCCCGAACTGGTTCGAGCCGAACGCGGACGACGACCGCTGGGGCGGCCGCGCGGCGCTCGAGGCGCGGAGGCCGAAGGGCTGGGCCGGCGAGCACTGGAGTCCCGCGATCGCGGCCGAGGCGCTCGCGACCCGCGACGCCGTGGCGATCTTCGACGAGACGAGCTTCGCGAAGATCGAGGTGATCGGGCGGGGTGCGGCGTCATTCCTGGGCAGGCTGTGCGCGAACGAGGTCGACGTCCCGGTCGGGCGCGTCGCCTACACCTCGATGCTGAATTCGCGCGGCGGGATCGAGACCGACCTCACGGTCACACGCGTCGCGCCCGATCGCTACCTGCTCGTGACCGGGACCGCCGTCGGGCAGCATGATCTCGGGTGGCTTCGGAAGCACCTGCCGGACGACGGGACCGTCTTGCTGAACGACGTCACGTCCGGCCGGGTGTGCTTCGGCATCTGGGGACCACGGACGCGCGATCTGCTCTCGTCGCTCACGACCGACGATGTCTCGAACGAGGCGTTCCCGTTCATGACGGCCCGGGCGATCACGATCGGTCGCGTGCCGGTGTACGCGCTGCGCGTCACGTACGTCGGCGAGCTCGGCTGGGAGCTGTACGCCCACGCCGAGTTCGGGACGGCGCTCTGGGACACGATCTGGGATGCGGGCCGGGGTCATGGCCTCGTCGCGGCGGGCTACCGGGCGATCGACGCGCTTCGCCTCGAGAAGGGCTACCGCGTGTGGTCGAGCGACATCACGCCCGACGAGAACCCGTACGAGGCCGGGCTCGGGTTCGCGGTGAAGCTCGACAAGGAAGCGGAGTTCATCGGTCGAGGCGCGCTCGTATCGGCGAAGGCCGCCAGGCCGGCGAAGCGGTTGCGCTGCCTCGTCCTCGACGACCCGCGGGCGGTCTGCCTCGGGAATGAGCCGGTCCGGCTCGACGGTACGGTCGTCGGCCGGGTCACGTCGGGCGGACTCGGGTATGCGGTCGAGCGGTCGATCGCGTATGCCTACCTGCCGGCCGACTGCGGCGTCGGGACGCGCGGCGAGGTGGCCGTCTTCGGCGAGTGGATCGGGTTCGAGGTCGTTCGCGAGCCGCTCTACGACCCGGCCGGGGAGCGGCTCCGGTCGTGAGCGAGGCGCGGTTCGGGACGGATTGGTCCGCCTCGCTCGCCCGCGCTCCGGAGGTCGAGCTCGACGCCTGGCTCGCGTTCGCCCACGCCGCCGCCGACGACGCGGACGAGATCGCCCGGTCGACGTTCCGGCGCGACGTTCAGGTGGCGACGAAGCCGGATCGAACGCTCGTCACGCAGGCTGACACGGCCATCGAACGGGCGATCCGAGCCCGAATTCACGCGGCCTACCCGGAACACGGGCTCGTCGGCGAGGAGTACGGTGTCGAGGCCGGCGACGCGCCGACACGGTGGTACATCGACCCGATCGACGGCACGCACAACTTCGTCCGGGGCGTGCCGCTGTTCGGGACGCTGCTCGCGGTCGAGCGGGACGGGGAGCTGCAGGCCGCGGTGCTCTCCGCCCCGGCGCTCCGCGAGCGGTGGTGGGCCCGGCGGGGCGGGGGAGCGTGGGCGCAGGCCGCAGGCGACGACCCTCGGCGACTGCATGTGAGTGCGGTCGGCAACCTGGCCGACGCCCAGGTGCTCTACGGCTCGGGCCGGGAGATCGCCCGGTCGGGTCGGGCGCCGGGCTTCTCCGCGCTGCTCGACGCCGCGTGGCGAGAGCGGGGGTTCGGTGACTTCTGGGGCTACGCGCTCCTCGCCGAGGGCGCCGCAGAGGCGATGGTCGAGGTCGGGCTCTGGTCGTGGGACGCCGCCGCGCCGACGGTCCTGATCGAGGAGGCGGGAGGGCGCGTCTCGGACTTCGAGGGCCACCGGGCGATCGACTCGGGCACGTTCGTCGCCACGAACGGCCTGCTCCACGACGAGATCCTGAGGAGGCTCGCGGCGTCGCGCGGAATGCGCTGAACGATTCGGCCGCGCCTCGCCATCATCCCAAGTAGAGCGCGGTCATTCAGACCGCAGCCCATCGAGGGGCCCGAGTGGACCGAGACCTCGTGGAGCGAGCCCGCTCCGGCGATCAGGAGGCGTTCGCGAGCCTGGTGCACCAGGTCAGCGACACGCTCTTCGGGATCGCCAGGCGGATTCTCCGCGATCCCGGCCTCGCCGAGGACGTACTGCAGAACGCCTTCGTGACCATCTGGCGCAAGCTGCCGCACCTGCGGGACGCCGAGCGCTTCGAGGGTTGGGCCTACCGGATCCTCGTCAACGCCTGCTACGCGGAAGCGCCGCGCAGCCGGGCGTGGGCGTCGACCGTCCGCGAGCTTCCCGTCGACCGGGCGGCCCCGGAGGACGACGTCCAGACACTCATCGACCGCGACCAGCTCGAGCGGGCGTTCCGCCGGCTCCCGCTGGATCAACGCGCCGTGTTCGTCCTCCACCACCACGTCGGCCTGCCGCTCGTGGCGGTGGCCGAGACGCTCCGAATCCCGGACGGAACGGCTCGATCGCGGCTTCACTACGCAACCCGCGCGCTTCGCGCCTCGTTCGACGAGGGGCGGGCGCAGACGGCCATCACCGCACCCCAAGAGCGACTGGCATGAGCGACGAGCGCGAATTCAACCGAGCAGCGATGGACTGGCTGGCTGCGGGTACCAACGGGACCCCGCCGCACGTCTTCGATGCCGTCATGCTCGCCGTTCGGACCACACGCCAGGAACGGGCGCTCCGGCGGCCTCTGAGGACGACCATGTCCAACCCGATGCTCACACGACTGGGGATCGCCGCCGTCGCGATCCTGGCTGTCGGGCTGGGCTGGTATGCCTTCGGGCGGGACCTGGGCGGGACGGGCGTGGTACCCACCCCGTCGCCAACCGCAACGCCGACCCCAACCGCAACGCCGACCCCAACCGCCACCCCGGCGGCCGACCCAACACCCATCACCAACAGACTCGGAATCACCGCTCTCGAGCCCGGAACCTACCGCCTCAACCCGTTCAGGCCGTCGGGCGAGTCACCGGGAACGATCCTGGTGACGCTCTCCGGCGATGGCTGGACATCTTGGGACGACTACGCGGTCGACAAGAACTACGACACCGGAAAGGACGGTGCCGGTTTGTCGGTCGTCAACTGGGTCATCAACAACCGGATGGTCGATCCCTGCAAGGACCACACGCTGCTCGATCCGGCGCCCGGCCCAGGCATCGACGACCTCATCGAGGCGCTGTCGACCCAGCCGAACCTCACCGCTTCCGAGCCGCAGGCCGTGACGATCGACGGCTACTCGGGCATGTCCGTCGAGCTCACGACACCGCCCGACTTCTCGGTCTGCACCAGCACCATCTACATGTTCAGCGATGGCGTGAACCATCGATTCGCCCAGGGACCGAATGAGACGGTCCGCGTCTACGTCCTCGACGTGGATGGGAACCGGCGCACGTTCTTCGTGAGAATCCCGGGCCGGACGGCGCCCGAAGACCGGGCGGAGCTCGAGGACGTCATCGCGTCCATCGACATCGAGCCCTGATCCGCGCCCGACCCCAAGCCCATCCGTAAATCCGCCTGTTCCGCCGGGTGCTTGCTCGCCCACGCCCACCTCTGGAGGTATCCCATGTCTCGGATGCGCACCCGCAACCTGGTCCTCGTCGCCGTCGTCGGCGCCCTCGCGATCCACGCAGTCGCGGTCAACCTCGTCGTCGCCTCGCCCGCCTCGGGCGTCTCGGCGGCGGTGGTCTCCCGCGGCACCTACCCACCGTTCAACGTCTCGTCGTTCCCCGACGGCGGCGGCCTCTTCAAGGCCCAGGCCAAGTCGAACGTCGATGTCGTCGTGCGCCGTCACGAGTACCAGCCTGCCGGCTCGACCGGCTGGCACCGCCATCCGTACCCGGTCCTGATCACCGTGATCCAGGGGACGTTGACCTTCTACGCGTACGGCGACAAGACCTGCACCCCGACCGTGGTGTCGGCCGGCGGCGGGTACGTCGACAACGGCAGGGGTCACATCGCCCGCAACGAGACCGGCGAGCTGGCGGTCGATGTCAGCGTGATCATGGCCCCGGTCGGCGCCGCGTTCCGCTCGGAGCTCGACGCGCCGGGTCCGCACTGCGGCTTCTGAGCCGTAACCGATCAGACGCCCGGGGTCACGCGCGTCTGCGTGGCTCCGGGCGCTCGTTCGCCCTGGCTGAAGTGGCAACGGCCGGCGACCGGTCGACGCCGGCACGTCGTCGCCTCGAACGGGCTGCTCCCCGACGAGTTGGCACGCCTCCGCGTCTAGCGGGTTCTGCGCGATCGCGTCAGCCAGGCCACGACCGCCATCGCCCCACCGACGAGGAGCGCTCCGGTCGTCGCGACGGCGCCGATGATCCCAAGGCCGAGGATCGCGGCAACGAGGCCGCGCTGCGGCAGCGGGCCGCGGATGATGGGGTTCGCGGCCGGGGCGGCTCCCTTCATCGAGCGGGCGATCTCGTATGGCTCGCGCAGGGCGGCGATCTCGTCCTCGGACAGGAGATCGGCGACGACCGCAGCGACGGCCGCGTCCTCGACTGCGGTGATCAGACGCGCCCGGTCGTCCGCGCGGCCCAGCGAGCGGCCCCAGTTCAGCCCGAACCATGTCGGCTCGTACGCCCGGAACGCGTACGCCCGGAACAGCCGTTCGCGGGCCCGCCCGGGGGCCGCGGCAAGCGCCTCGCGTCGGCCAGCGCGATCCGCGGCGTCGACGGCCTTCTGCAGGAGCGCTGCGCGCTCATCGGGATCGGGCTCTGCGAGCGCGACCATCGAGAGGTCGTCGACGCTGAGCCGGCTCAGCTCGTCGAGGTAGGCATTCAGGCGATCGGTGGTCGGGGCGGCGGCAGACGCTGCCATTGCGCCGCGATCGTACCGTGGCGGTGGCGCATCATGGCTGTGCTCGGTCGCCGCGACAGGGAGGAGACGATGGAGGATCGGACGGGTCAGCTCAGCCCGATCGAGCGGCCGCCGGCCGGCAGCGGCCGCGACGGCGTTGCGCCACCGGCGGGTCTCGGGCCGCCGCACCTCGCGGACTCTCGGGCGCTGATGATCTTGACGACGGAGCACTGGAGCCTCCTGTCGCAGCGTTCCCTCGCCTGGACCGAGACCTTTGCCCGCGCCAGCATGTTCCTCGCAACGCTGTCAGCGGCGACCGTCGCCCTCGCCCTCGTGGGATCGGTCATGCGCGACGGGTTCACGCTGTTCGCCCTCGTGATTCTCCCCGTCGTGCTGTTCATCGGCCTCGCCACGGCGGTCCGGGTTGCGCAGGACAACACCGACGACGCACGCACCGTGCAGGGGATGAACCGCCTCCGTCACGCGTACATCGAGATGGTTCCCGACCTCGAGCCGTACTTCGTGACTACCAAGTACGACGACATGGCCGGGATCATGGTCACCCTCGGTGCGCCGCCGGCCGTTGCGACGCGTGTCGGGACGAGGAGCGTGGCGGCCATCCTCGGTGGCGTCCTCCATGGGTTCGTCACCACGATGGGCATGATCATGGTCATCAACTGCGTGCTCGGCGGCGTTATCGCGGCGCTAAGCGCGGTCGCGCTCGGGGCCAGCGACGTCGCCGCGTTGGGGCTTGGCGTGATCGGCGCGCTGATCCTGCTCGTCCTCCAGGCGGCTTGGGGCGTGAACAGCTTCCGCGCGGCGAACGCCGGGATGACCGTCCGCTTCCCGACGCCGCCATCGGGCTGAACTCAGAACATCAGCCGCATCAGGATCCGCGGACGGCGGTCGCTGTGGGCGCTGGTCTCAACGATCCGCTCGAAGCCGAGCTTCTCGAACATCGGCGTGACACCGACGTAGCCGAAGCCGGTGTCGACCCGGCCGCCCTTGGGATCGATCGGGTAGGCCTCCACGCCGGGCGCGCCGCTCCGCCGGGCGTACGAGACCACGCCCTCGAGCAGCGCCGCCGCCACCCCCCGCCGCCGGTAGCCGACGCGGACGTTGAAGCAGAGGACAGACCAGACGGGCTCGTCGTCGATCTTCGGGATCGTCTTCGACCGCTCGAGACGGGGCAGCCGCGGCCGCGGCGCGAAGCCGCACCAGCCGGCGACCTCACCGTCAACGTAGGCCAGCATCCCGGCCGGCGGGTCGTCCTCAAGCTGATCACGGAGCGCCTCGCGCCGGCTACCGGGCTCGCTCTTGCCGTAGCCGACCGCAATCCCGCGCGGCGCCTGGCACCAGCAACCCTTGTCGCCGTTGCCCCCGAGGATCGTCACGACGTCGTCCCAGCGGTCTGGCGTGGCGGGGACGACGACGATCGGCGAGACGGCGGGCGGCGCGGCGGCGCCGGCCGCCTCAGGCACCCGCGGCGGCAAGACTCGCGTCGAGGGTCCGGAGCGCGAGGTCCACTTCCTCGGCCGTCGTGACAAGCGGCGGGATGATCCGCACGACGTTCACGTACGTCCCGGCGGTCAGCACGATCAGCTTGCGAGCGAGGGCCTCCTGCTGGACGCGCTTCGTCACGTCCGGATCCGGGACGCGGCCGTCACCTTGGCCGGGCTTGACGAATTCGAGCGCAAGCATCAGCCCCAGGCCGCGGACGTCGCCGATCGAGCGGTACTTCGGCGCGAGGGCCCGCAATCCCGCGAGGAACTGCGCCCCGCGCTCGCGGGCGTTCGCGACGAGCCCCTCGTCCTCGATGATGTCGAGCGTCGCGTTCGCCGCCGCGCAGGCGACGACGTTGCCGCCATACGTCCCGCCGTGGGAGCCGGGCGGGAACTTGTCGATCAGGGCCCGCTTCGCGATCAGTCCGCTCAATGGCAGTCCGGAGGCGATGCCCTTCGCGACGACCGTGATGTCGGGCTCGACCCCCCAGTGCTGCATCGCGAACAGCTCGCCGGTTCGCCCGAACCCGGTCTGGACCTCGTCGGCGATCAGCAGGATGCCGTGCTGGCGGGTGATCTCGCGAAGGCGCGGCAGGAAGCCCGGCGGCGGCACGATGTAGCCGCCCTCACCCAGCACCGGCTCGACGATGATCGCCGCGACGTGCTCGGGGTAGACGTACTGGTGGAACGTCAGGTCGAGCTGGGCTTCCCAGTCGCAGATGCAGCGCTCATCGGCGGCGTGCGAGCCGCCGGCATAGCGGTAGCAGTACGGGTATGCCGTGTGGTACACGGACCCCGGCAGCGGCTCGAAGTGGCCGCGATAGACGTCCTTCGCGGTCGTGAGCGCCATCGTCTGGCCGGTCCGGCCGTGGTAGCCGTAGCGGAAGCCGATGATCACCGGCCGCCCGGTCGCGATCCGAGCCAGCTTCACCGAGGCCTCGATCGCCTCGGCTCCCGAGTTCGAAAGGAACGCGCCCCAGCCCTCGCCGGGCAGCAGGCGCGAGAGCCGGTCGTAGAGTCGCAGCCCGGGCTCGTGGTACGTGATGTTCTGCTGAGCGTGAATGATCTTCGCCGCCTGCTCCTGGATCGCGGCGACGACGCGGGCATGGGCGTGACCGGTGTTCGTGACGCCGATCCCGGCCGAGTAGTCGAGGTAACGCTCACCGTCACGCGTGATCAGCCACGATCCCTCGCCGCGCTCGACGACGAGATTCGTGATCCGGCCCCAGACCGGCGGCACGACCGACAGGTCAGGCAGGGCGGCGGGTTGGGACGCGGTGGCGTCCGGAGCGGGTGCGGTGTCGACCATCGATCAGGCCTCGGCTGCGGGAGAGAGCGTTCGCTCGGCGGCCGGCGTCGCGGCCGGATCCAGGCGCTCCTCGGACTTGGGCGGCCGGTTCGCCCGGCCCTGCATGAACGTCGTGATCGCGACGAAGCCGACGGCGATCAGGAAGAACGCCGTGCCGATCACGTTGACCTGGACCGGAACGCCGATGCGGGCCGCGCCCCAGATGTAGATCGGGAACGTGTTTGTCCGGCCGGCGGTGAAGCTCGTGATGACGTAGTCGTCGATCGAGAGGCTGAATGCGAGCAGCGCCGCTGCCAGGATTCCGGGCAGGATCAG
Organism: Candidatus Limnocylindrales bacterium; assembly: GCA_036274475.1. GTDB lineage: Bacteria > Chloroflexota > Limnocylindria > Limnocylindrales > CSP1-4 > CF-46. The sequence goes on from DASUFO010000086.1 coordinate 22,078, forward strand.
CGGGAAGGTGACCTTCCAGAACGTCGCCCACTCGTTCGCGCCGAGGTCCATCGCCGCTTCCTCGAGGTGCCGGTCGAAGCCGTAGAGGCGGGCCCGGACGGTCACGACCACGAACGAGATGTTGAACATGATGTGGGCGATGAGGATCGTGACGAAGTTCGTCGGGAAGAACGGCGGGTTGCCGATCGCGACGAACATCGTCAGGAGCGAGGCGCCCAGGACGATCTCGGGCGTGGCCATCGGCAGGAAGATCAGCGTGTTCGTCACGGCCGAGCCGCGGAAGTTGTAGCGGACGAGGGCGAGGGCGATCAGCGTGCCGAGGGCGGTCGCGACGATCGTCGAGAGGAACGCGATGACGACGCTCGTTCGGACGACGTCGAAGAGGCCCGGCACGCCGAACGGGTTCAGCCACGCCTCGATCGTGAACCCGTGCCACGCGACGTTACTCTTGCCGGGCGGGTCGTTGAACGAGAACAGCGCCATCACGAGGACCGGCAGCATCAGGTACGCGATCGCGAAGATCGTGTAGACGTAGATCGCGTGATCCCGGATGTAACGGCCGGCGCGGACCGCGGTCGAGGGACGGGAGCTCACCGGTGCGGCGATCGCGACGTCGGTCATCGGGCGCTCGTCAGCTCTTCGGTGCCCAGAACGCGGGCGTAGACGGCAACCATCAGCAGGATCGCCGCCATCAGGATGAAGCTGAGCGCTGCGGCCGTCGGGTAGTCGTTGTTCTCGAGGAACCGGCTCTGGATGACGTTGCCGATCATCCGGGTCTGGGTATTGCCGAGCAGCTCGGCATTCACGAAGTCGCCCATCGCCGGGATGAACGTCAGCAGCGAGCCGGCGAACACGCCGGGCAGCGACAGTGGCAGCACGACCTTCAGGAACGACTCGGAGATGAAGAACGTGCCGATGATCATTCCAACGAGGATCCCGGCAAGCGTCAGCGGCACGATCGGGTAGGACAGCGCAAACGCCATCCCGGCTCCGACCGCCGCGCCGACGATCGACGACACAACGGTGCCACCTGGCCGCCACGGTCCCGCGTACAGGTCGCGCGCCGCCTCGACGAGGCGGCCGTCGATCTTCTCGAGCGAGACGTAGATCGGGAGGGTCATGAACGGCAGGAAGTTGTACGCGATTCCGGCGACGACCGCGGCCGGTGTCGCCAGGACCCGGAACTCGGGCGGCAGGAAGCCGAGATCCTTGAGCGGCCCGAAGACGATCCCGTCGTCGCCGAGGATGATCTTCCAGGACTGGGTGCGGAGCAGGAAGCTCGTGAAGAACGGGGCGATCACCAGGAACAGCAGGAGATTCTTGTACCGGCCGCCCTTGAAGGCGATCGCATACGCCAGCGGGTAGGCGATCAGGAAGCAGATGACGGTCGCCGCTGCCCCATACAGCAATGACCGCAGGAACTGCGACGAGTAACGGTCGATCGCCTCGGTGTAGGTCGTCCAGTTCGAGAACGAGAACGTGAAGCCCGTCTCGAGCGTGCCCGACCAGAACGAGCTGATGAACATCTGGATGCTCGGATACACGTAGAACACGAGCAGCCAGAGGACGCCCGGCGCGAGCAGCAGGTACGGCGTGAACCGCCGGACGACCTGCCTCACGCCCATCGCCGACCTCGCGCGAAACCCGGTTCGGCGACCGGCTAGTTGCCGGTCACCTCCGAGAATTTGTCGTTGAACGCCGTCTCTTCTTCCTCGGTCAGCCCCTTGAAGATGTGGAGGTTGGCGAGGATCTCATCGGTCGGGAAGATCAGCGGGTTGTTGGCCATGTCGGGATCGTCGGCGGCCAGGACTTCCTTGGCGCCCTTCACCGGGGTCACGTAGTTCACCCAGGCGGCGATCTGCGCGGCGATCACCGGGTCGTAGACGAAGTCGACGAAGAGCTCCGCCGTGCCCTTGTGGGCCGCTCCCTTGGGGATGAGCATGTTGTCGGTCCAGAGCATCGCGCCCTCGTCGGGCAACCGCCAGGTCAGCGTCTCCTTCTCGGCCTGCTTCACGACGATGTCGCCGGACCACGCCATCGCGAGCACGACGTTGCCCGACACCATGTCCTCGGCGTAGTCGTTGCCCATGAATGCCCGGATGATCCCGGCATCGAGGGCCTTCTGGATCTCGGCGATGACGGGGTCGATGTCGGCGGTCGAGGCCTCCTCGGGCTTCTTGCCGAGCTTCAGCATCGTCAGGCCCATCGTGTCCCGCATCTCGGTCAGGAACGTCACCTTGCCCGTCCACTTGGGATCGGGCTCCCACAGGGAGGCCAGGCTGGTCAGCTCGCCCGTGACGGGCGTGTCGTAGCCGAGGCCGGTCATGCCCGACTGCCAGGGCGCGTGGTGGTCGTCGGTCGGGTCGAAGCTGACGCCCTTGTAGACGTCGAGCATGTTCGCGACCTTGTTCGGCATGTTCGCCTGGTCCATCTGCTCCACCCACCCGAGACGGATCAGGCGAGCCGCCATCCAGTCGGTCATCACGATGAGGTCCCAGCCGCTGTCCTGGCCGCCTTCGAGGGCCGGTCGGATCGTCCCGAAGAACTCGTCGTTGTCGTTGATGACTTCCTGGTAGTCGACGGTCGTGCCGTACTTCGCCTTGAAGTCGTCGAGCGTCTTGTGCTTGGTGTCGTCGTTCTCGTCGGTGTCGATGTACAGCGGCCAGTTCGCGAAGTTGAGGACGTCCGACGGCGTCGCGGCCGGCCCGGCGGCCTGGCTCGAGCCCGGCGCCTGCGACTCGCCGCCACCGGCTGATGCCGGCGGGGCCTGCGTGCCGGTGCCGCTCGTCCCGCACGCGGCAAGGAAGGCGCTGAACCCGACGAGCCCCGTGCCTGCGAGGAACCGGCGACGGGTCAGGTCGATGGTCAGCGGGTTGATCTGTTCGTGCTCGCTCATCGTCTCCTCGGTGCGCTGGGGGCGGGCGGGCCGGATCATGCCGGCGTCGCCTCAGGGACAGGGTCGGACCCGACCACGAACGTGTGATCAGGCGACCATGACAGACGGACCGCGTCCCCCGGGCGATAGAGCGAGCCATGGACGGTCCGTTCCACGTTCTGCTCGTAGACCGTGAGGCGTGCCCCCGTTCGCGCCTGAACTACGTACGACGTCGACGCGCCGAGGTATGACGCGTCGATCACGGTTCCTTCGATCTGGTTGGCGCCGGCGGGAACTTCCGCCTCGCCCTTGTGCAGCCGGATCTTCTCGGGCCGCACCCCCACTTCGATCTTCTCGTGGCCGTTCACGAGCGCGCTCGGCACCCGAACGCGCGCGTCGTCCGCGAGCGTCGCGAGCGCGTAGCCGTCGGCGGTCCCGGCGATGGTCGCGGGCAGCAGGTTGCTGACGCCAAGGAAACCCGCGACGAAGCGCGTCGTTGGCCGTTCGTAGAGACCTTCCGGATCGCCGAGCTGCTCGTAGCGGCCATTGTTCATGACGGCGATGCGATCCGACATCGTCATCGCCTCTTCCTGGTCGTGGGTCACGTAGATGAACGTGATGCCGACTTCCTGCTGGATCCGTTTCAGCTCGACCTGCATCGCCTTGCGGAGCTTCAGGTCGAGCGCACCGAGGGGCTCGTCGAGGAGGAGGACCGCGGGTCGGTTGATCAGCGCCCGGGCGAGCGCGACGCGCTGCGCCTGGCCGCCCGAGATCTGGGTCGGCTTGCGCTTGTCGAGTCCGGTCAGCTCCACGAGCCGCAGCATCTCCGTGACGCGCGGCTTGATCTCTGACTCCTTGACCTTGCGGCGGCGGAGCCCGAAGGCAACGTTCTCGAAGATCGTCAGGTGGGGGAAGAGGGCGTAGCTCTGGAAGACCGTGTTGACGTTGCGCTGGTACGGCGGCAGCCAGGTCACGTCCTGGCCCTGCAGCTCGATCAGACCCGATGTCGGCTCCTCGAAGCCGCCGATCATCCGGAGCGTCGTGGTCTTGCCGCAGCCGGACGGCCCGAGGAGGCTGAAGAACTCGCCGTCGCGCACCTCGAGGTTGATGTGGTCGACGGCCATGAAGTCGCCGAACTTCTTGACCACATCGACGAGGCGGACGTCGACCTCAGTCACTCAGGGGTTCTCCCGCAATCCCGATTCGGGGGACGAATCGAGGGCGCATCAGCTCGTTGCCACGCCCGCGCGCACCTCCTCCGTGCCACCGAACGGCCCGCCGAGAATAGGTGTCGGCCGTGAAGGGTGTCAAGAACGCGAGGTGCATGGCCGCAACGCCTTGCGTTCTGCGAGATTCGTCGTGAGGGCCCTCGATTCGCGCGCAGTTCGCAGGTGGTCGCGGACATGGCTCGACGATGGGACGCTGACCGCGATCGCGGTACGATGCTCATATCGACGCAGCGTTCGTCGATATTCCGAACCGATCCGAGTCCGCGAGGTTTCCCAGCCGCATGCCGACCCTCACTGAAGGCGCCATCCTCGAAGTCCTGCGCACCGTCCAGGAGCCGGAGCTCGGCCGCGACATCGTGACGTTGAACATGGTCAAGGACATCGCCATCGACGACGACCGCGTTGCGATGACGATCGAGCTGACGACGCCGGCCTGCCCGCTCAAGGACGAGATCGAGGGCAACGCCCGCGCCGCGCTGGCCGGCATCGGCGCCGGTTCGGTCGAGATCACCTGGGGCTCGATGGTCCGGCGGTCCTCGCCGCGCCAGGCGGAGCAGCTCCTCAAGGACGTCAAGAACGTCATCGCCGTCGCGTCCGGCAAGGGCGGTGTCGGCAAGAGCACGATCAGTGTCAACCTCGCGGTCGCGCTCGCCCGGGCAGGCGCGAAGGTCGGTCTGCTCGACGCCGACATCACCGGCCCGAACATCCCGATGATGCTCGGCGTCGACGGCAAGCCGACGGCGTCGGCGGACGGCAAGCGGATCGTGCCGCTCGAGCGCCACGGCGTGAAGTGCATCTCGATCCAGTTCTTCGTGCCCGAAGGCGAGCCGATCGTCTGGCGCGGCCCGCTGGTTGGTGGCGCGATCCAGCAGTTCCTGCGCGACGTCGAGTGGGGTGAGCTGGACTATCTCGTGATCGATCTGCCACCGGGCACGTCGGATGCCCAGCTGACGCTCGCCCAGGCGGTGCCGCTGGGCGGTGCCGTTCTCGTCACGACGCCCCAGGAGGTGTCGCTCAGCGACGTCAGCAAGGCGCTCGCGATGTTCAAGCGGCTGTCCGTGCCGGTCCTCGGCGTCGTCGAGAACATGACCGCGTTCGTGTGCCCCCATTGCGGCGAGTCGCACGAGATCTTCGGTCGCGGTGGTGGCGAGCGCTTCGCCGCCCAGCACGGGATCGACTTCCTCGGCGGGATTCCGCTCGACGTGACCGTGCGCCAGGGCGGCGACGTCGGGGTCCCGGCGGTCGCCCAGCGCGAGCCCGGCCCGGCGGCGCAGGCGCTCACCGCGTTGGCCGGGACCGTCGCGGCGCACGTGAGCGTTCGGGCAGCTGCCGCCGAAAACACCCAGCCGGCCCTATCGATCAGCTAGGTCACTCGTTCTAGACTTCCGCCGGGGGTTACGAGGGGCGGACGGAGAGGAACGAGGGTGCGGTGCGACTCGTGTGGCGCACCGACGCGACCGACGGCCCGGTTCTGCGACCAGTGTGGCGCGCCGCTGGGGGCTACCGGGCAGGCGGGTCGGGCGGAGCGGCCAAGGGACGACGTCGAGGCCGGTGACCGGCGGATCGTGACCGCCCTGTTCGCCGACCTGGTCGACTATGTCCGCCTGGTCGCCGAGCACGACCCCGAGGACGTTCGCCACAAGGTGGACGCAGCGCTCCGGGCGATGGTCGACGCGATCAAGGCGTTCGACGGAACGCGGGAGAAGTTCATCGGCGACGCGGTCTTCGCGGTGTTCGGCTGGCCGCAGGGCCACGACGACGACGCGCTGCGGGCGGCCCACTGCGCGCTCGCGATCCAGCAGGCCCTGGCAACCGCCGATGGCCCTGCCGGCGAGCCGCTCCAGGTCCGGATCGGAATCGCGACCGGCGAGGTGGTTGCCGGCATGCGGCACGCCGACACGATGGACTGGTCGCTGACGGGTCCCGCGGTCACCACCGCCGCCCGGATCCAGGCGGCGGCGCAGCCGGGCGAGATCCTCCTGGACGAGGCCACGCTCCGCGCGGCCCGAAAGCAACTCGATTTCGAGGACCGCGGGCTGCAGCTGCTGCGCGGTCAGACGCATCCGATTCGCCTCGCCCGACTGCTCGGGGAGGCCGGCTTCCAGCCGTGGCATCGGCCGGGCGGCACGATCGTCGGCCGCGAGGCGGAGCGCGCGCGGCTGCGAGCGGTCCTCGACGATCTGCTGGACGGCCGCGGCTCGGCGCTCGTCATCGAGGGCGAGCCGGGGATCGGGAAGTCACGCCTGATGGCCGACCTCGCCGAGGCCGCGAGCGACGCCGGGGTCGCGGCGACCTGGGTGGACAACGTGTCCTACGGCGCCCGCGAGCCGTACCGGTTCGGGCGGGCCCTGGCCCAGGCGATCGCCGACGAGCACGGCGTCGATTCCGGGACGATGACGAGGCGTCTCATCTTCACGCCCGACGTTCCACCGGACCAGGCGCGGCGCTGGGGCGGCGCAGTCGCCGCGATTGCCCGGGATGCCGCGTTCTCTGGCTGGGAGGAGGAGGCGCCCCTCGTTCCGGCCGACCCGGCGGACGTCGCGACCGCCATTCACGACCTCGCGTCTCGCTACACCGCGCGGCTGCTCGAGGTCTCCGGACCGCGGCTGGTGTGCGTCGATGACCTCCACTGGCTCGACCCATCGAGCGCCGGGATCCTCGACGCGCTCGTCGGCGAGACGCGGTCGCGACCGATCGCGATCGTCATCGGGACGCGGCCTGGACCCACGCCGGCCGATGCGACGCTCGCCTCGATCGAGCGAATCCAGTTGGCGGGCCTCGACGAGCCCGAGACCCGGGCGCTCGCCGCGGTCGTCGCCGGTGCCGAGCTCGGGCCGTCCGACGGGCGACGCCTCCACCGCCGGACCGCCGGCAACCCGCTGTTCATCACCGAGACGGTGCGGGCGATCTTTCCTTCGGGAGCCGACGCAGCGCCTGAACCCGGGGCCGCCCACCCGGACGGACGCCTGCCGGACGACGACGGCACGGTCCGCCCGGGACTGCCGATGACGTTGCGGGCGCTGCTCGGTGCCCGGATCGATGCACTGTCGGATGACGCCCGGACGACGCTCCGGGTCGCGTCCGTGATCGGGGTCACGTTCAGCGTCCCGGTCGTCGAAGACGTGCTCGGCGATCCGGTCGCGCCCGAGGTGCTGGCGGGCCTCGCGGACGCGTCGCTCGTCGTCCCGCTCGGTGCGACCGACGGCTGGCGCTTCTCCCACCCGCTCATCCACGATGCCGCCTACTGGGGGCTGCTCGGCAGCGTCCGGCGGCAACTTCATGCGCGAGTCGCCGATCGGCTCGAGGCGGACGACCCGGATCAGACGATCGGCGTCGTGGCTCGTCATCGCGCGGCCGCCGGCGACGTTGCCCGGGCGGTGCCGCTGCTGGTCCAGGCGGCCGAGCGAGCGGCGGCGATGGGTGCGCCGGCGGAAGCGGGGTCCTTCTGGTTCGAGGCCGCCGATCTGGTCGGTGCGGGTCCCGAGGCGGACGCCTTCCGTCAGCGGGCCCGGGCGGCCCTCGAGGCGGTGCCGGCGGGAACGTCGCCCCCGATCGTTCCGACGCCGTTCGGCTGATCGCCGCCGCCGGCGCCGTCGGTCGCGATGGGGGGTGCGGTCTCGAGCGTCACGCCCGGCCGGCCCAGGATGGCGTTCGGTTGCGCTGAGCACGCGGCCAGGATGGCGTCGCGATTCTGCGGTCGGTGGTGGACGAGGACGGTCCTGCCCGCACCCGCCCGTGTTCCCATGTCGATCGCCTCGTCGAACGTCAGGTGACCCCGTTTGGGGTCGTCCTCCTCGGCGCTGAGCAGCGTCGCCTCGACGACGAAGATGTCAGCCCCGCGCGCGGCCTCGACGAGATCGTCGTTGGGACCGGTGTCGCCGGACACGACGACGACGCCGCCCGCGCGGTCGCGGATCGCGCAGCCCCAGGCCGGGACGTAGTGCAGGCCCGCGATGAAGTCGATCGTGAGGTCGCCAACCTCGACCCGCTTCTCGGGGTCGTACTCGACGACCTCGAACGTGTGGTCGAAGAAGCCGTCGCGCTCGCTGATCGCGGATGCCAGCTCGTCCACCTTGCGGCGGCCGCCGGGAGGCAGCAGGACGGGAACGCGGCGACCGGTGAAGCCGGCCCATGGCATCAGATAGCGCAGCGAGACGAGATCGATGTAGTGATCGGCGTGAAGGTGGCCCACGACGATCGCGTCGAGCTCGCGCGGGTCCCGGATTCCCATGAGGCCCCGGATCACGCCCTGACCGCAGTCGACGAGCAGCGCCGTCGAGGCCGTTTCCACGAGGATTCCGGACGCGGGCGTCTCCGGCTGCGGGGCGGACGTGCCTGCGCCGATGACCGTGACGCGCGTCATGAAACGACAGGCTCGCTCGGCATCGCGCGGATGGTCGCACGTCCGCGCGTCGCTCTGCCAGCCCGGGCTGTACGTGACGCTTGTCGGACTGATGACACCTGCCGCGGTTGGGGATTGGAGCACGCGGTACGATGCAGGGCATGATCGCGGCTCGCCCGCTGGCCGAAACGCTCGCCGCCGTGCCGTTCTTCTCCGGCCTCGACGCGGCCAGCATCGATCGTGTCGGTCGCGGGATGCGCACCCGCCGTTTCCGCCGGGGCGAGGTGATCTTTCACCTCGGTGACCCGGGCGACGCGCTGTTCATCGTCACGTCCGGGGCGATCAAGATCATGTTGCCGAGCGACACCGGCGACGAGGCGATCCTCGCGACGTTGCGTGCGGGCGACGTCTTTGGGGAGCTGGCGCTGCTCGACGGAGCGCCGCGGTCCGCGACCGCCGTCGCCCTGGAGCCCTCCGAGACGCTGATCCTGCCGCGGGCTCAGTTCCGCGAGCTGCTCGCGACGGAGCCGGCGATCCGCGATGCGCTGCTGGCGTCACTGGCGGCAGAGCTGCGGCGGCTCACGAATCACGTCGAGGAGCTGCACTTCCTCGACATCACCGGCCGCCTGGCGTCGCGCCTGGCGCGGATGGCAACGGAGAACGGCCGAACGCAGACCGACGGGTCGATCAAGCTGCCCTCCCCGCTGACTCAGGGCGATTTGGCGGCGATGATCGGCTGCACGCGCCAGAGCGTGAACAAGCTGCTCGGGATGTTCACCGACGACGGCCTGATCCGCCTGGATCGAGAGAGCATCGTCGTGCTCGACCTCGAAGGATTGACGCGGACGGCGCGGCGCTAGCCGCCAGGCCCTCGCGACCGACCTCTGTTTTCGCTGGTCTGACAAGCGATGGCTGGCGACCGCTCGCGGGGCCGAAATCCGGCCGTCAGCCGTCGTTTGGTTCGCCAGCCGTACCAACGACCGGGCGACAGGATTTGCCCGCCGGCGTGATCGCGCCGCCGCACCTTGAAGCGCGCTCAGCGGCTCCTCAGCTGATCGAGCAGAACGTGAGCAGCAACGAGCGCGGCCCGGAGCCGCCCCTGGGAGCCACCAAGGAACGCGAGACGCCGCTCGCGGTGCGTCCGATCCGGGAGCACGACGACGACCGTGACCGCGGTGTCGTCGCCGCGGGCTCTCACCCTGACGCCGACTCCGACCTCGCTGCCGCCGACCTCGCGGCCGTTTCGGGCGAGCGCTTCGAGGCCGTCCGTCGATCCGGCGTCTGGCGTCGTCGCGGCAATGCCGGTCGTCTCCGGGCCGTCGGCGTCCGGGTGGTGGGCGGCGGCCGGCGCTTCGGGCGCGAGCGTTTCGGCGAGGCGAAGCCACGGAACGTCGCCCAGCAGCGCGGCGAAGCTGCCGCCGGTACCAACTTCGACGACGGAACACGTCCAGCCCCGGGCCGAGAGCGCCTCGCCGATCGCCTCGCTCCAGGTCGTTTCGCCTTCGGCCCAGACGTGCTTGTCGAGAGCGGCCCGGACGGTGGTCGTGGTCGCGTCGACCAGGCCTGCGGCGCCGTCGCCACGCGCCGAGATCCGGACATCCACGGCCTCGACGCGGGCATACGTCGCGACGATCGGGTTCGTCTCCCGCAGGAGCGCCTCGCCGAGGAGGTCCGCGACCGCCGACTCACCGATCCCCGCCAGCCGCAACGTCCGGCTCGCGACGTCCGCGCCGGCCCCGCGCGCACGCAACCGCGGCAGGACGTGCGCCTCCCAGATCGGGCGCATCTCGCGCGGCGGGCCAGGCAGCGCCACGATCACCCGGCCATCGGGCCGGTCGACCCACCACGCAGGCGCCGTGCCGTTGTCGTTGGGGAGTGCCTGGGCCGACGGGATCAGCCACGCCTGCTTGAGGTTCATCGCCGGCATGTCGATCCCGCGCCGAGCCCACAGGCCGCGCAGCCACGCTTCCAGCTCCCGGTCGACGACGGGCGTCTCACCGGCAACCGCCGCGATCGCCTCCCGCGTCAGGTCGTCCGGCGTCGGGCCGAGACCGCCGGTCGAGACGACCAGATCGGCCCTCGCCAGTCCTTCGGCGAACGCGGCGCGAACCGCGTCCAGGTCGTCGGGCAGATCCTGGATCCGTCGGACGGCGACCCCGATCGAGGTCAGCCTTCGGGCCAGCTCGCCCGCGTTCGTGTCGCGCGTCTCGCCGACAGTCAGCTCGGTGCCGATGCTCAGCAGCTCGGCGGTGAGAAGCGGTCTTGCGGCGGCCATCGCTCGGAGACTAGCGCACGAGAAGCGCAGAACCGCGACAGCCGGACACGCGACCGGCGGTACCATCGGACGGAGTGTCACGCGACCTTTGCGCCGTGCCGAGGTCGCGAGACGCGGCCGACCCTCGCCGCACGGCACGGTGGGCCGGATCGAACCGCCGGAGACGGCAATGAACGACATCGGGCAGAGCGGATTTGCGGAGTTCGACGGGTGGCGGGCCCTCGCGCGCCGCACGCGAGAGCTGCTCGACGCCGCCATCCTCGATCGATCGCTGCCGGCCGGTGGTGCCGACTACCTCGCCGACACGACGCTGCCCCACATCGAGGGCATTCAGAACGGGTTCATCGGCTGGCTGCGCTCGGACGCGGCGGGCGTGGCCGAGCTGCGCTACCTGCTCGGGCTCGTTGCGGCGATCCGCGTAGAACCGGCGACCTCCGATGCCGAACGTCGGGCGGCGGCGTCCGAACGGGCGCTCGAGCTGCTGCTGGCCGCTCGCGACGGCGACCGGCTAGCCGTGCCGACGGTCCGCGGCGCCGAGCCGTGGAATCTGGCCGCTCTCGCCCATGCCCGGCTCGTCTTGGCGATGCTCCCGGCGATCCCCGACACGGAGGTTCGCTACCCGGCGGGCCGCCGGACGTACGCTGACATTCCGCGCCCGCGTGGCCCGGCCGAGCTCGCAGGCAGGCTCGAAGAGCTCGAACGCCAGCTCTGGCGGACCGCGGCCGGTCGAACGCCGGATCCTGACGATCCCGGCTTCCGAAGGGCCTACGGTTTCTTCGACGCCGCGGATCAGCTCGGCGGGCGGGCGCTGGGCGGGGCCGCCTGAGCCCGTAGCTCGCTCCGAAACGATTCGTCGTCACACAGCCGCAAGCGGCTGATCACGCTTGGCTCGGGCGGTTGTGACTGCCCCCGCTGCTATCATCCCCGGGTTCCGACCTGACGCGCAGAGACGGGGAGCCCACCCAACTGGACGAGTCGCAGTCGCCCACACCGCGGAACCAGGACCCGGCGGAACCCAGCGAGCCGCTCGGGGGCGCGGACGGCGCTTTGCCGGTCGAGTCGGAGGGCGCCTCCGCCGAGTCGGGCGGCCCGGTCGAGGAACAGGGCGCCGAGCCGCCTCCCGCGAGCGCGTCGCCGCCTTTGCCGCCGGACGGCACGCCGCCTGATCCGCCGGACGTGGCACCGCCGCCCCCGCCGGTGGTTCCACCTCCACCGGACGTCCCGCCGCCACCGCCGCCGCCTCCGCCCGATCCGGCCGGCGCGCCGCCCCCGCCGCCGCCACCGCCGCCCGGTCTGCGGGGCCAGTTCGACGCCACGCGGGGCGCCGCGAAGGAGCTCGTCGACGCCCACATCGAGCTCGCCAAGGCCGAGTTCGAGGAGATCTCGGGCGAGATCAAGAAGGTCGCGGCGCTCGCCGGTGTCGCGATCGCCGCAGCGATCTTCGCAGCGCTCATTCTCGGCATCGGGGGGACGCTGTTCTACGGCGAATGGGTCTTCGGCTCGATGGGCTGGGGGGTCCTCCACGGCGTCCTGTTCCTGGCGGCCGTCGCCGTGTCGTCGATCGTCGTCGCGGCCGGAGTCGAACCCACCCGGCTCGGGATCGGCGTCGCGAGCGGCTTTCTCGTCGCGATCGCGATCTCCATCATCCTCGGGGCGAGCCTGACGAACCTGCTCTGGTCGGTCGCGGCCGACAATCTTCTGCCGCTCGCCGCCGAAGACATCCGGCCGCTCGCTGCCGCGCTCGTGATCGTGCCCGTTGCCCTCGGCCTGCTCCTCGGCCTGCTGAACTTCATCTCGACGCTTGCGAGCAACGAGCGCCGCTCGGCGATCCGGGCGCCGTCGGTCCAGGAGCGGCTGTTCATCGGCGCCCCGACCGCAATCTACGTCGCGTGGCTGGCGGCGTTCATCTACGCCTATACCCAGCGGATCGAATGGTTCGACTGGGTCCTCGTCGGCGTCGCCGCCGCGGGAGCGGTCGTCGTCCTCGTCGTTGCCGTGGTGCTCGGCAACTGGCGATCGGGCTTTGCGCTCCTGACGGGTCTCGCGATCGGCGTCGTCCTCGGGTTACTGATCGCGCTGTTCTCGTCGATCGCGTTCGGCTGGCGCGTCGGGATCGCGGTCGGCGTCACGTTCGGGCTCATCACGTGGATCGGAATGGCCGCGTACGAGGCAACGCACCTGGAGTTCGACGAAGAGGCGTTGAAGAAGCGGTTCCTGCCGCAAGTGACGATCGACACGACGAAGGAGACGATCGAGTGGGCGAAGGCACGGATGCCGCTCTCGCGAAAGTCGTAGCGGCGCGAGCGAACCTCGCCGCGGAGGTTGACCGGCTGGAGGCCGCGGGTCGCGACGCCGTCGACATCCCGGCCAAGATCCGGCGTTCCCCGGCAAAGGCGGCGGCGATCGCCGGCGGCGGGGCGTTCCTCGTCCTCGGCGGCCCGAAGCGGGTCTTGCGCGCAGCCCGCAAGGCGATCACCGGCCACGAGGAGCCGCCGCTGCCCAAACACCTCCTGCCGAAGGACATCGAGAAGACGCTCAAGCGAATGGGCAGCGACGGCGACAAGGTCCGCGGCACGATCGAGCGTGATTTCGCGAAGTACCTCGATGACCGCGAGAAGCAGCGCAAGAAGGAGGGCCTCCAGGCGGCGCTGACGGCGCTGCTGCTCACGGCCGTCCGGCCGGCGGCGCAACGGGCCGGCAAGCAGGTCGCGGAGCGGATGCTCGATCCGAGCGCGCCAGGATTCCAGGAGCAGCTCGAGAAGATCCGCCAGCGGCGTTCCGCGGTCGACGCTGCGACGCACGAAGACCTGGCGGCGGGCGGCGGCCCGGAGAGCGGCGTCGGGATCTGAGCCTCTTCCCTCGGCTGATCCCCGCAGATATTCGCTGTCACCGAACAGGATTCGCCCGAAACCGGTCTCCGAGTCCAACGAGCCGCGCACATGTTCGATCACACCGAACTCCTGCACGGCTATGCCCCTGAATCGCACGTCCAGCGGCGATTCCTGTGCGGCAACCCCGAACAGCCGAGGGGCTGGCGTCCCGCCGGGTAGACTCGCTGATGGGCGAGTGGCGGAATGGCAGACGCGCCGGCCTTAGGAGCCGGTGCCGCGTGAGCGGCGTGTCGGTTCGATCCCGACCTCGCCTACTTTCCCAATGTCACATTCGAGTCCGAATCGGGGTTCACGCGCTCCGAAGACGCGGATTTCACCCGAGTACCATGCGCCGCCAGCGCGGCAGCAAGAAGCGAACGACGGCCAAGGCGATGAACGGGCCGATCGGGCCGATCGGGCCGACCGGGGCAACCGAGAGCGGATCCATGGCGGTCATTGTCGTACCGGTGTCGAGCCCGACGTTGTGCGGCGCGCCCATCCCACGTCCCCGACCGGCAGGCCCATCGGGCGGCCCGATGGGCGTCCCGGGTCGATAGGCCCGTGGCGCGGGAACGCCGGGTCACCCTGGCCACGGGGCGGGAACGCGAGGCTTTGGAGCCGCTCCGCAGGGCGGTTACGCCCGCCGGGCGGGAAACCGGCGGCAACGTGCCAGGCCGGTCGGAAGCCTGGCCAGCGCTCGCGAACGGCGGCTTCGGCCAGCGCCCCGCGCTATGCTTCCCCCTCGATGAACGTCACCGCGACCCCTGCCCCCAAGAGCTCCGTCATTCTCGAGGTCGAAGTCCCCGCCGAGAAGCTCGACCGCGCCGTCGGCGAGGCGGTTCGGGCCCTCTCGAAGCGCACCCGCGTCCCCGGTTTCCGTCCCGGCAAGGCACCCCGCGGCGTCCTCGAGGCGGTCATCGGCCAGGGCGCCGTCCTCGACGAGGCCGTCGATCGGCTCGTCCAGTCGAGCTATCGCGACGCGCTCATCGACCAGGCGATTCTCCCGCTCACGAACGCCGACGTCGAGATCGTCCAGGCCGAGGAAGGCAAGCCGCTCATCTTCAAGGCGACGGTCCAGATCCGGCCTGAGGTCGAGCTCGGCGACTACAAGAACTTCAACTTCAAGCCCGAGATCGAGACGATCGACGACGCGAAGGTCGAGAAGGTGATCGAGGAGCTGCGCGATCAGAACGCGACGCTCGGCCCGGTCGAGGATCGCGGCGCCCAGAACGGCGATTACGCGGTCATCAAGTACGAGGGGACCCGCGACGGGACGCCGTTCGATGGCGGCTCCGCCGAGCGGATGCCGCTGGTCATCGGCGAGGACCGCCTGATCCCCGGCTTCGAGGACAACCTCGTCGGGCTCGAGGTCGGCGGGACGAAGGGCTTTGACATCACGTTCCCCGACGACTACATGGAGGAGTCGCTCAAGGGCCAGCCCGCTCACTTCGAGGTCGAGTTGCGCGAGCTCCGCGAGAAGATCCTGCCCGACCTGGACGACGATTTCGCTCGGTCCATGGGCGAGTTCGAGGATCTCGCCTCGCTCAGGAGCGAGGTCAAGCAGCGCCTCGAGCGGAACGCGCTCGACCGCGCCCGCCACGAGTTCGCCGACAAGATCATCGAATACGCCGTCGCGAACGCGACGCTCGAGCTGCCCGACGTGCTGATCGACCAGGAGGTCGAGGTCATGCACGACGAGTTCCGCGGCTCGATCGCACGGCAGGGGATCAGCGAGGAGGCATATCTCAAGGTCACGGGCAAGACCGACGCCGACCTCCACGCGGACTTCCGGCCCGACGCCGAGAAGCGGGTCAAGGTTCTGCTGGTCCTCTCCAAGATCGCCGAGGCCGAGGGCATCGCGATCGACGACGCGGCCGTCGAGGAGGAGGTCGCTCGCGGCCGGGAGCGCTACGCCGGCGACCAGAAGCTGGTCCGCTACTTCGAGTCGGAGCGCGGCCGGAACTTCATCCGGTCGTCGCTGCGGCGGAGCCGGACCGTCGAGCACCTCGTCGAGGGGTGGCTTGCCGCCCATCCCGATCACCCGGCGATCCCGCACGTCGAGGATGGCCCGTCAGGCGCGCTCGATTCCGATGCGGCCGCCTCGAGCGCGGCGATCGATGCGACCGACCCGGGTTCGATCATCGAGCATGAGGACGGCAGCCACAGCCACGTCCACGACCACGACCACGACCACAGCCACGACCACGAGCCGGCGTCGGCCGGCTGAGATTGAACGTCAGCGCCTGATCAACCGCCCTTCCATGCAACCGTCAGACACCGGGAGACCCCAGATGCTCGTGCCGATGGTGATCGAATCCTCCAGCCGGGGGGAGCGCGCCTATGACATCTACTCGCGCCTGCTCCGGGAGCGGATCATCTTCCTCGGCGACCAGATCGAGGACCATCTCGCGAATCTGGTGATCGCCCAGCTGCTGTTCCTCGAGTCCGAGGACCCCGAGAAGGACATCAGCCTCTACATCAACTCGCCCGGCGGCGTCGTGACGAGCGGACTCGCGATCTACGACACGATGCAGTACCTGCGGGCCCCCGTCAGCACGATCTGCATCGGCATGGCGGCGTCGATGGCCGCCGTCCTGCTTGCGGCCGGCGCGAAGGGCAAGCGCTACGCCCTCCCGAACAGCCGGATCATGATTCACCAGGGCTCGGGTGGCTTCCGCGGCGCCGCGCCCGATGCGCTGATCCAGATGAAGGAATGGGAGTTCCTCGTCGAGCGCAACCACGAGATCCTTGCCCGACACACGGGGCAGCCGCTCGACAAGGTCCGCCAGGACACGAATCGGGACTTTTTCATGGCTCCCGAGGCGGCCAAGGACTATGGCATCATCGACTCGGTCTACTCGTTGTCGGGTGACTCGCTGATCGCTCAGGCCCACGATGCGGGCCTGACCGGGGGCGAAGGGTCAGCAGCCGCAGCGGACGAGGACGGCGACGGGCCGGCCCCGAAGAAGGCCAAGGAATAGGCACCGAGCGAAGGACGAGACCGGGCACGTGACGACGAGCAGCAGCTCCAAGGGACCGAAGGTCCCGTACCGCTGTTCCTTCTGCGGGAAGAGCCAGGAACAGGTCCGCAAGCTCATCGCGGGCCAGGGCGTTTACATCTGCGACGAGTGCATCAACCTCTGCCAGGAAATCATCGAAGAGGAGATGCTCGAGCAGCCGAAGACGAAGCCGTCGGTTGCCAAGCTCCCGAACCCTCGCCAGATCAAGTTCGCCCTCGATCAGTACGTGATCAGCCAGGAGCGGGCCAAGAAGGTCCTCTCCGTCGCGGTGTACAACCACTACAAGCGGGTCAACGCGGGCCACGCGGTCGACGACGTCGAGCTCCAGAAGTCGAATGTCCTGCTCGTCGGCCCGACCGGCTCCGGCAAGACGCTGCTCGCCCAGACGCTCGCCCGCGTCCTCGACGTCCCGTTCTGCATCGCCGACGCGACGTCGCTGACCGAGGCCGGCTACGTTGGTGAGGACGTCGAGAACATCCTGCTGCGGCTCATCCAGGCCGCGGACTTCGATGTCGCCCGGGCCCAGCGCGGAATCATCTACATCGACGAGATCGACAAGATCGCGCGGAAGGCCGACAACCCGTCGATCACCCGCGACGTGTCGGGCGAGGGCGTCCAGCAGGCGCTGCTCAAGATCCTCGAAGGCACCGTCGCGAACGTCCCGCCGCAGGGCGGCCGAAAGCATCCCCACCAGGATTTCATCCAGATCGACACGACGAACGTGCTCTTCATCTGCGGCGGCGCATTCGACGGGCTCGAGAAGATCGTCGAGGAGCGGGTCGGGCGGCGCTCGATCGGGTTCGGGTCGGACGGGCCGATCAGTGCGACCGACCGGGCGAAGATCCTGGAGCGGCTGATGCCGGAGGATCTCCTGAAGTTCGGCCTGATCCCGGAGTTCATCGGCCGGCTGCCGGTCATCGTCACGCTCTCCGCCCTCACCGCCGAGGACCTTGTCCGCGTCCTGACCGAGCCCAAGAACGCGGTCACGCGGCAGTTCCAGAAGTTCCTCTCGCTCGACAAGGTCGAGCTGGCGTTCACGCCGGGCGCCCTCCAGGCAGCCGCCGAGGTGGCCCTGGACCGCAAGACCGGCGCCCGGGCCCTCCGCTCGATCGTCGAGGAGTCGCTCCTCGAGGTCATGTACGACATCCCGGAGCGGACCGAGATCCGCAAATGCATCATCACCGAGGAGACGATCCGCGAGGGACGCCTCCCGCTGCTCCTCACCAAGGGCGACGTCGACAAGGGTGTCGACGAGACGAACTACGAGGAGTGGCTCGCCGAACGAGCAGAGTCGGCGTAGCTGGCGCGGCGCGGTCCGCGCTCACCCCCAGGTTCTTGTCATTTGCTCCTGCAGGGAACGTTAGGCGGCTCTTCAGCGCCCTGGCCGCTGGATCGCGCGCCGAAGTAGCTTCGTACGGGTAATTCCGGCGTACTTCAGGCGGATGAAGGGCCGATCGGTCACCTAACGCTCGCCCGGGGAGCATTTGCCACACATTGCCGGCCGACACCGCGCCGCTAGTCCGTGAACGCGAACCCCGCGATCACGTTGGCCAGGTCCGGGATCTCGTTCCGGCTCGTCCAGTACCGGAGGATCACGGGCCGTCCGTTGTGGAACGCGACGACGTAGGCGACTTCCTGACCGCCCCGTGCCGGGTATTCGTAGGCCACCGTCCGAACGATCACGGCGGGCTCTCCACCCAGCGTTCCGTTGATCGAGGTCGACGGAAATGGCCCGATGCCGTGATCCTGGACGGGGTCCGCCTGGACCGCCGCGGCCAGCTCGTCAAGCGTGTCGACCTGGATGGCGTCACACGGATCCCACGGCCCGGCGGGCTTGTCGCACGGGATGATCGTGCCGTCGTCATCGCCGACGCGGACCAACAGCGTCGACGCGCTCGACGTGAACGCTCCATCGTCTTCGGTTGGTTGCCACGTCTCGTCGATGTGGAGATCGATTGCGCCATCAGCGACAAGGTGCTGCACCGCACCGGCCGTCGGGTCGGGGGCGAGCGCGAAGCTATCGATGATCTCGTCGATCGTGCCCGGGGCGACCGTCCAATCGCCACTATCGATCACGAGCGCAACGGGCCTCCCGTCGTGAAAGCCGAAGACGTAGGTTCGCGGAGCAGGCTCGGTGACCTCGATCCGTCGCGCCTCCTCACCACTCAGCGTCCCTGCCGTCGCCGGCCCCAGGGTGCCCGGCCCGGCGTTGGCGGCCGCGACCCGAATCAACGCCTCGAGCTCATCGAGCGTGCTTGCAGACAGGATTGCGCAGGCGGGATCACACCAGCCAAACGTGCCGTCCTCGTCGCCGACGGAAATCACGATGCGTCCATCAACTTCCCGCTGAACGCCGCTCAACGGCTTGCCGTCGACGGTTGGCTGCTCGAACGTCTGCCACACGCCCGGCACCAGCATCGAATAGACGTCGGTCACGCCCCACTCGATGAGGTCGCCGTCGCTGTATTCGGGACCCGGCGGCAGCGTTGTCGTGGCCAGGACGGCATCCAGCAGCGCGGCGTCCCACTCGGACGACGGCTGCGTCCATGTGATCGCCGCGACGTTGCGCGCGACGTGGCCCACGAGATAGCGGCTCCGGTACTCGACGCCGTCCACGACGGTGGTTGTCTCGAGCTGGACGCCGTCTTCGAGGTCGGGTAGCACGCCGGGCGGCAACGGTTGCCACGCGTCGCTGCCCGCCACGTCGGCAACCCCGGCGCGCAGCCGCTCGACCTGATCGGCGGCGGAGTAGGGGATCGACATCTCGACGTCGATCTCGTGACACGTCGGGTTGCAGACGCTGACCATGTACGGCGACTCGTTGCCGATCGTCATCGTGCCCGCAGGCGACTCGCCACCGAACAGCCTGGAATCGCAGCACGGGCGTTCGAGCTCGGTCCAGGTGGCGGGCAGCGATACGACCGCCGACGACAAATCGGTGACCCGAACCGCGCGCAGGTCGGGCGCGACCGCGGACGGCCGCGTCGACGGCGCGACGGGCGGTGGCTGGACGCGGTCCCGATCGAGTCGGATCACGCCGGCGCCGAACGCGGCCGCGACGACGCCCAGCGTCACCAGCAGCAGCGCGAGCACGACCACCCAGCGACTGCGCTCGAGCGACCCGCCGATGGGCGGCAGACGACGCAGCAGCGGCCGGCGCTGCGACGTGACGGCGACCTGCCGGAGCGCCGCGGCGACGTCGTCTTCCGGCGCGGTCTCGTCGCCCTTGGCGAGCCAGGCCGTCAGGACTCGATCGAGGTCGAAGTCGCTTGCCGTCATGCCCGCTGCTCCCCGGAGACCGGCAGGCGCCGTCCGGCCTCCAGCGCGGCCCGCATCGCGTTCCGGGCGCCGTGCAGTCGCGACTTGACCGTTCCGGTGGAGATGCCGAGCGCCGCGGCGATGCCCTCGACCGGCATGTCGCGGTAGTAACGCAGGACCAGGACGTAGCGCTGGTCGACGGTCAGCCGGGAGAACGCCCGCTCGAGCTCGTCACGGTTCGCGACCGACACCTCGCTGTCCGAGACCGCAAGGTCGTCGGGAAGGTCCGTCGTGCGAAACGTCGGTCGCTTTCGACGTCGCGCCGTTCGGCACGCATTCAGTGCAATCCGGTACGACCACGATTCATAGGCCGACGGATCTCGCAGCTCGGGCAGGTGCCGCCAGATCGCGACCAGTGCCGCCTGGAGGGCGTCGCCCGCGGCCTCGCGGTCGCGCAGGACCCGCAGGGCCACGCCGAACAGGCGGCTGCTCGACGCGGTCGCGAGCTCCGCATACGCGTCGCGGTCGCCGTGCTGTGCCCGCTCGATCAGAGCTGGATCGACCATCGCGCTCCCTGGCGCCGGCAGAATCGCCGGCATTGTCCAGTGAGATGCGCCCGGTGTGGAACTCGGTTCGTTTTTCGTTCCTGGAATCGGCGACCGCCCCGTGGGGGACACGGGGCGGTCGCGTGCGACGGGGCGTCGAGCCTCTCGCGGAGCTGGTCGCTAGGCCGGGTCGCCGTTGCCGCGACAGGTCACGCTCGGGTTCCAGTCCTTGAACATGCCGCTCGGGTTCGGGCGCCAGATCCAGGCGTGGAGCTCGTAGAAGTCCGGCAGGCCGTAGCGGTTGCCCGCTTCGACGAGCTTGAGGTTCTGGCCGAAGATCGTCGGCCAGCTGTCGTGCTTCGCGTCCCAGTCGGCCTTGAAGACGACGTACTCGACGCCGACGAGGCGCAGGCCGCCGCCCGGCATCGGCTGGTAGACCAATGCTTCGGGTGTCAGCGGGTTGATCTCGCCGTCGCCGACGATGTCGCCCCGAACGTAGTGCTGGCCCATCGCGCCGAGGCCGGTGTTCTCGTCGGTGCACACGTAGAAGGGGCCATAGCCGGCGTCGCCGGCGGCCGCGAGATCGTGGAATGCGTCGGTCGCGGCGCGGACCCGGGCAAGCTCGCCCTGGCCGGCGCCGATGGCGACCGACTGACCGACGAGGACCAGGAGCGCAATGAGCGCGATGCTGCCGGTGAGGATGCCACGCATCCGGGCGGCGCGGGGACGGGCGGTTGTCATGTCAGGCCACCTCGATCGGGAGCTCGTAGACCTCCGCCGTGGGATGGCCGGCGCGCTCGTGAATTCGCATGACGCTCTCGCGGCTGGGGCCGGACGAGAGGCAGAAGACCTTGCCGGAGTCGGGATCGAGCCAGGCGCGCTCGAAATGGACGCCCTCGTCGCGTTCGATCGCGAGGTCGCGCTCGTGGGCTTCCTGGAGCTGCGCGGCGGTGACGCCGACAAAGCCGCTGTGAACGTCCATGAATTTCGCCATTGCCTACCTCTCTGCTGCGGGCGACTCCTGAATGGCCGCCGTGACTGGACCCGACTCTCGACGTAGGCGCGGTCGCTGCCATCGGTCATCTGACCGATGGCGGGGACGTTCTCGAACCTACACTTGGCGGCGTGCAGGCCACCCGAACACTCGTCTGCCCGATCCTCGTTGGCCGGGACGACCTGCTGGAGCTCGCGGATCGCCGGATCCGCGAAGTCGCCGCGGGCCGCGGTCAATTGCTGCTGCTCGCGGGAGAGGCGGGGGTTGGCAAGACCCGGCTTCTCGGGGCGATCGAGCGCCGGGCGATGGCGGAGGGATTCCGCTCGCTGCGTGGCGGAACCTACCCGAGCGACCTCCAGGTCGCGGCCGCCATCCTCATCGACCTCAGCCGGGCGATGCTCCGGCAGGACGACTTCGAGGAACGCGGCCAGGCGCTCGCCGATCGGCTCGACGACCCTGAACCGCCTGGCGGCGGTGATGCGCACCGCAGGCGGCGGCTCCTTGTTCTCGACATCGCCGACATGCTGGCCAAGCTCGCCGACGATGGACCAACGATCGTTGCCCTCGAGGATCTCCATTGGTCGGACGACCTGACGCTCGAGATCCTCGAAGCCGTCGCGCGCCAGTTGTCCGGCCGGCCGCTGCTCCTCGTGGGGACGTACCGCAGCGACGCACTCTTTCCGCGCGTTCCGATGCGCGCCTGGCGGGCGCGGCTCGTCGGCGGGCGTCAGGCCGAGGAGATCCGGCTCGGCCGGCTGACACCTGCCGATACCGCACAGATGACAACGCTCCTGATCGAAACCGGCCTGCCGGTCGCGCGCGACGTCGCTGCGGCAGTCCACGCGAGGACCGACGGGATCCCGTTCCACATCGAGGAGCTGCTGGGCGTTCTGGCGGATGCCGGCGCCGCGTCGCCGGGCCCAAGCGGTGTGGGTGACATTCGCGAGGCGGATGTGCCCGAGACCGTCGAGGACGCGATCCTCGCCCGGATCGAGCCCTGCTCCGAGCCGGCGAAGCAGATCGCGGCCGCTGGAGCCGTGATCGGCCGGGCGTTCGACCTCGACCTGCTCTCGACCGTCGTTGGCGTGTCACTGGATCGCCTGTCCGCGCCACTCGACGAGCTCGCTGAGCAGTTCGTGCTGCAGCCCGCCCGGACGCCGTGGCGCTACGGCTTCCGGCACGCGTTGATCTGCGACGCGATCTACGATCACATCCCGCTCGCCGATCGGCGCCGGCTCCACGGTCGGACGGCCGACGCCGCCGTCGGGACCGACGTCGGGTCGGATGCGTTTCTCGCGCTGCACTACGAGCGGGCGGGTCGACGCGCCGAGGCGTACGCGGCGGCCTTGCGGGGAGCGGCGAACGCCGCCGCGATCTCGTCCCATCGCGAGGCGCGGGAGCTCTACGCCACTGCCATCCGGATGGCGCCGCCAGAGCTACGTCCGCTCGACAGGGCACGGCTCCTGGAGCGGCTCGCGACGATGGCCGCCGCGACGGACGACAACACGGCCGCTGACGAGGCGTTCAGCGAGGCGAGGGCGTCCTATCTCGAGGCCGGCGACGCGCTCGCGGCCGCGGCTGTCGTCGGGCCGCACGTCGCCGTCCGGCATCTGCTCGGCGCTGGGCTCGAAGCGCGCGCCGACGCACTGCGCTCAGCGCTCGGTGAGATCGCGGAGCCACCGGCGCTCCATGCCTCGGTGAACAGAGACTCCGCCAGGGTCCGCGCCGGGCTGCTCGCCGGTCTCAGCGCGGCGTACATGCTCGACCGCCGGCTCGAGGAGGCGATCGGTTACGCCGAGGACGCCCGCGCGATGGCGGCGGCCGCGGGCGACGCCCCGACCGCGCGAAATGCCGCCGTGACCCTCGGCGCGTGCTTCGTGTTCGCGGGCCGGATGGACGAGGGGTGGGCGCTCATCGAGGATGCCATCGCCGCGAGTCGGGAGGCGCACCTCGAGGCGGAAGCAGCCCGCGGCTATCGGATGATCGGCTCGTCGGCGTCGGTGCTCGTCGAGTACGAGCTCGCGGATCGCTGGCTTCGTGAAGGAATCGACTACGCCGAGCGCGTCGAGCTCTGGAACCACCGCCACTACATGGCGGCACACCTGGCGCACGTCCTGTGGGCCACCGGGGATTGGGCCGCGGCTGACGAGCTCGCCCGGCATGCCCTCGCGGATGGCCGCGGCGGCATCACGACGCGGATCACGAGCCTCCACGTGATCGGCTTCGTCGCCATCGGCCGAGCCGAGTACGAGGTCGCCGAGGCGGCGCTCGAGGAGGCCCGCCAGCTCGGCGAGCAGATGGCTGAGCTCCAGCGGCTCTCGCCCGCGGTCTGGGGTCTGGCCGAGATGGCGCACCTGCGGGGCGACGACCGGACCGCCGTCCGCCTGAGCGACGAGGGCCTGAAGGCGTCCGCGGCGGTCCGCGATGCTGCCTACCTGTTCCCGTTCCTCGTGACCGGCTGCCGGGCACGCCTTGCGCTTGGCGACCCACTCAGCGCGGAGCGGTGGGTCGAGAAGGTCGCGGGGCACGTGGCGAACCGGGCGATCCCCGGGACGACGCCCGCCATCGCCCATGCTCGCGGCCTCGTGCTGCTCGCGCAGGGATCCACCGGCAAGGCTCGGGCGGCGCTCGACGAAGCGCTCGAGGGTTGGCGGGAGCGGGGTCGGCGCTGGGAGGGTGCCTGGGCGGCGGTCGATCTCGCCCGATGTGCCCTGAAGGCCAACCAACGGGTGGACGCGGGCAGGCTCGCGGCTGCCGCCCGCGACGACGCGAACCAGCTGGGCTCGCCCGCACTCGTCGCCGCGGCCGACGAGATCATCGCCGCGGCGGCCCGTCGGGGCGCTGCAGCAGAGCCGTGGGCGCCGCTCACCGCGCGCGAGTTCGCGGTTGCCCGGCTCGTCGCCGAAGGTCACACGAACCCCGAGATTGCCGCCGCGCTGAACGTCGCGACGAAGACCGTCGCGGCCCACGTCGAGCACATCCTGGCGAAGCTCGGCGCCGGCCGGCGCGCGGAGATCGCCGCCTGGGTCGCCTCGATCCCGGTCGATCAGGCGGGCGCCCCGCGAGCCGGGCGGCAGGATCGGGATTTCCCCGTTCAGCCGAGCAGCTCGTCCAGCGTGACGAGATCGAAGCCGGCCCCGCGCAGGCCGGATACGAGTCGCGGTAGCGCCTCGAACGTCTCGTAGCCGCCGAGGTGCATCAGGACGATCGAGCCGCCCTGGGCACGATCGAGGACCTTCGCCACGATCTCGTCCGCCGTCGGGCCCGGCGGGTCGTTCCGGATCGGGCGCCAGTCGATCGTGTCGATGTCCCAGGTGACCGTGAACCGATAGCCCGCCGCGCCGACCGCCCCCAGCACCCGGGCATCCTGTCCGCCGTTCGGCGGACGGAAGAACGGTCGTGGATCCTGGCCGCAGTACGCGGCGAGCGCGGCGGCGGCCCGCTCGAGCTCATCGTGAATCTCCGCGGCGGTCAGACCCCGGAAATCGCGATGCGTGTAGGAGTGGTTGCCGAGCGTGAACAGGTCCGGGTGGGCATCGATCGTCCGAAGCACCTCGCGGCCGGCATCGGTCGAGGGCTTGTCCGCCATGGCTCCGGTCATGAACACCGTTGCCGGGACGCCCTCGTTGACGAGCCAGCCCGTGATCGCAAGCGCATCGCCGACGCGTCCTCCCATGTCGAACGTGAGGGCGATGTCGTTGCTGGTCCTCGAACCATGCGTCACGAGCTGGCTCGCGGCCTGCGTCGGCCGCGGTGTCGCCGTCGGAAGCGGGGTTGGCGTGGTTCGCGGCGTGGGCCTCGGGGTGGGCCTCGGTGTCGGCGGGGGCGTCCGCCGCGGCGTGGGTCGCGGCGAACCCGTCGGGACCGGCGTGGTGGCGCTGCTGGTGGTTGGGCTCGCGACCTGGCTGGGTGCCGGCGACGGACGTGAGGCCGTCGGTGAGCATGAGACGGTGGGACGAACGGTTGGTCCCGCGAATGCCGTGGTTGACGGGTGGGGTTCGAAGCCGCTGGGCGTCGCCACCGGCGGGGACGAGCATGCGGTCATGGCCAGAACGAGGATGCCGGCGATGAGCGTTCGTGACGAAACCCGGAACCGACGTCTCATCTCCGCCCTGCTTAAGACGGCTCCGTGCCCGCCCGAACCCGGTCATGGCGAGCCGTCCGACCTTCATCAAACGTCTCGGCACCGGTCGTACGCCAGAGCCGTGGCGCCCGATTGCCTCGTCCGGTGGTCATGAACGCGTTCCTGCCCGTGCTACACTCCGCGCCTCACGGCAGCGACCGGGAGGAGTAGCGCCGAAACGGCCACGGAGCGAGCGCGGGGCGGTGCGAGCCGCGCAGGCACGACGGCGTGAACGTCACCCGCGAGCCGAGACGCATGGCGCCCGATAGCGCGCCGCCGAGGGCACCGGATCAGCCGGCCGCGATGTGCGGAACGGCCCGGCGCTGAACCAGCAGGTGGTACCACGACCCCGTTCGTCCGCTGGACGAGCGGGTCGTTCGATTCAAGGGCCCGACCGATGACCGACACGACCGAAGCGAAGACGACGACCGACCTCCCGAAGGCCTATCACCCGGCTGACTTCGAGGCCGCGATCTACGAGCGCTGGCTCGCCGCAGACGTGTTCGCCCCGGACGGCGAGGGCTCTCGAGCGGACGAGTCGCTGCCGCCGTTCACGATCATCCAGCCGCCGCCGAACATCACCGGCTCGCTGCACATCGGTCATGCCCAGCGGACCACGGTCGAGGACCTGATGGTCCGTCACGCCCGGATGCTGGGCCGCCCCACGCTGTTCCTGCCCGGCCTCGACCACGCCTCGATCGCGGCCCAGGTCGTGCTCGACCGGATCATCGCGAAGGCCGGCGAGTCGCGGGCGTCACTCGGTCGGGAGCGCTACCTCGAACGAATGCAGGCATTCGTCGCCGAGACCCGCGAGGTCATCCTCGGCCAGCAACGGCGCGTCGGCGGATCCTGCGACTGGAGCCGGCTGCGCTACACGATGGACGAGGGGTCGGCGAAGGCTGTGCGGGAGGCGTTCGCCCGGCTCTATCGCGATGGACTCGCGTACCGCGCCGAGGGACTGATCAACTGGTGCCCGGGCTGCCGAACGAGCGTCAGCGATCTCGAGGTGATTCCGCATCCCGAGACAGGGAGCCTGTGGTCGGTCCGGTATCACCTGGTCGACGAGGCGACGGGCGAGCCGGAGGCGGATCCGGACGCGGCGATCACCGTCGCGACGACCCGCCCGGAGACGATCCTCGGCGACACCGCGGTCGCGGTCCATCCGGACGACGAGCGATACACCGGGCTCGTCGGGCGGCGGGTTCGCATCCCGTTCGTCGATCGCGACGTGCCGGTCATCGCCGACCCGGTCGTCGAGCGCGAGTTCGGGACCGGCGCCGTCAAGATCACGCCTGGCCACGACAAGGACGACTACGAGACCGGCCGCCGGCACGGGCTGGCGATGCTGTCGATCTTCGACGACGCCGCGGCGATCGCGAATACCGGCACCCGATACGACGGCATGGATCGCTACGAAGCCCGGCAGGCGATCCTCGCCGACCTCGCCGCGCGCGGCGACCTGGTCGGCGAGAAACCGCACGAACTGGTGATCGGCCGTTGCGAGCGGAGTGACGACGTCATCGAGCCGCGGCTGAAGACGCAGTGGTTCATCCGGACCGGTCCGCTCGCGGCCGCCGCTCTGGAGGCAACCCGGAGCGGCCGCATCCGGATCCTCCCCGAGCGATTCGAGAAGACGTGGGAACACTGGATGACGAACATCCGGGACTGGAACGTCTCTCGCCAGCTCTGGTGGGGCCACAGGATCCCGGCCTGGCAGTGCCCGGATGGTCACTGGACGGTCTCCGCCGAGCCGGGCGGCCCGTCTGCCTGCGAGACCTGTGGCCGACCCGCCGCGGAGCTCAGCCAGGACCCCGACATCTTCGACACGTGGTTCAGCTCGGGGTTGTGGCCGTTCTCGACGCTCGGCTGGCCCGACGATACGCCGGACCTGCGCCGCTACTACCCGACGTCGGTCATGGAGACCGGCTACGACATCCTGTTCTTCTGGGTCGCCCGGATGGTGATGCTCGGGATCCACCTGACCGGCGAGATCCCGTTCCACACGGTCTATCTGTCGGGCCTCATCCGCGACCCGTACGGGGCGAAGATGTCGAAGACGAAGGGCAACGTAGTCGACCCCCTCGGGATGATCGATGAGACCGGTGCCGACGCAGTCCGCTTCGCGCTCGTCCACGGGGCCACGCCGGGAATCGACCAGCGGTTCGGCCCGGCCAAGGTCGAGAACGCCCGCAACTTCGCGAACAAGCTCTGGAACGCGACCCGGTTCGTGCTCGGCTCCCGGCCTGCGTCGATCCCGCCGGACGCTCTTCGCCGCTCGCCGGACGCGGCCCTGCTCGGACCGGCGGAGCGCTGGATCCTGTCGCGGGCCGCCGCCGCGAACGCCGATGTCGACCGGGGCATGGCCGAGTTCCAGTTCGCCGAGGTGACCCGGGCGCTATACGACGGAATCTGGTCCGAATTCTGCGACTGGGGTCTCGAGCTGGCGAAGGTCCGCCTGGCCGACGCGTCGCTCGACGACGCGACTCGCGAGGCGACGTGGTGGACGCTCGTCTCGGCGCTGGACACGTACCTGCGATTGCTCCACCCGGTGATGCCGTTCGTGACCGAGCAGCTGTGGGGCGCCCTGCCGCATGCCGCCGACGATCCGGACCTGCTGATCGTGGCCCGCTGGCCGGCGGCGGGGGAGCGGGATCTCGAGGCGGAGGCGGAGATCGGCGCGTTCGTCGAGCTGGTCCGGGGGATCCGGAACGCCCGGGCGGAAGCCCGGGTGGATGCCGCCAGCTGGCTGCCGGTCCGGCTCTACGTCCCCGCCTCGCTCGAGACGTCGTTCGGTGCGCTGCGAACGGCGATCGAGCGACTGGCTCGCGCCCGCCCACTCGAAACCGTCGCGGATCGCGCAGCGCTCGCCGCCGATGGCGGTGGCGGCGCGCTCGCGGTCGTCGCCGGCGACCTCGAGGCGCTCGTCATGCGCGGCGGCAGCGCCGAGGTCGGTGACGCCGATCGCGCCAGACTGGAGAAGGAGCTTGCGGAGGCCGAGCGCTACCTCGCTGCGGCCCGCGCCCGGCTGGCGAACGAGGCGTTCACGTCGAAGGCGCCTGCGGCGGTCGTCGAGGGAGCGAAGGCCCGAGAGGCGGAGCTTGCGGACCAGGTGGAGCGGCTGAAAGCCCGCCTCGTATAGCCCAACTCCCTTGTCGCGTCCGCAGGAATTCGGCAGCTGTTCCGGAGACCCGCACAAGGCAGCCTTGTGCCGCGGCTGGCCCCGGCCTCCACGCGTGGCGCGGCGTCCGAGTCGCCCGATGTTCCGTCATCTGTCGCCTGGGGCGAGCAAACGCCGACGAATCGCTGCCTAGTGCTCTGAGGTCGAGCATTTGCCGAAATCGGCGGATGGGACTAGCTCAACGCGCCGCCGGTGCCCCCGCTCCATCAGGCACCGAAGGCCGCCGCGCTCTCGTGCAGGCGACCTCGTTCATCGCGAGACAGCTCGTGCTGGCGTTCGGGAGACGCCTTCCCGCGACAATCGACACACACGAAGCCTCGCTTGGGGCCATTTCTGAGGATGGTTGGGCTGGCGTAGGTGTGGCTGCCCGTCGCGGTCTCCTCGCGGCATACGAGGCACGGTTCGGTGGGCATCGCGATCACCCGTTTGAGGTTAGGACCGGCTGGCCGGGCGGGTGAGGGAGGAGGATTCCCACCCACCCGGCCCCCGGTCAGCCCTTGACGGCCCCGCCGGTGATCCCCCGGACGAAGTACCGCTGGAGCAGGATGAAGACGACGAGCGGAAGCGCCATCGTCAGGAAGGCCGCTGCCGTCAGGAAGTGCGTCTCGCCGCCCAGTGAGCTCACCAGGTTCGAGATGACGACCGTCATCGGCAGGTTCTCGGACCGCGTCGGGCCGATGTAGATCAGCGACACGAGCAGGTCGTTCCAGACGAACAGGAACTGGAAGATCGTGAGCGAAGCGAGGACCGGCACGCTCATCGGGATCGCCAAGCGGAAGAACGAGGTCGCGGGGCTCGCCCCGTCGATGGACGCGGATTCGAAGACCTCCCGCGGCAGGCCACCCATGTAGTTCCGCAGCAGGAAGATCGCGAACGGCAGGCCGTAACCGGTGTGCGCGAGCCAGACCGCGAGGAACTCGCCGGCAATATGTGCGCCGGCCAGAAGGCGCAGGACCGGGATCAGCGTCGACTGGAGCGGGATCACCAGCAGCCCCACGATCGCGACGAAGATCGCGTTCTTGTAGGGGAAGTCCATCCAGGCGAAGGCGTATGCCGCGAACGACGCCACCAGCACCGGAATCACGGTCGAAGGGATCGTGATGAACAGGCTGTTGATGAACGCGTCGCCGAGGTTGTTCTGCTCGAGGACGTGGATGTAATTGTCGATCGTGAAGTCCCACGGCGGCAGGAGCGACGTCCACCAGCCGGAGCTCGAGACCGCCGCGGCCGGGCGGAAGGAGTTGACGAACAGCCCGATCGTCGGGATCAGCCACAGGATCACGAGCCCGACGATGGCGGCGTGGAGCAGGATCCGGTAGCCGCGCCGGCGCGGCTTCTCCGCGGCGCCCACGCGCGTCGTGTAGGCGTCGACCCGGGCTCGCGCCGCGGGGGCATCCGCTGCCGGGGCTTCCGGCACAGGCAGCGTCATCGGATCGCCTCCTGCTCGCGGAAGCGCCGAATGTTCACGGCCATGAACGGGATGATCGCCACCAGCAGGACGATCGCGACCGCGCTGGCTCGCCCGAAGTTCTGCGTCGTGAACATCTCGAAGAACATCTTTCGAGCGATGACGTCCGTCCCGAACGCGCCGTTCGTGAGCGTGTAGACGATGTCGAACGACTTCAGGGCCGTGATGATGATCGTCGTCGCGACCACGTAGATCGTCGGCAGGAGCAGCGGGAAGATGATCCGCCGGAAGACCTGCCACTCGTTCGCACCGTCGACGCGAGCCGCCTCGAGCAACTCGACGCTGATGCCCTTCAGGCCGGCCGACAGGATGACCATCGCAAAGCCGGTCCAGATCCAGACGCCGATGAAGATCAGCGCGAAGTTGTCGATCAGGAACGTTCGCTCCCGAATCCAGTCGATCGGTCCCAGCGCAACCAGCCCGATCACGGCGTTGACCGTCCCGGTCTGGGGAGTCCCGGGCGGCTTGTACTGGTACATGAAGTTCCAGATGATCGCCGCGGCCACGAAGCTGATCGCCAGCGGCACGAAGATCGCGGTCTTCGCAACGGGCTCGTAGCGGACGCGGTCGACGAGAACGGCGATCAGGAGACCGAGGCCCACGACGCCGGCCGTCATGAAGATGACCCACAGCACGCTGTTGCGGAGCGCTTCGATCGTGCTCGGGTCGCCAAAGAACCAGAGGTAATTGTCGAGCCCGACGAAGTTCCTGGACGTGGCGTCCATGAACGACAGGACGAGCGTGTTGAACGTCGGGTAGATCAGGAAGACGACGAGGAACGCCACGGCGGGCGCGATCCAGAGCCACGGGCGGATGCGGTCGCCGCGCTTTTCGGGGACGAACCGCAACAGCCGTTCACACAGCAGGATGTAGCCCACGAGGACCAGCGGGACGCCCAGGAGGACGATCGCCGCCGTGATGATCCGTTGCTCCATCGACGCCTCCTCCAAGTGCGATGAGGGAGCCGGCGGCGCCGGCTCCCTCGCAACGTGACTGGACTACTGCGTATACGAGCTTGCCGCGGTCTCGTCGAGGCTGGTCAGGATCGAATCCAGCTTCGACTGGTCCTCGGCGAAGTCGACCATCGCCCGGAAGAACGCCGCCTTCATGGCCTGCGGCATCAGGTCGCCGCCATCGAACCGGAAGATCTTGGCGCCCGTGAGGATCTTCGCCGAGCGCTCGGACACAGGATCCGGGTACTTGGTGACCTTGGTGTTCGCCGAGAGGGCGCCACCCCGGTCGACCCAGATCTGCTGGGCTTCGGCGGTCGTGAGGTACTTGAGGAGGTCCTTCGCCGCTGCCTTGTCCGAGAACAGACCGAACAGGTCGCCGGCGCCCGTGAAGGCACCCGCGAAGTCGGCGTTCATGTCGGGCATCGGGAAGAAGTCGAACTCGCCGTCCTGCGCGCCACCCTGCTTCTTGAAGAAGTCGGTGATGAAGCTCGCCTGGTGATGGAACAGGCAGCCGGGCGGATCGGTGAACAGGGGATTGCCGCCGTCACCGAAGTTCGTGCTGTTGATGAGCGTCGGCCCGCCGTAGGTGTCGTCCAGGACGTCGCCGAACGCCTCGAACGCGGCCTTGATCTCGGGCGAGCTCCACTTGTGCTTGCCATTGACCCAGTCGTCGTAGACCTGGGGGCCGGCGGTCCGAAGGACGATGTCCTCGATCCAGTCAGTGCCGGGCCAGCCGGAGTCCGCGCCGGACTCGAGCGCGACACACCACAGGTTTTCGGCATTGCCCTTGTCGGTGCTCATGACGGCATCCCACGACGTCGGGGGCTCGCCGGTGAAGTTGCCGGTGTTGTACCAGATGAGCCCCTTCAGGGCGCTCTTGATGAAGACGCCGATCGTCTTGCCGTCGGGGGCCTTCCCGAGATCGACAAAGGCGGGCGCCGTTTCGGCGGTGTACGTGTTCATGTCGAGCACGTCGTCGAGCGCCTTCAGGGCGCCCTGCGCGTAGAAGCCCTGCATCTCGCCCGGGCCCGGGAGGCCGGCGAGATCGGGCAGCGTGCCGGACTGGACGGCCGTCGTGAGGTAGGCCCCGAGTCCACGCGATCCGGTGTACTTGACCTTGTTGCCGGTCTTGTCTTCCCACGGCTTGACCATTGCGAGGAACGACTCCTGCTCGGAGCCGCCCCACGTGCCAACGACCGTCACGGACTTGTCGTCACCGCTCGACTGACCGCCCGAACACGCAGCGAGAACGAGCATCACTGCGACTGTGGCCACCGCGCCGAGACCGCGCAACGTGGTTCTCCGTCTGGTCACCCGTAACTCCTTTCCTCGGCCGCGGATCCTGCCGCGGCCCATCTCCTCCAGGCCCCCCAACGATGAAGCGTCCCGTCGATCAGGGGCCAGGCCCCGGTGCATCGCCGCCGTTGGCGGGCGCGGTCGACGATCGGACGATGAGCTCCGTCGGCAGCAACGTCCGATCGGGTAGGGAGCGGCCGGCGACGCGGTCGAGGAGTGCGGTCCCGGCCGCAAGCCCCAGGTCGAACGCCGGCAGCCGAACGGTCGTGAGCGGCGGATCGAAGAACGCCGCCAGTGCGATGTCATCAAAGCCGACGACCGACACGTCGCGGGGGACGGTCAGGCCGGCCTCGCGGATCGCCGCGATCGCGCCGAATGCGACGACGTCGCTGGCGACGAACGCGCCGTCGATCGGCCCGCGCTTGAGGACGGTGGCCATCGCGTGGTGGCCGCTGCCGGCGTCGAACGCGGCCTCGGCGACGAGCGCCTCGTCAAACGCGAGGCCGGCGGCAGCGAGCGCGGTCTTGTAGCCGTCGAGGCGCTCGCGGGCCGCCGTGTAGGCGAGGGGAGCGTTCGTGATGAACGCGATCCGTCGCCGCCCGAGCCCCGTGAGGTGCTCGACGGCGCGGCGGGCACCGCTCACGTTGTCGACGTCGACGGAGGCGACATCGAGACCCGGCAGCGAGCCCTGGAGGACGATCGGGAAGCCGTCCCGGGCCAGCCGGACGAGGCCGTCGTCGTCGACCCGCGGACCGGACACGACGAGGCCGTCGACGTGCTGGCTTCGAAGCAAGCCTTCGTACGAGCCGCCATCGGGATCGAGCGGTTCGACCATCACCCGGAAGCCGGCCGTCCGAGCCGCCGTCGCGAGGCCGCGGAGGGTTTCGGCGAGTGCCGCGTCGCCGGCGACCTGCTCGGGCGACTGGCGGAGGACGAAGCCCAGCGTGTGGCTCTTGCCGCCGGCCAGGACCCGGGCCGGGGCGTGGGGGTGATAACCGAGCTCGGCCGCGGCCAGCAGGACCCGCTCGCGGGTGGGCGGGCTGATGTTGGCTCCCGGCCGGTCGTTCAGCACGAACGACACCGTCGTTCGCGAGACGCCCGCCCGAGCCGCCACGTCAGCGCTTGTCGGCCGCCGTCGTGAGATGGCCATTCCACTCCGGGCAGTCCACCGGGGCCGGCTTCGGGCCTCTCCTCAAGGCTTGACCGAGCGACCGCGGAGGGTGACACTAACTCGCGTTAGTGACGCGTATTAGTACTCTTTCGCGCAGGCGTCGTCAACCCTCATCGTCAACGGCCGCCATCCATCTCGCACCCTCACCGGCCATGGCCGAAGGAGCCCCCGAGGCGTGACCCGAACGGGCGACACCTTGGCAACCGCTGCCGAACCGGGCGCCGTTCCAGGCGGCGACTGGTGGCAGGACGCCGTCGTCTACCAGATCTACCCCCGGAGCTTCGCCGACAGCAACGGCGACGGCATCGGCGATCTGCCCGGGATCATCGATCACCTCGACCATCTCGTGAGGCTCGGCGTCGACGCAATCTGGCTGTCGCCGATCTATCCCTCGCCCGGGCTCGACGTCGGCTACGACGTCAGCGACCACACCAGGGTTGACCCGGTCTTCGGGACCGAGGCCGACTTCGACCGCCTTGTCGCCGAGACCCACCGGCGCGGCATGCGGCTGATCCTCGACCTCGTGATGAACCACACCAGCGATCAGCACGCCTGGTTCGAAGCGAGTCGCCAGTCGCGCGACAACGAGTACGCCGACTGGTATCTGTGGCGCGATCCCGCGGGCTTCGACACGAATGGCGATCCTCTGCCGCCGAACAACTGGGTCTCGTTCTTCGGTGGTTCGGCCTGGACGTGGGAGCCCCGGCGCGGCCAGTTCTACCAGCACACGTTCCTGCCGGAGCAGCCGGACCTGAACTGGCGGAATCCCGACGTCGAGCGCGCCCAGCTGGCGATGGTCCGGGGCTGGCTCGAGCGCGGTGTCGACGGCTTCCGGCTCGATGTCTTCAACGTGTTCCTGAAGCACCCCGAGCTGCTCTCGAACCCCATCCAGGACGGCGCAACGGCGTGGGCCCGCCAGGTCCACCTCTACGACCGAGACCAGCCGGACTTCGTCGACCTGCTGGGACGCTTCCGGGCGGTCGTCGACAGCTTCCCCGGGCGGTTCTCGGTCGGTGAGCTGTTCGACGGCGGTCCCGAGCGAGCCGCGGCCCTCACCCGGCCGGGTCACCTCGTGTTCGACTGGGAGCTGGTGACCGCGCCGTGGTCGGCGAGCGCATGGCGGGCCATCGTGGAACACCGCGAGGCGCTGTTCGGGCCGGATCTCCGCCCGACGCTGGTCCTCTCGAACCACGATCAGCCACGGCACGCGTCGCGCCTCGCGGCGTCGGCCGGGACCACCGACGTCGATGCGATCGCCAAGGCCGCCGCCGCCCTCCTCCTCGGGCTGCGCGGCACGCCGTTTCTCTACTACGGCGAGGAGATCGCCATGGTCGACGTGCCGATTCCGAACGACGAGATCGTCGACCCGCCGGCGCGCCTCGCGAGTCCCGAGTTCCCATGGTGGAACCGCGACCAGTCCCGGACGCCGATGCCCTGGACCGGCGGCCGCGGCGCGGGGTTCACCACGGGCAGGCCGTGGATCCGGATCGGGGCCGACCCCGGCGGTCGAAACGTCGAAGCCCAGGAAGCGGATCCCGAGTCCGTGCTGTCGGCGTATCGCCGCCTGCTCGCGGCGCGACGGGCGACCCCGGCGCTGCGGCGCGGTTCGTTCGAAACGCTCGACGTCGGGTCGCCGGATGTCTTCGCGTGGCGCCGGGTCGCGGGCGATTCGGTGGCGGTCGTCCTCGTGAACTTCGCGCTCGACGAGCGGCGCGTCCGGCTCCCGGCAGGAGCGCCTCCGAGGCCGATCGCCGGCAGCCATCTCGACCCGGCCGCGCCCGATGTCGACGGCGGCCTCCGGCTGCGCCCCCTCGAGGCGGTCATCCTCGGCGTAGCGTGAGCGCCGGATCGCGGTTGGCGGCCGCTGACGCGCTGCTACGATACGGCGCGGATCTCCCTCACTCCGACCGGAGGCGCTCGTGCCGCTCGAATTCCTGAAGCGCAAGGGCTCGTCGGACCAGCCGACGGGACCGGCCCCGCTCGCGCCCCCGCCCACGTCCTCGGTCACGCTGCCCGAAGAGGTCGTGGCCCAGGACTACCAGCTCAAGCTCTATTACGCGGGCAAGAGCAGCGAGGGCGTCCGGATGCGGACCGGCCCGAACGCGATGGCCGAGCTGCCGGCCATGCTGCATGGGCTGGCGAAGAGCGAGATCGAGGTGGTCGAGCCGCTGCCGATCGAGTTCAGCCAGGCGACGCCGACGATCAGCCGGCCATCCGAGGCGATGCAGTGGCTGAACGCCCACCACGTCCACTCCCCGGTGACCCGGCACGCGCTCGTCGTCCTCGAGTCGATCGATGCGATCGACCTCGCGTTCGATACGTTCGTCTGCTCGATGCTCGACGGCGACGTCGACACCTCGGGCTACCCGGAGTACGCGGCGATCGTCGGCGGCGTCGCCTCGCACTGGGACGAGTCGACCGGCGACATGATCGTGCGAGCGGTGGTCGGCTGGGGCGGCAAGGGCGTCCGAGGCGACACGGACCGGATCGGCGCCCGGCTGCTGTCGGGGATCCTCACCAACATCCTCGCGAACCAGTACGCGCTGGGACTGACCGCCGTCGAGCGGCCGGTACCGGCGGGCGGTCGGGGCGGACTCGTGTGCGCCCACTGCGGGTTCGCGTC
The DNA here is from genome assembly GCA_036274475.1 of Candidatus Limnocylindrales bacterium. Lineage (GTDB taxonomy): Bacteria > Chloroflexota > Limnocylindria > Limnocylindrales > CSP1-4 > CF-46. Next base: position 58,298 of record DASUFO010000086.1, read on the forward strand.
GGCCCACGAGCGCGCGTTCTACTGCCCAAAGTGCGGCATGCGCCTCCTCCGCGGCTGAACCGCCGCCGTCGCAACGTGCCGATCTACGACTACGTCTGCAGCAAGTGCGGCCACCTGACCGAGGTCGTCCACGGAATCAACGACAGCGGCCCGAAGTTCTGTCCCGAATGCGGCGCCGAGGGGACGATGACGAAGGCATTCGCGCCGCCCGCGATCCACTTCAAGGGATCCGGCTGGGCGAAGAAGGATCGGTCATCGGCGCCATCGCGGGCGTCTGCCTCGAAGAAGGACGACTCGGCCGCGAAGGACGACTCGGCCGCGAAGCCCGCCGCGTCCGACTCGGGCGCCGGCTCCACGTCGACCTCGTCTGCGTCGAAGGGCGAGTCCGGATCGACGTCGGGCGGAGGCCCGTCCTCGCCCGGCCCGGCGGCCGACTGACGATGGCACCGGCCGCGACCGACTGGATCACGCTCGCCGAGGCGAGTGCGATTCTCGAGGCGTCGAACGTCCGCTTCCGACCGGAGACGATTGGTTCGTGGGCGCGGGCCGGCAAGCTCCAGAGCATCAAGCTGGGGGGCCGACGATTCGTCCGTCGGGGCGAGGTGAAGGCGCTCGTCGCAGGTCCGCGCCGGGTACGCGCCGACGACCTCCAGCCATCGTTGTTCGAGGAGCTGCCGCGCTGACCGAGGAGATACCGCCCGGTCAGAGCAATGTGCCGGCCTGGCTGCGCCGGCTCGAGACCGTCACGCTCCCGCTCCTCGGTGACCGGCGCGTCATCCGGATCCGCGCCGTGTTCGACCGGTTCGGGCGCGTCGGCGGCGGATTGCTGGCGGCCGGGATCGCGTTCAACGTCCTGTTCGCCGTCATCCCGCTCGCAATCTTCGCGAGCGGTCTCATCGGCTTCTTCGTGAGTGACCCGGCGACGCAGCAGTCGGTCGCGAACTTCCTGGCGGGCCTGGCGCCGCCGCTCGCCGTGTTCCTCGACGAGGCGATCGGCGATCTCGCGGGGGCGTCCGCGTCCCTGACGATCATCGGCCTCGTCGGTGCCGCGTGGGGCGCCACGCGCCTCTATTCGTCGGTCGAGCTCGGGATGCAGGCGATGTTCACCGGGGTCAAGGCCCGCGGCATCGTCGCCAAGACGTTCCGGCGCGCGGCGTTCATCCTGGTCCTCGCCGCGCTCGTCGTCGCCGCGATCTTCGTGGGCGCCGTGATCCCCGCGATCATCGGCCGCGCGGACGCGCCGGCCGGCGTCGTCGGCGTCGTCGCGTCGATCGCCCTCGTTGCGCTGCCGTACGCCCTCGCGGTGATGGCGATCCTCGTCGTGTACCTGGTCGTGCCGCCGGTCCGGCCGCCACGATCCGCGGTCTGGCCCCCGGCAATCGGCGTCGGCGTGGCGCTCGTCGCGATCACCCAGATCTTCGCGCTGATCGCGCCGCGCCTGATCGGGGCGAACGTCTTCTACGGGACGCTCGGCACGGTGTTCGTGACGCTGGCCTGGCTGAACCTGCTGTCGTCGATCCTGCTGATCGGCGCGGCGTGGGTCCGGGTCAGGATGCTGACCGACGAGGAGGTCGTCGCCTCGCTCGGTTGACGCCGGCGAACGGGGTCGTCAGCCGCCCTGGCGTGTGCCGCAGCGGCGGCAGAAGCGGGCATTCGCGGAGAGCGAAAGGCCGCAGTTGTTGCAGGGCTGGACGCCGCCGACGGGGACGTTGTCGCCGTGCGCGCCACTGACGACGTCGCGGACGGACGCGGCCCACAACGCGTCCATCGCCGGCGAGGATGACGCCGGTCGCTGGGCCAGGTGGGCGACCGTCGGCTGTGGCCACTGCGGCGTGGTCGGCCATTGCGGCGGCGCTGCGGGGGCCTCGGGGGCCGGCGGGACGGCGGTGGCGGCCGCGGGGAGCGGCTCGGGCGCGTGGCCGTTCGTGACGGGTGCCGGGGTATCGGGGGCGACGATCCGCCACGTCGGCTGCTCGACGACGTCGGTGCGGGCTACCTCCGCCGCTGTTGCTGCCGCGGCGGCGGCTGCTGCCGCGGCGCCGACGTTCGCGTCGAGCTGCGGCTCCGGCTCAGAGGGTGCGTCTGCGGCGACGGACTCGGGCGCAACCTCGGCTGCGATCGGCTCGGGCGCAGCTGCCGAGTCCGACTCGACGTGGGCCGCGGCGGCCGCGACCGAGTCCCGCGTCGTGTCCTCTGCGTGGTGAACGACAGCACCGAGCGCGTCGCCCGCGACGTCCGCGACGCCACCGGCGACGGCAGCGATGCCCGCGACTGCCGCCGCGGCTGCGATGCCGTGGTGGTCGTCGTCCGTCGCGGCCCCGTCGACGCTGGCAACCGCCTCGGCTGTCGCCCCGGATTCGGACGGTTCGTCGGACACCGCAGCCGCGGCGACCGCGGCCGCTGCAACCGCATCGGGATCGACGACGGCGTCCTTCGCCGCCTGGGCGGCCAGCGTCGCCTCGTATGCCTCGAGCTCGGCGTCGATGCTCTGGCCGGGCCGGAATTTGGCGAGCAGCGCCGAGGTCTGGCGAGTCGCAGTTGCCGCGCGGTCGTCCGCGGCGGGCTCGGCCTCGGCCACGACGGGCTCGGCGCTGGCCTCAGCCGCGACGGGAGCATGCTCGTCGGCCGCAGCGGCGGGCTCCGGCACGACATCGGTCGCCGCTGCGACGAGCGGCTCGACGGCCGGCTCGGCTGCCACGGCGCCGCCCTCCACGCCGGGCTCCGCGGTGGCGGCTGCCGCGACGGCCTCGGGCTCCGCTTCGGGTTGGAGAGCCGGCTCCGCGCCGGCGACCGCAGCGGCGGCGACGGCTTCGGCAAGGACGCCGGCGACCGGTTCGGGCTCGGCGGCGGCCGCGACGGCGTCACGCTCGTCGATCGGCGCGAGTGCCTCGACGGGTTCGGGCTCCGGGACGACCGGCTCGTCCGCCACGACCTTCGCGATCGCTGCGGCGTCGAAGGCGGGGACCTGCTCGAAGGCATCCGTTGACGCCTCCATCGCGGCCTGCGCCTCGGCAGCCGCGAGTGCCTCGGCCTCGGCGGCGGCCAGCCAGGACGGGACAGTGTCCTCCTGTGGCCCGGCACCAGGTGCCGGCATCGGCGCCGGCGTCGGAGTCGAGAGGCGGTCCAGCCGTTCGACGGCGTCGACCTCGGCGACTGGATCGACGGTCTCGGCGATCGCCTCGGCGGCAATCGCGTCGGGGGTGGTCGCCTGCGCGGCTGCGGACGCCAGATCGGACTCGGGCCAGGCCTCGAGGCGGATGTCCGAGGGCGCCGGCAGATCCGGGAACGCGGCCGGCAGGAGTTCGTGACCCAGGTGCGGCGCGCAGGTCAGGCACCGGCCCTCGGCGTCGTTCCAGTAGTTGCCGCACGTGTACTGGCGGCAGTTCATGCAGAAGTTGAACGTCGCGTGGAACGCGTCGAGCTGCTGGGCGGTCTGCTCGTGCTCGTCGTCGCTTCGCGCCGCGGCCATCGCCTCGTCGAGCGACGTGTCGTCGCTCATGACGTAGTTGCGAAGGCCCTTCGCGGTCGTCTTGAACTTGCCGAGCCGGGCGGTCTTCTTGGGCGCGCCGGATTCGAACGTGTAGCGGGTGCCGCAGCGTTCGCAGAACGATTCGGTCAGGATCTCGGGCATCGTGCCCCCGGTACGCGGCTGAATCACGCCCGGCCATGACGGCCGGCCGAACGGGCGGAGAGTATATCGCACGTGTTTTGAACGGCCTCAACCGCAGGTACCTGCTCCTCGTGCCGATGGTCCCGCCGATCGCCGGAGTCGTCAGAAAGGCGCAATGCCGGGCCCTCGGCCGGCGCTCCGGGGTCGCGGGACGTTCCTGCTAGACTCCGCGACCGATCATGCGACCCCTCGCCTCCCTCGAGCGGTTCTTCGAACGCCTCTTCGAGGGGCAGTCGGCCCGCCTGTTCCACACGAAGCTCCAGCCGATCCAGCTCCAGCGCCGCGTCGAGCGGGCGATGGAGTCGGGTCGCGTCCGCGACGGCGACAGGACCGTCGTGCCCCATCGCTTCGCCGTGCACGTTGCGGCCGAAGATCTCGCGGCGCTTCGCGACGCCCACCCGACGCTCGCGGCGGACCTCGCCGATGCCGCCCTCGAGTTCGCCCGAAGCCATCATTACCGGCTCGCCGACCGGCCCAACGTCGCGCTCGTCGCCGATACTGCGATCGAGCCCGGCGACATTCTCGTCGCGACGGGCAGCGAGCCCGAGCACACCGACGACGCCGCGGTCGAATCACCCCACGCCGACCCACCCCCGGCCGACCAGACGGCGGTCTTCACGATCCCGACGGTCGACGCGCCGAAGGCTCGTCTCCGCGAGATCCGGCCGGACGGGTCGACGAGGACGTTCAACGTCGACGGCCGTCCGCTCACGATCGGTCGCGCCCCGGACAACGGTCTCGTTCTGTTCGACGGTCGGGTGTCCCGCCACCATGCCCGCCTCTACGGCCGGCGAGGCGCCCTGCTGCTGGCCGATCTCGGGAGCACCAACGGCTCATGGGTGAACGACCGCAAGGTCGAGGAGATGGCGCTGGGGGAGGGTGACCGGATCAGGGTCGGCGACACGATCCTGGTGGTCGAGACGTTCGAGGACGGCTGATGGACGGCTACGTCCTCACGATCTGGCTCGTCCGGATCCTGTTCCTCGCGCTGCTCTACCTGTTCCTGTTCGGCGTCGTCCGGACGCTCGTTCGGGACCTCCGGGCGGCGGCCAGGGAGCCCGGCACCGAACTCGGCCGGCTTGTCGTCGTCGCGTCGCCGGCGGGGGAGCCGGCCCAGGGCACGAGCATCGGCCTCGACGCCATCACGACCCTCGGCCGCGACGTCAACAACGCGGTCGTCGTCGACGACCAGTTCGCGTCGGCCCAGCACGCGGTGCTGACCTTCCGTGGCCGAACCTGGTACGTCGAGGATCTCGCCAGCACGAACGGCACGTTCGTCAATGGCGTCCCCGTCGAGGGCGTCTCGCCCCTCGGCTACGGCGACGAGCTCCAGCTCGGGCAGGTCCGGATGCGCCTGGAGCGGCCGCGCCGGTGAGGATCGACGCATGACCGCGGCTACGCCCGCCCTCCCCGGCATCTTCGCGGGATTCCGGCCACGACCCCGCTGGCGCGAGTTCCAGCTGCTCGCCATCGCAGCCGTCGCGATCCTCGTTGGCAGCATCTCGCTGGGACTCGCCCGGCAGGAGCCGGAGCTGGGGATCGAGAACGGCTTCTCGTTCGCGGAGCCGGTCCATCTCGTGATCTACCTGGGCGTCCTCTTCGGGGTCCATGCCGCGCAGGTCCTGACCGGCCGCCGGACCGACCAGGTGCTGCTGCCCGCGGTCGCGCTGCTCGGCGGAATCAGCCTGCTGCTGATGGAGCGCCTGCCGCAGGACCTGGTCGTGCAGAGGTTCTTCGGTAGCGCGCTCGGCCTCGCCGAAGTCCAGCTCATCTGGCTCTGCCTCGCACTGACGCTCGCGGGCACGATCGCGATCGTCGTCCGCTCGGACCTGTGGCTGCGCCAGTACAAGTACACGTGGGCCGCCGCGGGCGTGGCGCTCCTGATCCTGACGTTCTTCCTGGGCACGGAGGTCAACGGCCAGCGACTCACGCTCTCGTTCGGGCCGGTCAGCGGCCAACCGTCGGAGCTGCTCAAGGTGATCCTCGTCGTCTTTCTCGCGGGCTACCTGTCCGAGAATCGGCCGCTGCTCGTCGAGGAGTCGACGCGGCTCGGCCCGTTCGCGATCCCGCCGCTGCCGTACCTCGCGCCGATGGTCGCGATGTGGGCGATCGCCCTCGGCATCGTCGTCGTCCAGCGCGACCTCGGCGCCGCGCTGCTGTTCTTCGGCGTCTTTCTGCTGCTCATCTATGCCGCGACGGGGCGCTTCGGCTACGTCGTGCTGGGGGTCGCGATGTTCCTGCTCGGCGCGTTCGTCATGTACCAGCTCGTGCCCCATGTCCGGACCCGCGTCGACGTCTGGCTCGACCCGTTCGCGACACCGCAGTCGAGCGGCTACCAGATCATCCAGGCGCTGTACGCGTTCGGGCGAGGCGGGCTGCTGGGGTCGGGACTCGGCGGCGGGCTGCCGACGGTGGGCGGCGGGCAGCCGGGCGGCATCCCGGAGGTCCACACGGACTTCCCGCTCGCGGCATTGGGCGAGGAGCTGGGCCTCATCGGCGTGCTCGCGATCCTTGGGATCTATCTCGTCGTGATCGAGCGTGGACTGCGGATTGCGGCGTCGGCCGGCGACGACTTCCGGTCGTTGCTCGCCGCGGGTCTCGCGCTCGTCGTCGGGGTCCAGGCGTTCATCATCGCGGCCGGCAACCTCAAGCTGATCCCGCTCACCGGGATCACGCTGCCGTTCATCAGCTACGGCGGGTCCTCGCTGCTCGTCAACGGCATCGTCGTCGGGCTGCTGCTCGCCCTGTCCGACAAGGGGGTCGAGCCGCCGCCACCGCCGAAGCCCCCGGGTCGCATCCGGCGCCTCGCCGGAAAGGTCATCCGATGACCGGGCCAGCCGCCGTCCGGCCGGCGCCGCCGGCGGCCCGACGGCCGGAGCCGCTCAAGCCCGTGTCCCGGAGCATCTCGCAGGTCGGGATCGCGCTGACCGTCGCGTTCGCGATCCTCGCCGGCGGCGCCGGCTTCTGGCAGGTGTTCCAGTCGGAGGAGCTGTCGACGGCCCCCGACAACCCGGCCGTGATCGCTGCGGCCCGCAACGTGATCCGGGGCGAGATCGTCGACCGGGACGGGACGGTCCTCGCGATGAACAAGACCGATTCGAACGGCGACCCCTATCGCCTCTACGCCGATCGTGTCGTCGCCCCCGTCGTCGGCTATGCCAGTCGCCGGTATGGCACGGCCGGCCTCGAGCGCTCGTACGGCGCGGCGCTCACCGGGCTGAACGACCCCGACCCGATCCGGAACCTGCTCAGGAAGTTCCAGGCCGACCCGTACGACCCGCAGACGCTGACGCTGTCGCTCTCGCTGCCGCTCCAGCGCGCCGCGGTGCGCGGCCTCGGCGCCGACAAGGGCGCCGTCGTCATGCTCGACCCGCGGACCGGCGAAGTCCTCGCCCTCGCGTCGACGCCGATCTACGACGCTTCGGCGATCGCCAACCCGGACACCCAGGAGGCCGGGTTCGCGGCGGTCCGCGACAACCGCGACGAGCCGCTGCTCACCAGGGCGACACAGGGTCAGTACGTGCCGGGCTCGGTGTTCAAGATCGTCACCGCAATCGCCGGCGTCGGATCGGGCTCGATCGACGCCAACACGACGTTCGAAGAGCAGCCCCAGGCCGAGCGCGACGGTCTCGTCGTCAACGGCTTCCGGATCCGCGAGCATGCCGGCGTCCCGGCCCGGACATTGGACCTCGCCGCTGCGACGGAAGTCTCGTCGAACATCTGGTTCGCGCTTGCGGGTTTGCGCACGGGCGGCGACAACCTGAGCGAGTACGCTGGGCGCATGGGCTTCGGTGAACCGCTGCCGTTCGACCTGCCGACGAAGCGGTCGCAGGTGACGAAGGGCGATGGGTCCGCGCCGGGCGGCTTCGTGGACGACACGGAGCTCGCGAACGCGTCGTACGGCCAGGCTCGGACGCTCGTGACGCCGCTCCAGATGGCGCTCGTGGCCGCGACCGTCGCGAACGACGGTCAGCTGATGACGCCGCACCTCGTCACCGCGATGACCGGCAAGCAGGGCACGCGCACGATCGATCCCCGGCGGCTCGAGCGCGTCATCTCGCCGGATCAGGCCGCCCAGATCAAGGCCGCGATGGTTCGGGCCGTCGAGGGCGACCTCGGCCGGCAGTTCACCTCGGGGGCGAAGGTCCGCGGCGTCACGACCGCCGGCAAGTCGGGCACGGCCGAGCTGGGCGGCGAGGGCGCGCCGCACTCGTGGTTCATTGGCTTCGCGCCGGCCGAGAATCCGACGATCGCCATCGCGGTCCTCGTCGAACGCGGCGGTCGCGGCGGGGAGCGCGCCGCGCCGCTGGCGGGCTCGCTGATGTCGACGTACTTCGAGATGTTCGGCCGGTGACCCACCACCACGACGACGAGAATGCCGGCGAGCCGATCGCCCAGCCCCACGACGCGCCGGAGCGCGCGGTCGACGTCCCCGACGATGCCTCACTGACCGCGGAGGAGCGGGAGCGCCGGCCGATGCTGGAGCGCCTCGGGCTGGCGGGGATCGCCGTCGTCATGGCGATCCTGTTCGGAATCGTCGGGGTCGCGGCCGTTGCCGGCGGGGAGTACATCCTCGGGGCCATGGGCTTCGTCGGCTGCATGATGACGCTGGTCGTTGGCGGGATCACGCTGCTCCGCGGCTGAGCGTTGCGGTCGCCGATGTCCGCGAAACCAATCAAAGAATGAACGATTCGGCTGTTTCCGACGCCCTTATGTTCAGAGCGGGTCCGGCTTGCCGGGGCCTAGCGACGGCCGGCCCGCGGAGTGGAGGGCTCACGCGACCCGCAACACCGGACGAGACGCCGGAGAGACGCTCGCGATCCACGGTCACCGTCACCCCGCGAACCCGAAACGCGTCCCCGACGTACTATCCTGCGACACCCCAGACCTGCCACCGTCGCTTTCGATTCCCCGAGGAGCCTGATGTCGAACCTTGAGCAGACGGGCGAGAAGGTCCTCGCCAACGTCGAGCGCGTGATCGTCGGCAAGCACCACGAGGTCCGACTCGCGCTCGTCGCACTCCTCTGCCGCGGCCACCTCCTGATCGAAGACGTCCCGGGCACTGGCAAGACCGTGCTCGCAAAGGCGATCGCCCGCAGCCTCGGCTGCAGCTTCCGGCGGATCCAGTTCACGCCGGACCTGCTCCCGTCGGACGTGACCGGTCTCTCGATCTTCAACCAGAAGGTCCAGGAGTTCGAGTTCCGGCCGGGCCCGATCATGGCCCAGGTCGTCCTCGCCGACGAGATCAACCGGGCGACGCCCAAGACGCAGTCGAGCCTGCTCGAGTGCATGGAAGAGCGCCAGGCGACGATCGACGGCACGACCTATGCGATGCCCGACCCGTTCCTTGTCATCGCGACCCAGAACCCGATCGAATACGAGGGCACGTTCGCGTTGCCGGAGGCGCAGCTCGACCGGTTCATGCTGCGGATCCGGCTCGGCTACCCGCAGCCGATCGAGGAGGTCCTCATCCTCGACGAGCAGAAGCGATCGCATCCGCTCGAAGAGCTCGAGGTCGTGTGCTCGGTCGACGAGCTCCAGGCGATGCAGAAGGCGATCCGCGACATCTACGTCGACTCGACCGTCGCCGACTACATCGTCCGGCTGGTGAACGGCACGCGGACCCACCCCGACGTCTATCTCGGTGCGTCGCCGCGCGGCTCGATCGCCCTGTACCGGGCCGGCCAGGCGCTGGCCGGGCTGCTCGGTCGCGACTACGTGATCCCCGACGACATCAAGGCGCTCGCGGAGCCGGCCCTGGCTCACCGACTGATCATCAAGACGAGTGCCTCGATCCACGACGTCCAGTCGGCCAATGTCGTCCGCGAGCTGCTCGACAGCACCCCGATCGACGGCATCCGGCCCACGGGCGGCCCGGACCGTCCGAAGGTCGGGGCGACGGCCGTCAGCGCGCCCAGCCCCGCAGCCGGCCAAGGCGCGTAGCGTCATTCCAGGGCACCGGAGCAAGCCCGGATGATGCGGCGGATCCAGCTCCTCGTCATCGCGGCGATCCTGCTGATCGCCGCGTTCTCGACCGGGCTGGAGTTCCTGTTCTACCTCGTCTACCTCGCGATCCTCGTGATCGGCGGGTCGTATGTCGTCACCCGCCTGGGCCTGTCCGATCTCGAGGCCGGCTACGCGGTCAGCCAGCTGAACGGCCACGTCGGCGACCGGATCCGGGTGACATACACGCTCCGCAACACGAGCCGCATCCCGAAGCCCTGGCTCGAGGTCCACAACCCCACGACCCTTCCTGGCGGACTGCCCGGCCGGGCGATCCCGCTCGGCCCGCGCGCCGAGCGCTCGTGGCTCGTCCGTGTCCCGCTTGTCCGACGCGGCCACTTTCGGATCGAGCCGCTCCAGATCAGGACGGGCGACCCGTTCGGATTCTTCGAGGCATCGGCGACCGTCGGCCAGGGTGTTGCGGTCGTGGTCTATCCCCGAATCGAGCGGATCCCGATGTGGCGGCTGCCTGCGGCGAACGTCGAGGGCACGAACGCCGCGCCCGAGCGGACGCTCCAGACGACACCGCTTGCCACGACGGTCCGGCCGTGGGCGCCCGGCGACAGCTTCAACCGGATCCACTGGCCGGCGACGGCGCGCCACGGCGAGATCCAGGTCAAGGAGTTCGAGCTCGAGCAGACCGCCGACGCCTGGATCATCCTCGACCTCGATCGCTCGGTCCAGGCCGGTCGCGGCGACGAGTCGACCGTGGAAGTCGCCGTTCGCGTCGCCGCGTCGGTCGCGGACAAGGCGATCCTCGAGAACCGGGCCGTCGGGCTCACGGTCAACGCCCATCGGACAGCGATCCTGCCCGCCGACCGTGGCGCCCGTCAGCACCTCAAGGTGATGCAGCTCCTCGCCGCCGTCGATGGTGACGGCGCAACGCCGCTCGTCGAAACGCTGGTGAACACGGCCGGCCGGTTGCGCCGCGGCATGACCGCGATCCTGATCACGGCCTCGACCGACGCGACGTGGATCCGGCCGATCGCGGCCCTCCGCTCGCGGGGCATCGGCACCGTCGTCGTGACGCTCGACGCGGCTGCGTTCGACCGGGTGCTGCGCGCCGAGCGAGAGCGAGCGGGAGAGTCCCTGCCGCCGCTCGACCCGGCCGTCGAGGAGCAGCGGGCCCAGCGAGCGCGGGCACTCCGCCATGCCCTCGCCGAATACGAGCTCAAGGTTCACACCGTCTCGCCGGGTCAGGTGCTCGGGGAGGCGCTCGTCGGATGACCTCGGAACCGCGCCGCCTGCGACTCCCAGCCGCGCCCGAGGAGGGTTGGTTGACCCTCGTGCTGCTCGGCGTCATGGGCCTGATGATGGCCCAGGCGATCGACGACACCGCCTGGGTCCTGGGCGACGGCGAGCTGACGAACTTTCTGTGGGTCGCGACGCTCGGCGGTCTGCTTGCCGGGTTCGTCGGATCGAAAGTCGGCTGGAGCCGCTGGGTTGCGAATGCGCTCGGGGCAGCATTCGCGGCGCTGATCGTGCCGATCCTGGTCGGCCAGACGATCGAGCCCGACAAGGGCCTTGCGTTCCAGTACGTCGCCGTTCACGACGCCGTCTTCGGCGCGTGGCGCGACCTCATCATCCTCGGCCTGCCGCGAACGATCCAGACCGGCCACCACCTGCTCGTCCTCGGCCTGATCTGCTGGGGAACGGGACAGTTCGCCGCGTCCGCGGTGTTCCGGCACCATCGGCCACTGAGCGCCGTGGTCGTCATGGGCGCCGTTCTCGTCGCGAACATGGCGGCGACCCTCCACGAGCAGATCATGTTCCTCGTCGTATTCAGCATCGCCGCGCTTGGCCTGCTCACGAAGCTCCACGCACTCGACGAGCAGGCGACGTGGGCGCGGCGGCGAATCGGCGATCCCTCGGCGGTCGGGTCGATCTACCTCCGGGGTGGGATCGCGTTCATCGGCCTCGCGGTCGTCGCCGCATTCGCGCTCACCCAGGCTGCCTCGTCGAGCCCGCTCGCCGGTGCGTGGGAGGACCTGAAGCCGTGGCTGCTCGACGTCAGCTCGTCGATCCAGCGCTTCCTGCCGACGCTCGAAGACAGCCGCGGGATCGGCGGCGTCCGGTTCGGACCACGGGCAACGGTGATCGGGTCGTGGACGACTGATGGCGGGCTTGCGGTGACCGTCCAGCGCACCCCCGGCGACAACACGCACTACTACTGGCGAGCGGTCGCCTATGACCGGTACGACGACACCGGCTGGCAGTGGTCCGACGACGCGGGCGCGAACCGCATTCCCCGCCTGGCAGGCGAGGAGCTCCTCCGGGGAACGGCCGACGACGTGCTGACGCCCGGAACGAAGGACGTGACGTTCCAGATCACGCCCTACGACCTTCACGGCACGTTCGCGATCAGTCCGCTCGCGCCGCTGATGCTGGATCGCGATTCCACGCTCGAAGCGACGGCGGACGACGACTACTTCCAGGCCGTGGAGATCACCGGCCACGATTCGTATTCGGTGACGGCGCGCGTCCCGCTCATCGGCGACAAGGACGGCGGACTCACCGAGAACAAGCTCCGCGCGGCCGGCGACGCGTACCCGCCCGCGCTCAAGGCCCGGTACACCCAGCTGACGCCGAAGGCGGTCGGCCCGGAGGCCCAGCAGGTCCTCGACGATGTCCTGCTCAAGCTCAAGGACGACGACATCGCCGAGACGCCCTACGACATCGCTGCGGGCCTCGTGACCGAGCTCCAGGACAACGAACGGTTCACGTACGACCCCACGGTCCTCGACATTCACGCCCAGTGTGGCGAGCTCAGCGTCTCGGAATGCTTCGCGACGTATCGCCGGGGCTACTGCGAGCACTACGCGACGCTCATGACCGTGCTCCTCCGCGAGAAGGGCATCCCCGCCCGGTTCGTCGAGGGTTTCCTGCCCGGCGACCTCGACGAGCGGACCGGCATCGAGCAGGTCCCGAATTCCGCGGCTCACGCCTGGGTCGAGGTCTTCTTCCCAGGGACTGGCTGGGTGTCGTTCGACCCGACCGGAGGCGGCGTCAGCGCGTCCTCGCCGCTGCCATCGGGAAGACCGGTTGCGAGCGCCCCGCCGAGCCGGTTCCCGAGCCTCAATCCGTTCCCGTTCGACGATGACCTGGGCTCGCGCGATCCGAGCGCCGTCCCGCCGACCCGCGGCGGCAATGGCGGCATCGGGCCGGGCGGCGTCCTGCTCATCGTCGCGGTCCTTCTGATCGCGGTCGGACTCACCGCCTTCCTCGTCTGGCGGCGCGGCCCGCGCGGCCCGCTCACGCCGGAGGGCGCGTGGCTCGGCATCGGCAAGCTGGCCTCGCGATTCGGTTTCGGGCCGCGGCCGACACAGACCGCCTACGAGTACGCGACCGCCCTCGGCGAAGTGATGCCGGCGATCCGGCCCGAGCTCGAGACGGTCGCGACGGCCAGCGTCGAGGTCAGGTACGGCGGCCGGGTGATGGCCGACGACCGGCTGCAGGCGATCCGCGACGCGTACTCGAAGCTCCGAGTCAAGCTCCTGCGGCTGCTGTTCCGGCGCCGCGACCGAAGACGGCGCTAGACCGGGATCCGCGACGTGAGGGGCGCTGACCGCCGGCGAGACCCTCCTCGGATGACGCCGGGCTTCCCTCGGCGAGTGGCGGGCGGTCCCAACGAGGGCTGGCTCACCCTGGTCTTCGTTGCGCTGATGGCGCTGGCCATGGCGACGGCCATGGACGATGCGGCCTGGGTCCTCGGAACGAGCGAGCTCACGGACTTCCTCGCGATCGCGACACTCGGCGGCGTGCTCGCCGGGTTCGTCGGCTCGAAGGTCGGTTGGAACCGGTGGGTCGCCCACGCGGTCGGCGCGGCGTTCGCGGCGCTGACGGTGCCACTCCTCGTCGGTCAGGCGCTCGTGCCCGGCGCCGGGTTGGCCGCGGGGTTCGCGGCGACGGCGGAACATGCCGTCGAGGCGTGGCGGCACCTCATCGTCCTCGGGCGCGAGACGACGCCGGCGTACGGCCATCACCTCTGGATCCTCGGCCTGCTCTGCTGGGGAACGGCGCAGTTCGCGGCCGCCGCGGTGTTCCGGCATCGCCGACCGCTCAATGCCGTGGTTTCGACCGGCGCGGTGCTCGTCGCGTGCATGGCCGCCACGGAGCACGTCCAGATCTGGTTCCTCGTGGTCTTCAGCGTGTCGGCGCTCTTCCTGCTGGCCCGGCTCCATGCGCTGGAGGAGCAGTCGACGTGGATGCGACGGCGCATCGGCGATCCGACGGCGATCCGTGCGATCTACCTGCGGGGCGGTCTCGTGTTCACGTCGCTCGCCGTCGCCGGCGCCCTGGCGTTGACGGCGGCCGCAACCTCGAAGCCGCTTGCGGGCGCGTGGGACGAGCTGAAGCCACTGATCCTCGACGTCGGCGGCGCGCTCCAGCGATTCCTGCCAACGCTCGAGGGCGGACGGGGCATCGGCGGCTCGCGCTTCGGGCCGCAGGCGATCATCGGGGGGACGTGGACATTCAGCGACGGCGTCGCGGTGACGATCGAGCGGCCGCCCGGCGACGACTATCCCTACTACTGGCGCGTCGTCGCGTTCGACAAGTTCATCAACAGCGGCTGGGAGTGGACCGGTGGCGACGACACGGTCCCGGTGCCTCGGGATGCGGGCGACGAGCTCTTCGAAGGCTCGCTCGACCAGGTGGCGGCGCCCGGAACCCACGACGTCTCGTTCCGCGTGACGCCGGTCGACCTGATCGGTTCGTGGGCCGTCAGCCCGCTCTCGCCGCTCACGGTCGACCGCGCCTCGGTCCTGCTGGGTGCCGGCGGCGAGGGCTTCTTCCAGGCGGTCGATGTCCCGGGCTCCGGGCCGTACACGATCACCGCTCGTGTCTGGCTGGAGGGCGACGAGAACGGCGGCCTCACGCAGAACAAGCTCCGCGCGGCGGGCACGGCGTACGCGCCCGCGCTGGTGTCGCGATACACGCAGCTGACGCCGGAGGCGGTCGGACCGAACGCCGCGCGCGTCCTCGAACAGGCACGCCGGCGCGTCGCCGCCAAGGGCATCGGCGAGACGCCGTTCGATCTCGCGATCGCGCTCCAGGACGAGCTCCGCTCGAGCAGCTTCCATTACGACAAGACCGTCACGGAGATCCAGGCGAAGTGCGGCGACCTCAGCAGGTCGGAGTGCTTCGCGACCTACAAGCGCGGCTTCTGCCGCCATTACGCCACGCTGATGGCGGTTCTGCTCCGCCACGAGAAGGTCCCGGCACGGGTCGTCGAGGGCTACCTGCCAGGCGACGTGGACGAATCGACCGGCATCGAGTCCGTTCCGAACGGGGCGGGCCACGCGTGGGTCGAGGTCTACTTCCCGGGCGTCGGCTGGTATCCGTTCGACCCGACCGGGAGCGATGTGTCCGAGACGCACGACCTGCCGGAGGGGCGGGTGGTGCCGAGCGCCCGGCCGAGTCTCTTCCCGAGCATTGCGACCGGTTCGGACGGCCCGGATGGCCCGTCTCGCAGGCCGAGCGCGGTCCCACCGACGACCGGACCGAATCGCCCGACCGCGCCCGGTGGCTTCGTCGTCATCACGCTCGTCATGCTCGTGGCCATGGCGCTGATCGCATTCCTTGCGTGGCGCCGCGGCTCGCGCCGGCCCGTCACGCCAGAAGGTGCCTGGGCCGGGATCGGCAGGCTCGCCGCTCGACTCGGATTCGGCCCGCGACCGACCGAAACCGCCTTCGAGTACGCGTCGGCGCTTGGCGACGTCCTGCCGCAGATGCGGCCGGATCTCGAAGCGGTCGCGCAGGGCAGGGTCGAGGTCGCGTATGGCGGCCGGGTCCTCGACAACGACCGGATCCAGGCGATCCGGGCGGCCTATCGAACGCTTCGGGTCGGACTCCTGCGGCTCGTTCTCAGGCGCAGGGAGCGCCGCCGCCAGGCCGCCCAGCTGGAGCGCCGCCGCTAGAGCGCGCCGGCTCTGCGACGGGCGTCCGTTTCGGCACGCGCCTCCTCGTCGAGGACCGGCGCGAGATGCTCCACGAGGTTCATCGCCCGGACGAGCGGCCGTCCGCCACGGATCTCGACCACGGAGACGCCCGCGAGGTCGAACGACCACATCCAGAACCGATCGAGGGGCAGGTCGAAGAGCGTCAGCAGCAGGACCTTGAAGATGCCGTCGTGGCCGACGATCACCGACCACGGCCCCTCCGCCGGCCCGGTCCGGTAGCCGGCGACCTGCGGGCCGTCGAGCGTTCCGCCCGGGCCGCCGGCTGCGGCGAGCGTCCCGAGGACTCCCGCGAGCGCCGGCCGGAGCCGCGCCTGGACCTCGGGAAGTGGCTCGCCGCCCGGCGCCCACGCCTCCAGCGGCCGGCGTCGCCACGTCGCGAGGACGTCGCCCCAGCGCGCCTCGATCTCGCTCCGATGGAGTCCTTCCCACTCGCCCTGCCCGATCTCCACGAACCCCGGGTCCGGGCGGACGACGACGGGTGCGCCGAACGCCGCCGGGTCGGCGATCGCCGATCCGATCGCGGACGCCGTCGCGGCCGTTCTCGCGAGCGGCGAATGGACGATCTCGAGTGGCGCGACGGGCGGGACGGGCAGCGCCGGTCGAGCATCGGGGTGGGCGAGCCGCGCGGCCACGAGGCCGGCCTGCTCGACACCGGCCGGCGACAGCTCGGTCTCGGCCTGGCCCTGGAAGCGGCCCTCGACGATGAACGTCGACTCGCCGTGGCGGACGAGGACGAGCGTCGCGTCGAGGCCGGCCGGGATGAGCCGCGGGCCGGGCTCCGCGGTCAGCGGTCCGTCCCCAGGCGGATCGTCCAGAGGTCGAGGACGGAGTCGTGGGCCCGAATCGCATCGGCGACGGCCGGATTCACGTCCTCGTCGAGGGCGAGGATCATCAGCGCGTCGGCGCGCGGTGCAGACCGGCCAACGTGCATCGCGGAGATGTTGACGTCCGCCTCGCCGAGCGTCTGGCCGATGCGGCCGATCATCCCGGGCCGATCGCGATGGTTCGTGATCAGCATCACGTCCGCCGGCTCCATGTCGAGGCGGTAGTCGTTGAGCCGGGTCAGGCGCGGTTCGCCTCCGGCCACGGTCCCGCCGACCACGGTCAGCTGGCCGCCTGCCTGGCCCGAGAGCGTCAGCTGCGCGGCGTACGCGCCGGCATCGGGCGTCTTGCGCTCGACGAGCGTGATGCCGCGGGCCTTCGCAAGGGCCGCCGCGTTCACGAGGTTGACGCGCTCCGTCGTCGACGTTTCGAGGATCCCGCGGAGCACGGCTGCGGTGAGCGGCGTGCCATCGACGGCCGACAGGTCGCCCGCGATCTCGAGGGTCAGCGCCTTCACGCCGGTCCGGCTGAACTGGGCGTAGAACCGGCCGAGGATCTCGGCGAGGGGCAGGTACGGCTCGAGGGCCTGGGCGGTCTCCGGTGTCACGAGCGGTGCGTTCACCGCGTAACGGGCGCTCCGGCCGGCAAGAACGTCGAGCACCTGGTCGGCGACCTCTTCGGCGACGGCGACCTGGGCCTCCGCGGTGGACGCGCCGAGATGCGGCGTCAGCACGGTGTTCGGCGCGTCGAGCAGCGGCGAGCCGGCCGGCGGCTCGTTCTCGAAGACGTCGACACCAGCGCCGGCGAGTCGACCGGCCTTCAACGCCGCGGCAACGGCCGCTTCGTCGACGACGCCGCCCCGCGCGACATTGAGGAGGATCGCGCCGGGCCGCATCTGCGCGAGCTCCTCGGCTCCGATCAGCCCTCGCGTCGCTCGCGTCAGCGGGACGTGGACCGAGACGACGTCGGATCGGGTGAGCAGCTCCTCGAACGACACGAGCTCGACGCCGTGATGCTGGGCGTGCTCGGCCGTCACGTACGGATCGGCGGCGACGACGGGCATCTCCATCGCCCGGGCCCGGGCCGCAATCGCCTGGCCGATCTTGCCGAGCCCGACGATGCCGAGCGTCCGGCCTCGCAGCTCGAGGCCCGTGAACTGCGACCGCTTCCACTCGCCGCGACGCACCGACGCGTCGGCGGCGGCGATCTTGCGGGCGACCCCGTACAGCAGCGCGAGCGTGTGCTCCGCGGCCGCGATCGTGTTGCCAGTCGGTGCGTTGACGACCGTGATGCCGGCCCGCGTCGCGGCCTCGAGGTCGACGTTGTCGACGCCGACGCCGGCCCGGCCGATCACCTGGAGCTTCGTGCCGGCGCCGACGATCCCGGCGTCGACCTGAACCTGGCTTCGAACGATCAGCGCGTCGTAGTCGGGGAGGCTGGCGCAGAGCTCGTCGCGCGTGAGACCGGGTCGTTCGTCAACGTCGTGATGCTCGCGGAGTCGGGCAACGCCTTCCGCGGCAATCGGTTCGGCAACGAGGACCCTCACGCCGGGACGCCGGCCCCAGCCTCTGCCCCCGCCCGATCGGCCGCGCCGACCGCCAGGGCGTCGGTCGCGGCCGCGAACGCCGCCCCGACGGCGGAACCGGGCGTGATCGAGCGGCCCTGCTCGAGCGTGACCGTCTCGAGAACGGCGACCGCCCCGAGGATCTCCTCGACGGTCACCGAGCCGAGGTGCCCCAGCCGGAAGATCTTGCCCGCGAGCTTGCCCTGGCCTCCAGCGAGGACGACGCCATGGGCCTTGATCCCGCCGTTGAATGTCTTCCAGTCGTGGCCCTCGGGGAGCTTCGCGGCGGTCACCGTGCGGGAGGCGAAGCGCTCGTCGGCGAACAGCTCGAAGCCGAGCGCCTCGAGACCCGCCCGCGACGCGGCGGCGCACGCCTCGTGCCGGGCGAAGATCGCTGCGGGGCCCTCCTGCTGCATGAGGCGGATGCCCTCGTCGACCTGGTACACGACCGCGATCGCCGGCGTGAACGGCGTCTGGCCGTCCCGCGACGCGTCGCGATGGGCGCGCAGGTCGAGGTAGAACCGGGGCATCGTCGCGCGCTCCATGGCGTCCCACGCCCGCGGCGACGCCGCGATCATCGACAGGCCGGGTGCGGCCATCCAGGCCTTCTGCGAGCCGGTGACGACGATATCGACGCCCCACGCGTCCATCTCGAACGGCACCGCGCCCAGGCCCGAGACGCTGTCGACGAGGATCAGCGCGTCGGGGTTGACATCGCGGATCGCCGCGGCGAGGACCGGGATCGGGTTCATGACGCCGGTCGAGGTCTCGTTGTGGGTCAGCAGGACCGCCTTGTAGCTCGGGTCGGCCGCGAGGGCCTCGCGGACCGCGCCGGGATCCGCCGCCTGGCCCCACTCGACCTCAAGCTTCGTGACGTTCGCCCCGTAGATGCCCGCGATCTTCGCGAACCGGTCGCCGAAGCTGCCGATCGACACCCCGAGGACGCGGTCGCCGGGCGAGAGCGTGTTGACGACGGCCGCCTCAAGCCCGCCGCTGCCCGCGGTCGTCAGCATCGCCACGTCGCTCGTCGTTCCGAAGAACGGCTTCATGCCGGTCAGGATCCGGTCGAGCATGGCCGCGAACTCGGGCCCGCGGTGGTTGATCATCTGGCGCGCACCGGCCTGCCGAACCGACGGCGGAAGGGCGGTGGGGCCGGGGATGCGGAGGTTCGGCTCGAAGCGGTCCACGGGGCTGGTCTCCTGTGCGGGCGGCGAGCGGCACATCGCCGTGACGGGCGGCTCCGATGGTCGCAGATCGAGCGGGTTCGTGCCATCGGAACGGCCCCGGCGCGAACGCCGGGGCCTCCAGGCACGGAGCCCGATGCGCGGCGTGCATCAGATGGTCCGGCTGCGTGCGTGGCCGGCTGCCGATCCGTCGCTTCCGAACATCCCCTGAGCGGGCGGATCGCCAGATCGATGCACGCCCTGCATCAGCCGGGCGGAGGGGCGGAGGGGCGAGCGCCGAGTCAGTCGCCCAGGCCGGTCACCGCGAACCAGCGGTCGCCAGCACCCGTGACCCCGGCGAAGAACACTGCCGGCGCCAGGCACGTGTCGGGCAGGTCGACCCGCGCCGTGACCAGGGCGTCGCCGGTCGGCGAGAACGGCACGGCGTCGGTGCTCGCGACCGCGGCCGACGAGCACGTGACGATCGCCCGGCCGGTCGGGATCGGGTTCGTGCCGGTCGTCGCGAGCACGAGCCCGTCGACCTCGACCTCGAGCCGGCCGTCGGCGAACAGCTTTGCCCGGCCCGCGTCGATGACCCACGGCACGCCGCCGCCGGTGATTCCATGGAGGACCAGCCCGCCTGTCGGGATCCCGGCCATCCGGGCGTCGAGAACTTTCGGGCCACCGGCGGTTGTCGCGGACACGGTGCCGATGACGAGCGCGGCGAGGGCGATCGTGCTGAGCACGAGTCGAAGGGAACGGGACACGACGGCATCTCCTCCTTTGCGTCCCGTGCGTCGGATGTGTCAATGCCGGGTACGATCAATCCCGGTCCGCCGGTTCGGGCGTAGCAACCCACGCAACCCGAACGTCGTGTCCCGGACCCCAGGCTGCACCGAGGCATCCGTGAGCCACCCCATGACCCAGCGACCGTGACGACCGCCCGTCGCCGCAGCACCTCGCTGATCCAGCGCGCGATCATCATCGTGCTGGTACTTGGCATGCTCGGGATCGTGTTGAGCGTCGGGGCCATTACGACGAACGCCTTCGACGCGGGCGATCGGTTCGAGAACCTCGTCGCGCGAATCGAGCGGATCATCTGGCCGCCGCCGGCCGATCGGCCGACCCGCCCGACCGTGACCGTCACGCCGCCGCCCATCGAATCACCGACGCCCGAGCCGACGCAACTCGCGGGTGCCTCGCCGGAACCAACGGCCACCCCGCCCGCCCGCACGCCCGTCGACGTCGACATCATCGCCGACCACGAGGCCGTGTTCGCCCACGAGATCGACAAGGACTGGTGCGCTCCGGCCGGCGTCCAGATGACGCTCGCGGCGCTGGGTCTCGGCGACACGTCGGAGGCCTTCCAGACCGAGATCGCCTCGCGCGTCCGGGAGTGGGAGACGTGGGAGGACAGCCACAACTACAAGTGGGGTCCGGCGGCCATGGCGTCGGCGCTCGAGGCGTACGGCGCGCCGGGCTACGAGATCCACGCGTTCGAGTTCCGGGGCGATGCCCTGCGCGCGGCGGCGGTCGCGCTCGAGGAGACGAAGTCGCCGGCGATCCTTCTCGCCTGGCGCGGCGCCCACACCTGGGTGATGACCGGTTACAAGGCCGACGCCGACCCGACGGTCATCCCGGACGCGGTCATCGAGGGCGCCTACATCCTCGACCCGTGGTACCCGTGGATCTCCTCGATCTGGGGACCGTCGGATCCGCCGGGCACGTTCCAGGACCTCCCCGAGATGAAGCGGAACTTCCTGCCGTGGGAGCGACCCGAGGGCGCGTACCCGGAGCGCGACGGCAAGTGGATCGTCCTCGTGCCGACGCTGCCGGCGCCCGACACCGCGGTGACCCGCTAGCCCTAGGCCTCGACCTCCGCCTCCGCCCCGCCGGCCGCTTCGGCCTCGCGCCGCCGGGCCCGCTCGATCGACCGCAGCCGCCACCACAGGAACACCGCCAGCAGTCCCGCCTTCACGCCCGATCCCGCCGCGTACGACGCGGGAATCGACATGATCCCGAGCGAGGGCGCGGACGCCTGTGACACGGCCACGATCGTCGCGAAGCCGGTGATCGAGGCGATGACCTGCAGGATCGTGTTGTGGGTCGCGTACAGGCCGCGGGCGAACGGGTAGGTCAGGCCGTCGAGCGGCACCGACACCGCGAACGCGGCGAGCAGCGCGGCCGTCAGCGCGACGTCCTCTTCGCCGAACTCTCCGCCGCGGAGGAGGATGTCGATCAGCAGCGGGGCGAGGACGGCCAGCAGGATCGCCGCGAGCAGCGTCAGCCCGCCGATGACGGCCACGTTGCGGGCCAGGATCGAGCGGAACCCGCGGCGGTCGCCTACCGCGTGAGCCGCCGAGAGCGAGGGGAACACCGCCAGCGAGAACTGCTGCGCGACGAGGATGACCGGCACCGCCCGGTAGTCGTCGGCGAACGTGAGGGCGGACGCGCTGCCGGTGCCGAACGAGAGGGCGAGGACCGCGAAGTACGCGAGCAGGATCGGGTCGATCGGGTACGCCACCATCCGCGGCAGCATCAGCCGGAAGAACTCCCGGAACGCCGGCGTCCGGACGTCGAGCAGCGGCCGGTACCGGAAGCTCGTGCGGAGCGATCCGATCGACCGGGCCGTGAGGTGGGCGGCGGTCCCGGCGACCGTGCCCCAGGCCGGTGCGTAGATGCCGAGCTGGTCGGCGAACAGCACCGTCGCCAGGATCGATCCGGCGGGGTAGACGAGCGGGGCCAGGCCGTAGAAGAAGAACCGCCGGTTCGCGACGAGGATCTCGCCGACGGCGATCGACGCCGCGAACAGCGCCAGCGTCAGGCAGTTGATCCGGAAGAGGTCGACGTAGAGCGCCTGGGCCGCCTCGTCGAGCCCGCCCGCGACCACGCCGGCGATCGCGGGCGCCAGGACGATCAGGACGGCGGCCGCGGCGATCATCACCAGGACGGCCGCGGTCAGGACCGTCCGGGCGAAGTCGTTCGCGGCCTGATCGCCGCCGCGGCGGAGCTGGGTGAAGATCGGGACGAACGGCGCGGTGAGGCCGGCAGCCACGAGGATGTCGAGGGCGACCTCCGGGATGCGGACGGCGACGTAGTAGATGTCGAGCTCGTCGCTCAGGCCGAACGCGTTGGCGAGGACCCGGTTCTGGATCTGGCGCATGACGAAGTAGCCGAGCGTCAGGAGCGAGAGGACGATCGCGCCGCGCGGCAGGAACGCGTCGGTCAGGCGCCGCAGCGGTCCCGGCAGCCAGCGGGTCCACGGGTCGGCGGTCGATTCGAGGTCGGCGACGGTCCGCTCGGCGTCGGTCATGGGCTCCTCGGACGGCGCGTCGGGTCGAGAACTGGGAACGAAGCCACGCGCTGCATTGCGACGGCAGTCAGCGGAGGTTCGCCACCGCGACGACGACCAGCACCGCGACGAGCAGGAGGCTCGGGAGGAACGCGCTCACCACGCCGATGAGCGGCGGCGAGACCGGCGGCACCTCCACGATCGAGTTCCGCCAGGCGCGCTGGAGGACCTCGACCTCGTTCTCGTCGAGCCGGTCGACGAGCTCCGCGCCCAGCGCCGCGTCGATCGCCCCGAGCCACGCGGTCGCCCGGCCCCAGGCCAGCCACGCCGAGACCGGAGCCGCGAGGACGAGCACCGCGGCGACGATGATCGGCAGCCCGGACGGAACGTTGACGACGGCGAGGATCGCGATCAGGTGGCCGAACAGCATGACGAGCCGGTAGCGGCGGTCCTCGCTCGCGGCGGCCACGAAGCCTTCGTAGAGCGGCGCGCTGATCCGCTGCCAGCGCTTCTTGCGATCGGGCGCGGACGAGAGGAACGCCTGGCCACGTTCGCGAGCGTCAGTGATCGCGACCGACGTCCGCGGGTCGCGGAACGTGGTGCTCGCCCAGCGCCCGAGCCGCCGTTGCTCGCTTGCCGTCAGTGTCGTGGCCCGCTTGACGATCGCCGGGGCGGCTCCCGCGGGCTCAGCCCTGGCCTGCGTCGTCGTCGGCGGAACGGTCATCGACCTCAGCATCCCATACCGGTGCGCCCGCAATGGGTTCGCAACGCGGGTCGGGCGATGCGCGGGTAGGCTGGCGGCTCGCACGATGAAGACAGGTTTGATGGCCCGCGGGTCCGAGCCCCGCGAGGCCGCGACGAACCCGACGCTGACGACGCCGCGCCTGACCCGCGCGGTCGCCTGGCTCGGCCGTGTCCCGATTCACCCGCTCCTGTTCGCGGCGTACGGCGTGCTCTTCCTCTACTCGGTGAACCTCGACGAGGTGCTGCCGGTCGACGCGGGAGCTCCGCTGGGCCGGTTCGTCCTGGCCGCCGCCGGCCTGACCGCCGTCTTCGGGCTGCTGTTCCGGAGCGTCCGCCGCGGGGCGGTCGTGGCGACGGCAATCGTCGTCGCGTTCGTCGCGTTCGGCCACGTGGCGTCGTCGATCGCGGACTTCGGTGTCGACGAGCGCGCCCAGCTCGTCGTGTGGGCGAGCGTCGTGGTGGCGGCGGTCGTCTACGCCACTCGGGCCCGGGGCTCGCTGCCGCGCGTGACGGCCGGGCTCAACGTCGTCGCCGCGGTGCTGATCGTCGCGGTCCTCGCGACCATCGTGCCGTACGAGGCCGGCCGCTTCGGCCGGGGCTCGACCGGGCCGGTCGGAGAGGTCTCCGCCGCGGCCCACGTCCAGCGCCGGCCCGACATCTACTTCCTCGTCTTCGACCGCTACGGCTCGGCGGAGGCGATCCAGCGCAGGTTCGGCCTCGAGAACGACCTCTACGCCTGGCTCGAGGCCCAGGGATTCGAGGTGCCCGATCACTCGCACGCCAACTACCGCGCGACCGACTTCTCGCTGGCGGCGACGCTCAACATGCGGTTTCTCGACGGCCTCACCGAGGAGATCGGGACGACGTCGGGTGATCGGACCCCCGCCCGGGCGATGCTCCAGGACCACGAGGTGGGCCAGTTCCTCAAGGCCCAGGGCTACCGCTATTACCAGCTCGGGTCGTGGTACGGCCCCACCCGGACGATCGGGATCGCCGACGAGAACGTCGTCCGCGGCGAGACCAGCGAGTTCGAGTCGGTCCTGCGCGACACGACGATCGAACCGACGCTCGAGCGGGTCCTCGGGACGGCTGCCGAGGAGACCGCCTGGGAGGACCGGCCGTTCCGCGACCGGGCGCGCGAGGGAACGCTCTTCCAGCTCCGCCAGCTCCGCCGCGTGATGACGGCGCCCGGCCCCAAGTTCGTCTTCGCCCACGTCCTGCTGCCCCACGACCCGTACGTCTTCCGGGCGGACGGCTCGGCGCTGCCGGAGAAGGAGTCGAAGGAGGCCGACGAGGCCGACCTGTACGCCGGGCAGCTGGCCTACGCGAACGCCCAGATCCGGGACATCGTGGGCCGGCTCCTATCCGGCCCGGAGTCGGAGCGGCCGATCGTGATCATCGAGGGCGACGAGGGGCCGCTGGCCTGTCGCAACGTCGACTGCGTCTCCACCTCGCCCGACTACCTCCGGATCCGGCTGGGGAACCTGATCGCGATGTACCTCCCCGGCGTCGACCCGGACGTGCCCGACACGTTCACCTCGGTCAACACGTTCCGGCTCGTGTTCCGGGAGTACTTCGGGGCCGACCTGCCGCCGCTGCCCGACCGCAGCTTCACCTGGCCCGACAACGACCACATCTACGACTTCCGGGACGTGACCGCGCAGATCGGCGGCCCGACCGACTGAGCGACCGGCGCCGCGTCGCGCCCATTGCGCGCCGCGATATCGTGTCGGCTCGTGATGGCCGAGCTCTGGTCGATCCTGCTCCCGATCGCCGTCGCAACGACGCTGATGCCGGTCGAGCTGACGTTCACGCTGCTGTTGCTGCGGTCGCGCGCCGGACCCTCGGCCACCTCTGCGTGGATCGCGGGCAAGACGGTCGCCCGCCTCGTCCAGTACGCGCTCCTCGCGGGCGTTCTCGCCGTGGCGGTCGACGACGGTGAGCCGGGCACGAGCCCCGTCGAAGGCGCGCTCCTCCTCGTCGTTGCCGTGGCTCTCCTCGTCGGCGCCCTGAGGAAGGCGGCCAACCAGCCCGACGAGGACGCACCGCCGCCGCGCTGGATGACGATGGTCTCCACGCTCGCGCCGAGCAGGGCCTTCCTCCTCGGCGCCGGCTTCGTCGGATTGAGCCCGAAGCTCTGGGCGTTCACGCTGGCGGGGATCGGGGCGATCGCGGATGCCGACCTTGGTGTCGCTGAGGGCTGGATCGTTTACTTGGTCTTCGTCGTCCTTGCCACGGGGCTGCATCTCGCGGCGCTCGCGTTCGCCGTCATCTCGCCGGCACGCGCGGACGCGACGCTTGGGCGGGCGGTCGATGTGTTCGAGCGGAACAGCCGGCCGGTCATGATTGCGCTGAGCGCCGGTTTCGGGATCTGGTTTCTCGTCAAGGCGCTCAGCGCGTTCGGGATCGTCTAGCGGGAACCGCTACCCGGCCGAGGCGGCGTCCGGCTCGAAGAGCAGCTCGTCCAGCTGGTCGAACATCTCCGTCCACCCCGGGATCGACTCGGACGCGATGGCGCGATCGAGCGCTTCCTTCGAGGGATAGAGGTCGTGCACGATCAGCCGGGTCCGGCCCTCGTCCTCGTCGAAGGTCACCGTCGTCACGACCGCGTCGCCTTCTTCCTCGTTCGTCCAGACGAGCCGCGAGGGCGGGCTGACTTCCAGGTACCGGCCGAAGAACGCCATCGTGGTCGTGGAATCGACCTGGAAGACGAGCCGGTACGTGCCCCCGACGCGGACGTCCATCTCGACCGACAGCAGGGTGATCGGGACCGACCTGGGGACCCACCAGCGCTTCAGCAGCTCCGGCTTGGTCCACGCGTCGAACACGATGTGCGGCGGGCCGTCGATCGTGCGGGTGACGACGAGCTCGCGCTCAGACGTCCGCTCCATCGTGGTGCGCTCCTGCGTCGGGGTGGCCTCAGGCGCCGTTCGTGCGTTCATCGATCTGCTCCTTCCGTTGTTCGTTGACGATCCTCTCCAACTCCTCGAAGCGTTTGTCCCACAGGCGGCGCTGCTGCTCGATCCAGGCCGTCTCGTCCTCGAGCCGGCGCGGGCCGAGCGTGCAGGTCCGGACCCGCCCGACCTTCCGGGTCGTGACGAGGTCGGCCTGCTCCAGCACGCCCACGTGCTTCCGCATGCCGGTCAGGGTCATGTGGAACGCTTCGGCCAGATCGGAGATCGACGCGTCGGCCCGTCCGAGCCGCTCCAGGACGCCCCGGCGGGTGGCATCCGAGAGGGCGGCGAACGAGGCGTCGAGTCGAGCATCCGAAAACTGAACCATCTGGTTCAGTATTACACCGTGAGCCGGCGGATGCAAGTCCCTGGCAGCGGGTCAGGTCGGAGTCGCAGCCGTCGACCTACGGCCGGACGACCGGACCTTCGGAACCGTCGATGACCGCGTAGAGCTGTCGTTCCCCGGTGAGTCCCTTGAGGACGTGGATGCCGCGATCATCGAATGCCACGTCCAGGCCGTCGGCGAGCATGCGGGTCGACGCCGAGACGACGATCTCGCCCGGGCCTGCCTCGGTCGCAATGCGAGCGGCCTCGTGGACCGCGATCCCGCGGACGTCGCCTCCCACGAGCTCCACCTCGCCGGTGTGGATTCCCTGTCTCACCTCCAGGCCCAGCGGACCGACTGCTGCCCGGATCGCGATCGCTGCTCGGATGGTTCGGGCGGCACCGTCGAAGACCGCCAGGAATCCGTCGCCGGTGGTCACCACCTCGCGACCACGGAATCGGTCGAGTTGCGCGCGGACGACGCGGTTGTGGTGGCCGAGGAGCTCACGCCAGCGATCGTCTCCGACACGGGCGGCCAGCTCCGTCGAGCCGACGATGTCGGTGAACAGCAACGACGCCAGGACCCGCTCGCCCGAACCGGGCTCGGGCAACCAGGTCCGAACACCGGACCAGTTGATGCCCCGCATCGGCGCGTCACCGATCACCCAGCCGTCATGGCCAGGCGGGATGTCGAACACGTCGTTGGGTCCGATGTCGAGCGTGGATCCATCGTCCATCTCGACGTGAAGCTGACCGTCCAGCAGCACACCCGTGTGGTGGGCCATGCAGCTGCGATCGGCCCGATGGTTGCCCGCGATCCGCTGGCCACCGAGCGCGCAGTGCGCGCCGGGCTGGAACACGTTGCGAGAAACGGCAGTGTCGCCGAGCTGGACCACGTCGGCGGCGATCCCACCAATCGCCACCCGCTCGTCGGGATGATTCAGGTTCTTCTTGCTGGCGCTCGCCATCGCAACCGCGATTATCGTCCGACGGTCGAATCGGGCGTCGGCTGGTACCCGCCGCGCCGAGCGCGAAGGCTGAACCGTCGAGCGGCTACCCGGCCGCGTCCTTCTTCTCGGTCTCTGCGATCTGCTTTCGGGCGTCCTCACGCGGCCGGAGTGCGTCGGACATCGAGGCCATCGGCGGGTCGGGCCGGCGCTTCCGTCGTGGCTTCTCCGCGCGGGCCTGTTTCCGGGCCTCAATCCGGGCCGCGATCGTCGCCTCGTAGCCCTGATCGCCGGGGACGTAGTAGGTGCGATCGACGAGCTCGTCGGGCAGGTACTGCTGCTCGACGTCGTCGCCCTCGAACTCGTGCGGAAAGACGTAGCCGACGCCGATCCCGTGGGCCTTCATTCGTCGGTCGCCGGCCGTCTTGAGGTGATTCGGGACGTTCAGCGAACCGAGTCGCAGCACGTCCGCCAATGCCGCGCCGTACGCTCGTCCGACCGAATCGGACTTGGGCGCGGTCGCGACGTGGATGGTGGCCTGAGCCAGGGCGTACTGGGCCTCGGGCAGCCCGATGTGGTCGAGCGCCTGGGCCGCCGCGACCGCGACCTGCAGCGCCCGCGGATCGGCGTTTCCGACGTCCTCGGACGCGGCGATGATGAGCCGGCGAACGATGAACCGCGGATCCTCGCCTGCAGTGATCATCGACGCGAGCCAGTACAGCGCGGCGTCGGGGTCGTTGCCGCGGAGGCTCTTGATGAACGCCGAGACGGTGTCGTAATGGCCGTCGCCGGCCCGGTCATAGGCGAGGATGCGCTGCTGGGCGGCGGCCTCGACGTCCTCGAGACGCGGCGCGACCCTGCCCTTCTTGTCCCGGACGCCCTCGGCCTCGGCGAGCGTCACTGCGCCCTCCAGGACGTTCAGCGCCGACCTGGCGTCCCCGCCGGAGATCGAGACGAGGTGGTCGAAGGCCTCGTCGGCGAGCGCGACGCCGCCGTCGGGTCCGAACGCGCCGGCCAGACCGCGCTCCTCGTCCTCCAGGGCCCGTCGGACGATCGTCGCGACGTCGTCGTCCGAGAGCGGCTCCAGCCGCCACACCCGCATCCGCGACAGGAGCGGCGTGTTCACCTCGAAGTAGACGTTCTCGGTGGTCGCGCCGATGAGGATGACCGTGCCGTCCTCGACGTGCGGCAGGAGCGCGTCCTGCTGGGCCTTGTTGAAGCGGTGGATCTCGTCGATGAAGAGCACTGTCCGCTGCTGGTTGAGCGCGAGCCGCTCCTGGGCCTCGGCGATCCTCGCGCGGACCTCGGCGACGCCCGACATGACGGCGCTCAGCGTCGCGAATTCGGCACCGATCGCCTCGGCGAGGAGGCGGGCGAGGCTCGTCTTGCCGGTGCCCGGCGGTCCCCACAGCAGGATCGAGGTGAGGACGCCCCGCGAGACCGAGCGGCGGAGCGGGCCGCGCTCGCCGACGAGATGCTCCTGGCCAACGAACTCCTCGAGGCTCCGCGGCCGCATCCGGGCCGCGAGCGGCTGTTGCTCGGGCGGCGGCTTGAAGAGCGGCTCGGGCTTTGCGCCTCCGGCTCGGGGACGTGCAGACGGCATCGAGCCAGTCTAGGGCGCGGAGTCGTTCAGTCGGGCTCCCACAGCTCGATCTGGTTGCCTTCGGGGTCGTGGATCCGCGCGAACCGGCCCACGCCCGGCGCGTCCCACTCGGGGTTCGTGATGACCTCGATGCCCTTGGCTTCGAGCGACGCCTTCAGCTGGTCCAGGCGATCCACGCGTAGGTTGAGCATCCATTGCTTGTCGGCCGGGAAGTAGTCCGTGTCGGCGGCGAACGGGGAGAACACGGTTGGGCCGGCCTGCTGCTCCCAGAGGCCCATCTCGCCGCCACCGACGCCGAGGTGTTCCTCGTACCAGGCGGCGAGCGCCTGGGGATCCTTCGAACGGAAGAACAAGCCGCCGATGCCGGTCACACCCATGATCGCCCGCTCCTCATGTGCGGCATGTTGCTGTCGAATCGAATTGTGGGCCCTGCGTGGATGGGCTTTTCCGTCGCTGGTTCGCCCCACGAACCACCGACCGCCACGAGGACGCGGCGCGGCTCAGACGACGTTCGTGACGTTCAGGAGGACGTCGATCGCGACCATCACGAGAAGCAGCGCACCGCCGACCACGGCGATCCGGCGCAGGTCGCGCCGGACGTAGCCGTACTCCTCGGCCGCTCGCTGAGCGAGGGGCACGGACGAGTAGATCGTGGCCTCGCCCGCAGCGTCCGCCGCCGTCGTCCGTCGACTGCGGCCCTTGCGAGCGTCCTCGGCGGCCTTCTCCTCGGCCAGGATCTGGGCTTCGAGCTCCGCTGCGCGCGCCTCTTCCTCGGGCGTGACAGTGCCGGCCGGGCGGGGCGCGGCGGCGGCGGGGGTCAGCGGCTTCGCGGTCGAGCGCTGGAGGGGCCGTCGCTGGCCGGGCCGGCTGCCGAGTCGTGAGCGTTTCGCCATCGGGCTGTCGCTGTCTCCGTGGGTGGGTCGCGAGTCGCGGCGGAGGATAGCACCAGCCCTCGATCGTCGGGGACGGCAATCGCCCGTGAAGTCGCCGATGCTAGACTCGGCCAACCCGCCGAGCGACCGTTCCGCCGTGCCGGAGGACCGTCCGATCGACCTGAACGCCGCTGTCGAGCCGTACGTCGGCGCAGCCGTCACCGCCCTTGGCATCGCGGTCCTCGTTCTCCTCGTGATCGTCGTCGTCCAGGCGCGCCGAATCGGCAAGCTCGGCAAGCGGCTCGACGGCCTGACGCGCGGCGCGGACGGACGATCGCTGGAAGCCGTGCTCGACGCCCACCTCGACAAGGTGTTCGGGGTCGCAAACGAAGTCGACAGCCTGTCGGCGCGGTCGGCAGTCCTCGAGGCGAATGGCCGAAAGGCGGTCCAGCGCGTCGGGCTCGTGCGGTTCAACCCGTTCGAGGAGACCGGCGGCAACCAGAGCTTCGCCCTCGCCCTGACGGATGCGAACGGCGACGGCCTCGTGATCAGCAGTCTCCATGCCCGGGCCGGCACGCGGCTCTACGCGAAATCCGTCGTTGCGGGCAAGTCCGACGCGGCGCTGTCGGCCGAGGAGGCCGAAGCGCTACGGATCGCGCTTTCCGCGCCGCTTCCGCGACCGGCTCCCGACCCCGCGAGATCGGGGGCGACGGTCTGACAACCAAGGTGACACGGCCCGCCCCGAGGATTGGGGCATGCACGCGGATCGCCTCGATACGGATGACGTCGTGAGCCGGCCTCGATCGCGTCGGGAGCCTTCGCCGCTCGAGCAGATTCCCGTCTGGGACGGGTTCGTCGCGGACGCCCCCGGAGCGACGGTCGAAGGCGACCCGCCGGCCGGCCTCGATGCGCTGCTGGGCGGGCTGAACCCGGAGCAGCTCAAGGCGGTCACCCACGGCGACGGGCCGTTGCTCGTCGTCGCGGGCGCCGGGACCGGCAAGACCCAGGTCATCACCCGCCGCATCGCATGGCTGATCGCGACCCGCCGCGCGAAGCCCTCAGAGATCCTCGCGCTGACCTTCACGGAAAAGGCTGCCGCGGAGATGCAGGCTCGGGTCGACCAGCTCGTCCCGTACGGCTACACGGACGCCTCGATCGGCACGTTCCACGCGTTCGGCGACCGCGTCATCCGGGAGTACGCGCTGGAGCTCGGGCTGCCGACAGACGTCCGGGTGCTGACCCGGCCGGAGGTCGTGATCTTCCTGCGCGAGCACCTGTTCGAGTTCGAGCTCGAGGAGTACCGGCCGCTCGGCGACCCGACCCGGTTCCTCGGTGCGCTTGCCACGCTCTTCAGCCGGTGCAAGGACGAGGACGTCTCGCCGGAGGCGTACCTCGCTCACGCGGACGAGCTCGCGATCCGCTCCGGTGCGGCTCCGGCCGACGATGCACTCGCGGAGGAGGCCCGGCGCCACGGCGAGCTCGCCCGGGCGTACGCGAAGTACCAGGAGCTGCTCGGTGCGGCGGGCTTCATCGATTTCGGCGACCAGGTGAGCCTGGCGCTGCGGCTCGTTCGAACGTCGGCGGCTGCCCGAGCGGAGCTCCGGTCGCGCTACCGCTATGTGCTCGTGGACGAGTTCCAGGATACGAACCGGGCGCAGGCGGAGCTCGTCTCGATCCTCGCCGAGCCGCATCGCAACATCACGGTCGTCGGAGATGACGACCAGTCGATCTACAAGTTCCGCGGCGCGGCGATCAGCAACATCCTGGGCTTCCGCGAGCACTACCGCGCGGCCCGCACGGTCGTCCTGCGAAGGAACTACCGGTCCTACGCCCCGATCCTCGATGCGTCCTATCGCCTCGTCCGCCGGAACGACCCGGATCGGCTCGAGGTTCGGGCCGCGATCTCCAAGCAACTCAAGCCGGTGCGTGCGTCTGCGGACGAGCGGCCCGTTCGCGTCGAGCCGTTCGCGACCCACGGCGAGGAGTCGGACTGGATCGCGACGGAGATCGGCCGGCGGATCGCGGCCGGCGCCCGGCCGAAGGACCACGCGGTGCTCGTCCGGGCCAACGGCCACGCCGATCCGATCCTCCGGAGCATGAACGTCGCCGGCATTCCGTGGCGGTTTTCCGGGACGTCGGGTTTGTATGCGCGGCCGGAGGTCCGGCGGCTACTGGCGTTCCTCCGCGCCGTCGCGGACCTGAACTCGAGCGTCGACGTCTACGCGCTCGCCACGTCGGAGCCGTACGAGCTGGGCGGCGAAGACCTCATCGCGATCGTCAACATGGCCCGGCGCCGCCATCGCAGCGTGTGGGAGATCCTCGAGGAGCTCGAGCGGCAGCCCGGGATCCTGCGGCTCTCGGAGGCGACGCGTGAGACCGCGAACCGATTCGTCGCGGACCTTCGGCGGTTCACCCAGCTGGCGCACGAGCGGCCCGCCGGCGAAGTCCTCTACCGCTTCCTCCGTGACGCCGGCGTGATCGCGCGGCTTGCGGCGAGCGACACCATCGCGGCCGAGGAGGAGCTGCGGAACATCGCCCGCTTCTTCGACATCGTCCGAGGCCAGTCATCGCTTCTCGCAGACGACCGGGCAGTGTTCGTCGCCCGCCACCTCGACACGCTGATCGAGGCGGGCGACGACCCGCCGACCGCGGACATCGATCCGGATGCGGACGCGGTCGCCGTCCTGACCGTCCACAAGGCGAAGGGCCTCGAGTTTCCGGTCGTCTTCATGCCCGGCCTCGTCGCCGGGCGCTTCCCGACACACAGCCGGCGCGAGCCGCTCGGCATGCCGCTCGAGCTGGTCCGCGAGACCCTCCCCGAGGGTGACTTTCAGCTCCAGGAGGAGCGGCGCCTCTTCTACGTCGGGATGACCCGGGCACGCGACGAGCTCGTCCTGACGTACGCCGCCGACTATGGTGGCGGCATCGCCCGGCGGCTGTCGCCCTTCGTGCTCGAGGCGCTCGACCTCCCGCCGACGGCGGCGGTGCCAGGGGCCGGTGTGTCCCCGGGCACTGCGCTCGAGCGGATCGCTGCCGTCCAGCCGGCCGTTCCGGAGGTCACCAAGGAGCGTCGACCGCGGGACGAGCCGTTGCTCCTCAGCTTCTACGCGATCGACGACTACCTGACTTGTCCGTTGAAGTTCAAGTACGGCCACGTCGTGCGAGTCCCGATCGCGCCGCACCACGCACTGATCTACGGCTCGGCGCTCCACAAGGCGATCCAGGAGTTCCACCGCCGACAGGCGCGCGGCGACATCATGTCGGAGGAGGAACTCGGGGCGGCGTTCGAGGCTGCGTGGACGAACGAAGGATTCCTCACCCGCGACCACGAGGAGGCGCGACTCGCCGCGGGCCGAGAGGCACTCCGGCGGTTCCGGGATGAGCAGCTGCTTCCCGGTGCGGTCGTCCCGGCGTACGTGGAGCGCGAGTTCAGCTTCAGCCTCGACGGCGATCGCGTGCGTGGCCGCTGGGATCGGGTCGATATCGAGCCGGCCGGCGACGATCCAGGGATCGTCGAGGCGGGTGCCGAACCGCCCAGTCACGCCGACACGGTCTCGCCGACGCTCGGTTTGACCGGACGGGAACGCGTGACGATCACGGACTACAAGTCGAGCGACGTCCGTGACCCGGCAAAGGCGCGGCAGCGCGCCCGAGACTCGCTGCAGCTCCAGATCTACGCGATGGGCTACGAGGCCCTGACCGGCCGGCTGCCGGACTACGTTCAGCTCCACTTCCTGGACTCGGGGCTCGTCGGGCGGGCGGAGGTCGACCGAAAGCGGCTCGCGAAGGCGCGCGAGAAGATCGCGACCGCCGCAGCCGGGATGCGTGCCCGGGACTACACGCCAAGGCCTGACAGGATGACCTGCGCGTATTGCCCGTACCGGGAGATCTGCCCGTCCAGCGCTGCCTCGTGACGAGCTTCGATCGCGCGTCGATCTCGGCGATCACCTTCGATTTCGGCAACACGCTCGTGCCGGTCGGGCAGGCGGGCCTGCGGGCGGTCGTGGAGTCCACAGGGCGTGCGGTCTGCGACCGCCTCGGGCCGTTCGACTTCGACGAATACCTCCGCGTCTGGTCGGACGAGCGCGATCGCCAGTTCCGCGAGGAGGTCCCCGAATTCCGGGAGACCGACCTCGGCGAGCGATTCGTGCGGGTCCTCGCCCGGCTGCGTGGGATGTCGCCTCCGCCCGACGACGTGGCGTGGGACCAGGAAGAGGCCGCTCGCCGCTCGACCGCGGACGAGATCGCCTGGGCGCTGGATATCTACTCCGCGGCGTTCCTCGGCGGCCTTCCGCCCGACCCTGCGGCCACGCCGCTCCTCGAGGCGCTGGCGCAGGATCACTCGATCGCGATCGTTTCGAACTGGCCACTGGCCGCGACGATCGACCGCTACGTCGACGCCGCCGGCTGGGCAGCCTTCTTCAAGGCAATCGTCATCAGTCAGCGGGTCGGCGTGATCAAGCCCCACCCGGCGATCTTCGAGAAGGCACGCCACCAGCTCGGCGACCCACCGCCCGACGCGATCCTCCACGTCGGCGACGACTGGGCGGCGGACGTCGTCGGAGCGTCGCACGCCGGCTGGCGCGTCGCGTATCTCAGGAAACGTCCCCACGACTCGCCGCTGCCTTCGAGCGAGCGCGACGGATCGGTCGTCCCCGACCTCGAGGCGGACTCGCTGGCGGCCCTCGCGGCGATCCTCACGCCCGACGTGGAGCTGACCCACGCCGGATAGGGCATTCACCCCACTGGCCCCCTGGCCGCTCGCGATGCGAGCATCCGCGCCCCTCGCGCTTCGGCGCGAGGCGGAGGAGCGGCGCCCTCGCGGGTTGGGAGGTGCAATCGCGGATGGCCGGAGACTGGGACGTGGCGGGCCGCGACGTCGCGATCGGCGACGTCGCGATCGGCGCGACGTTCGACTCCTTCGACGAGGGCCTCGACGGCGGCGGCGAGCCCCTAGACTCGCTCGTCATGGAAGCCCGCGATCGGCTGACCAACATCGGCCTGTTCGTGGCCGGGTCGGTGGTCTTCGGCCTTGCCCTCCTCGTGGCCCAGACGCGCGATCCGGTCGTGGACTCGTCCGCCGGCTGGATCGGGGCGATCCTGCTTGGCCTCTCGTTCGGCCTGTTCGGGACGATGCTGTTCTGGCTGGGGGTCTTCGCCCGGCACCGGCGGATCGCGTATCGTGGCGACTGGGCGCGGGCCATCCGGCGCGGCGGGTGGGTGTTCCTCGTCGTCACGCTGTTCGTGATCCTGCGCCTGAACAAGGTCTGGTCCTGGGAGATCGGGCTCTTCATCCTCGCGCTTGTCGCGGTCGCGGAGGCGACGCTGTCGGTCGAGCGCTGATCGCCGCCGGAGGTCGTCCTTGCCGAGCCAGCCGACGCAGCCGTTCACGTCCGTCGAACCGGCGCCGCCCCACGGGGAAGTCAAGGCCCGGCTCGCGGCAGCGATCGAAGCCAACCGCGACGAGATCGTCGCCCTCTCGCGCCGGATTCACGCCCATCCTGAGCCTGCCTTCGAGGAACGCCACGCCGCCGGCTGGGTGGCGGAAGCGCTGGCCCGTCATGGGTTCGCGGTCGAGGCACCAGCCGGGAGCCTCGAGACCGCGCTCCGCGCGACGAGACGCGGTGGCAGGGGAGCGGAAGGCCCCCGGATCGGCATCCTTGCCGAGTACGACGCGCTGCCCGGCCTCGGCCACGGCTGCGGCCACAACACGATGGCGGCGTCCGGCGTCGGCGCCGCGATTGCCCTCGCCTCGATCGCGGACGAGCTCTCGGGCGAGATCGTCTTCCTCGGTTGCCCCGCCGAGGAGCGCGGCAGCGGCAAGGCGCAGATGATCCGCGACGGCCTGTTCGACGGGGTCGATGCGGCGCTCCTCTACCACCCGTGCGATCGGGACCACGTCGAGAGCCATCCGCTCGCATCGGAAGACGTCGAGGTCGTGTTCAGCGGTCTCCAGGCGCATGCCGCAGCCGATCCATGGAAGGGTCGCAACGCGCTCGACGCGATGGTCCTGCTGTTCACCTCCGTCGGCCTCTGGCGGCAGCAGCTCCGTCCCGAGGCCCGCGTCCACGGGATCATCCAGGAGGGTGGAACCGCCGCGAACATCATCCCCGAGCGAACACGGGCCTGGTTCATGCTGCGCAGTCCCGAACAGGCCTACTACGAGGAGATGAAGGAGCGGTTCAACGCGCTCGCCGACGGCGCGGCGCTCGCGACCGGTACCTCGGTCGAGGTGACGTACAGCGGCGGCGCGATGACGATGAAGCACAACGGCACGCTCGAGGCGCGCTGGGTCGAGAACGCCGCCGCGTACGGGATCGTCGACCAGGGACCGGATCCGAACTCCGGGAGCACCGACATGGGCAACGTCAGCTGGGTCTGCCCGACGATCCATCCGGAGCTCTCGATCTGCGACGAGGGCACGCCCGGGCACTCGATCGCGTTCCGAGACGCCGCCGCAACGCCGCGCGCCGACGAGACGACGCTCCTCGCGGCCACGCTCGTAGCCCACGTCGCGTACGAGCTGTTCGCCGACCCGACGCTCGTCGCCAAGGCCTGGGCGGAGTTCCGGGCAGCAAGCGAGGAAGCCGGCTAGGCCGATCCCGGCCGGTGTAGGATGCCCTCCGGCGCGCCCCGCTGGACGTCGGATGCGAACCGGCGGCGCCCGAGCGAGACGGCGACCGCCAGTGCCCACCGACCCACCCGCCGGCACCGCCGCGTCCGGAAATGCCCCCGACTTCGCCGCCGCGAACGGCTGGGACCGCGACTACGAGGCGTACAGCGACTTCGAGCTGCCGACCTACGTCGGTCCGACGACGTTCATGAACCTGCCGTGGGTCACGGATCGAGCGGAGCTCTACGCCCGGAATGTCGACGTCGCCGTCGTCGGTGCGCCGTTCGACGACGCAGTCAGCCACCGGCCCGGTGCCCGGTTCGGGCCGCGGGCGATCCGCGAGGCACAGTACACGTCGGGCTCGATCAACTCGCTCCAGCTCGGCGTCGAGCCGTTCGAGGTGCTCACGATCGTCGACGCCGGCGACGCGAACATCGTCCCGGCCTGGATCGAGCGGGCCCACGCGTTCATCTACCGCAAGGTCCACGAAGTTGCCCACACCGGCGCGATCCCGATCGTGCTCGGCGGCGACCACTCGATCACGTGGCCCTCGGCGACAGCCGTCGCGGAGGTGCGGCGGCCGGGGAGCATCGGGATCGTCCACTTCGACGCGCACGCCGACACCGCGAACGACGACTGGGGCGTGCTGAGCGGCCACGGGACGCCGATGCGGCGACTCATCGAGTCGGGCGCCGTCGACGGCAAGAACTTCGTCCAGGTCGGACTCCGCGGCTACTGGCCGCCGGTCGACGTGTTCGAGTGGATGCAGGAGCACGGCCTGCGCTACCACTTCATGACCGAGATCGAGGAGCGTGGCGCAGAAGTCGTGATCGACCAGGCGATCGCCGAAGCGCTCGACGGCCCCGATGCGATCTACCTCAGCGTCGACATCGACGTCGTCGATCCCGGGTCGGCGCCCGGCACTGGGACGCCGGAGCCGGGCGGGATGCTGCCCCGCGAGCTACTCCGGGCGATTCGCCGGATCGTCGGCGCGGTCGAGCTGGCCGGGATGGACATCGTCGAGGTCTCGCCGCCCTACGACCACGCCGAGATCACGGCGATGGTGGCAAACCGTGCCGCGCTCGAGGCGATCAGCGCGCTCGCGGTGAAGAAGGCCGCGGGCCGCCCGGTTCGCTTCGACGCCGGCGCTTGAGCCCCGATCGTGACCGGCCGATGACCGGCAGCATCGGCGACGCGCTCGCCCGCCTCTATGACGTCGACCTCGTCGAGGAGCCTGGCGACCTCGATCTCTACCTCGCGCTCGCGGCGCGCGCCGGTGGACCCGTGCTCGAGCTCGCCGCGGGTTCGGGGCGTCTCGCGGTCGCGCTCGCGGAGGCCGGCCATGCGGTCACGGCCCTCGACATCGATCCAGCGATGCTCGGCCGGCTGCGTCGTCGGGCGGCTGCCGCGGACCGGGCGACGCGAGACCGGCTGACGATCGTGGAGGGCGATCTGCTGGACATCCCCGCTGAGGTCGCGGGTCGCGGGCCCTTCGGGCTCGCGTTCATCGCCCTGAACTCGCTGTTCCTGCTCGCCACCCGCGACGCCCAGCGCGAGGCCTTCCGCTCGATGGCCCGGCACCTCGAGACGGGCGGCCTCGCGGTCGCCGACGTGTGGCTGCCCGATGCCGAGGACCTCGCCCGGTTCGATGGCCGGATGATGCTCGAGTACGACCGGGACGACCCCGATTCCGGCCGGCGCGTCACGAAGATCGCCGCCGCCCAGCACGTCGCGTCGACCGGCATCGTGAACCTCACCTCGATCTACGAGGAGGGCGACCAGGGCCAGCCCGCGACGCGCCATGTCCGGCGCGATGTCCTGCGGCTCGTCTCCGCGGCCGAGCTCGAGGACTTCGCGACGTCGGCCGGGCTGGAAGTCGAGACCGTCGCCGGCGACTACGACCTGGGCCCGCTCGGCGCGGGCGGCGACCGGGCGATCGTGGTGGCGCACAAGCTGTAGCGACGACCCACCCGCCGGGACCGCCGTCACGGCGACGGGCAGTACGTCCGGCCGGTCAGCGTCCCCGATCAGCCTTGCTACACTCGGCGCCAATGGCATCGAGCGATCAGACCCGCCTGCTCCTCGTCGAGGACGTCCCGCAGGTGGCCCAATACATCCGGGGCCTGCTGAACTCGCAGTCGAGCGTCAAGCTCCTCGACGTGATGACCGACGGCTCGAAGGTCATCCCCCAGATCCAGCAGCTCCGGCCGGACATCGTGCTCGTCGACGCGCTCCTCCAGGGACGCGTCAAGGGCCTCCAGCTCGTCGAGCAGATCCGCGATTCCGGGGTGAACACGCCGGTCATCGTCCTGACGGTTCCCCAGAACCCGGTGGAGCTGGATGCCGAGGCCGGAATTCACGGCGTGCTGTCGATGCCGTTCTCGGGCTTCGACCTGCTCACCCGGATCAACCAGGTCCGGCGAGACTTCGAGACGACGTCGACCGTCGGCGCGTCGCGGGTGTTCTCCGTCTTCGCCCCGAAGGGCGGTGTCGGCAAGACGACGCTCGCGTTCAACCTCGCCGTGTCGCTCGGCCAGCTCGGCCAGCGGACCGTGCTGATCGACGGCAGCCTCCAGTTCGGCGATCTGCGGGCGCTGCTCAAGGTGCCCGTTGATGCCCCGTCGATCCTCGACCTGCCCACCGATCGAGTTGCGGAATCGGATCTCCAGGACGTCCTCTGGCGTGACCCCTCCGGCATCGACATCCTGCTCGCACCGCCGCGCGTCGAGATGGCCGAGATGATCACCGCGCGCGATATCGACAAGGTTCTCTCGCTGCTCCGCCGGGTCTACGGCACGATCGTCATCGACATGTCGTCGGCCCTGAACGACGTCAACCTCTTCTTCCTGGACGCGTCCGACACGATCGTCGAGATCGTTACGTACGACTCGACGACGATCCACAACACGGTCGCGGTCGCCGACGCGTTCCGGATGATCGGCTACTCCGCCTCGAAGGTCCGCTACCTCGTGAACCGGGCGGACTCGTCGGGCGGCATCGATCCGGCGGACCTCGAGCGTGCGATCGGCCGGGTGCCCGAGCACCGAGTCGTCTCCGACGGCATCCTCGTCGTCCAGTCGAACAACGAGGGCGTGCCGTTCGTCCTCGCCAATCCGGCGGCCCAGATCAGCCAGGACATTGCCCGGGTGGCGGGCGAGATCCTCGCGGTCCACGGCCTCGGCGCACCGGTCGCGGCCAGGCGCTGAGGAGCCGGTGTCCGACCCTCGCCCAATCGGCGTCTTCGACTCCGGCGTAGGCGGGCTGACCGTCCTCCGCGAAGTCCTCCGCCGCGCCCCGAACGAGTCGACGATCTATCTCGGCGACAACGACCGTGCCCCGTACGGCGTTCGCTCCGATGCCGAGGTCCTGGCGTTCTCGACCGAGGCGCTCGACGCTCTCGTCGAGCGCGACGTCAAGGCGATCGTCGTCGCCTGCAACACGTCGACGGCGGTCGGTTTGACCCACTTCCGGCATCGCTACGACCTGCCGATCCTGGGCGTCGTCCGGCCCGGAGCGGTGACGGCGGCCCTGACGACGCGGAACCGGCGCGTCGGCGTCATCGCGACGCCGGCAACGGTCCGCTCGCACGCGTATTTCGCCGCGATCAAGGACGAGAACCCCGCAGTCGAGGTGTACGAGCACGCGACGCCGGCGTTCGTGCCGCTCGTCGAGGCCGGGCTCCTGAGCGGGCCGGACGTCGAAGCGGCGGTCGCCGAGGGACTGGCGCCGTTGCTCGGCGAGCGCGACGCCGAGGGCGAGTTCGTCTTTCCGCTGCCGGCGTCGGCCCGGATCGACACCCTTCTGCTGGGCTGCACCCACTACCCGCTGCTCCAGCCGATCATCGAGTCCGTCGCCGGCGACGGCGTCAAGATCGTCGACTCGGCGACCGCGACGGCATCCGCCTTGACCGAGCTGCTCGCGATCAACGGCCTCGATGCGGGCGCCGACGGCGCGTCGCCCGGTCACGTCCAGCTCACGACCGGCGACGCCGAAGCCTTCCGCTCGGTCGCCCGGCGCCTGTTCGGCGACGCATTCCTCGACGTCGAGCGCGTGGAGCTCACGACCCCGGTTCGGTCGGCGTCGGTGGCCAGCTCGTGAGCGGCCCGTCGCGTCGCGGCCAGGGAAAGCAGCCCTGGCGCGACGACCGCGTCCTCCAGGCCGGGTTCCTCGTCGGCACCGCGCTTGGCGCAGCCGCGACCGTGATCGGCCGTCGCGCCGAGCGAGCCGCGCGCAAGGGCCTCGTCGACTGGTCGCAGGCGGAACGGATCGCGATCGGCCGGCTCCAGTCGGCCCCCGGCCAGCTCACGCCCAATGAGCTCAAGGCATCGGAGCCGGAGTACGCCGCGGCCATGGCTCGGATCGTGCCGCGGCTGTCGGAGGCCCTCGAGACGGAGCTGCCCGGCGTCGTCGAGCGATCCGGCGTCATCGATCGGGCGGGCTGGGTCCGAGCGAATGTGACCACGTTCGGCGCGCTGATCGCCACCCTCGAGGACGAGCTGCTCGACCAGGTGATGCCGTCCGGAGGCGGCATCGGCAAGGCGACGATGGCGCTCGCGAACCGCTGGGTGACCACGCGCCAGCTCGGCTTCCTGCTCGGATTCATGGGCTCGAAGGTGCTCGGTCAGTACGACCTCGCGCTGCTCTCGGCCGAGTCGACGCCGGGCCGGCTGCTGTTCGTCGAAGAGAACATCCGCCAGACCGCCCGGATCCTCGATGTGCCGCTGGGCCCGTTCCGGACGTGGATCGCGCTCCACGAGACGACCCACGCGTTCGAGTTCGAGGCTCACCCGTGGCTCCGTCCTTACCTGGCCGAGCGCCTGGAACGCCAGCTCCGGCTGTTCAGCCGCGAGGCCAGCGGGCTCGGCCGGGAGGCGCTCAAGTCGTTCGGCCGGTCATTGCGAGGGGAGAGCGGATCTGACGGGCCGGAGCACTGGATCGAGCGGCTCATGACCGACGAGCAGCGTCGCCTGTTCCGGGAGACGCAGGCCGTGATGAGCCTGCTCGAGGGCTTCAGCGACTACGTGATGGACGACGTCGGGCGCGACCTCGTGCCGGGCGTCGAGCGGATCAGCGCGAAGTTCCACGAGCGGCGGAACGCCCGGCGGTCGCCGTTCGAACGGGCGGTCATGCGCCTGACCGGCATGGACGTGAAGCTCGAGCAGTACCGGATCGGCGAGAAGTTCGTCCGCGGAATCGCCGACGCGGGTGGCGCGCCGGCGTTGCGCCGGCTCTGGGAGGGCCCGGAGTCGATGCCGCGCCACGGCGAGCTCGACGATCCGGCGGCGTGGGTTCGGCGGGTCATGCCCGAGCTGTCGAACTGATGGCGAGTCGCGCCGGCGTCGTCGGACCCGGTTCTGGCGCCGGCGGCGCCCCCGCCGCGATCGCCCTGACCCCGATCCTGTCCGCGCGCTACCGGACGCGCGACCTCGAGCGAATCCGCGAGGCGGCGCCGGGTGCCCGGATCGTGACGCTCAGCGTCGAGGGCCTCTCCGACGACCCGGTCGACGACGTCGAGGTGCTGCTCCACGGCTGGCTTTCGGCGGAGGCGTTCGACCGCCTGCTTGCCCGCGCGCCCCGGTTGGCGTGGGTGCACAGCGCGTCGGCCGGCGTCGAGCGGGCGCTGACGCCGACGGCGCGCTCGCGCGGCATCGTGATCACGAATGCCCGGGGCGTCTTCTCGAGGCCGATCGCCGAGTACGTGATGATGATGATCCTCGCGGTGAGCCGGAAGCTCCCCGGGCTGCTCGAGCTCCAGCGCGAGCGGACGTGGCAGCCGCTCGAGGGGACAGAGCTCCGCGACGTGACCGTCGGGATCGTCGGGCTGGGGTCGATCGGGCGGGCGGTCGGTGCGCTCGCGACCGCGTTTGGCTGCCGGGTCATCGCGACGCGACGCCGGCCGGAGGAGGGGAGCGCGCCGCGGGCCGACGAGGAGCTCTCGTTCGGCGAGGCGATGCTCGATCGGGTCGGCGGTCCCGAGACGCTGCCGGCACTGCTCGCAGAATCGGACTTCGTGGTCCTGGCGGCCCCGTTGACCCCCGAGACCGAGAACATGATCTCGGCCGAGACGCTCGAGCAGATGAAGCCCGGCTCGTGGCTGATCAACGTGGCTCGCGGCCGGCTCGTCGACGAGCGGGCGCTGCTGCGGGCGCTCCGCGACGGCCCGGTCGGTGGCGCGATCCTCGACACGTTCCGTGACGAGCCGCTCCAGCCGGGCTCGCCGTTCTACGACCTGCCGAACGTCATCGTCACGCCCCATACGTCGTGGTCGAGCGCCCGCGTCCTCGACCGCAGCATCGAGCTCTTCACCGACAATCTCCAGCGCTTCGCGAAGGGCGAGCCGCTGCTGAACGTCGTCGACCCCAGCGCAGGCTACTGATCGCGCCCAGCGCCGCGCGCGACGGGTAGCATCGCGGGATGCAGATCGCGATCGTGGGGCTTGCTGGCTCGGGCAAGACGACCGTCTTCAACACGCTCACCAGGGGCCACGCCGAGACCGGCGGCTTCGGTGGCCTCGAGCTCCACGTCGGCGTCGTCAAGGTCCCCGACGAGCGCCTCGACAAGCTCGCCGAGATCTTCAAGCCCAAGAAGGTCATTCATGCCGACGTCACGTACGTCGACCTGCCCGCGCCGCCCGCGTCGTCCGAGGGACGCGTCGGGGCCGAGGAGCTGCCGGCGGAGCATCTCGCCCGGCTGCGCGAAAGTGATGCGCTGCTCCACGTCGTCCGGGCGTTCGAGGACGACGCGCATCCCCATCCCGAAGGCTCCGTCGATGCCCGGCGCGATCTCGATCGGCTCGATTTCGAGTTCGTCATCGCGGACCTGGCGCTCGTCGACCGCAGGCTCGAGCGGCTCAAGACGAGCGGTCGCCACGGCTCGCCGGCCGAACGGGAATCGAACGAGCGCGAAGAGGCGGTGCTGGTGCGGCTGAAAGCGGCGCTCGAGGATGGCAGGCCGATCCGCGACGTCGAGCTCGATGACGGCGAGGAGAAGGCGATCCGCGGCTTCCGGTTCCTGTCGCAGAAGCCGGTGCTCGTCCTCGTCAACATCGGCGAAGGCGATCTGCCCAGGGCCGCGGACCTCGTTGCGAAGGTCGGCGCGGGGTACGAGCACAAGAGCACGCTCCTCGACTCGCTCTCTGCCCGGATCGAGATGGAGCTGGGCGAGCTGGAGCCCGACGAGGCGGCGATCTTCATGGAGGAGCTCGGCATCGCCGAGTCGAGCCTCGATCGGGTGATCGGGCTGTCGTACCAGCTGCTCGGCCTGATCTCGTTCCTGACCGCGGGCCCG
Organism: Candidatus Limnocylindrales bacterium; assembly: GCA_036274475.1. Lineage (GTDB taxonomy): Bacteria > Chloroflexota > Limnocylindria > Limnocylindrales > CSP1-4 > CF-46. The sequence goes on from DASUFO010000086.1 coordinate 102,116, forward strand.
GACGAGGTTCGCGCCTGGCCCGTTCGTGACGGGTCGACGGCGGTCGATGCGGCCGGCGCGATCCACACCGACCTCGCGAAGGGCTTCATCCGCGCCGAGACGGTGGCGTACGAGGACCTCTTGACGCTCGGCTCGCTGGCCGAGGCGCGCAAGGCCGGCCGCCTTCGCTCGGAAGGCAAGACGTACCGCGTCCGGGACGGCGACGTCGTCGAGATCCTCTTCAGCAAGTAGCCCGGAGTGGCCGCCTCGACGCTCGGGGTCCCGCCGCTCGCGGAGCTCCTGGCCGACGTGGTCGGCGTCGCGCGCGGCCTGGGCCTGAAGGTCGACGACCCGGTCGTCATCAAGGACAGCCTCAACCTGCTGGTATGGCTCCGGCCGGCGCCGGTCGTCGCCCGCATGCACGTCCGGACGAGCGTCGTTCGGAGCATCGAGCCGGCCGCGGATAGCCTCGCGCTGGCAACGTTCCTCGCGGACGCGGGTCTGCCCGTGTCGCCTCCGGTCGATGACGTCGATCCCGGTCCGCACGTCGGGGCGACCGGCCGACCGATGACGCTCTGGCAGCACCTGCCGCTGCTCGACGAGCGCGCCGATGCCGCGGCCGCCGGCCGCACGCTCCGTCACCTTCACGAGGCGATGGCCGCATACGACGGGCCGCTCCGACATGTCGGGCCGCTGGAGGAGATCGGGCGGCTCTCGGACGCCCTGGAGTCGTACGGCGAACGTGCCGACGCCGCGACGATTCGGGGTCTCCTCGCCCGCGTCGACGTCCCGGTCACGCCGGTCCAGGCGCTCCACGGCGACGCCCATCTCGGCAACGTCCGGCTCACGGCCTCCGGGTTGCGCTGGCTCGACTGGGAGGAGTCGTGGCGCGGCCCGGTCGCCTGGGACCTCGCGTCGCTCGAGCACCGCCGGGCGACGTTCGACGAGCTCCACGACGAGACCCGCCGCGCGTTCGACGGCTATGGCCCGCACGACGCCGAAGCCGTCGAGGCGTGGGTGCCGGTTGTTTCGCTCTGGGCCGCATCGTGGGGCCTCGTCGGGGCGCTCGACGGGCTGGGTTGGGACGAGAGCGCCCGGCGCCGGCTCGCATGGGCCGCGTCGCAGCTCGGCGGCTGACATGATCACCGTCCTGGAGGGGTCGGGACGCCGGTCCCATGACGGCGGGATGGCCGCTGGGTAGGGTCAGGTCATGACGACGACCGCTCTGGCCCGACCCGCCGGGATCGCAAGGGCCGCCGGGCTCGCGTACGCCCTGCCGGCGCTGGGTTTCGGCATCCCGACACCGTTTGTCCTGTCACACCTGGTCAGGACGGGCGAACTTCCAATGACGCCGTTCGGCTTCCGCTCACACAGTGGCCCGTTCGAGCAGCTCGGCCAGAATGGGTTCGTCGCCCTCGGGTTCGTGCTGCTCGCGTCCTGCGCTGTCGACGTGCTCGCCGGCGCGTGGCTGTGGCGCGGCCGTCGGCGCGGCGCAGTGCTCGGGCTCGCGGCAACGCCGATCGCGACCTTGATGGCATATGGCTTCGCGTTTCCGTTCCTCGCTGCCGCGATACCGGTCCGACTCGTCCTGACGGTCCGGGCCTGGCCGAAGCTCCGATAGCGGGCCGTACACTGCGGACGTCGTCAGGTCGGGGCGCAGGAGGGATCGGCAGGTGAGCAACGGCCGCCGTCCCGCCCTGGCCGCCCTCGTCGTCTTCGTCGTCGCAATGATTGCGTCGGTCTGTGTGACCGGGATTCGCGTCGCGAATCCGACGAGCGGCGGGAGCCTGGCATTGGGCCACTACCGACCCGAGGGCGTCGTCGTGACGATTCTCCCGGATGTCGCGACGACGCTTCGCGACGGCGACCTGGTCGTCGTGATGGACGGGCGTACGACACTCGCCTGGGCCGACACCGTCCCGGCCGCGGGTCGATCGCCCGGCGAGGTCGGCGATGTCGTGCCGTTCGAGATTGTGCGTGGCGGCGAGACGCTCGCCGTCGACGTGCCGCTCTCGCCGTTCCCTGCGGGTGCGGTGCTGCTCGACGCGTGGGGCACGCTCACGTTCGTCGGCGCGATGCTCGTCATGGGCGTCTTCGTGTTCTGGCGGCGGCCGCTCGTCCCGGCATCCGGGGCGCTCCTGCTCAGCGCGGCCGGGGCGGTCGGGAGCACGGTGCCGTTTCTGCTCGGGAACGACCCGCTCGACCTGACAGACGGGGTGATCGTCCCGATGACCGTTGGCACGAGCCTCGTCTACCTGTTGCTCTGGGGCGGGTTGATCGACTTCTTCCTCGTGTTTCCGCGCCCGTTCGGGCGCCTCGGCACCCGGCCGTCGCTTCGGGTCGTCCCGTACGCGGCGGTCGCGGTGAGCTACCTCGGTGCGGTGGCGATCGCACGGTTCACCGAGCCCACGGCGCTCGCCTGGATCGCGTCGTGGGGGTATTGGACGATCCTGCCCACCCTGATCACGTTTGCCGCGACGCCGGTCATCCTCGTCCTGCGCTGGCGACGCGCCGATGCCCCGGAACGCCAGTTGTTGCGGGCGTTCGGGTGGGTGCTCGGGTTCATCGTCGCCGTTGACGCGGTGATCTGGCTGATCCCCGAGCTGCTCCGCGCACCGGTGCTGATTCCGTGGTCGATGGCGGCGCTGATCGGGCTGCCGTTCCCGATCCTCATCGCCGTCGCGATCCTGCGGTACGGCGCCTTCGACTTCGACGTCGTCATCCGCCGATCCGTCGTCTACGGCGGCCTGACGATCGCAGTCATCGCCGTGTACGTCGTCGTCGCCGCGGGACTCGGTGCGATCCTCGGTTCGGCGAGCGCGTTCGCAACGTCACTGCTTGCGACCGGGATCACGGCGCTCGCGGCACTACCGATCCGTGATGCGCTGCAACGCGCCTCGAGCCGGCTGATCTACGGCGATCGGGACGAGCCCGTCCGCGCGATTCGGCGCCTCGGCGACCGGCTCGAGGCGAGCGTCGATCCGGAGTCGATGCCGCGCGTCGTCGTCGATACCGTCGGCGACGCGCTTCGGCTGCCGTACGTGGGGCTCGAGCTGGGGACGGCGCCCGCCGCGCGGCTCGCAGCCGAGCGCGGATCGCCGCCGGCCGAGCTCGTCGAGCGGCCGCTCGTCTTCCAGGGCCGGATCATCGGTCGGCTGCTGGTCGCCGCGAGGGGCCCGGCGGATCCGCTGTCGGCGTCGGATCTCCGGCTGCTGGACGACCTGGCGCAACAGGTCGGTGTCGCGGCCCATGCGGCGCTGCTCACCGAGGACCTCCGGGCGTCGCGCGAGCGGCTCGTCACGGCTCGAGAGGAGGAGCGCCGACGGCTCCGGCGCGATCTGCACGACGGGCTCGGGCCTGCGCTCGCCGCCATCGGGATGCGGGCCGGCGCCGCCGAGAGCCTCGTCCGCGACGATCCCGACCGCGCCGCGGACCTTCTTGCGGAGCTCCAGGCCGAGGTGTCGGCGGCCGTGGTCGACGTTCGCCGGCTCGTCGACGCGCTCCGGCCACCGGCGATCGACGAGGTCGGGCTGGTGGGCGCGCTGCGACTCGCCGCAGGCCGGCTCGAGTCACCGGGGTCGCCGCGCCTCGAAGTCGAATCGGACGGCCGGTTGCCCGAGCTGCCCGCCGCCGTCGAAGTTGCCGCGTACCGGATCGGGACGGAGGCGATGACGAATGCCGTTCGCCATGCCGGCGCCGCGACGTGCTCGCTGCGGCTTGTCGGCGGCTCAGACCTGACGGTCGTCGTCGAGGACGATGGGCGCGGCTTACCGACGACGCCGCGTGCGGGCGTCGGGCTCGTGTCGATGCACGAGCGGGCCGCGGAGCTGGGCGGCGAGTGCCGCGTCGAACCGAGGCCAGGTGGCGGCACGCGGGTCGTTGCCCGTCTGCCGCTCGTGGCCCCGGCGTGACCGGGATGGACGAGCCGATCCGGATCCTCATCGCGGACGACCACGACGGGTTCCGCTCCGGGCTCGCGGCGCTCCTCGGAACGCAACCCGGGCTCGACGTCGCGGGCGAGGCCGAGACGGGCGAGGAGGCCGTCGATCGCTCGCGGGAGTTGCAGCCGGATGTCGTGCTCATGGACCTCAACATGCCCGGTCTCGACGGGATCGCGGCGACCCGCCGGATCGTCGACACCAGCCCGCACATCGCGGTCCTCGTGCTCACGATGGCCGACAACGATGCTGCGGTCTTCGATGCGCTTCGGGCGGGCGCACGGGGCTACCTGCTGAAGGGCGCGGACCGGGCGGAGCTGACCCGCGCGATCCGCGCGGTCGCGTCGGGTGAGGCGATCTTCGGTCCGGACGTTGCGCGGCGCCTGATGGCCTACTTCGCCGACGCGCCGATTCGCGTCCCGGCCTTCCCCGACCTGAGCGATCGCGAGCTGGAGATCCTCGAGCTGATCGCTCGCGGGATGTCGAACCAGCAGATCGTCGACCGGCTCGTGATCTCGCCGAAGACCGTTCGGAACCACATCTCCAACATCTTCAGCAAGCTCCAGGTCCGCGATCGCGCCGAGGCCGTCGTGCGGGCCCGCGAGGCTGGGATGGGCGGGGAGCAGCCGCGGGCGTAGGCATCCCGGCAACCGCCCGATCCCGACCCGATCGGGACTCCGGTCCCATGACGGCGGGCCGTCCGCCGCCTACGGTCGGGGAGAGCGGGCACGGACCCGTCATCGACGCGGAGGTGACTGACGATGCCTCGGACTGGCGCCTACACCGCCCTGGCGGTCGTCGCGTGGCTGCTGGCCGCCTGCCTCCTGGTCCAGGTCTTTCTCGCCGGCATGGGCGTCTTCGACGGACCGGAGCAGTTCGAGACGCATCGCGGCTTCGGCTACCTGTTCGGCTGGCTCACGCTCGTCATGCTGGTCATCGCTGCGGTCGGCCGTCTGGGTCGGATGTTGATCGGCCTGTCGGCGCTCACGCTCGTCCAGTTCTTCCTGCAGTCGATCCTCATCCTGTTCCGCGAGGATCAGCCGGCGATCGCCGCGCTCCACCCCGTCAACGGCGTCCTGCTGCTCGTCGTCACGATCGTCATCGCGCGTCTCGCGATGGCCGGCCGGCGCGCGGCGATGTCGGCGAAGGCATCGGCGTCGCTCGCCCCGGCCGAAGCGGCGTCATGACGCGCCGCTCTCGGGCGGCCCTCGGCGTCCTGCTGACGATCGCGACGATCCTCGTCCTCTTCGGGATCGGCGACATCGCGAGCGGGCCGGACGCCGACCCGGCGATCACGCTCGGCATCGCGGGCCGGACGGCCGACAAGATCCGGGCAAGCGAGCCGACCGGGTTCCGGCTCTACAACTTCGTCACTCGCGCCAGCGGGCTGAACCTCGTCCTGATCGGCGCGCTCTTCCTGTCGATCCTGGCAGTGCCCTATCGAGCCGGCGATCGCTGGGCGTGGTCCACGATGTGGTCGTTGCCGGCGTGGGCGCTCGCGGTCCCGATCCTCGTGGTCGCGTTCGGTCCGGCGCCCGGGACGATGCTGCCGCCGCCGGCCATCTCCGGCCCGATCCTTGCCCTGGTGGCCGCGCTGGCGCTCTTCGTCGATCGGCCGCGCTTCAGCGGTCGACGGGCGACCCAGCCTCCGGCCGAGCTCACAGCGGCGCGCGCGAGCTGACCCTCGGCGGCTAGTTCGGGCGGCCAGTCCCTGGGTCGGGATCGAATTCGGCGAGGATCGAGCGGAACTCGGGTTCGCCGTCGAGCTCGTCATCGGCGCCGCCGGTCTCGGCGAGGAAGTTCTCCGATTCCTCGCTCGAGACGTTGACGGCGGCCGCGAGCCGTTCGTCCGACACGAACACGAACCCGTGGTCCCGTTCCAGCTCCACGGCGATCGCCTCGATCAGCGTATCGTCCTCGTACGTGTCCTGGACACGCCGCCGGATCGACTGGACGAGCTCGAAGAACTCGTCCGGATCCATCTCGGTGTCGCGAACGAGCAGCACGTCGGAGTAGATCTCGTCGTCGCCCTCGTGCAGTTCGTAGAAGAACACGCCGGCTCCTGTGGGAAGGGGGATCGATGGACGCCAAGTATACGGTCGAGGGCCGGCTGAACCGGCTACGCGGCCGGTGACCGACGGCGCACGGACGGGGCCGGCCATTCTCGTCGTGGGCGCGGCGAGTCGCGATCTCGTCGACGACGATCCGCGCGGCTGGCGACTTGGCGGTGGCGTCTCGTACAGCGCCCTGGTCGTCGCGCGGCTGGGCCTGCCGACGCGGGCGGTCATCGGCGTCGACGAGGAGGCGTCGAAGGCGAAGGAGCTCGATCTCCTGCGATACGCCGGCGTCGATCTCGTGTTGGCACCGCTCCGCCGGGGCCCGGTCTTCGTCAATCGCGAGCGACCCGAGGGGCGGCACCAGGTCTCTCGCGGTCCGTCTGACCCGATCCCGGTCGAGGCGGTGCCCGAGGCATGGCGGACCAGCGCCGGCTGGCTCCTCGCACCGGTCGCCGACGAGCTGCCGGACGCCTGGGCCGACGCCCCGCCGCCCGACGCGGTCGTGGCGGTTGGCTGGCAGGGCCTGCTGCGGGAGCTCGTGCCCGACGAACCGGTCCGGTTGCGCCCGCCGAGCTCGCGCCCGGTCGTCGCCCGGGCGGATCTAGCATCGATTTCGCGGGAGGACGTCCAGGCCGATACGCCGGTGGATGACCTGCTCGGCTTGCTGCGTCCCGGGGCCACGCTCGTCGTGACCCAGGGCGATCGCGGCGGGATCGTGGCAACCGGCAGCGGCAGCCGCGTGCGGCTCCGTCATTACCCGGCGGTCCGCAGCCCCGATCCCGTCGACCCGACCGGCGCGGGCGACACGTTCCTTGCCGCCCTCGCCGCGACGTGGGTCGAGCCACGGCTCGTCGGCCGCAGGAGCGGGACCGGTCACGACCTGCTGCTGGCCGCGGCGGCCGCGTCGCTCGTCCTCGAGGGCCACGGTCTCGCGGGCGTTCCCGAGCGCGACGCCATCGCGCGTCGGATGGCCGAAGGCGCGCGAGCATTCGACGTGGCAGGCGCCGGATCCGACCCCGCCGTCTAGCTCGACGATCCTCCCGGAATCTCGGACAGCTCGACCGCGCGGCCCTCGCGCGCGCTGCGCGTGGCCGCGATCGCCACGCGCATTGCCTCCAGCCCGTCCCGCGCGGTGCAGGCCGGCGCCGTGTGTCCTCGAGCAACGTCGAGGAACGCCTCGAGCTCCGCGCGGTAGGCATCCGCGAAGCGCGTAAGGAAGCCTTCCCAGCCGCTCGTGACGTCGGCGGCGTTCGGCTCCAGCGACCGCGACGGCGTCCGCGGACCGACGCCCACCGACACCGCGTCCTGCGAGCCGACAATCTCCATCCGAATGTCGTAGCCGAGCGGGTTGTGGCGGGTTTGCGAGAGGATCCCGAGCGTCCCGTCCGCCATGGTGAGGATCGCGCCGGCCGTGTCGACGTCGTCGTGCCTCGCGAAGACTTCCGAGACGCGGACGGCCCCGACCGCCACCACCCGCTCGACCTCGCTGCCGGTCACGTAGCGGATCGCGTCGAAGTCGTGGACCGACGAGTCGCGGAACAGGCCGCCGGACGAGGCGATGTACGACTCCGGCGGTGGCGCGTTGTCGTGGGCGATGAGCCTGACGAGATAGACCGCGCCCAGCTCGCCGCTCTCGACGCGGCGACGCGCCTCTCGGTACGCGACGTCGAACCGCCGCTGAAAGCCGAGCTGAAGGACGGCGCCGGTCCGCTCGACGAGCTCGACGACCGCGATCGACTCCTCGAGCGTGAACGCGAGCGGCTTCTCGACGAAGATCGGCCTGTTCGCGGCCGCGGCCAACTCGATGAGCGTGGCGTGCGTCGGCGTCGTCGTCGCGATCGCGACTGCATCCGCCGCGTCGATCGCCTCCTCCGGTCCGGCGCACGCCCGCCCGCCGATCTCCGAAGCGACGGCCGTGGCGAGCGCGGGGTCCGCATCGCTGACGAGGACCTCGTCGACTCCGGCCAGGCCGGCAAGGATCGTGGCGTGCAGCCGGCCCATCCGGCCGACCCCGATGATCGCGACCTTCACGGGCGGGCTCCGGGAACGAGATGCAATTGCGTTCATGCTAGCCGGGCCTCGAGTCGCCGACCGAGCCTGGCAAGCCGCCCAGCAAGTGCCTGCTCGAGCACAGGGTCATACCGACCCAGCCGACGGCGTCGATCCGCGACCGCTCGTGCCCGCTCTGCCGCGACCAGTGCCCCGGGCAGGTCGTGCAATCGGTGCTCGCGGAGCTTCGCGACCTCGACCCACGCCGCCGCGCTGAGCGGACCCGTTCCGGCGCCGATCGATTCCCAGACCGCCGCCGCGTCCCCAAACCGTCCGAGCCGTCGCAGGAGCCGCGCCCGTTCCACGAGAATCCGGTCCTCGGTCCACGGCGAGTCGACCCGTGGCGACCCGAACGGCTCGGCCGCGCGTCGCGGTCGACGGCCGCCGTAGTCCACCGGCCGGCCCGGCATCCACCACGTCTCCTCGTCGTCGGCGAGAGTGGCGGGTCGTCGCGCGGTCGCCGCGTCGAGACAGGTCAGCGCCTCGTCGAGGCGCCGCTCGCGGGCGAACGCCCGGGCGAGGCCGGCAAGGTCGCCGGGGTCCGCGCCGGGTAGGGACTCGACCGCCGCGAATCGGCCCTCGATGTGACCGAGCAGCCGGGCGAGCGAGCGGACATCCTCGCGGTTGTGGCGGATCACCTCGATCAGCGGCTCGACGAGGCCGATTCGGAGGAAATCGAGGTAGCGGCCCGGGATCTGCCAGCCCTCGACGTCCTCGTGGCGCTCGACCCCGAGCAACTCGGTCTCGACCGTCTTGAGCCGCGCATCGGCCATCCGATGGCGAAACACACGGCGGACGAACGGCAGCAGGTCGAGATGGCCGGCATGGGCCGGCGGATCGCGCCGGGCCATCCGATACCGTGTCACGAGCAGCGGCCAGTCGAAGCCGCGGCCGTTATAGGTCACGAGCCAGGCCGACGTCGGAATGTGGGCTTCGATGAGCGCCAGCATCGCCGGCTCGTTCGGCTGATCCGGCAGGATCAGCTGGGCCTGACGGAAGCGATCGCCTTCCCACCAGCCAAGTCCTACGAGGAACGCCATCGTCCCGGCGGCCGTGGCAAGCCCGGTCGTCTCGGTGTCGAGGCAGACGAGCGGCGCATCCGCTGGCGGCTGGCCGGGGAGGCGGGCGAGCGCCTCGCGGTCGATCGGCAGGACGACCGTCATCGGCTCGTATCGGACGACGGCCTCGAGTCCCTCGCCGACGACCTCACCGCCGATCGTTTCCGCGAGGTGGAGCGCCTGGGCGGTCGTCTGCCGCTGTTCGGCCGCGCTCGGCGCCGGATCCGGGCGAACCGCCGCTCGGAAGTTCGCGAGCCGTCGCTCGAGCGTGACCGAGCTCATGCCGCGGCCATCACGCCGGCGCCGACCTCGTGGAGGAATCGCAGCGCCAGCGCCTTTGCGTCGACGTCGGGCTCGAGGCGCGGTCCCGTGCACGCCGGACATCCGGCGTCGCAGGCACAGCCTTCGATGAGCCCGGCCGCGCCCGCGATCAGCTCCTCGTGGCGCTGCCAGAGGCGCTCCGACATGCCGATCCCGCCCGGGACCGCTTCGTAGAGGTAGATCGTCGGCGACTCCTGGTGGGGCGACCGGACCTGGGCGACCAGGCCGAGGTCGCGCGGGTCGACCATCAGGAGCACCGCGGCAATCGTCTGGATCGCGCGGCCCGCCCCGATCAGTGCGACGTCCAGCTCGTTGCGGTTCCAACGGGTCGGCAGCGCGTCCGCGGTCAGCCAGTAGGCCGTCGTCTGGAGCTCGATCTCCGGCAGGTCGACCGGACCCCAGCCGACGTTCTCATCCGTGACGAACTTCAGCTTCTTGTAGAGCGTGACGAGGCTCGCGACCATCACCTCGCCGTGCACCCGGCGGCCGGCCGTCGCGCGGGCCTCGTCGAAGACGTCGAGCGGCTTCAACGTCACCGCCCGGTTGGCGTACGTGTAGTGGTCCGCGTCGATCTTGTGGACGTATGCCTTCCGCTCGCCCCAGTCGAGCTTGTCGACGTGGTACTGCATCGACTCGTGGATGTAGATCGCGTGGTCGTGGACGAGGACCTGGGCGCTGAAGAGGTCGACCTCGCCGAGAACCCGCGGCCGATCCGGGCTCGTGTCGATGATCACGACGTTCTCCGGCGCGGCCGTCCGCATCGAGATCTCCGATGCCGGGAAGTTCTCCGAGCTCCAGTACCACTTGCCGTCCGTCGCCTGGCGAACATGGCCCGACTCGGCAAGGAACGCGAGCAGGTCGTCCGCCGGGCCCGGTCCGAACACCTCGCCGGGCTCGAACGGCATTTCGAACGTCGCTGCCCGGAGGTGGGCCAGCAGGATGTGGAGGTTGTCGGGGTCGACGCGCGCCTCCTCCGGCGTGCCGTCGAGGAGGTACTCCGGGTGGTGGATGACGTACTGGTCGAGCGGTGCCGGCGACGCGACGAGCACCGAGACGGCCGGCTCGTTCCGCCGTCCGGCCCTCCCGAACTGCTGCCACGTCGCGGCCACGGAGCCCGGGTAGCCCGCGAGGATCGACACGTCCAGCCGGCCGATGTCGACCCCAAGCTCGAGCGCGTTCGTCGCGACGACGCCGAGAATCTCACCGTCCCGCAGGCCGCGCTCGATCGCCCGCCGCTCCGTCGGCAGGTAGCCCCCGCGGTAGCCGCGGACCCGGGATCGGGGCCCGAACCCCTCCCGGAGCGCTTCGCGCAATCCCGTCAGGAGGATCTCGACCGCCGTCCGCGCCCGGCCGAAGACGATCGTCTGGCGGCCC
>DASUFO010000087.1:0-138129 GCA_036274475.1 Candidatus Limnocylindrales bacterium
CCGATCAATGCCAGCACCTCCGACGGCGCCGACGAGCAGATCGTCGTGTAGTCCTTCATGCGGGCGCATCTCTCGAGCAGGTCGCGGTCGCGCGTCGCGAGCCAACCGATCCTGAGCCCGGCCATCGCAAACGACTTCGACATCACGCCCAGCGAGATGCCGCGTTCGAACAGGTCCGCGCCGGCAACGAGCCGGTCGGCGGCGTCCAGCTCGAGGTAGCGGTAGACCTCGTCGCCGAGGAGGTGAATCCCCCGGTCCGAGCAGGCGTCGGCGAGACGCGACCACTCAGCGTGGGTCGGCAGCATCCCCGTCGGGTTGTGAGGCGCGTTGACGGCGACAAGGCGCGTGTTCGGTCGGAGCGAGTCGATCAGCCGCTCGACGTCGAGCGACCAACGCTGGTCCTCGCGGAGCTCGTGGAGCGTGACGTCCGCACCGTCCGCTCGGCCCACCTCGTACAGGCTCTGGTAGCCGGGCCACGTGACGACGGCGTGGTCGCCTGGCCCGAGCAGCGCCGACATCAGGCAGAAGATCGCCTCCTCAGCGCCGGCGAACGTCAGGACCTCGTCGGGCTCGATGCGCTCGTACAGCTCGGCGATCTCGGCGCGGAGCAGCGGGTGGCCGGTCGACTCCGTGTAGCCGAGCTTCAGGCCGTCCCACAGCCCGCGCGTCTCGTCGTCGGCGAGCTCGAGGAGAGCGGCCATCGCCCAGCCCTCGACGTCGGAGGCGCAGAGCAGGTACTCCACGGCGAACTCCCAGCGGGCGAAGAAGCGCTCAAGTTGGAAATCCGCGATGCGCACGGTCGCGATGATGACCGATGATCAGGCGGCGCGACGGGCGTAGCGGTGGCGAACGGCGACGCCGAGACGACCGTCGACGCGATCGCATCCCTGGCTGCGGCGGCGATCAGCGTCGGTCGCTGACCGCGGCTTCCTCGAATGTCGCCATCCCGTCGCGTATCGCGACGGCCGCGGAGAACACGCTCATCGCGAGCGCGGCGCCGGTCCCCTCGCCCAACCGAAGGTCGAGATCCAGCAGCGGCCGAAGGTCGAGCCGGTCGAGAACGATCGCGTGCCCGGGTTCAACGGACCGATGGGCAGCCACGAGCCGGCCCGCGATCAGGGGCTCGAGGCCGGTCGCCACGAGCGCCGCGGCGCCCGTGATGAAGCCGTCGAGGATCAGCGGGACCCTGCGCGCCGCTGCGCCGACGATGACGCCGACGAGCACGGCGATCTCGAAGCCGCCGACGGCCGCCAGGACGCCGACGGGGTCGCCGGCGTCGGGCCGGTTGACGGCAATGGCTCGTTCGATCGCCGCGACCTTTCGTGTCAGCCCCTCGTCGTCGACGCCCGTTCCGCGTCCCGTCACATCGCCGGGCGGCAGGCGAGTCAGCGCCGCCACGATCGCGCTCGCGGCCGTCGTGTTGCCGATCCCCATCTCGCCGACGCCGAGCAGCTCGACGCCATCAGCGATGGCCCGATCGACTGCCTCGAGACCGACCGCAATCGCCTGGTCGGCTTCCGCTCGGGTCATCACCGGTCCTTCGGTCATGTCCGACGTGCCTGGCCGGATGCGACGGGCCACGAAGCGCGTGCCCTTTGCCGACCCCATCACGTGTCGGGTCGGCCCCGCGACGCCGATGTCGATGACCTCGATCGATGCGTCGACAGTCTTCGCGAGCTGCGAGATCGCCGCGCGACCGCCGAGGAACGTCGAGACCATCTGCTGGGTCACGTCGCTTGGCCAGGCGGAGACCGGCTGGTTCATGGCGACGCCGTGATCGGCCGCGGCGATGACGATCCGGCGATGGGCGACCGAGGCGGCCGGATGTCCGGTCAGACCCGCCATCCAGATCGCGAGCTCCTCGAGCCGCCCAAGGCTGCCGGGCGGCTTCGTCAGGTGGTCGAGCCGGTCTCGAGCGGCCGCCATCGCCGCCTCGTCGAGCGGTTCGATCGCGGCGAGGGCCTCGTCGAGCGTCGTCACGGGACCCGCTCGGCGACGCGCCACCCGTCGCCGGAGCGTTCCAGCGACACCGCGGAGCCCGCGGCGATCCACCGATCTTCCAGGGCGTCCGGCCCGGCCAGCGTGACGATCAGCTCGCCGATGACCCCGCCGTGACTGACGACGACCGCCTCGTCGGCCGATCGCCCCTCGAGGCGCCCCAGCGCCGCGGCGGAGCGCGCTCGCAGATCCGCGGCGCGCTCGCCACCGGGCCAATCGATCTCGCGCTCGGCCGCCAGGAGCCGTTGCGCGAGCTCGGGGAACAATGCCGCACCCTCGTCGAACGTTCGCCCTTCGAGCTCACCGACGTCGACCTCGCGCAGGTCGTCGTCGATCTCGACGTCCACGCGCAGGGCGGCGGCAATCGGCTCGGCGGTTTCGACCGCGCGCCGCGAGGGGCTCGACACGACGATCGTTCCTGCGGGCAGCCGACCGAACAGTCGAGCCGCGAGATCCGCCGCCGCCGTGCGGCCCTCATCGGTGAGGGGCGGGTCGGAGCGCGAGCCGGCCCAGCGATTGCCGGTCATCGCCGTGGAGGCGTGCCGGGCGAGCCAGAGCGTCTGCATCACGCCGTTGGCTTGAGGGCCAGCGGCAGGCCCGCGACCGTGAGGTAGACCTCGTCCGCGGCGGACGCGATGCGCTGATGGACGATGCCCTGGAGATCGCGGAAGGCGCGAGCGCCGGGATCGATCGGGACCATGCCGAGGCCGATCTCGTCGCTGACGACGACGACGGGCGCGGCGTGCGCCTCGATCGCAGCCAGCCCGGCCGCGACGGCGCCGTCGAGGGTCGCGTCGATGTCGTCGATGCCATCGGCAGTCACGGCCGAAAGCCAGAGCGTCAGGCCGTCGAGGAGGATCGGCGCGTCACTGGCCGACCCGATCGCGCCCGCCAGGTCCGGCCCGACCTCGATCGTCGTCCAGTTGGCCGGCCGTTCGCGTCGATGGCGCTCGATGCGATTGTCGAGCTCCGAATCGCCGTCGTCGCTCCACGCAGTCGCGAGGTAGGCCACCGGCCCGTCGCCGGCGAGCTCCCGGACGCGCTGCCGTCCAAACGTGCTCTTGCCCGACCGTGTACCGCCGAGGACGAGAACGAGCGGATCGGCCACTACGCCGCGACCGACGCCGCGATCAACCCAGCGGCCAGTGCCAGCTCGATGACCGCGCCGCAGGCATCGCCATCGAGTCCGCCCCGGAGGCGCCCGATGACGATCGCGGCCAACCCGCCGCCGAACAGCCCCGCGACACCGGCCACGGTCGGCGTCACCGACTGCGCGATGACGCCCGCACTCGCCGAAACGACCACCGCGGTCACGATCGCGAGCAGCGCCTCGAGCGGAGGCGTCCGGTCGGCGAACCACTGGCCGAACCCCGGCCGCGCCGCCCCCGCGAGGAACGGCACAGCGGTGACGATCGCTCGCGACGCGGAAACGGCCGCGACGAGCGCAGCGCCTGCGACGAGCGCCGACAACCCGGCGGTCTCAGCCAGTGCGGCCGCGTCGACCGCCAGCACGAGCACGATCGCGACCACGCCAGCCGCCCCGACGCGCGGATCCCGGCGCGCACGTTCGGCCGCCTCCGGATTGGGGGCCGCGAGCGCGTCGGCCGTGTCGGCCAGGCCGTCGAGATGCAGCGCGCCGGATGCGATCGCAAGGATCGCGATCGCCAGCACGGAACCGGGCAGCGGCGCAACGATCAGCAGCGGCGCCGCGGCCGCCGGCCCCAGCGCAGCCCCGACGACCCCGAACGCCCAGGCGCCGGCCCGCGCCCCGTCGGTGCGGACGGGGATCCGCGTCAGGAGCGAGATCGCCGCGATCACGGCGCCGCCACCCACGGCGGAGTCAACTGCCACGGATCGACGCGGAATACGCTCTGAATCTGGTCCCGAGAGAGTGCCTCCGCCGGCGGCCCGTCCGCCGCGATCCCGCCGCCGTTCACGACGAGGACCCGCGGGAAATAGCGCGCGGCCAGGCCGAGGTCGTGGAGCACGGCAATGACCGTCGTGCCGTCGCGGCGATTCAGGTCCGACAGCAACTCCATCACGTCGACCTGGTGGCGGATGTCGAGGTGGACCGTCGGCTCGTCGAGGACGACGATCGGCGACTCCTGGGCGACCGCGACCGCGACGAGGACGAGCTGCCGCTCCCCGAGCGAGAGCTCCCGCGCGTCGCGCCCCACGAACCCGTCCAACCCGACTCGCGCGATCGCCGACTCGATCGCGAGGACGTCCGCAGCGCGCGGGCCACGCAGCGGATCCTCGTGAGGCAGCCGCCCCAGGGCGACGACCTCCTCGACCCGCGCCGAGAACGGCAGCACCGCGACCTGGGGCACGACCGCCAGCCGCCGGGCGATCGCGATCCGGGACAGCGACCCGACCGGGTCGCCGCCCAGCCAGACCTCGCCGCGTGTCGGGGCCAGCACGCCGGTGATCAGCCGCAGCAGCGTCGACTTGCCCGCGCCGTTCGGCCCGACGACCGCGACCCGCTCCCCCGGCGCGATCTCGAGGTCCACGCCGCGCAGCACCTCGCGCTCGCCGTACCCAGCCGCCACGCCATGCAACGAGATCACGGAGTCGCTCACAGCTCGTACCCCGTCCGCGTCCGGCGCAGCAGCGCCAGGAAGAACGGCGCCCCGATGACCGCGGTCACGACTCCGACGGGGATGTCGCCGAGCAACCGCGCGATCACGTCGGCATAGGCAAGCAGCGCCGCGCCAAAGAGGGCGGACAGCGGGATCACGAGCCGCGCATTCGGTCCGACGAGCAATCGGACGACGTGCGGCACGACCAGTCCCACGAACCCGATCAGCCCGCTGATCGCCACCGCGGCGGCGGTGACGAGCGACGCCAGCGACAGCAGGATCGCCCGCTCCCGCCGCACGTCGATGCCGAGGTGGTTCGCCGCCTCCTCGCCGAGCAGCATTCCGTTCAGCGCCCGGGCCCGGACGAGGATCAGCGCCGAGCCGATCAGGATGATCGGCGCCGTGCCGAGCAACAGCTCCCACGACGCCAGGTCGAAGCCGCCCAGCAGGAATCCGAAGATCTGGCGAAGCGCCGCCCCCGAGAGGTACATCGCCAGCGCCAGTCCGGCGGCCAGCAGCGACCCCACTGCGTAGCCCGTCAGCAGCAGCGACGTCATCGGCGACAGGCCACCAATGCGCGACAGCCGGTAGACCACGAAGATCGCGACGAGCGCCCCGGCGAACGCAAAGCCCTGGAGCAACCCGAACTGCAGGAACGCGATCCGGATCGGCAGCAGGACCGCGATCGCGGCACCCAGCGCGGCGCCGGACGCGGTCCCGAGCACGTACGGATCCGCCAACGGGTTCCGGAGCAGGCCCTGGAACGTCGCCCCGGCGACCGCCAGGCCCGTCCCGACGACCATCGCCGTCAGGATCCGTGGCACGCGGATGTCCCACACGATCGCCTCGGCGCCGGGCGTCGTCGCGACGCCGAGATCCAGACCGAACAGCTGGCGGGCGAGGATCGC
The DNA here is from genome assembly GCA_036274475.1 of Candidatus Limnocylindrales bacterium. Classification (GTDB taxonomy): domain Bacteria; phylum Chloroflexota; class Limnocylindria; order Limnocylindrales; family CSP1-4; genus CF-46. The sequence goes on from DASUFO010000087.1 coordinate 5,486, forward strand.
GAGGGTCTCCGCTGGCGAGACAGCCACGGTCCCCAGCGCAATCCCCAACATCCCCGCGATAACCACCGCGACAACCCCGATGACGACAAGCCGGAACACCCGCCCGCGGGCATGCGCAATGCGCCCGACGAGCGGTCGGCTGGCCGCGAGGGCGCCGCGATCCGTGGCCATCAGCGTCTCAGCCGTTCGGCGGGATCGGCGTGAGGTCCGGCACGTCGGCGTCCGGGTGAATCGTCCTGGCAAGCAACGCCAGGCCCAGCATCAGCCGCGGCCCGGGCCGCGAGACCGTCGCGTCGTCGATCGGTCGGATGTCGTTGTTCCTGACCGCCGTCATGACATCCCAGCCGGGGCGCGCGGCGACCTGCTCCGCCGAGACGCCGAACGCGGCGTCGGACAGAAGGATCACCTCCGGGTCCTCGTCGATCAGGCGCTCGACCGGGATGTCGAACTTGTCCTTCGAGCCGGTCGTGATCGGCTCCGCACCGGCCATGTCGATCATCTCGGCGAGGAATGAGTCGTCGGCCGGGCCGTAGTAGGCACCGGTCGCGTCGAGCTCATAGAACACGCGCTTGCGCGGCTCGCTCCCCACCGCATCCGAGACCGCGTCGAAGCCGGCCTGCATCCGCTCGACGATCGCGGCGGCCTCGGCGTCCTTGCCGACGACCTGGCCGATGACCGAGATGTCCTTCAGGACGTCGTCGATGGTGGGGGCATACAGGACGACGACCGGCAGGCCGAGGCTCCGGAGCCGCTCGATGTCGGCCGGCGGCGTCCCGAAATCACCGCCGGCGAAGACCACGTCGGGCTGGAGACCGACGATCTTCTCGTCGTCGACCTTGACCTCGACGCCGTCGTAGGCCTGGACATCCGGGACGGCGGATGCCTCGGGCGGGTACAGGAAGAAGTCGCTGCCCTTGCCGACGACCGTGTCGCCGACACCAAGCGCGAACAGGGTCTCGGTAATCGCCGGCATCAGCGAAACGACCTTCTCGGGCTGCTTGGCGATCTCGACCTCGGTGCCCTCATCGTCGGTGACCGTCATCGGGTAGGTCGCGACCGATGCCGCCGGCGTGCCGGTTGCTGCCGGGGCGACGGAGGTTGTGGCGTCCGGATTGAGGGTCGGCGGCGGGGTCGCACCGTTGCCGCACGCCGCCAGGACGGCCGCGATCGCGAGGCTCGCGAGGATCCGGCGAATCAAGAAACCCTCGCGAATCCGCGAGGGTTGGGAGTGGGTCGGTCGCATCGTGCCTGCCCTTTCTCTCGAAGGTGAGCATCGACCGCAGGGCCGGCGACCGGACTTACGACGTCTGCGACGTCGATCACCGTAGCGGGACTGTGCCGGAGTCACACCGGCTTCGCGACCAGGCGGCTGGTTCTGTTGGCCATCGGAGCGTAGCACGCCGCTCGCAGATAAGTGCCAGATAAGCGCCGGCTGAGAAGATCCCGGCCTCGCCCTCCTCCCGCCCGAGCTGTTGCCCGCCGGAGGAGGTCCTCTCGGGATGAGTCTGCGCCGCTGGAGAGACTCACTTGGCCCGCCGCTGCTCGCCGTTGTCGCCGTCGTCGCCGTCGTGATTCCCGCCGCTGCGTCGCCGACGCGGATGCGTGCGTCCGACGCGCTCGCGATCCGCACGGATGCCGGGGCGCTGCCCGTGTGCGACGGTCACGCCAACCAGGCGCCACGCGCTGCAACGGCGTGGTACCGGCTCGATCCGGCGCTCGACGCCGACGGTGCGTTGACCGGCTGGCGGTTCTTCGCCGGCCAAGCCGCGGAGCGACACGCGCTCGAGATCGCGCTACCGGTCGAATCATTTGCGTCTGGTCCACGAAACGGGCTGGTGCTCGTGGGTGCGGACGATGGGCGGCGGTCCAGCATCCGCATCGTCGACATCGGACGGCGCTGCGCGACCGCGCTCCACGAGGGGCCGGATCTCGTGCGGCGGGCGGTCCTGACCCCGGCCGCCGATGCGATCGTCGAGTTCCGGCTCGACCGCCGGACGCGGGCGGACCTCGGTGTCTGGCTGCGTCCGCTCGATGGCTCGAAGCCGAGCCGGCTCGTCAACCCGCTGGCACCCAGCCCCCGTGTCGGGATCGTCTTCTCGACGGACCTCCGGTTCAGCACGGACGGCCGGCGCCTCGTGATCACGTCCTGCGGCGAAGCCGCCTGCCTTACCCGGCTCCTCGATCGTAAGACCGGCCGGCTCACGACGATCGACGACGAGGGCGTCGGCGAGACGATCGCGGTCGTCGGCGATGAGCTCGTCGCATACGGCGGCTGCGCGTCGCTGCCGTGCCGGATCGTCGCCCGAAACCTCGCCTCCGGCCGCGTCCGGGTCCTCGCAGAGCGAGCCGGGCTCGCCAGCCTGACCGATGGCGTCCTCGCGTACGAGGACTATCGCCAACGCGGCCGGGTCGTCATCAGGCCACTCGGCGGCGGCACCGCGAGGACCGTCGCACTCGAGACCGGCATGCGTCTCGTCCCGGGTGAGAGCCGCGCACTCGCGGGCATCGAAGGCCCGGTCGGCTCCGTCGCGATCGCGCCTGAAGGGCGCCCATCGTGGACACATGTCCCCGCTACCTTCGTGGAGGTTCACCGATGAGCCGCATCCGGCTGCGCGCCACGGCCGCGACGGCACTGGCGGTCCTCGCGCTTGCTGCGCCCCCCACGCTCGCTCACTCGCCCGACCCGGCCATCGCCTGGCCGCTCTACACGCCCGACGACACGCTCCAGTTCCGCTGGAAGGAGAACGAGGTCCCGCCCTCGAAGATGCGCGACGCGGTTGTCGCAGCCGCCGACGACGCGAACGGCAGTCGCGGGTCTCGCGCGCCGAGCATCGTCTATGCCGCGGGCGGCAGCTCCACGGTCGAATACGGCGCGAACGTCTTCTGTGGCGTCGCCGGCCTGGCGTGCGCCGACGGCTGGGACGCGCCCGACACGTTCCGGGTCGCGTTCCGGAGCCATGGCTGGCAGTTCGACTGGGGAAAGCTCCAGTGGTGCCAATTGCAGTCCACCCCGCAGAACGGTTGCTACGACATCGAGAACGTCGGTCTCGACGAGTTCGGGCACGTCCTCGGGCTGAACCACCACGCCAACTACTCCAGCGAGTCCGACTACCTCGACGCGGTCGTCCAGACGGTCAGCCACGCGAGGGCGAAAGTGGGCTGGAACGCCCACGACTTCGGCCGGTGTGACACGGCGAAGCTCCAGCTCCGCTATGACATGGTCAACTCGGCCCGGAAATACTCGACCTGCCTCGACATCGCAACGGCGCTGTCGATGAGCGCAAGCGACCGGTCGATCTCGCTCGGCGAGACCGTGACGTTCACGGTCGTCGTGCAGGTCGCGGATTCCGCCAGCTACGAGAAGCTCCGATCGAACTGGGTATCGGAGCGAAGGATCGTCCTCGAACGACGGGCGCCCGGCTCGTCGACCTGGACGCAGGTCGCCGTCGTGCCGCCGATCGCGTCGTCGGGGATGTACCAGATCCGGCTCTCGCCGACCACGACGTACGACTGGCGGGGCTACTTCTACAAGCCAACCGATGAAGGGCTTCGAGCGAGCTCGTCGGCGCCGTTCACGATCACCGTGAGCGGCACCTGCCCGACGTGTCCGCAGGCACCGAACCCCGTCAGCACCCGGGAGGCGCGTCCGTGAGAGCCAGGGCAGCGGTCGTCGGCGTGATCGTCGTCACGGTTGCGGCATGCAGCGTCCGAGGCGGCTCGCCGCGGCCGGACGACAGCCAGCCGCTCGGCAGCGCCGCGGCGCCGGCTGCGACGGACGTGCCGGCGACCCAGGCCCTGACGCCGCCGCCGCCATCCGCCGCCTCGCCGACCGACGGCCCGCCGGCAGCGAGCCCACCGGATGAGCCGGCCGACACGCCGGTCGCGTCGCTGATCGTCGACGGGCAGCGTTACCCGGGCGAGATCGGCGGCTACACGTTCGGGCGGATCACGAGCAGCGCACCCTGGCTGCCGGCGTTCGCACTGGACCAGGTCACCGTTCCGGCCGGCTCACGCCTGACCGTCGAGCTGGACGACAAGGCCACGATCGCGGGCTGGACTGCGCGCTACGCGGCGGCCGGCGATACGGCCGCGTTCGTGGTCACCGGCCTCGGCAGCGACAACTCGTCGACCGCTGTGTTCCGGCCGCCCCCGCCGGGCGACTGGGTCCTGTCGGTCGAGGTCACCTACGGCGGCGGCGTCGGCAACGGGGCCTACTTCTGGCACCTCGTCGTCGAGTAACCCGGCGGACAGAATCCGACCGCCCGCGGTGTCGGCCCGCGGGCGGTCGAGTCGTGTGCGTTGCTGCCGGCGGGACGCCGGCGCGGGGTCAGGCGGGCGTCGGCTGCTGGGCCGCGAAGATCGAGACCTGTGCGTCTTCGGGCAGCATGACTCCGAAGATCTTCTGGAGCGTCAGCAGGTGGACGCAGCTCGACCAACTCTCGAAGTAATGGCAGGTGCAATGCCACTGACCGGCGTCGAGGCTGACGTGATGAGTGTCGTTGTCGCCACGGAACGTGAGTGCTACGCGATCGATCGTGATTCGATCAAGCTCGCGGGCGTAGCGATTCGCCTTCTCGACCTTGCCGATCAGGGAACTGTGCATCGACACATACCTCCATCGCCACGAGGGCGAGAGTCCCGGCCGCGTCCGGTCGATGCACCTCGACCGGTGGAGCGGTCGTGGGACTACCTTACACCGGCCTCCGGCCGGGGTCACCCCCCAAAGGTCACAACTTGGAGACCTTGGCTGTCGCGCCTTGACGACGAACGCAGTCGGAGGGCGTGCCTACGGGGCCGACGTTCCTTCGCGGCCGAAGTCGTCCTCCAGCCTGACGACGTCGTCGAGGTCGGCCGTCGAGACTTCGATCAGCTCGACTCGCTCGAGGGCTTCGAAGCGGTGGCGGCGGCGGACCGGGACGTGGGCATGACCGCCCGGTCCGAGGTCGATGTGCTGCATCTCGCCGTTGTCGTCCTCGATGTGGAGTCTGAGCAGCCCGGAGAGGACGTAGAGCGACTCGAGCTTTCGCTCGTGGTACTGGAGCGAGAGGCGCTGGCCTTGCTCGATCGCGATCAGCTTGCCCGCGTAGCGGTCGTTCTCCGCCCAGATGTGCTCGTAGCCCCAGGGCTTTTCGACGCGGCGGGCGGGCGCGCCGATGAGCGGCGTCTCGAGGTCAGTCCCCTCGGTTTCGCTCATCAGCCGCGAACGAGCTTCTCGCCGGCCTCGAGCATCGCCTCGCGGGTCGCCTCCGACGTCGCCTCCGTGTAGACGCGGACGAGCGGCTCCGTGCCCGACGTCCGGACGAGCAGCCACGAGCCGTCGCCGACGAAGAACTTGAAGCCGTCCTTCGTGTCGAGCGACTGCGTCCGCGTCACCGGCTGGCCGGCGAGCTCCGACGGCGCGTTCGCGACGAGGTCCTCGAGCAGCCGGCGCTTGACCTCGGCGTACTCGTCGCGCGGGATGTGGACGTCGATCCGGCGATACCACGACGGCCCGGCGATCTCGTGGAAATGCGCGATCGCCTTCGAGACCGGCCAGCGGCCGGCGGCCTTCTCGCGGAGGAACAGGTCGAGCAGCAGCAGGTCCGCATAGACGCCGTCGCGCTCGGGGAGGTGCATGCCGAAGCCGTACCCGCCCGACTCCTCGGCGCCCATCATCGCCCCGGTCTCGATCATCTTGGGGCCGATGTACTTGAACCCGACCGACGTCTCGTGGGTCGCGATGCCGTACTTCTCGCCGAGCCGCGCCGCGGTGGAGGTGTTGTTGACGCTGACGACGACCGGGTCGCGCCAGCCGCGGTGCTCCGCGAGGTAGTACATGAGCAGCCCCGTGACCTGGAGCTGATGGATGAATGTGCCCTGCTCATCGGCCGCGCCGGCGCGGTCCGCGTCGCCGTCCAGCAGCAAGCCGAGGTCGAAGCCGCCGTTCTTGATGATCCCGAGTGCCTCATCGACCCACGGCCGGATGGGCTCGGGGTTAATGCCGCCGAAGAACGGGTTGCGCTCCTGGTGGATCTCCTTGACCCGGATCCTACCGCCGGCGAGGAGCCGCGGGATCCAGCCGGCGCCTGCGCCGTACATCGGCTCGACCAGGATGCTGATGTCGGCGGCCTTCAGCGCGTCGAGGTCGACCGTCCGCCGGACGAACTGCTCGTAGCCCTCATACGGGTCGAACCGCTCGACGAGCCCGGCGGCTTCGGCGTCGGCGAAGGGACGGCGTTCGATTGCCCGACCGCCGTTCGCGGCAATCTGCGCCTCGATGACCTGGAGGACGTCGGGGCCGGCGGCCGAACCCGTCGGCGACTTCACTTTGAAGCCGTTGTCGGTCCAGGGGTTGTGGCTGGCCGTGATGACGATGCCCGCGGCCGAGCCCCGCTGGACGACCTCGTAGCTCGACATCTGGGTCGGCACGGCGCCCGCGGCAAAGGCGACCGGGATGTCGTGGGCGAGCAGCACCTCGGCCGCGGCCGAGGCGAAATGCTCCGACGCGAACCGTCGGTCGTAGGCGACGACGACGCCCTTCGCCTGCTCCCCGCGCTCGACGACGTAGCGGGCCACGCCGTCGGCGCAGCGCCGGACGTTCTCGAACGTGTAGTCGTCGGCGATCTTCGCCCGCCAGCCGTCCGTGCCGAAGACGATCGTGGTCGGAGTGGGCGCCTCCGCGATGTTCGTCACGCGCGGACCTCCTGGCTGGCGACGCGGTCGAGGAGCGCCCGGACGGCCGGCTCGAGGTGGCGGGCACCCGCGAGGTGAGCCCAGACGCTGTCGGCCACGATCGTACCTTCCGTGGCGTTGTCCACGGTCAGCTCGCCCTCGACCGGACGGATCAGGAGATCGTCTTGTGCAAGCTCGATGGTCTCGCCGGACTGGACGACACGGCCGGTGGCGCCGCCTGTCTTGCCATCCGCGAGTGCGTTCAGCAGCGCGGACCAACTCCCCAGGTCGCTCCAGCCGACGTCCATCGCGCCCATCACGACCCTGTGGTCCGCGGCGGCGCCTTCCATGACCGCACGGTCGATCGAGATCGGGTTCAATCGGTCGTAGGCGCCCTGGAGCGCGATGTCGGAGTGGATCGCCGGCTCGATGAGCGTCATCAGCGGCGTGTACTTCTCGATCGCCGCCCGGATCGCGCCGCGGCGCCAGGCGAACATGCCGGCATTCCAGGCGATTCCGGGGAGGTTGAGCAGCTCGCGCGCCCGGTGGTCGCTCGGCTTCTCTTCGAACGCGATCAGCGGGTAGGCCCGGACGCCGTCGACCGTCGTCGTCCGCATCGTGTCCGGGCGGAGGTAGCCGTAGTCGGTCGAGGGGTGGTCGGGCTGGATGCCGAGCGTGACGAGCGGCTCCTCGACGTCGAACGCGCCGTTCGCGAGTCTGTCTGTCGCGGCGCTGAGGGTGTGGCGGAACTCGTCCTCGTCCTCGATCCAGTGGTCGGCCGGGAGGACGAGCATCACCTCGTCGTCGGGCCGCTCGATCATCGCGGTCGCGAGCGTGATCGCCGCCGCGGTGTTGCGGCCGTTCGGCTCGACGATGAGGCCGGCGTCCGGGATCTGCTCGCGGACGAGCTGCCCGAAGCGCCGATCCGTGACGCAGAACAGGTCGCCCGGTTTGACGAGCGGCTGGATCCGGCGAACCGTGCGCTGGATCAGGGTTTCGTCACCGACGAGCGGGAGAAAGGGCTTGGGCCGTTCGGGCCGGCTGAGCGGCCACAGTCGCGTCCCGCCGCCACCGGCCATGATCACGGCGTACATAGGGGAGCCATTCTAGAGGCCCGCGCTCGCGTCCCCGCTCCGCAAGGGGCCGAAGTGGTGTCTGCCATGCCACGAATTCGAGCCGAAGCCATGGTCAGACCCAGCTAGCGGTTGAAACGGTGCACGGCGTGCACCAATAGACCCGCTACGAAGCCCGCGCAGGCGCTTCGGGCCGGAATCGTGGCATCCCATGCCCCATTAGCGGGCAGCACGCAGCTGGAACGCTGGGCGTTCGTAACGGTGAACGAGGGACCGCGCCTCCGTCCGGTGGAACGGCGAGCACTCCCGAGGACGGCTGGAGGGCCCACGGCGAGCTTCGTTCGCCCGTTCGAACGCAGCGTATGCGCTATCTCTGCGCTCCGGCCATGAGCGCGCTGGTTCCTCGTGCGAGCCAAACGTCGACCGAGGCGTTGGGCTGGTTCGTTCGAGGAACCATTCGGAGTCCTCGCGCGACGTCTGGATCGCTGGAGGAACCGAACGTCCACCGGACCAGTGGCCGACCGACGTTTGGCAACTCACACGAACCGGCGACGAAGGTGCGGGACGGGGGGCTAGAAGCTGGGCGGCGTCAGGCAGAACAGGATCGTGGCCGTCGTGTCGCCGATGTTCTTGTTGCGGTGCTTCAGTCGCGACGAGTAGGTGACCGTGTCGCCAGCCTCCAGGACGTAGCGCTCGTCCTCGACCCACAGCTCGAGCGTGCCCGACAGCACGATCACGACTTCCTCGTCGGAGTCGTGGGCGTAGGGCTCGTCGCCGGTCCCTCCGCCCGGCTCGACCGTCGAAAGGATCACCTGCAGCCGGCCGCCCAGTCCGGAGGTGAGAAACTCGTCGACGGCCCGCAGGCCGGGATACGCGATCCGCCGCCGATCCCCACGCCGAACGACGCGCCCGTGCGGCAACTCCTCGACGAACAGCTCCGCGATCGCGAGATCCAGCCCGCGGGCGATCTTCTGGACCGAGGCAATCGACGGCGAGGTGACCTCGCGCTCGACCTGCGAGAGGAAGCTCTCCGTGACGCCGGCCCGCGATGCGAGCTCCCGCAGCGTCAGCCCGCGAGCCTGGCGGAGCGCCCGGATCCGCGGCCCGAGCTGGAGCTCGCTGCCAGGAGTGGAAACGGGCGCAGAAGTCGTCTGGACCGCCATCGGCGCTGAAGTATAGCTTCAGGCCACCCGCCACCGTCTCGACCGTCACGCGCGACGATTCGAATCTCGAACGCGCTCCGCGTTGACGGTGCGTGACGCTGCGCCGTACCATCGGGCGCCTGTAGCGTTGCTACATCCGACGACCACATCGAGCGCGATTCCCCGCCGAGAAGAGGGCCCGTGACCGTCGCCGAGCCAGCCGCCGACGCCCCCAGGACGCAGGCCGCGTCCTCATCAACTACCGGGTTGATCGATGGCGCTCCGGACGTCGAGCTGCTCGACGTCACGAAGCGGTTCGGCGAGGTCGTCGCGGTTGACGCCATGACCCTGCGCATCCCCCGCGGCTCGTTCACGAGCCTGCTCGGTCCATCGGGCTGCGGCAAGACGACGACGCTCCGCATGATCGCGGGCTTCGAGCAGCCGACCGAGGGCGAAATCCTCCTCGCCGGCCGGCCGATCGCCGGCGTCCCGCCCTATCAGCGCAGCGTCAACACAGTCTTCCAGCACTACGCGCTGTTCCCCCACATGGACGTGGCCCAGAACGTCGGGTACGGCCTGCGGCAGAAGGGCGTCAAGAAGGAAGAGGAGCGAAAGCGCGCGAGCCAGGCCCTCGAGCTCGTGCGGCTCGGCGGCTACGAGAAGCGCCGGACGTGGGAGCTGTCAGGCGGCCAGCAGCAGCGCGTCGCGCTTGCCCGCGCCCTCGTCAACAGGCCCACGGTGCTGCTCCTGGACGAACCGCTCGGCGCGCTCGACCTGAAGCTCCGCAAGGCGATGCAGCTCGAGCTCAAGGCGCTTCAACAGGAGGTCGGGATCACGTTCGTCTACGTGACCCACGACCAGGAAGAGGCGCTGACGATGAGCGACGTCATCGTCGTCATGCTCGACGGCCGCATTCAGCAGCAGGGCGGACCGGAGGAGCTGTACGAGCGGCCGGTCAACCGATTCGTGGCCGACTTCATCGGCGTCTCGAACCCGATCAAGGGCACCGTGAAGAGCTTCGACGGGACGGCCCGACGGGCCGGCGTCGAGACTGATCGGGGGCTTCAGTTGAACGGCACGGTGACCGACCCGGCCGCCGCGCTCCAGGCGGGCGATGCGGTGACCGTCGCCGTGCGGCCGGAGCGGTTGACGGTCGAACCCGCGGCCGGAACGCAGAACGGCGCCGACAACCCGGCCGGCTGGATGCAGATCCCCGGCCGAATCCACCAGGGCACGTATCTGGGAGACCAGACCGAATACCGAATCACCACTGACCTGGCGGGCGAGCTGGTCGTCCGCCGCCAGAACGCAACCGGCACGGCCGGCGGGTCGGGTCTCGGCCCCGGGGACCCCGTCGTCGTTCGGTGGCACCAGGATGCCAACCTCGTCCTCGTGGGATGAGTGCGGCTGTCATGCAGCCGGCCTGAGCGCCGGCCGCGGGAGGAGGAGAAGACCGTGGCGCAACAGGACCTGCACGCGCAGCTCCAGCGACTCGCCGGATCGCACATCAGCCGTCGAGGCTTCATGCAAGGCTCGACCCTGGCCGCGTTCAGCGCGTTCATCGCCGCGTGCTCCGGCGGCGGCAATGGCGGTGGCGGTGGCGGCAGCCAGGCGCCAGCCGGCACGCCGGCACCCAGCTTCGCAGTCCCGGCCGACATCGAGAAAGAGCTGTTCATGTACAACTGGGCCGACTACGTCGACCCCGGCAGCATGGCGCTCTTCCAGCAGATCTTCGGGGTCGAGAAGTTCGACTACGCGACGTTCGCGAGCAACGAGGAGATGCTCGCCAAGTTCGAGGCCGGCGGCGTCGGCCAGTACGACTTCGGCGCCCCGACCGCCGAGTACACGCCCGGCCTCGTGGAGTCCGGGTTCATCCAGAAGATCGACTGGTCGAAGATCCCCAACCAGAAGTACATCGACAAGCAGTTCAAGGGCCTTTGGTGGGACCCCAAGGACGAGTACCAGCTCCCGAAGGACTGGGGCACGACCGGCATCACGAAGCGCAACAAGTTCGTGAAGGAAGAGGTCAAGACCTGGCGCCAGTTCCTCGACATCGCGCCGAAATACTCTGGCAAGATCATCGTCGTCGACTCGATGGGCGACGTCTTCGTGGCCCCGCTCAAGGCGAACGGCTACTCGCTGAATTCGGTCGATCCCAAGGAGCTCGAGGTCGTCCGCACGGAGCTGCTGAAGCTCGCCCCGCACGTCCTCGCCCTGAACTCGGACACGTACGAGGTTCCGATCCAGAACGAGGAGGCGGTCCTCGGCCTGACGTGGACCGGCGGCGTCGTCGAGCTCCGCGACGAAGAGGAGACGGCCGACGTCGAGTACATCGTCCCGGAGGACGGCACGTTGTACTGGATGGACACCTGGGTCATCTTCAACGAGGCGCCCCATCCGAACGCGGCGCACGCGTTCCTGAACTTCATCCACGACCCGCAGATCCAGGGCCAGGAGACGATCACCAACCGCTACGCCACGCCGAACGACGAGGCGAAGAAGTACGTGCCCCAGGAGATCCTCGACGACCCGGCGGTCTTCGTGCCGCAGGAGATCTTCGACTCCGGCCTGCTCGAAGGCGCGAAGGACACGTCGACCGACGAGCTCCGCAACGACATCTGGGAAGAGTTCCGCTCGAAGATCGGGCAGCCGGCCTAGCCGACGGCGCGAGCGCGGACCAGAGCCGGACGTCGAGCCGTTGCCGTGACGACCGAAGCGACGGTGGCGCAGCCGCGGGCTGCGCCACACCCGGCGCGCGGCCCGACCGTCGGGGCGCGCCTTCGGTCCGCGCTCGTCACCACCGGGCTTCTTGCCGGAGCGGGGCTCTGGTATCTCCTGCTGCTCGTGATCCCGCTGATCATCGTCATCCTGTTCAGCTTCGGAGAGCGGACGTCGAGCGGCGGCTATGACGGCGGGTTCACGCTCGATAACTTCGCGAATGCGTGGGCATTCCCCGATCCGTTCAGGACGAGCATCGCGCTTGCGGGCGGCGGCACGATCCTGTGTCTACTCATCGGCCTCCCGCTTGCCTACTTCATTGCGACGCGGGCCGGCAAGCGCAAGACACTGCTGATCATCCTGCTCGTCATCCCGTTCTGGACGAGCTTCCTGATCCGGACCTACTCGTGGCTGATCATTCTCGGCCCGAACGGCGTCGCCGGGTTCATCGGCGATCTCATCGGCGATCCCAGCTTCCGGATCCTCGGGACGCCGACCGCGGTCCTGCTCGGCGTCGTCTACGGCTACCTGCCGCTGATGGTCTTCCCGATCTACGTGACGCTCGAGCGGATGGACCGTTCGCTCGTCGAAGCGTCGAAGGACCTGGGCGCCGGCCGCTGGGCGACGTTCCGGCAGGTCACGCTGCCGATCATCCTGCCGGGCCTGATCACCGGCAGCATCCTCGTCTTCATCCCGATGATGGGCGAGTACGTCATCCCCCAGATCCTCGGCTACGGGCGCGTCTACCTGATCGGCAACGCGCTCGTGAACGAGTTCCTCACGGCGCGTGACTGGCCCGGCGGCGCGGCGAAGGCCGTCGTGTTGATCGGCGTGATGCTGATCGCGATCTCGGCGTACCTGTGGTTCGTGAACCGCGGCCGCCGGACGCGCGAGGTCAACCTCGTATGAGGGCCCCGTGAGCACGCCGGCGATCCCGATCCCGCGGACGGAAGCGCTCCAGCGCCGGCCGAAGGCCCGCGTGGACCGATCCGGGACGCTCGTCGAAGTCTGGCTTCGGGCACACACCGCGCTCGTCTACCTGTTCCTGTTCATCCCGATCGTGATCGTCGTCGTGTTCAGCTTCAACGCGACGGACCGCCGGGTGACCGACTGGGACGGGCTCAGCCTGCGCTGGTACGAGCACGTCCTCAAGGACCGGATCATCCAGGGCAATCTTGTGAACAGCTTCATCGTCGGGACGGCGACCGCGATCCTCGCGACGATCTTCGGGACCCTCGCGGCGCTCGGCCTTCAGCGGGTGCCGAACTGGATCCGGATCCCGTTCATGGCGCTGACGTTCATCAGCGTGATCATCCCCGAGATCGTCATCGCCCTCGCGACGCTCGTCTTCTTCGCGAGCTCGTTCGACATCGTGAAGGAGCTGACCGGCACGCAGATCCGGCTCGGCATCCCGACGATCGTCGCGTCGCAGGTCCTGTTCAACATCAGCCTCGTGCTGCTGCTCGTCCAGGCCCGGCTGTCGGGCATGGACCGCACCCACGTCGAGGCGAGCTACGACCTGTACGGGACGCCCTGGCGGACGTTCTGGCAGATCACGTTCCCGCAGTTGCTGCCGGCGATCGTGGCCGGGTTCCTGCTGTCGTTCACGTTCAGCTTCGACGATTTCGTCATCACGTCGTTCGTGTCCGGCCCGGGCTCGACGACGCTGCCGCTCTACGTGTTCGGCCAGATCAAGACGGGCGTCACGCCGGCGACGAACGCGGTCGCGGCGATGATGCTGCTCATCACGCTTGCGGTGCTGTTCGGCGGCCAGTGGTTGACGCGGCGCGGCGCCCGCCGCGGAGAGTCGGTCGCGACGATCGTGGCCCAGTCGCAGTAAGCCGGCTGGCGGGTGCTGACCGCCTATCCGATAGGTCAACCGAACAGCGACGGACGGCAGCATGTCGAGTTCGCGTGGCCGGTAGGTCAAACGATCATGGGCCGGGCCCATTTCGACGTTCTCGCCTATCAGATAGGCCAAGCGGCGAGGTGTCGTCCGTTCCTTGGCTCCTTGACCACCGGGTAGGTCGGGCGGCCACCAGCCCTGGCCGCTAGTCCAGGAGGGTCAGCGCGAACGCCAGCCCGAACCCCAGCGTCGTCGCGAGGCCGGCCTGCTTCCCGGCGTGGTCGAACGCCTCCGGGATGAGCGTGTCCGCGAGCATCGTCAGGATCGCGCCGCCCGCGAAGCCGAGGATGAACGCGTGGATCTCGCCACCGAACCCGGCGAGCACCGAACCGCCGAGGAAGGCAGCCACGGCCGACGCGACCACCACGATCAGCCACAGCCGGATGATCCGGTTGCGATCCCAGCCGCCCGCGAGAAGCCCCGCGGTCCCGGCGATCCCCTCCGGCAGGTTCGAGAGGAAGACCGCGACGAGGAACGCGATTCCGATCCCCTCGCCGCCGGCGAACGTCAGGCCCAGCACGATTGACTCCGGCACGCCATCCAACGCCGCGCCAAGAACGATCGCCAAGCCTGACTCGGGCGACTCCGGGCCCTTGACCGTGCCGATCCCCTCGGCGCCCATCGAGTCGATCGCGTTGTCTCCGAGGTAGAAGACGATCGTCCCGAGCGCGAGACCGAGCGCCATCGGCAGCTGCCCCCCAATCCGGACGGCCTCCTCGACGAGCTCGAACGCCACGGAGCTCATCAGCACGCCAGAGCCGAACGCCATGATCATCCCGAGCGGCCACTTCGGGATCGGCCGGACGATCGCGACGATCGCCCCGATGACGAGTGAGGAGGCGGCGATCGCGCCCCACGCCGCAGCCTGGAGGGCGATCACGACGGCGCGGTCAGTGACGAGTTACGCGGCGCTCACGGGTTCGGGCTGGCGAACGCCCGCCTCGGACGCCAGCAGCTCCGCCTTGTCGGTGCGCTCCCATGGCAGGTCGAGATCGGGCCGGCCGAAATGGCCGTACGCCGCGGTCTGGCGGTAGATCGGCTGGCGCAGCTCGAGCGCCGAGATGATCGAGGCCGGTCGCAGATCGAAATGGCGATCGATCAGCGCCTCGATCTGCTCGTCGGGGATCTTGCCGGTCCCGAACGACTCGACCGAGAACGAGATGGGCCGGGCGATCCCGATGCCATAGGCGACCTCGACCTCGAAGCGATCCGCGAGACCGGCCGCGACGACGTTCTTCGCGACCCAGCGCGCCGCATACGCGCCGGACCGGTCGACCTTCGTCGGGTCCTTGCCGCTGAACGCGCCGCCGCCGTGGCGGGCCATCCCGCCGTAGCTGTCGACGATGATCTTGCGGCCCGTCAGGCCGGCGTCGCCCATCGGCCCGCCGATGACGAATCGGCCGGTCGGGTTCACGTGCGAGATCGGATCGACGTCGCGCAGCTCCTTGGGGATCGTCGGCAGGACGACGGTCTCGACGATGTCCTTGCGGAGCCGCTCGGCGCGGACGTCGGGATCGTGCTGGGCGGAGACGACGACCGTCCGAACCCGTTTCGGGACGCCATGCTCGTACTCCACGGTGACCTGGGTCTTGCCGTCGGGTCGGAGATAGGGCAGCTGGCCGCTCTTGCGAGCCTCCGCGAGTCGGCGGGCCATCCGGTGGGCGAGCGCGATCGGCAGCGGCATGAGCTCCGGCGTCTCGCGACAGGCGAACCCGAACATCATCCCCTGGTCGCCGGCGCCCAGCTCGTGGGCCGGCGCGGCGTCGTCGCGCGTCTCGAGCGCCGCGTCGACGCCCTGGGCGATGTCGCCGGACTGCTCCTTGATCGAGACGAGCGTGCCGCAGGTCAGGTAGTCGAAGCCGTACTCGGCCTTTGTGTAGCCGATGTCGCGGACGGTCTCGCGGACGATCGACGGAACGTCGACGAAGTCGGCCTTCGTCGAGATCTCGCCCAGAACCATGACGAGGCCGGTCGTCGTCGCCGACTCGCAGGCGACGCGGGCGTCGGGATCGGCCCGGATGAAGGCGTCGAGGATCGCGTCGGACACCTGGTCACAGAGCTTGTCGGGGTGACCCTCGGTGACGGACTCCGAGGTGAACAGGTACTGCGACGCGTCGACGATGCTGGTCATGGGGGTCCTCTGCGGGCGTTCGGGCGGGAGGGTATCACGGTGCTCCAGCGCCTCCGCCACCCGTCGATGGTGCCATGGTGCACCGGACCGTCCGGCCGCGCACGCGTGGACCATCGAGGCATTCCCTTCGCTTGACGTCAGGACGACCCTGTAGGCATGCCCGATCGCTCGCGCCGTGCTATCCGGGGGCTGCTGACCGCGCTCCTCGGCTCGGGCCTCCTCCTTGCGCTCGCCGCGACCCCGTCGCTCGCCGCGGATCCCCGCGCGGGCGGTGGCCCGACGCCGACGGGTGTCCAGGCAACGGTCGAGCGGACCCGAACCGTCGACCTCTCGCGGGACACCGCGATCGTCCGCCAGTACACGAGCTACTGGTGCGTGCCGGCGTCGGCGCAGACGATGATCAACCTCGTCAAGGGCACGTCGGACCGCTCGTATGCCACGCAGGAACGGCTCTACCGCGACATTCGTGCGGCGAACAAGTACCACTACTCGACCAACGGCAACGACGTCCGCGGCTGGGCGCGCGTGCTGACGGCTCGCCTCGGCACGGATCGCGCGTACAACGACATGAGCTTCGGGACGCGGGCCGACGCCTACGCGAAGATCGTCGAGACGATGGATCGGACGAAGCGACCCGCCGGGATCGTCGTCGATCGCGGAACGCACGCCTGGACGGTCGTCGGATTCAAGGTCCACGAGGTCCTTAGCGAGCCGCGTTCGCGGACGATTCTCGGGTTCTACGTCGTCGGCCCGCTCGGCGCGGGCAAGGACCCCTGGCCGAAGGCGTACTTCACGGTCGACCAGCTCTCGACGCGGTTCACCCGCTACCACGAGTGGCAGATGTCGGTCGTATGGGAGGGCAAGTACGTCATCGTCGCGCCGGTCGTGACGACGGGGGCCGCGACCACCTCGCGCTGAGCCGCCGCAGGCCTCGGGAGCCGCGACGCGTAGACTCCGAGCGTGGCAGCCTCCGCTGAGCCCGTCCCGGCACTGAGCCCCCTCGACCGCGCGGCCGCCCTCGACGCATCCGACCCACTCCGGGCGTTCCGCGACCAATTCGTGATCGCCGACCCGGGGCTCGTCTATGTCGACGGCAACTCGCTGGGGCGGCTGCCGAAGGCGACGGTCGAGCGGTTGTCGCGCGTCGTCGAGGCGGAGTGGGGCGGCGAGCTGATCCGCGCCTGGGATCACTGGCTCGACGAGCCGGCGCGCGTCGGCGATCTCATCGCGCCGCTGATCGGGGCGGCGCCGAGCCAGGTGATCGTCAGCGACTCGACGACGGTCAACTTCTACAAGCTCGCCGTGGCCGCGCTCGACGCCCGACCGGGGCGGCGCGCCGTCATCACGGATCGCGACAACTTCCCGACCGACCGCTACGTCCTTGAGGGTCTCGCGCGGGCGCGCGATCTCGTGATCGACTGGCTGGAGCCGGACCCGATCGACGGTCCCACGACGGACGCCGTCGCGGCGGCGCTCGCCCGGCACGACGGCGACGTGGCGCTCGTCACGCTGACCCACGTGAACTACCGGTCCGCCGCGATCGCCGACATGGCCGCGATCACGCAGCTCGCCCACGACGCCGGCGCGCTCGTCCTCTGGGACCTCAGCCACTCGGCCGGCGCCGTGAACGTCGCGCTTGACGAGGCCGATGTCGACCTGGCCGTCGGATGCACGTACAAGTTCCTGTGCGGCGGGCCCGGTGCGCCCGCCTACCTCTACGTCGCCGGCGCGCTCCAGGACGAGCTGCGCAACCCGATCCAGGGCTGGTTCGGCCAGCGCGATCAGTTCGCGATGGCCCAGGGCTACGACCCCGCGCCGGGCATCGTCCAGTGGCTAGCCGGAACGCCCGGCATCATCGCGCTCGCGGCGGTCGAGGAGGGCGTCCGCCTCGTCGCCGAGGCCGGCATCGACCGCATCCGGGCGAAGGGGATCGCGCTGACGACGTTCGCGATCGAGCTCGTCGACACGGAGCTCGCCCCGCTCGGGTTCAGCGTCGGCAGTCCGCGCGATCCGGCAGCGCGCGGCGCGCACGTCGCGATTCGCCATCCCGACGCGAAGCGCCTCACGGCAGCGCTCATCGACGGCGGCGTGGTGCCCGATTTCCGGGAGCCGGATTCGATCCGATTCGGGATGTCGCCGCTCACCACGACATTCACCGAGATCGCCCGCGGCGTCGAGCAGCTCGCCCGGCTCGCGGGGTAGCACCGGCGTCGCGGGGTGAGCGAGCCGCCGGCCGAAGCCTTCGACGTCCCGGTCGGGCCGGTTGGGCGACCCGGCGCCCGGTCGTCGCGGCGCGCGATCGCCGTGCTTGCGGCCGTCGTCGTCGCCGCGGGCTGGCTCGTCGCGATGGCCGGGGCGGGACGGGATGCGCCGCCGGCGCGGCAGGCAGCACCCGAGCCCAGCGGCGCCGTCGTTGCCAGCTCGAGCGATTCGCCGGCCCCGTCGCGGCTGGAATCGCCCGCATCTGACCTGCCGGTGATCGCCAACCGGGCGCTCGTCGGCTCGCCCGCGACGGTCTTCGTGGTCCGCGATGGCGCCGACGCGCGGCTGATCACGTGGCGGCCGGGCGTGACGTTCCTGCGCGAGCTGCGTCGCGGATTCCCGGACGCCTTCTCGGACGCTGGCGCCGCCGCCGGGTCGATCGCCTGGCTCGCGCCCGACCTGGCCTCGCTCGTCCTCTCGGAGCCGGAGTCGCCGACGCAGGAGGGCCTCGATGCCGTCCGGCTCGTGACGCGCGACGGGGTCGCCTGGCGAGCCGATGGCGTCACGGCGCTCGGCGGGCTCGTCTGGTCCGGGCTCGGCGATCGGTTCGCGATCGCGGGCCGCCGCGACCGGTGGCTCCTCGCGGGCCGGGCACGGGACGCGACGTGGGCGACCGCGGCGGAGATCGACGTCTCTGCGGGCCGCCAGGCGGGCGCGGCGCCGTCGCCGACCCTGGGTCCCGTGTTTGCTCTCACCGATCGGATCGAGCCGTACGCGTTTTCGCGCTCCGGCGAGTGGGTCGTCGGGGCCCGGTTCGATCCCGACGACGGGACGCTGGCGCCGGCGGTTCGGGTTCGGTTCTCCGATGGCGGCGTCGAGCCGATCAGCGCCTTCCCGACCGAGGGCTCCGACGGGCTCGGCAGCGGCCCGACCCAGCTGGTCGACGCGACGACGGGACGAACCGTCGTCTTCGGCCCGAACGCGAGCATCCCGGGTGGCCCGCCGCAGCTCGAGGTTCGCGAGGCAGATGGGAGCTACGCGTTCGGCGTGCGTTCGGCGCTCGTCGTGGGCTGGCTCTGGACGGGCGACGGCCGGCTCGTCGTCCTGGGCGCGGACGGCGCGCCGTTCCCCAGTCGCTGGACGCTGCAACTCATCGACCGCGATGGTCGCTCGCGAGCCCTCGTCGAGGCGCCGCGCGCGTCACGCGGCGCGCTGCTCGGAATCAAGGACGGTCACGTCGGTCTGCTCTTGACGGGCGCAGACCGAGCGCGGAGCCAGGTCATCGTCGTCCGCCTCGCCGACGGCGAAGCCTCCGCGATCACCGTGCCATCAATCGGGGAGGAAGGTCCCATCGGCAACGGCTGGGAGCCCTAGACCGTAGGTACGGCTTCCTCCCGCGGCGTACGATGCGTATAGTCGAAGCCCCGTGCGAGCCCGTCACCGCCGCTCCGTGCCCCTCCTGCTCGTTTGTCTCCTGACGATCGCGCCCGCGTCGGTTGCGGCCCGCGACACCCCGACCACCGGCGACGCATATGCGCCGATCGACCCCTCGACGCTGATCGCGGAGGTGACGGTCAGCCCCGACCCGCTGCTGCCGAGCGGCGCGTTCCGGGTCGCGAGGTACGGCATCAAGTCGCTGGCGTGGGAGCGCCTGCCGCTGAACGGACGGAGCCTCGCCCGCCTGACGCGGCCGGACAACGCCGATGCCGACGGGATCGCCTACACCGTCGTCAACGGCCGGAACTACTACCACCCGGGGAACATTGCAGACGAGGGGCTGCGGTTCGTCGACAGCTACGTTCGAACCGGCAAGAAGTGGTACCTGAACGGCGCGATCCTCCGAGCGAACAAGCTTCGCGAGCTCGGCGTCGTCGATGGCGGGGCCTTGTTCATCCCCTACCGGTTCAACTACTCGCCGGAGCGCCTCAAAGCGCCGTGGGTCTCGGCGTACGCCCAGGGCCTCGCGCTGTCGCTGTTCGTCCGGCTCTATCGCGTCACCGGCGACAAGGCCGATCTCGACACGGCACAGAAGGTCTTCCGCTCCTTCCGGCCGAGAAGCACCAACTCGAAGTTCTGGGTCGCCTACGTCCGATCGGGGGAGCTGTGGTTCGAGCAGTACCCATCATCGCGGCCGACCCACGTCCTGAACGGCTTCGGGTTCGCTGCCCTCGGCGTCTACGACTACGAGCGCCTGACGCGCGATCCCGCCGCGCGGCAGCTCCTGCTCGGGGCCCTCTCGACGATCCGCCAGAACGCGGGCACGTACCGCGTGCCGGGTGAAGTCAGCCTCTACGACCTCGTCCACCGGACCCAGCTGAAGCACTATCACGACCACGTGATCTGGCAGCTGCGCGACTTCTGGGTGATCGCCCGCGACCCGTACTTCGGGGCGCTCGCGACCGTCCTCGAGGCCGACGGCAGCTGACGCCGCGGCGGAGCTCCGCTAGACCTCCATCCGGAGCTCTTCGAGATCGAGGTCACGCTCGACGCGCCGGAAGACCTCGTCGGAAACCGCGCCGCGCTCGAGCATCTCGAGCAGCGCCTCGCGCTCGGCATCAATGACGGCGCTGCGGATCTGGCCGTGCTCGAGCATCTCCTGCTCGCTCTCGTCGAGCGGCGCATCGCCGTGGTGCGGGTCGGCGTGGCTCGCCCGGTGGCCGTACTGGGCGCGGAGCGCCTCGATCAGCTCGCGATGGCCGCCCCACTCCTTCTCCAGCTCGTCGATCCGTCTGAGCGCGGCCTCGGCGACCGCCATCCGGGCATGCGCCTCCTCGTGGGCCTCGCCCGTGTCGGCGACGATTCCCAGGTGGCGGATCAGGAACGGCAGCGTGAGGCCCTGGCCGACCAGCGTCGCGAGGATCACGGCGAACGCCAGGAAGATGATCAGGTCGCGCTGGGCAAACTCGAGCGGCAGCGCGAGAGCGGCCGCAAGCGAGACGACGCCGCGCATCCCCGCCCACGAGACGATGAAGACGTTGCGCGGCGTCGGGTAGGGCTCGCGCAGGCGGATCGACCGGCTCAGCGCCCGCGGCACGTAGGTTCCCGGGTAGACCCACAGGATCCGGACCGCGATGACCGTCGTGCAGATCACGACGGCGAGCAGGATCAGCTGACCGGCCGAGTAGCCCTCGAGCGCGTCGAGGACCGACGGCAGCTGGGCGCCGATGAGGATGAACACGGTCCCGTTGATGAGGAACAGCAGGACCTGCCATGCGCTCGTCCCGGCGACGCGGACCGCCGAGCTCATCTCCCGTGGGGCGTGGCGACCGACCCAGATCCCGGCCGCGACCGTCGCGAGCACGCCGCTGATCCCGAATCGCTCGGCCGGGAGATACGTCGCGATGGGGGCAAGGAACGTCAGCACGACCGAGAACACCGGATCGTCGACGTGGCGCAGCGCCCAGGCGATCACGATCCCCATCAACAGCCCGAACGCGATGCCGCCCGCGGCGACCGCCACGAGCGTGAGGCCGGCGGCGCCGATCGAGAATGTCCCGGTCAGAGCGGCAACGACGGCGAAGCGATACGCGACCAGCGCTGTGGCATCGTTCACGAGGCTCTCGCCCTCGAGGATCGTCACGACGCGGCGAGGGACGCCGAGCCGCTGGAAGACCGAGGTCGCGGCCACCGCGTCGGGCGGCGCGACGATCGCACCGAGCGCGACCGCCGCGGCCCAGCCCATGCCCGGGACGAGCGCCTGGGCGACGACCGCGACGGCGAGCATGGTCGCGACGACGAGCCCGACCGAGAGCAGCAGGATCGGCCGAAGGTTGCGCTTGAAGTCGCGAACGGACGTGAAATATCCCGCCCCGAACAGGATCGGCGGCAGGAAGAGCAGGAAGACCAGGTCCGGCTCGAGCTCGATCGTCGGCAGGCCCGGGATGAACCCCAGCCCCAGGCCGCCGAGCACCAGGAGGATCGGGTACGGGATGCCGATCCGGCGGGCGACGAGCGCAAGGACCGTCGCCGCGACGAGCAGGATGAGGACGGCCTCGATCGCTCCGACGGTCGGCTCGCCGCCAGCTTCGGCGGCGTCGATCGCCGCACCTCCGATCGCGCCGAGCGGGGACGTCACCCGGTCGCCACGCTCCCCTGCGCGGATTCGAGGAACTCGACCTTGACCGGTTCGATGGCGTCGGCCGGCGTGAAACCGAAGATCTGGCCGTAGAACGAGAGCTCCGCCTCGAAGCTGCGGATGATGTTCTCGGCGGCCCGGAAGCCATGATCCTCGCCTGGGAACAACAGGTACGCGTGCGGCAGGTGCTTCTCCCAGAGCGCGTCGACGATCTCCTCCGCCTGCTGCGGCGGCACGACGCGGTCTTCGGCGCCCTGGAGGATCAGCACCGGGCACGACCAGCGGTCGATGAAGTTGATCGGCGAGCGGTCGTGATAGAGCTGCTTCGCCTCCGGCCACGGACCGATCAGCGACTGGTCGTAGCGCGACTCGAACTTGTGGGTCTCGCTTCGGAACGTCTCGAGGTCGGCGATCCCGAAGTAGCTCGCCCCGGCCTTGAAGACATCGCTGAACACCATTGCGCAGAGCGTCGTGTAGCCGCTCGCCGAGCCGCCCCGAATCGCGAGCTTGTCCCCGTCGACGAGGCCCTGGGCGGCGAGCCATGTCGCGCCGTTGACGCAGTCGTCGAGATCGACGACACCCCACTGGCCCTCGAGTCGCTTCCGGTATTCCTTGCCGTAGCCGGTGCTGCCGCCGTAGTCGACGTCGAGCACGGCGAACCCGCGGCTGGCGAACAGCTGGATCGCCAGCGTCAGGCCGGTGTACGCGGAGGCGGTCGGGCCGCCGTGGCTCGTGACGATGAGCGGCGGTAGCTCGCCGTCCGGGCCGCGGAACTGTGTGTTGTGCGGGGCGTAGAACTGGCCGAATGCGGTCTTGCCATCGGTCGTCGGGAACTCGACGAGGCGGGCGATCGAAAGCGCGTCCGGAGCCAGCGGGTTCGCCATTGCCGATCGCACGCTGGTCCAGTCGCCGCTGTCCGGGTCGAGTTCGATGATCGCTGCCGCTCGGTCCGGCGCCGCACCCCGGAGCAGCACCCGATCGCCGTCGACTGCGATCGAGCTCATCTCTGTGAACGGGACGTCGATCTCGCGGAGGCCTTCCGCCGCCGGCCCGGCGCGGTAGAGCCGGTCGCGACCGCCGGACCGGCCGACCGCGATGATCGAGCCGTCCCGGAGGAAGTCGTAGGTGACGTAGCCGAACTGCCAGTCGGGATACACGAACTCCGCCGCTTCGTCTGTAACAGCCTCGATCTGGCCGCCGACGAAGCGGAAGATGTTCATCCAGTCCGCCGGCTCGGCGGCGAAGTGGAGGACGCCATCGGGCGACCAGCGCGGCTGCGAGATCCAGTCGTGGTTGCTGCCGGCCACGTGCGTTGTGTTGGCGAGGCTGCCATCGGGCGCGAGGTCGGCCACCTTGAGCTCCGTGCCGTCCCAGGGCATGTTCGGGTGGCGCCATTCGAGGTATGCGAGCGTCGTGCCGTCGGGCGAGAGGCGGGGCGCTCCGTAGAAGTCGGCGCCTTCAACGAGAACGGTCACCTCGCCGGTTGTGAGATCGATCGCGACGATGGAGTTCTCAGCCTCGCCGTGCCGCTCGAGCGTGTCCTTCTCGTGGTCCTCGCGAATCGCGATCAGCCGGCCACGTCGGGCGTCGTGAACCATGTCCGCAAAGCGCCACGCGCGTTCCGGCGTCAGCGGCTCGAGCTGCTGCGGCGCGACGACGCGGCTGAGGCGCCCCGTTGAGAAATCGGAGACGACCACGAGATCGCCGTCGACGAGATACGGCGCGCCGCCGTATTCCTGGACGCGCGACCGAACGTTGAAGCCCTCCGGGGAGAGCCTCGTCTCGGTCCCGTCCGGGTCGCGGCGGATCAGGACCTGGCGGCCCTTCTCGTCCGGCCGGCCCTCGAGCCACCAGGCGACGCCGCCCGCGGCCCGGACTTCGCCGAGCGCGACGACGCCGCTGGTCAACAGCGAGATCGGGAACGGTGATTCCCAGGCGCCAAAAGGCGCGACCTTGGGCTCAGGCAAGGGCAGCCTCCTCCGGCCGAGAGTGTAGCCGGAGGATGCGCCCTGACCTATTGCCGTGCTATCGGAGGGTTTCAGGCAGGCTCACGGCCTGAACTCGAAGTCCGCCGTCCGATAGAACGGGGTGCCATCCGGATTCCGCTCGCCGAGGTCCAGTTGCAACCGGCGGCAGGATCCGGCGCTCGACTTCGACGACGCCCAATTCAGCTGGTAGGCGCCGGCCCCGAGGTTCTGCAGACCCGACGCACCCTTTGCGTACTCGTCGACAGGGTCGGACGGGAGGCTGCTTCCGTCACAGGCGATCTGGATCGAGGTCACTCGAACCGTGTTCGGATCGAGGTCGAGGACGGGTTGGGCCTCGAAGTCGAACACCTGCCACTTCAGCGGGATCACTCTGCCAGCCCGGGCCACGTTCACGGCCCCGGAGTCGACCGGCGTGCCGAACCCGCGGAAGTAGTAGCCCGGAACGATCGCAAAGACGGTCCCGCCGAGGGCGGTGACGGCCGGGCTGCTGGTGCTATCGAACGTCACCGAGAACGCGCTGGCGACACTGCTGTAGGTGGGAAGCGCCCCACCCGACCCGAAGACCGGCGCCCAGCTGGTCCCGATCCAGTAGGCCAGGCGGATCGGATTCGGCGGCAGGATCGGGTTGGGCGGCACGATGGGGTTCGGCGGGAGCACGGGATTCGGCGGCAGGATCGGGCTCGGCGGGAGGAACTCGCCCGCGATCACGTCGCCCGCATCGCCGTTCTCGAGCTGGAGATCGAGAAACGCCGCCTCGCGAATGGGGTTCGGCGGAACGCCGGCTGGCAGGGAGTCGTACGTGGCGACAGAGATCCGCGCTGTTCCGGCCGCGTCGACGCTGCGGAACAGCGTCGCGGTGACGCCGGCGGGGCGCGGCGAGCCGGCAACCGCGGTCGACACGGTCGCGGAGCCGCCCGGAGCGACGACTGCGACGTCGTCAGTGGCGACGTCCGAGGTCGTGATCGCGAGCTGGCCGGACCAGCCCCGAGTCGGGCACGCGACGTCGTCATGCACGAGCGCCTCGACCGACAACGTGTGCGTCCCTGGGGTGACCGGCCCGAGGTCCGCCAGCCCTGTCGAGGCGCCCGGAGCGATCAGGCCGGAGTTGTATTCCTCGGTGCCGTCAACGCTCAAGAGGACGACGATCGCGACGCAGTTCGTCGCATCCGCCGCCACCTGGGCCCGCAAGGTGCCGGAGGTGGTGACATCGAAGTGCTGCGCGGGATTGCAGAGCGGCACCTCGCCTTCGCAGGGCGTGATCCCGACCGGCACCGAGGTGGTGGACTCCGCCGCCGCAACGGGGCCCGCCAACGTGACCATCAACGCGGCGACCGCGGCGACGGCGATGGATCGGGAAACCAGAGTTCGGTAACGGGTCACGGCGCGCTCCTCCCAAGCCAACACGGGGCGAGCCGCACGTCGCGGCGGATCCACCCCTGCCCCGCGACACCGCGAACGACTCGACGCGCCGGAGACACCGTGACTGTCAGACGGTTCCGGCCGCCTAGCATCGGGGAATCCCCTACATCGCCACCCTTGGCGGCCGGCATCACCCGGCCACCGCAACCGCCGGATCAGGCCCGCGCCGATACTCCACCCATGCGCATCACGAGTCGATGTGATTTCGTCGGCGGATCAGGTTCCGTGCTGCCAGGACGAGACGTACTCGACCTGCTCCGGCGTCATGGCGTCGAGTGTGATTCCCAGCGCTTCGAGCTTCAGCCTGGCGACCTCGGCGTCGATCGCCTCCGGGACGACGTAGACCTGCGGCGTGAGCTCGGCGTGGTGCTTCACGACGTACTCGGCCGAGAGCGCCTGGTTCGCGAAGCTCATGTCCATCACCGCCGCCGGGTGTCCCTCGGCCGCGCCAAGGTTCACGAGCCGGCCTTCGGCGATGAGGTTGATTCGCTTGCCGCCGAGGTCGAACTCCTGGACGTTCTCCCGGGCGTCTCGAATATGGCCCTCGGCCATCTCGCGAAGCGCCTTGAGATCCAGCTCCGCGTCGAAGTGGCCGCTGTTGGCCATGATCGCGCCGTCGCGCATCGCTGCGAAATGCTCGCGGCGGAACACGTTGACGTTGCCGGTCGCGGTCACGAACAGCTCGCCCCATGGCGCGGCGTCCCCGGCGGTCATCACCTGGAACCCGTCCATGAGCGCCTCGAGCGCCCGGACCGGGTCGACTTCGATGATCGCTACGTGGGCGCCCATCCCGGCCATCCGCGACGCGATCCCCCGGCCCACCCAGCCGTAGCCTGCGACGACGACGTTCCGCCCCGCGAGCAGCAGGTTCGTCGCCCGGAGGATCCCGTCGACCGTCGACTGGCCCGTCCCGTAGCGGTTGTCGAAGAGGTGCTTCGTCTGGGCCTCGTTGACCGCGACCACCGGAAAGCCGAGCGCGCCGTCGGCGGCCATCGCCTTGAGCCGGATGACGCCGGTCGTCGTCTCTTCCGTACCGGCCAGCACTTCGGCGACCTGGGCCGGCCGCTCGCTGTGGAGCAGCGAGACGAGGTCGCAGCCGTCGTCCATCGTGATCTGGGGTCGCGTGTCCGCGACCGAGTTCAGGTGGTCGTAATACGTGTCGCGGTCCTCGCCGCGCCGGGCGAACGTCGCGATCCCGTACTCGGCGACGAGCGCCGCCGCGACGTCGTCTTTCGTCGACAACGGGTTCGAGGCGGCGAGCACGACGTCCGCCCCACCCGCCTTCAGCGTCCGCATCAGGTTCGCGGTCTCGGTCGTGACGTGGAGACACGCTCCGATCCGGATCCCCGCCAGCGGCCGCTCGGCCTCGAACCGCTCGCGGATCAGCCGCAGGACCGGCATCTCGCGCTCCGCCCAGTCGATCCGGCGGACGCCCTCGGCAGCGAGGCCGAGGTCGGTCACGTCATGCGCGGGCAGCGGCGACGCGTCGGCGGCAGAGGTCGAGATCGTCATCGGCGTCAGTTCTCCTTGCGGGTGAAGAGGCGGCGCAGTGGCGCAGCGAGGTCCGGCCACGGCGAACCGAGCCGGTGGATCAGCCGCTCCTCGAACCGGACGTGCTCGGCATAGCCGAGCCGCCGATACGCCTGGAGCGCGGGTGGATTATCGGAGCGGACGTTGAGCGCGACCTGGTCGCAACTCCGCAGCAGCTCGGCGGTGACGGCGCCGGTCACCGCCGTCGCGAAGCCGCGGCCACGATAGTCGATGTGGGTGAGGACGTTGCCGACGACGGCGAGTCGGGCCTGCGGGCTGATGACGTGCGTGCCCGCCGCGGCGACGAGCTTGCCGCCGACGCGGACGCCGTAGTAGACGCCCTCGGCGATCGCCGACGACGGCAGCCACGATGCGAAGCCGAGCTGGTAGAGCCGATTGAGCTCGCCGATCTCGACCGGCAGGAGCTTGCGGACATCGGCCGGATACGGCCGGAAATGCGCTCGATCGACCCACATCCGGACCATCGGCACGCCCGGGTCGACGCGGTAGTGACTCGCGACGGCCGGCAGCGAATCGGGTAGCGCGGCGACATACGCGGCGCGCGGCCGGATGACCTCGGCGAGAATCGCCTCGATGCCGTCGGCGCGGCCCATGACGAACATCGGCTGGGGCGTCATGCCCGAATACTCCAGCACGATCGAGACGAGCCGCTCGCCCTCGAACGCGGCGCCCCACCGAGTCCGGCCGAATTCGCGGTCCTCGAGGTCACACAGCGCGTAGGCGGCGAACAGCCGGTCCGTCTCGAGGAAGCGCCGGATTGCGTCACGGTCGCTGATCTGCTGGAGCGTCAGCGTGCCGCGCATCCGGCGGCCCGGGATCGCGACGCTCGCCATTAGGCGGGCTCCTCGGCCGGCGCCGGATCCGGGTCCCCCGGGAGAGCCTCGAACGGCGGCCTCCGCGGGCCCGTCGCGACGAGCCACGTCGTAATCAACTCGGCGGGCGTGACATCGTGCGTCGGCGCGCGAGTCTCCGTGCCCGGCGGTGCCAGCGCGTGCTTCTCGAACCGGTCGACCTCGTCTGCATCGAACGATCCGATCGACATCGCGCTGCCGTCCTTGCTCGATGGGTCGATGACGCTCGCGGCGACGCAGGCGACGACCGGGACGCCGTGCCGGTTCGCCACGACGGCGAGCGGGTACGTTCCGATCGCCGCGGCGACATCACCGTTCGCGGCAACGCGGTCGGCCGGCACGAGAATCGCGTCGACGTCGGCCTTCGCGATCAGCGACGGCGCCGCGGCGTCAGCCACGAGCACGTGGGGCACGGCCGCGGCCGCGAGCTCCCAGCTGCTGATCCGGCTGCCGACGAAGCGCGGCCGCCCCTCCGGCACGATCACACGGATCGGGATCTCCTGCTGGTGGGCGGTGATCGCGATCGAGAGCGCCGTCCCGAATTGCCCGCCGGCGAGCGTCCCGCCGGGACCGTGGACGACCAGGCGAAGTGGCTCCTCCCCGTTCCGTGGCAGCGTCGCCAGCCACGCGACCCCAGCCTCGACGAGCGCTCCGTGATCGGCGACCGCCTCGGCGACGATCGCGTCGGCCTCCGCCCGCATCCCGCCCGCGATCGCGTCGCCGTCCTCGGACAGCTCCCCGATCCGGGCATACACGCCCATGACTCGTTCGAGGGCCGTGGCGACGGATCCATTCGTCGGCGCGGCATTCCGAAGCGCGTTCGCCGCTCCCCGGAACGTCGCCCGGCGGGCATAGGGCTTCGTCCCTCGGAGCCGCGCCGCGGTCAGCGCCATCCCGATCGCGGCCGACTGCCCCGCGGCCGGACCGCCATTCAATGTGCCGTTGCGGATCGCCCACGTGACGTCCGCAGCGGACCCCGCCGCGTGCTCGACGAGCCGCCCGGGCAGCGCTCGCTGGTCGACGAACGTGATCGTGGATCCCTCGATCCGGAACGCCGTCCGGAAGACGGGCCCCCTGTCGGCCGGCTGGACGGTGGGACCCTCGGCGGCCGCGGGCTCGTCGCGGACCGGGTCGAGGATGGCTCCCGCGAGCTCTGCCGACGTCCGCTGCAACGCCTGGGCGGTGCCGACGAGGGTGGCGGCGGTCGAGGCGATGTCGCCCGCAAACTGCCGGAAGAACCGGCGGCGCCCGAGGTCAGCGCCAGCGTCCGGTGCCGCGCCACCCGATTCAGCACTCGCGCCGGTACCCGGTTCGGCGGCGTCGGTTGCGGTCGGATCGGCCATGGCGGGCAGTCGGTCGATCGTGCTTCTCGCCGTCCCGGCGCTCAGTACTGGATGACGCTCGAGACGCGGCGGCCGTCGAGGCGATCGCGGCCCTTGAGGAACTCGAGCTCGACGAGGAACGCCAGCCCGACGACCTCCCCCTTCAGTCGCTCGACCAGCTCGATCGTGCCCTTGACCGTGCCGCCGGTCGCTAGCAGGTCGTCGACGATCAGCACCTTCTGGCCGGGCTGGATCGCGTCCCGGTGGATCTCGAGCGTGTTCGAGCCGTACTCGAGCGCGTATTCGACCGTGATCGTCTCGGCCGGCAGCTTGCCGAGCTTGCGAACCGGCACGAGACCGGCGCCGAGCTGGTAGGCCATCGGCGAGCTGAAGATGAAGCCGCGCGATTCCATCCCGACGACGACGTCGATCGTTTCGCCCTTGAAGGGCTCGATCATCAGGTCGATCGCCTCTTTGTACGCGGCCGGGTCCTTGAGCAGCGTCGTGATGTCGTAGAAGAGGATTCCCGGCTTCGGGAAGTCCGGGATCTCGCGAATCTTCGCGCGAAGCTCCTCGGCTGACATCGGTCTGGGGACCCTCCGACTGCTGGCGTCCGCTGGGGCCGACTTGCGAGCGGCAGTGGGCACGCCGCCGGCGAGCGCCCAGTCTAGCGCGTCGGCCGGGTCAGACCCGAGCTCAGCGCTCGTGACCGGTCACGGCGAGGGCGGCCTCCGATGCGGCCTCCGGATGATCGCGGCGGATCGGCGCCGTCGCGTGGGCGCCGCCTGGCAGTCGCGCCGCGAGGACGACG
This sequence comes from Candidatus Limnocylindrales bacterium, assembly GCA_036274475.1. Taxonomy (GTDB): domain Bacteria; phylum Chloroflexota; class Limnocylindria; order Limnocylindrales; family CSP1-4; genus CF-46. The sequence goes on from DASUFO010000087.1 coordinate 35,326, forward strand.
CCGATCGCGGCCGCCACGACGCCGACGGTGAACGCGGCCGCCAGACCGACCCACTCCTCGCCGCCCGATCGATCGCCGATCGCGATCAACGCCCCGCCGACGCCGATCCCGAGCGCCGTCCCCAGCACGTCCGAGAGCTGCAGGCCAGCGGTCGCCGCGCCCTGCGTCTCGGGCGGCGCCTCGCGCAGCACCGTCAGCGCGAGCGGCGAGTACGAGAAGCCCATCCCGAGCCCGGTGAACGCCCACGCGACGATGCCCCAGGCGATCGGGACCGACGGGATGAGCATCAGCCCGAACAGCGTGATCCCGACGCCAACGACGAGGAAGCCCGTCCGGACGAGGGGGCGCGGCCCGATCCGGCCGATGAGCCGTGCCTGGACCCAGGCACCGCTCGTCCAGCTGAGCGTCGCCGCGGTAAGCGCGATGCCGGCCTCGATCGCCGACGTGCCGCGCCAGTCCTGGAACGCGACCGGGACGTAGGCGTCGGCGCAGAAGAACGCGAATGTCAGCGTGCCGCGGAGGAGCACGGCGCTCGGCAGGCCGCGCGCCGCGCGCAACGTCCCGGGCGGGGTGAGCCTGCGGAACGCCGGCAGTGCGAGCGCGATGCCGACCACGACGAGGGGCAACCCCGGCCACAGCTGCGCGTCCGTCAGGCCGGCGATCGTCAGCCCGGCACCGATCGCGAGGACGATGGCCAGCGGCAGCCGTCGGCGGCTGTCCTCGGCGACCTCGTGCTCGCGTTCCGAAGCGCTGGTGACGCCAAGGGCGCGGATTGCCGGCGTCGTCATCACGGCCGCCAGGGCGATCAGCGGCAGCAGCCCGAGAAAGACGAGCCGCCAGTGGAACACCTCTGCGACGGCGCCGGCGATGCCCGGTGCGAGGAGGCCCGGCAGGACCCACGCGGTCGAGAGCACCGCGAACATCTCCGCCCGGAGCCGCTCCGGCAGCGCCCGGCCGATCGCGACGTAGCCGACGGCCGGGATCGCGCCCGCCCCGAGGCCCTGGAGCGCGCGACCCACGACGAGGATCGGCATCGAGGGCGCGAGGCCGCACACGATCAACCCGACCGAGAACAGCCCGAGCCCCAGGAGGTACGGCCGGGTCAGCGACCCGCGGTCGATGAGAACGCCCGCGGCCGCGATCCCGACGAGGCTCGCGAGGATGAACGCGGACAGCGCCCAGCCGTAGAGCGCCGGATCGCCGCCCGCGAGGTCCTCGGCCACGATCGGCATGACGTTCGTGACCGCGAGCGCCTCGGACGCGACGAGCGTGATCGTGAGGACGAGGCCGATCGTGAGCGCACGATGACCGGGCGACCAGAGGCCGCCGCCTGCGTCATGATGCTGCGGGTTGGGCACCGGCAAAGGATGAGGCAACTAGGCCAAGCCTGCCGCGCTGGACGTCCGCGCCGAGCGCGCCGTCCGATGCTCCGGATGCATCACATCGCGCCCCGGCCTTCGTGATCGAAGCGATCAGCGGCCGTGACCGTGGGCGCTGACGCATCGATTGCTGCAGCCCCGGCTCGCCGACCGGGACGCGGCCCGCGCTCAGATGAGCGCGAGCCGGTCGAGCGGGAATGGCGGCTGGGCAAGCGGCTTCACGGCGATCCGGACGAGCAGCAACGGGTTGTCGTCGCCCGCGATCCGGTTCGATGACAGCGTCCCGCAGCCGTTGCAGCGATGGATCAGGACCCATTCGCCGTCCTTTCGGACGGTGATCGCGATGGGCTCCATCGAGGCGAGGCAGTCGGATTCGCGGTCGCCCGGATCGATGTCGAGATGGCGCGACCAGAGGCAGTTCGGACAGTGGTTGCGGTGCGCGGTGCCGGGCGCGTCACTCGGGACGTCGAGCCGGCAGTGGACGCAGCGGAAGGATGACGGTCGTTTCACGTGGGAGCGGACTCCGGAAACAGGGATGACACCGACGACTTCGTGTCACGCCCTCCGGCTCCGCAGAAACGAAGACCGTCCTCGGCGGGACGGTCCGGGTCGCTTCGTGGCCGATCGATCGGCCCGTTACGAGCGGTGGCCCCTCCGGAGGCGTGACGCGACGACAGCGGTGGCTCGGTCTGGTGCCATGGCGCCGCATCTCCTTTCCGTGTCCGACGGCGCGTCAGCCGCGCCCGTCACTCGGACCTCGGTCAGGATACTGCTGCAATGCAAGCCCCTCGTCTGGAACGGTTCGTGACCGCCCAGGACGGCGTCTACGACGACGTCGTCGCGGAGCTCAGCGCCGGCCGCAAGACCAGCCACTGGATGTGGTTCGTGTTTCCCCAGGTCGAAGGCCTCGGTCGGAGCTGGACGTCGCAGCGGTACGCGATCCGCTCCCTCGACGAGGCGACGGCCTTTCTCGACCACCCGGCTCTGGGTCCGCGACTCCGCGAGTGCGCCCGGCTCGTGCTCGAAACCCGCGATCGAACCGCCGAGCAGATCTTCGGCGGCATCGACGCGATCAAGCTCCGCTCGTCGATGACGCTGTTCCACCGCGCGGCCCCGGACGAGCGGCTGTTCCGCGAGGTTCTCGAACGGTTCTTCGACGGTCGGCCCGACGACGCGACCGACGCGATCCTCCGCGAGTTGGGCTGAAGGCGTCAGGAGCCGCGAATCAGGCGGCCCAGCGCCCGGCCCAGATAGGCCCCGGCGATGATCCCGGCCGCCGCCATGAACAGCATCGGCGCGGCGCGCGCGGCCGGCTCGAACCAATCGCTCGCGACCGACGCGCCGAGGACGAGCCCGACGAGGCCGAAGACCCAGGCGAACAGCGTCGGCGCGTCGGACCGGCGCGGCAGCCGGATGAGCGCCGTCGGATCGGTCGTCTGGCCTTCGTGATAGCGCAACGTCGCGTACGACCCGGCGACCGCCAGGGCGAGCGCCCCGATGCCGGCGATCCAGTAGCCGATCGTCATCGACCCGTGGCCGTCGTCGTCGACCCAGCCCGCAATCTGGAACTGGGCCGCCTGGAAGCCAAGCAGCCAGAGCCCGACGCACACGAGGCCGAGCAGCATCGGCGCCCAGCGGCGCAGGCCGTCGGGCGCGTCGAGGAACTCCGGGCTTCGGGCGAACAGCAGGGCAACGACCGCGAGCGCGGCGAGGATCAGCCCGTCTGCCGCGCCATCGAACCCTCCGAACGATTTCGGCAGCCGACCGACCATGCCTTCGGCCCACGGCATGAGCGATCCGATGAGCATGACCACGGCGCTGATCGCGAAGGCGATCCGGAGGCGGCTGCGCAGAAACGCGGGTCGACTTCGGGCCTTCGTCAGCCCGTCATCCCAGCGGAGCCGCTCCGAGACGGGTGGACGGCCCAGATCGCTCACGGCGTCCTCACGTTCCCGCGAGCCGCTCGACGACCGGCCCGAGCTCGGAGAGGTCGCCAACGAGGAACGAGGTGATCCCGAGCCGCTCGCGCAGCTCCGAGAACTTCTCGACGAAGCGGTCGATCGAGCCGATGAAGACATGCGGTGAATCGATGACGTCCTGCTCGGACAGCTCGATGCCAGTCCGGCTCTTGTGGCGGTCGATGACCTTGCGGGCCTCGCCGTGGAGATCGTCCGTGACGACGATGGGCCAGCCCGACGGGTAGACGTTGAAGTCGAGATCGTCGAAGCGGTCGCCGGCGGCCTCGCGGACCCAGCCGATCTTCTCCTCGGTCGCCGCCCACGTCAGGCTGTGCGGATCCGCGCGCTGCTCGCTGAGGATCCGCGGCGCGAGCCCCACGATCTGGGCCTCGCGGCCGGCGAGGGTCAGGGTCTTTCGGCCGCCGCCGCCGATGAAGATGGGCGGATGCGGCTTCTGGACGGGCTTGGGGTGGGCGTCGTAGTCCGTGATGGTGTAGTGCTCGCCCGAGAACGAGAACGGTCCCTCCCCGAAGCAGCCCTTGATCACCGCGACGGCCTCGGTCAGGCGGGCCTGGCGGGTCGGGACGGGGTCGAACGGCAGCCCGATCGCGTCGTACTCGGGCTTGTTCCAGCCGGCGCCGATCGCGACGTCGAGTCGGCCATTGCTGAGGACGTCGAGCGTCGCGAGGTCCTGGGCGAGGACCGCGGGGTGGCGGAGGTCGTTGTTGTGGACGAACGCCGCGATCCGGAGCGTCGTCGTCGCGATCGCGACGGCGGCCAGGTACGGCGTCGGCGCGAAGCTGCCCTCGACGAGATGGTCGGGGATTGCGAACGTCGTGACGCCCAGGGCTTCGGCCATCTTCGCGCGTTCGGCGAGGTCGCGGCCGTCGGCGATGCCGTAGGTGTCGGCGATGAACGTGAAGGGTTTCACGGGCGGATTGTGGCCCATCGGCGCTCCACTGGCCTTGCGCGCGCACGTTCCCCGCAGAAGCTCTGGATGTGAGCGTTCGGCAGAGGTCCTGACGATCCCCTGGGGCCAGCCACGCTCGCTCGCGACCCGCGAATTCGGCAGCTGCTCGCGGGGCGGACATCCGCCGACTTCTTCGCGCCTACGGCTCGGGTGGAGAGCATCTGCCGATTTGGCCGACACTCCGCGCATGGCCGCCTCGAACGCAGCGCCCGTCCCCTCGAGCAGTACGGCAACGGCAACATGAAGATGGCGGGCGCCCATCTCGAAGGGAAGATGCACCGCGAGTGGTCGTTCTATCGAACCGTCGGCTCGGTATTGCGCACGGGCGGGTTCGACCGTGGCATGCAGACCGGGACGCGGCGGACCTACGACCGAATGGGTCGCGTCGTCAAGGAAAGGGAGTCCGCCGAGGGCCGCCGAACGGCAGCGAGCTCAGTGGCTGTGGGTGTGGGCCGGCTGGCGGTGGAGCATCTCGGCGAGCTGCTCGAGCAGTTTCCATGCGACCTCGGCATCGCTCTGGACGAACGAGCGGAAATCCCAGACGGTCATGACGTAGGTGTGGAGGTCCGTGACGGCCGTGACGCTCGCGGTCCGGATCCGGTCGCTGATCAGCGCGACCTCGCCGAAGTGACTGCCGGGCCCGAGCCGGGCCACCTCCTCACCGCCGACCGACGCGACGGCCTCGCCGTCGGCGACCACGAAGAACCCGATCCCGTGCTCGCTGCCCTCTGATACGACGACCGTGCCGGCCGGGAACGATCGCTCGCTGAAGTCCTTCGCGAGCTTCTCCAGGTGCTTCTTGTCGAGGCTCGACAGCATGTCCACCCGGGAAAGCGCATCAACAACGTTCGTCGGCATGCCGCGGACGATAGGGCCGCGGTGGGCGTTGTCAATCCTTGGTTGCGGCATCGAGCGCTGCGATCAGCCGATCGAGCAGCTCGTATCGCCGTCGAGCCTGGACGACCTCGGCCGACATCCCCTCCCGGGCCGACTCGGTCCCGTAGCCGAACGAGAGCCGATCGCCGCGCCGACGCGCCTCCGCGAGCTCTGTCGCACGGGCCGCCAGCAGCGCGCCGCGGAGTGCCGTGATCTCGTCGCCGTCGGCGTCGAGCTCGAGTCGGATCGTCGGCATCGTCACTCCTCAGACGCGGACAGGCGCGCCACGACGGCCTGGGTAAGGCCCCACGCCCGCGACGGGTCGCGCGGCAGCCGGATCCGGAACTGGTTCGAGGCGAAGGTGATGTCGCTCGGCTTCACGTTCGGCAGGCCACCACCGCCGATCAACCGCATCGCCGTCGCGCGGCTCAGCCCCTCGCCGAAACGGACCACGAGCTGGCCTTCCTCTCGCGACATCGACGCCACCCCGACCGACTCCGCGGCGAGCCTGAGCTCCGCGACCTCGACGAGGCGAACGACCGGGCCCGGCATCGGGCCGAAGCGATCCATGAGCTCCTGTCGGAACGCGGCGAGGTCACCGGCGGACCGCGCCCGCGCGAGCCGCCGGTACAGCTCCAGCTTCTGGGCCTCCTCCGGCACGTACGAGTCCGGCAAGTGCGCCTCCACCGGGAGATCCACGACCGCTTGCGGCTTCTCGACCTTCGGCGGCCGGTCCTCCCGCCGCGCCTTGCGCTCCTCGACGGCCTCCGCAAGCAGCCGCGAGTACAGGTCGAACCCGACCGCGGCCATGTGCCCGGACTGCTCCCCGCCAAGGATGTTGCCGGCGCCGCGAATCTCGAGATCGGCGAGCGCGATCTGGAACCCGGCACCCAGCTCCGAAGCGTTGAAGATCGCCTGGAGGCGCTTGCGGGCCTCCTCGCTCATCCGCTCCCGGCGCCGGTACAGCAGGTACGCGTACGCGCGCCGTGACGAGCGGCCCACGCGGCCACGGAGCTGGTAGAGCTGCGCGAGCCCGAGCGTGTCCGCCCGGTCGATGATGATCGTGTTCGCGTTCGGGATGTCGAGACCGGACTCGATGATCGTCGTGCAGACGAGGACATCCGCCTCGCCGCTCGCGAACTTGATCATCACGCTCTCGAGATGGCCCTCCGGCATCTGGCCGTGGCCGACGACGAACCGGACGCCCGGAAGCATCCGGCGGAGCTGCTCCGTCTGGGCCTCGATCGTCTCGACGCGGTTGTGGACGAAGAACACCTGGCCGCCCCGGTCGAGCTCGCGCAGGATCGCGTCGCGGACGAGCCCGGCTGAGGCCTCGGCGACCCGGGTCTGGATCGGCAGGCGATCCTCGGGCGGCGTCTCGATCACGGACATGTCGCGGACGCCGGCGAGTGCCAGGTTCAGCGTTCGAGGAATCGGCGTGGCCGAGAGCGTCAGGACGTCGACTTCGCGCCGAAGCTGCTTGAGCCGCTCCTTCGCCGCGACGCCGAACCGCTGCTCCTCGTCGACGACGACGAGACCGAGATCGCGGAACGAGACGTCCTTCGACAGCAGCCGATGCGTCCCGATGACGAGGTCGACGGAGCCATCCTCGAGGCCGGCCACGGTCTTCTTCTGCTCCGCAGGTCCGACGAATCGCGACAGCAGCCGGACCCGCACCGGGAAGGCCGCGAACCGCTGCGAGAACGTCGCGAAGTGCTGCGCGGCGAGGACCGTCGTCGGCACGAGCACCGCGACCTGCTTGCCATCCTGGATCGCCTTGAACGCCGCACGAAGCGCCACTTCGGTCTTGCCGTAGCCGACGTCGCCGACGACGAGCCGGTCCATCGGCCGCCCGACCTCCATGTCGGCCTTGACCTCCACGACCGCGCGGGCCTGGTCGGGCGTCTCCTCGTACGGAAAGCTCGCCTCCATCTCCGACTGCCAGGGCGTGTCCGGCGCGTACGCGACGCCCTGGACGCGAGACCGCGAGGCGTACAGCTCGAGCAGCTCGTCGGCGAGATCCGTGACCGCCTTGCGGACGCGCTGCTTCGTGCGCAGCCACTCCGTGCCGCCCAGCTTCGAGAGCGAGGGGTGCTCCGCACCGGAGTACCGCGAGATGCGGTTGATCTGCTCGACCGGGACGAAGATCTTGTCGCCGCCGGCGAAGCTCAGCTCGAGGTAGTCGCGGTCTTCGCCGTCTGCCTTGTTGCCGCGGCGGAGCATCCGCTCGTAGCGGGAGACGCCGTGGTCGATGTGGACGACGAGGTCGCCTGGCGTCAGGCGCTCCAGGATGTCGCGGGGGACGACGCGCCGGAGCGCCTTCGGCCGGCGGACCCGGACGGTCCCGAACAGCTCGCGATCCGTGACGAATACGAGCCCGTCCGGGCCACCCTCGAAGCCGCCGTTCAGGCTCCGCTCGATCAGGACGACGGCGCCCGGTGGCGGCGCCTCGGGCTGGTGGACGACCGCCGCGGGGTGGCCGGCCTCGTCGAGCAGCTCGGCGAGTCGCGGCGCCTGGTCGGAGGCGAGGACGATGCGCGCGCCGTCGTCCCGCCACCGTTCGACCGCCGATCCGATCGCGGCCGCCCGCGCCGCGGGCAGCACCGGCTCGCGCCAGCCGAACACGTCGCCGGAGCTCAGTCCCCGGGCAGCGAGCGCGGCCGACTCGGGCGGCTCCGACTCCCACGTCAGCTCGAGCGTCCGGCTCGCGACGAGCCGCGACTTCCATGGCCGCGGCCCGACGTACGTCGAGGGCCAGTCTTTCGGCAGGTCGCTGGATTCGATGAGCTCGGCCCGGCGCTCGTCGGCCTGGCGCCAGAGGAATTCCGCGGCCTCCGCGACGTCACCGGGCTCGTCGACGATCAGCAACGTCTCCTCGGCGACGTGGTCGAGGCCCGATGCCGGCGCCAGCAGCGGCGCCCAGATCTCCGCGGCATCGCCGATGTCGAGCGCGCGCGACTCCGGGTTTCGTCCGAATCGTTCGAGGTCCGCGGCGAGACGGTCCGGCAGCTTCGCGGCACGGCGCCCCAACGACTCCCGCAGCGCGGCCACTCCCCCTTGCGGCTGGAGGAACTCCGACGCGGGAAGCAACACCGCCTCCTCGAGGGAGCCCACCGTCCGCTGGTCCGTCGGGTCGAATGCCCGGAGCGAGTCGACCTCGTCGCCGAAGAACTCGATCCGGACGGGAAGCGGCGCGGACGGCGGGAAGACATCGACGATCCCGCCCCGGCGGGCGAACTCGCCGCGGCCCGCGACCTCGAGCACCGGCGCGTAGCCGAGATCGAGCAGCTCCGCGAGCAGCGCCTCCTGCCGCAACCGGCCTCCGACTTCGAGGACGCGCGGGTCGTCCGGCAGGTCGTCGGGGGCGATCGTGTGCTGGACGAGCGCCTGGACGCTCGCGACGAGGATCCGGGCCCGGCCGCTCCGCCACGCCGAGAGCGCCGCGACACGCGCCGCCGTCTCGTCGGCGACGAGCTCGCTGCGCTCGTACGCCAGCGCCGTCCGCGGCTCCAGCACGGCCACGTCCTCACCGTCTCCGAGCCACGCCTGGAGCTCCTCGGCCACTCGGTCGCCGATCTCGGCGTCGCGGGCGGTCCAGACGAGCCGCTCGCCGCTCTCGGCGACCGCGATCGCCGCCGCCAGGTACGACTTCGCGCCGTGCGGGATCGAGGTCAGGCCGACATGGCGTCGCGGCGCGGCCAGGCGCTCGCGGAGTGATGCGAACGAGCCCGTCGCCGCGAGGAGCGGCGGCAGCGCGCTGAGATCCGGCAGGCGGCGACCGGCGCCGGCGCCACTCCCCGGTCGGGCGGCCCCTTCCGCGAGCCGCCGGTCCCGGCCGCGACGGCCGCGCATCGCCGACGCGGTCGCCGTCACGATTCCTCCCGCCGCGGCAGCACCCGCCGCCAGCCGGTCCGCGTCCGTCGGACGCCGGTCGCGTCGGGCGGACCGTCGACCTCCCCGGGCGCGGCGATCCGCGACTCGTCGGCCGGTCGCAGCTCGAACATGTTGAAGCGGTTCGCGGCCTTCGACGTCCCGTGGCGGGCCCATTCCTCGACCGCGTCCGCCGCCGCGTCGAGCAGCTCGTCGAGCCGTTCCCGTTCGTCAGGCTGGAAGCCGTTCAGGACGTGGTCCTTGAAGCCGCGCTCCGGCGCGCCGATCCCGACGCGGAGCCGCGAGAACTTCTCCGTCCCCAGCTCGCCGATGATCGAGCGCAGCCCGTTGTGCCCACCCGGCCCACCTCCCTCGCGGAAGCGGAGCTTGCCGAACGGCAGGGCGAAGTCGTCGGTCACGACAAGCAGGTCGCCGAGCGGCGCGTGTTCGCGGGCGAGGACCTTCCGGACCGCGAGACCGGAGTCGTTCATCCAGGTCAGCGGCTTCACGAGCGTGATGTCCATGCCCTTGAACCGGCCCATCGCGATCGCCGACGCGTCACGGGTCCGGCCTTTCCCGGCCCAGCCGGCACGGTCAGCCAGCCGGTCGAGGACCATCCAGCCGATGTTGTGCCGGGTCTTCGCGTACTGGTCGCCCGGGTTTCCCAGGCCGACGACGATCTTCAACAACTCCTCCAGTGCGCCCCCGCGCCGCCGCGCCCCCGCAGGCAGCGCAACAGGGCCCGAATCCCGTCTGGGAGGGCCCGCGCCGATGGTACGCGACGATCCTCGTCAGTGCGTTCCGGGCCCGGGCTCCTGCCACCCGGGTGCCAGCTCGTCCACGGACGCCGACACGGTCGCTCTACCCGGACACAACGCGAATGAACGAGCGCGCGCAATCGCCTCGGATCCTGTCCAGGGCGGTTCTGAGCTTGGCGCCCGTACTCACTCGTGCTGGGGATGTCCACTGACGTGGGACCTGTCCGCTGGGAGCGACAGTGCGCGAGCTCGGACTGAACCTCGACGGCTTCTCCGGGCCTATGACTGTCTGACGATGTCAGGCACCCTGCCCATCGAGCTCGACCGGGCGAGCTCGGAGCCCCTTTACCGACAGATCGAGTCGTTCGTCCGGGAGGCGATCGACGCGGGACGGCTGCGCCCGGGCCAGCGCCTGCCGAGCGTTCGGGGGCTCGCGGGCCAGCTCGGCGTCGGACGGCTCACCGTCGCCACGGCATACGAAGAGCTCGCGGCCGAGGGCTATCTCGTCAGCCGGATGGGCTTCGGGACGATCGTCGCGCCCCATCCGCCATCGCGGGTGCCGGCGCCGACGCCCGGGCACGCCATCGACCCCGGGCCAGGCGCGCGACGCGGCATGCGCGTCGGGCCGGTTCGAATGCCTGCACTCCGGGCCGCCCCGGGCGGCGGCGGACCGGCACATGGCCGTCGGGCGCTGGAGACCGTGCCCCGGTTCGACCTCCGGTCGGGCGGCGCGGGTGGTGTGGGTGGCAGCCACGGGGCGCTCGCCGTGGGTTGGGGCTTCGAGCGGCTGCTCCGCGAGGAATGGCGGATGCTCACCGAGTCCGGTGGCAGCGGTGCGACCGCGGACCCGGCGGGCGATCCCCTGCTGCGGGCAGCGATCGCGGCCCACCTCCGGTCGTCGCGCGGCGCCGACTGCGAGCCGTCGCAGGTGGTCGTGCTGTCCGGCGCGGTCATCGGAATTGGCGCCGCAGCGCAACTCTGGCTGGGTCCGGATCGCCGGGCGGTCGTGGAGGACCCGGGCGACGCCGTGCTGTCGCGAGCCCTCGGGCGATCGGGCGCGCGGCTCTTGCCCGTCGCGGTGGACGGCAACGGCCTGCAGCCGGACGGCCTGCCGAGTGAGGCCGCGGTCGCGGTCGTCTCGCCGACGGTCCACATCCCCACCGGTGCCGCGATGCCGCTCGCCCGACGCGTCCGCATGCTCTCGTGGGCCGCATCCGCGGGGGCGATCCTCATCGAAGACGCTCGCGCCGACGATCTCGCCCTGCGTGGCGCTCCGCCCGTGTGCCTCCAGGGTCTCGACACCGACGGCCGCGTGATCCATCTCGGCGGGTTCGAGTCGCTGCTCCATGGCGGCGTCCGGATGGCCTATGCGGTCGTGCCGCCGCCGTTCGTCGACCCGTTCGTCAGCGCGCTCGACGCGATCGATCCCGGCCCCTCGCCCGTCCAGCAGCGGGCGCTCGGCCGATTCGTCGCCGACGGGCTCTTCGACCGGCACGCGACGCGCGTTCGCCGGGCGTTGCTCGATCGCCAGGAGGCCGTCCTCGAGGCGCTCGAACGGGAGCTCGGCTGGCTGCTCGAGGTCAGGCCGTCTGCCGGCGGGACGCGCATGGTCGCGACGATCGTCGACCCGGCATGGACGGCGGCAGGCGTCGTCCTCGCCGCCGCCGACGCGGGCGTCGCGCTCGAATCGCTCGCGCCGAGCCGGCACGCGCCGGCTCCGGACCGCGAGCTGATCGTCGATTACGGGCACCACGACCCGGCCGAGCTCCACGCCGCGATTCGGGCGCTTGGGCGCGGCGTGGCTGCCGCCCGCCCGCAGCACGGCGCACACCGCCCGAGCCGGCTCCCGAGCCTACCGACCGCCGCCGCCCGCGCCTGACACGGCGCCCGGCCTGAGCCGCGCTGGGCGGCGAACAGCAACTCCTAGTGTCCTGAAGGACTTCGCGAACCGTTCGAGTGTCCGGCTGACACGCAGGCCGCTCCGCAGGACGGTGAAGCCGGCACCGCGACCGTGGCCCTACCGCTCCCCATCGCCCTCGCCGACGCTCGCCCCGGAGGCCTGCCGGACCTCCGTTGCTCGGTGGGCGCGCGCCCGGCTATCCGCATCGGTCGGACGCGCGGCCATCGAGCCAGCGCTCCGCCACGTGCGTTCCGGCGCGCGGGCACAGCCGCCGGTCCGGTCCAGGTAGCGATGCGGACCACCGGACACTGGGAGGTCCTATGCGACACCGATTGGCCGCCCTCGTCGGCGTGGCGGCAATCCTCGCCGCGGCGTGCGGCAGCGGCACACCATCGAACCCCGCCGGATCGGCCGGCGCGACGCCGGGCGCGCCGGCGACCCAGGCCCCGCCACCCAGCGTCGCGTCGAGCGGCAACGACCTGTTCGAGACGGCGTACCAGCCCCAGGATGGCGCAGACGGCGGGTCGCTCATCGTCGGCGACTGGCAGGAGGCCAACCAGTTCAACCCGTTCTATCTGAGCCAGCAGACCGAGGCGAACGTCGCGGCGGCAACCTGGGCCACGCTCGTGGTCTTCACCCACGACTACAAGTACGCGCCCGATCTCGCCGCGGACATCCCGACGGTCGACAACGGCGGCGTGAAGGCCCCCGGCGACGGTGGCGACGCGATGACGGTGACGTGGAATCTCCGCGACGGCCTCAAGTGGTCGGACGGCGAGCCGCTCACGTGCGACGACTTCAAGTACAGCTGGCAGTGGGTGATGGACCCCGACAACGTCGGTGTCACGCTGGCCGGCTTCAACGACATGACCGACATCGAGTGCCCCTCGGACACCGAGATGATCTGGCACTTCGAGAACATCTACGAGGGCTACATCACGGTCATGACGGCGCCGCTGCCGCGCCACTATCTCGAGCAGATTCCGATCAAGGACCAGGTCAACGGCGCCGGCTTCCGGCCCGACGAAGTCGCGAGTCTGCCCGTCAGCGGCGCGTTCAAGTTCGAGTCGGTGACGCCGCAGCAGGAGTTGCGCCTCGTCAAGAACCCGAACTACACGAGCTTCTCGACCGGCAAGCCGGCCCACCTCGACAACCTGATCTTCAAGTGGTACGGCGACGCCGACCTGATGATCGCCGGCTACAAGGCGGGCGAGGTCGACGTGGCCACGGACCTCCAGGACAGCGACATGCCGAAGGTCCAGGATCTCGGCGACCAGGTCTCGGCCGTTCCTGCGCTGACGTACGAGTTCCTCCGGCCGAACTGGTCGGATGTCTCGGGCGTCAACGAGGCGAACGGGACCGGCGGCTGCTCGCTCAATCCGGCCGTCCAGGACCGCGGCGCGGGGTGCCCGATGGCCGATCCGGCGATGCGCCAGGCCGTCGCGTATGCCATCGACAAGAACGAGATCAACAGTCGGCTCCTGGGCGGCACGGTCCAGGTCGCGAACACGAACATCTCGCCCGGCGCCTGGTTCTATGCGGATCAGACCCCGGCGACATTCGACCCCGAGAAGGCCAAGCAGATTCTCGAAGACGCCGGCTGGACGGACACCGACGGCGATGGCGTTCGCGAGAAGGACGGCCTCAAGGCCAAGATCGAGCTCTGCACGACGACCCGCCAGGTGCGGATCGACACCCTCGCCCTGGTCAGCGACTGGCTCAAGGACGTCGGCATCGAGGCGGTCTCGAACCCCGTCGACTCGACGGCGATCTTCGCCGACTACAACGAGTCCACGCGGGATACCCCGTGCGTGCTTCGCCGCAGCAACTTCGACCTCGCCGAGCACGCCTTCACCTCGTCGATCGACCCGCTCGGCAACTACTTCAACTACCACTCGAGCCAGTTCGACCCCGAGGGCGTCAACGACGCCCAGGTCAACGACCCCCAGATCGATCAGTCGATGGACGCCGTCCGCAACAGCGTCGACTTCGACGTGATCAAGGATGCGATGGCGGAGTTCCAGCAGGTGTACGTGGAGAAGACGGTCGAGGTCCCGCTCTACTACCGCCAGAACGTCGACCTCCACAGCGCGAAGGCCGGCAACTTCGTCGGCAATCCGACCCAGGCCGGACCGACCTGGAACGCCGTCGACTGGTACGTGAGCCAGTAGGGCGGCGCCGAGGGGCGCCTTCTCACTCCCGCGCGAGGCCGGGCCCCACCGGGGTCCGGCTTCGTGTTCTCCGGCAGGCTCAGAAGGTCGGTGGCGGCTCCTTCGCGTGGGCGAGCCGGATGTGCTCCAGGAACAGGCCGTAGTGCGGCGGAGAGGGCATGACTCGCTGCAGGTAGATCTCGTAGTGCCGGAGCGCCTCGTCGAAGTCGCCCTGCAGATGGTGCATCCGGCCGATCACGCCCTCGGCGTTCTTGACGATCTCCTCGAGCCCCAGCGCCTTGGCCTCGTCGCGAGCACCCTCCATCTGGGAGAGGCCCGCGGCCGGATCGGTCTGGGACGCAGCGAAGGCGGCCCGGCCCCGCGTCAACAAGGGTCCGACGATCGCGAACGGCACGTCCGGCTTCGAGAACGAGTCGAGGGCGTGCCATGTCGTGCCGTCACCGACACCTGTGGGCGGCAGGCCAACCGCCTGCTGAAATGCCCGCGTCCGGGCCACGGCCGCCTCGTCGAACTGGTTGCCATCGGGCAGCTCGGGCAGCCAGCCCACGAGGATGTTGGCGAGCTTGCCCTTGAACAGATCGGGGGCATCGCCGCTGTCGCCCGACTCGACCATGTCGCGCCCCACGATCCCACCGCCGGACTGGCCGGGCGCCGGTTCGCCCTCCTCCTGGCCGGGGACTGGCGGCTCCGGATCCGGAGCGGGCGATTCGTCGAAGAGGTTGTTCCGCGCCAACGTCAACCGCCCGAGGGTCGCCGCTCGCATCATCTCCTGGTTGAAGCGCGCGCTCAGCGACTGCTCGTAGCGCTCGACCGCAAAACGGAACCGGCCCCGCTGGTGATGGCAGTGCCCGATGTTCGCGAGCAGGATGCCGATCCGCTCCGGCGTGGCCTGGCCGGGCAGCATCGCCTCGAACGCCGCGATCGCCTCGTCGTACTTGCGCTCCTGTTTGAGCCCGAACGCCCGATTGAACTCGGCGTCGATCGCGAGCTCCTCGCTCTCGAGGGGTGTCTCGGGGACGATCGTGTCGAGGGCGTCCCAGGTCTTCGGCCCGGCGATCCCGTCAGCCTTCAGCCCCGTGTCCGACTGGAAGTCCATGACGTCCTTGCGGGTCAGCGGACCGAAGATCCCGTCGATCCGTGCGGTGCCGCTCTTGTCGACGTCGTGGGCCCGCTCGCGGACGTGGCGAAGCTTCATCTGGAGGAGCTTCACGTCGTCGCCGGTCGAGCCTTGCTGGAGCGTTGGCCGATCCGAGGAGCCCGTCGTTTCGGTGCCCTCTGCGGGCGCCTCGTCGACGACCTGGCGCTGGGCCACGGGCCCGGCGCCGCCAGACCGGCGGAGCAGCTCGACCGCCGCGGCGTTGCCGGCCGTGCGCTGGATCTCGAGCAGGCCGGGCGGCCCGGACTCGGCTCTCGAGGCGGCGTCGGGCGGAGCGCTACCCGTGCGGGCTTGCCCATGCTTCCGACGGAGCTGCGGGCGTGCGACGTCCACGGCCGAAGGATCGGCGCATCGGCGGTGGCCGGTCAACGAAACGAGCGCCGAACTGCCCGAACGGGCAATCCCGCGACGATCCCGCCCGTGACGATCCCGCGGTCACCATCGCGCGAAGGGCGATTTCGATTGATCGCGGCCAAGCGCAACGATCTGGCTGAGCAGAGCGGGGACCGAGCTGCGATCACCGTTGTCCACATCGTTGCGGTTGAGCGCGACGAGCTCGTGGACGGGTTTGGCGGGTGCTCCCGTGCCGGACGAAGCGATCTCCCGCTCAGCGCTCCTGGGCGAGCAGCTGCTGCTCGAGGGCGCGCATCGCGGCCTCCTCGACCGGGTCGGCGTGGTCCCAGCCGCAGACGTGAAGCGCCCCGTGCGTCACGAGCAGGCGGAGCTCGTCCCGTGTCGACCACTGGACGTCGCCCGTCTGTCCGCCCCGGCCCGCTGCGGCCTGTTCGGCGGCGCGCTCGACCGAGACGACGATGTCGCCCAGGTGACCGCGGCCGGGCGGTGCGACGAATGCCTCGGTGCTCGTCGGCGCCGCGGCCGCTTTGCCCGGGTGGTCCGGGAACGTGCCAGGCGCGAGCAGCGGGAACGAGAGCACGTCGGTCGGGCCGTCGGTGTCCATGTGCGCCCGGTTGAGCTCCGTCAGCTCGGCGTCGTTCGTGAGGATCAGGCCGATCGACGACGGTTCGGGCGCTCCGGTCGCGTCGAGAGCCCGGGCAATCGCGCGGCACAGCGTCGCGATCGAGGTATGCGGCTGGACGCCGTCCCGGAGGATCACGTCGATCCGCCACGGCGAGACGTAGACGGTCGACTCCCGCACGTCCGCGTTCCCTGCCGGCGCCGGCCGCTCAGGCGCCGGTGCCCGTCCCGGCCCCCCGCCGCGACTCGAGCTCGACGACCTTGTTCTGGGGATACGCGACGCGCTGGTGGTACATCCCGAGGAGCTGCCCGACGAACGCCTCGCGGATGCGCTCGATGTCGCGCAGCGTCAGGTCGCACTCGTCGAACTGGCCGTCGGCCAGCCGCTCCTCGATGATCCGGGCGACCATCGCCCGAATCGCCGCCTCGTCACGCGACGAGAGCGACCGCACCGACGCCTCGACGCCATCGGCGAGCATGATCAGCGCGGCCTCGCGCGACTGCGGCTTCGGCCCGGCGTGGCGGAACTTGCGCTCGTCGACCTTGGCGGCGGCCTGGGCGCCCTCCTGGGTCTGGGGTCCGCCATAGAGCGCCGCGGCGGCTTCCCGGGCGCGCGCGAAGAAGTAGCTCATGATCGCGGTCCCGTGGTGCTGCGGGATGAAGGCGATGAGCGCCTTCGGCAGCTTCGACTGGTAGGCGATATCGATGCCGTCGGCCACGTGCTGCTTCAGGATCTGGGCCGAGACCTCGGGCTCGAGCTGGTCGTGGATGTTCTCGCCGCCGGCCTGGTTCTCGATGAACGCCAGCGGGTTCGCGAGCTTGCCGATGTCGTGGTAGTAGGCCGCCACGCGGGTCAGCAACGGGTCGGCGCCGATCGCCTCCGCGGCGCGCTCCGCGAGATTCCCGACCATCAGCGAGTGGTGGTACGTCCCGGGGGTCTCGACGAGGAGTCGCCGGAGCAGCGGCTGGGACGGGTTCGCCAGCTCGAGGAGCTGGAACACCGTCATGATGCCGAACAGGTTGCCGAGGACGGCGAACGTCCCGACCGCCGCCACGGCCGATCCCGCCGCCGACGCGATCGACGCGCCGATCAGCTCCAGAAGGCCCCGGGTGTCGTGGAATCCGAGCAAGGCGAACGTCGAGACGACGAGCACGTTCGCGACCGCGACCGCGAGACCGGCCTGGACGAAGACCTGGAGCCGGTCGCCCCGCCGGATCGCGATGATCCCCGCGAGCCCACCGACGAGGATGTACGTCGCGAACTCGAGCTGGCTGCCGGTCTGGGCCATCGCCCCGCCGAGGACGGCGATCACGACCGTGACGATCATCGCGACGCCGGCGTCGAGCAGGATCGCGAGGAGCATCCCGGCGGCAGCCGTCGGGACCACGAAGCTCAGCCCCGGTCGGCCCGCGGTCGCCTTCAGCAGGATCGCCGTGCCCACGACGATGAGGCTGATCAGCAGCAGGGCATTGGTCCGGTGCCAGACCTCGCGCCGGAAGCGCCAGATCCAGGCGAGCCCGAGGGCGACGACGAGGATCGAGAGGAACAGCCAACCGCCGAGGCGGGCGACATCGGGCCGTGCCTCGCGGAGGCCGTACTGGTCGATGACCTCGAGCTGCTCGGGGGTGATCTTGTCGCCGCGGCGGACGATCGCCTCGTTCAATGCGACGTTGACGGTCTGGGGCTCGACCTGGGCCGCTGCCTGCTCTTCGGCCTGGTCGGTGAGGGCCCGGCTGAAGAACGAGTTGGGAACGATGAGCGGCGCGATGATCGTCGCCGCGAGCGTGCGCTGGTCGTCGGTCAGCCCGCCGGCCATCTGGACGCTGAGTCGAGCCCGCGCATCTTCGACCTCCGACTCGCGCAGCTCCGTGGTCTCGGTCGCATCGAGGACGCGTGAGGCTTCGGCGCGAACCGCGGCCCACTGCTCGGGGGTCAGGCCGAGCAGCGTGATCTTGATCTCGGCGGGGATCCCCTCGAGCGCCGACTGCAGGAGCGCGGTTCGCTCCTCTTCGGGCGTCGTCTCCTCGAACGCCCGGTCGATCGGCGCAACGCGCTGGTCGAGCGCGGCGAGCTGGTCCTTCGCGACCTGGATTCCGCGCGCAGTCGTGAAGTCATACTGCTGATCGACCTCCTTGCGCGCGGCATCCTGGAGGGCCTCGGTTCGGACCTTGCTGATGAACTCGAGCGGGCGGGGCGCGACGATGTCCGCGGTCGCGACCCCGCCGACCTCGACGCTGAGTGGCTGCGGGAAGACGTCAACGCCGAGGATCGTCGTCAGGATCACGATCAGGGCGATCGCAGCGACGGCCAGACGTGCGACGTCCCGCCGGGCGAGCGGCGCGACGGATTCGACGGATTGGTTGAGCACGGTGGTCGTCAGGCTCCCGAGCCTGTGCCATGGCGGCTGCCGTGGCCGCCGACGTCGTGGGCCGCCAGGTCTGCTCCTGCGAGCGCCTGGGCGACCATGCCGCTGAGCTGCTTGCCGTCGGCGCGACCGCGCGTCCGAGGCGCGAGCCAGCCCATGACCTTGCCGAGGTCGCGTGCCGACGAGGCGCCGGTCGCGGCGATCCCTTCCTCGACCAGAGCCTTGAGCTCCTGCTCCGTGAGGGCCTGTGGCAGGTATTCCGCGAGAATCGCGATCTCCGCCTCTTCCTTGGTCGCGAGGTCCTCTCGACCGCCCTTGCGGAACGCCTCGACTGACTCGCGCCGCGTCTTCACCTCGCGGGCGAGGATCGCGGCGTAGTCGTCGTCGCTGAGCTCGCGCCGCTCGCGCTTCTCGACGTTGTACGCGGCGTTCTGGGCCATGCGCAGCACGTCGCGGCGCAGCACGTCACCGGACCGCATCGCGGCCGTGACGTCGGTCTGGAGTCGGTCTCGAAGGGACACCGGAATGGCTACCTCGGGCGGGGCCCGGCGCTCGGCCGCGGGATGCGGCCTGCCGAGAGGGACGCCCTGGGGCGTAGGCTCGCTGAGCGTCGAGGCTCAGCCGGCCTGCGTTCGGGCGTTCTTCTTGCGCTTCGCTTCCTTGCGCTTCCGCTTCACGCTCGGCTTCTCGTAGTGCTCGCGACGGCGAGCCTCGGCGAGGATGCCGCTCTGCTGGATCTTCTTGTTGAAGCGGCGCAGGGCGCTTTCGAACGTCTCGTTCTCACCCACACGGACTTCAGCCAATCGGTGTTCACCTCCTCCGACCTGGATCTCGTATCTCGCGTCCGGCGCGCGGCCGACCGGCCTGGACGCATGCTCCACGGCGCCGCGCACGCGCGGTCCGCAAGGGCCGCCGGAGCATAGACGAGCGTCCGCGAGGGGTCAAACACCTTGCCGCCCGCCGCTGCCTCTCCCGCCGCGCGACGGATCTTCGCCATATGCCACGCCGCGTGGCGCTAGATCGCACGACGCTCGCTCCGAGCGCCAAACGCCATCGGTGCTGGCGTATGGGCCTGTCTCGGGCGCCGAACGCGCTGGAGCCCTGGCGACCGACCCCGAAATGCCACGACGACCTGATCCGCAGCGCGCGCCGCCCGCGGCTCACGTGGAGGTCCATCCGCGGGAGCGTGCCGCCGAGCGCTTATCCGCCACTTACCATCCGATGAAATGGAGACGCTGCTCGACCTGCTCGACGGCGCCGCCGCGCGATTCGGCGATCGGCCGGCACTGCGGTTGCGCGGCGACGACGACTCGACGGTCACCTGGTCCTACGGCGACCTGCTCCGGCGGAGCCGCGTCGCGGCGTGGCGGCTCCACGCACTTGGCCTCGAGCGAGGCGACCGGATCCTCACGTGGTCGCCCTCAACGCCCGAGCTTCCGGCGGCCTACTTCGGAGCGATGCGGGCGGGACTCGTCCTCGTGCCGCTCGACCTGCGGATGGCGCCCGACGCGATCGAGCGCATCGCCGCCCGCGCCGAGGCCAAGCACCTGATCGTCGGCACCGGCCGCGACGCTCCGGATCCGCGCGAAGCCGGCCTCGCCCACTTCCCGACCAGGCTACTCCCCGAGTTGACGCGCGAGCCTGACGCCACCTTCCCGGCCGAGTGGGAGGCGCAACTCGACGCCTGGCCACGGCCGAAAAGCGACGACATCTTCGAGCTCGTCTTCACGTCCGGGACGACCGGGACGCCGAAGGGCGTGATGCTCGCCCACGACAACGTCCTGGCGTCGGTCTCGGCGATGCATCGGGTCGTCCCGCCGCTCGACCACCGCGTCGTGTCGCTGCTGCCGCTCTCGCACCTGTTCGAGCAGGCGGTCGCGCTGTTCTACGCGCTCGACGTCGGCGCCGACATCCTCTACGTCCGCAGTCGCAATCCGCGCGTGATCTTCGAGTCGATCCGCGACCATCGGACCACGTCGATGGTCGTCGTGCCCCAGATCCTCGAGCTGTTCTGGTCGGCGATCGAGCGGGAGGTGCAGAGGTCGGGCCGTGAGACGTCGTTCAAGTGGCTGCGAACCATCGCCCGGCGGCTGCCGTATTCGTTCCGACGGGTGCTCTTCCGGCGGGTCCACGCGCAGCTTGGTGGCGGCCTCCGGATCCTCGTCAGCTCGGGGGCGTTCCTGCCGCCCGCGCTCCAGCAGGCATGGGAAGATCTCGGCGTCATCGTCATCCAGGGCTACGGCGCGACGGAGACCGGGTTCGGGACGTGCACGACGCGCGAGGACCACGGCCTCGGGACGGTTGGCCGGCCGATGCACCCCGTCGAGATGCGCCTCGGCCCCGACGGCGAAGTCCAGTTCAACGGCCCGACGCTCTTCAAGGGCTACTGGCACGATCCCGAGGCGACGGCCGCGGCGCATACGGAGGACGGCTGGTATCGGACCGGCGACATGGGCCGTCTCGACGACGCCGGGCGACTGATCCTCATGGGCCGAACGCGGGACATGATCGTGCTGCCGAACGGACTGAACGTGTATCCCGAGGACGTCGAGAACGCGCTCCGAACGGCAGGGCTCCGCGATTCGGTCGTCCTCGAGACGAAACCGGGTCGGATCGAGGCCGTCGTACTGCCGCCCGCGGGTGCCGACGGACGGCCACCGGAGTCGATTCGCGAGGAGATCCAGGCCGGGATCAAGGCCGCGAACGCGACGCTTGCCCAGCACCAGCGGGTCGCCGGGTTCAGGGTCTGGCCCGAGGACGACCTGCCGCGTACGCACACCCTGAAGGTCAAGCGCGACGTCGTCCGGCGCTGGGCGGCGGTCGAGGAGTGACGGCTCCCCGCCTCGAGACCCAACGGCTCATCCTCCGCGGCTTCATCGACACCGACCGTGAGCCGTTCGCGGCGATGAACGCCGATCCGCTCGTCATGGAGCACTTTCCGTTCACGCTGTCGCGCGCCGAGAGCGACGCGCTCGTCGAGCGGATCGGCCAGCGCTGGTCGGAGGACGGCGTGGGGCTGTGGGCCCTGGAGCGTCGGGACGACGGGGCGTTTCTCGGCTTCACCGGTCTCGCGGTGCATCGGTTCGAGGCACCGTTCACACCCGCGGTCGAAGTCGGCTGGCGGTTGGCGGTCGAGGCCTGGGGCTTCGGCTACGCGACCGAGGCCGCCCGCGAGGCGCTGCGGTTCGGGTTCGACGAGCGAGGGCTCGAGGAGATCCTCTCGTGGACGGCCACGAGCAACGTCCGCTCGCAGGCGGTCATGGAGCGGCTCGGGATGACGCACGACCCGGCGGACGACTTCGACCACCCGAACGTGCCGGTGGGCTCGCCGCTCCGCCGGCATGTGCTGTACCGGCTGTCGCGAGATCGCTGGAGCGCCGAGGCGCAAGCCCGACCCTGAGACAGTCGCCGAATCGACTTCTCGGTTCGTCGCGCGTAACCCGCATCGGTGTGGATACCCGGTCGTTGGCGTCAACCACCCTTGTCCACATCGTTGCGCTTGGCCGCGATCATCTCGAACGGGCGTCTGGGGAACGCCCGGAGGCTCGGTCAGCGGGGTGGGGCGAAGCCGACACCCAGCGTCGCCAGCGCCTCTGCGATCTTCGCGGCGCCAGGGTCCTGGGCGATCGAGGGCGAGTACGAGTAGAACATCAGGGTCGTCCCGAGCTGGCGGATCGTGTGCCGGGCGTCGATCGGGTAGGCAACCCGGCCCGCACCCGTCCCGAGATAGCCGGCGAGGTCGTTTCCGGCGTCACGCGCAGCGTTCGCATCGGGGAACTCGTAGACGACGATGTACCCGCCGTCGGGATCCTTCGGCAGGACCACCTGGTAGACGGCTCGCGGCGCCTCGGCCGTCAGCCGCGACTCCGAGGGCCGGAACGGCCGGTCGGCATCATCGAGCTGGAGGCCGAACGGGGCGAGGGCGGCCGCGATCGCGCCGCGCGTCTGGCCGACGGCCGCGGTGACCGTCGCCGCGGGGCCCACCGACGCGGGAGCGAAGCTCGCGGGCGAGCCGGTCGCACCGATCCCGCACCCGGCGGTGATCGCCGCAATCGCGCACGCGAGAAGAGCCGAGGACAGCGACGCTCGACGCCGCGGCCTCAGCCGGGAGGCCACTGGAACGCCCGTCCCCCGAGCAGGTGAATGTGGAGGTGGTCGACGGTCTGCCCGCCCCATCGCCCGACGTTCGACACGAGCCGGTACCCGGAGTCGGCGATGCCCTCGCGTCGCGCGATCTCCGCGATCGTTCCGAACAGCTTGCCGAGCAGTGGCGCATCGGTCTCGGTGAGGTCGGCGGCGGACGCGATGTGATCGCGGGGGATCACGAGGATGTGGGTCGGCGCGCGGGGCGCTATGTCCCGGAACGCGACGACGGCCTCGTCCTCGTGGACCTTGTCCGACGGGATGTCGCCCGCCGCGATCTTGCAGAAGAGACAGTTCGGGTCAGTGGCCATCCGGTCCTCCGGGGAGCTGCCGCGGCGGCGACACCGCGCCGACGAGGTGGCCGACGACGCGGTCGCGCACGCCGGGATCGACGGCCTCGATCCGGACCCGCCCGATGACGTTCTCGAGCGGCGTGTCGTCGCGTGGCCGGGCGGCGACGAGCGTGTGGTCAGTCGCGTGGCCGGCCCACCGGCCGTCATCGAGCGGCGTCTCGAACAGGACGGTCGACTCGGCGCCGACGTGGGCACGAGCCCAGCGAACCCGGGCATCGGCCGCGACGGCGAGGAGCTCCCCGGCGCGGCGCTTGCGCGTCGGCTCGTCGACCTGGCCGGCCATCCGAACCGCCGGCGTACCGGGCCGGGCCGAGTAGCGGAAGACGTGGATCCCGGCGAACTCGACCGAGCGAATGAAGTCGAGCGACCGGCGCCACGCGGCCTCGTCCTCGGTCGGGAAGCCGACGATGACGTCGCCGTGAATCGCAACGCCCGGAACAGCGCCCCGGATCCGACCGACGGTCGCCGCGTAATCGGCCGAGACGTAGCGCCGACCCATGCGATGCAGCACGCCATCGTCGCCGGACTGGAGCGGCAGGTGGACGTGGGGCATCGTCCGAGGCGCGCCCTCGGACCAGACGCGGAGCAGCTCGTCGTCGACGTGTTGCGGCTCGATCGACGAGAGGCGCAACCGTTCGACCGGCGTCTCGTCGAGAATTCGCCGGACGAGGCCCGCGAGCGTCAGAGCCGAGCGCGTGTGGGAGCCACGGAAGCCGCGCTCCGACCAGCCGCCGTCGTACGTCCCGATGTTGATCCCCGTGAGGACGATCTCGCGATGGCCCGCGCGCAGCGCGCGTCGGACGTCACGCAGCACCGTCTCCGGGGAGAGGCTTCGCTCCGCGCCACGGGCCGCCGGGATGATGCAGTACGTGCAGAAGAAGGAGCAGCCGTCCTGGACCTTCACGAATGCCCGCGTCCGCTCGATCGACGCTCGACCGTCCGCGATTCCCTCGATGTCGACCCCCGACAGCGTCGGAAGGGCCCGCGGAAGCGAGCCGGAGCTGCCCGCGGGTCCGACCAGCCGCTCGACTTCCTCGAGCAGTGCGTCCTTCGAGCGGTTGTCGATCAGGCGGGCAGCCGGATCCGCCGCGGCAAACGCTTCCCGCCCGACCTGCACCGAGCAGCCGGTGACAATCACCTCGGCGTCGGGGTTCGCGCGGCGAGCCCGACGGACCGCCTGGCGCGACTTCTGGTCGGCGGTCGCGGTCACCGTGCAGGTGTTGACGAGAACGAGATCGGCGTTTGCGCCCACGTCGCCGTCGACGACGCGGATTCCGCGCTCTCGGAGGAGACGCGCGGCCGATTCCATCTCGGACTGGTTGACTTTGCAGCCGAGGTTCGTGATTGCCGCACTGCGGACGGGCCGCGGCGGCGTCTCGATCACCACAGCTGGGGCTTCGTGCTCATGAGAAACCCGATCGTCCCGACGAGCGCGGCCATCGCGTAGCTGACGTACCGCTGCCGCTTCGCACGCTCGAGCCAGACCCGGTCGTCGGACGCCGCCTTCACGCCGACGAGCCGGCGGAGGTTCGGGCGCTGGACGAAGAATGCGATCGCGAGGTTGACCGCATAGATCGTCAGCGCGAGCAGCAGCCACGGCTGGCTCAGCAACGACGAACCCAGCGTCAGCACGAGCAGCGATCCGGTCACCGCGAGCCCGATCCCGATGATGACCGTGCCGTTGCTCTGCATCAGCAGCAGGAACCGGACGAGGCGATTCGGGCTGTCCTCGGCGGCGCGCCGGGCGCGGAGCGAGAACGGCAGCAGGATCGAGGGCAGGAAGAGACTGACCGCGAGAAGGATGTGTGCCCCGAGGAGGAACGGGAAGTAGGCGGGCATCGCCGGGCGATTGTAGGTCGGAACCGGCGGCGGCCCGATCAGGCAGGCCGGGCTTCGAGCGCGGTCCACTCCCCTTCGACGTCGCGATGGGCGATCGCCAGTCCCACTGTCTCGAACGCGGCCACGACCTCCGCCTCGCGGTCGACGAAGATCCCGGACGCGAGCAGCACGCCGTCGTCGTCCAGCTCCGCGCGGAGGAGCGGCGCCAACGGGATGAGCACCCCGGCGATCAGATTCGCGAGCACGAGGCGGAACGGTGACTCGCCACTCGGCAGCTCGCCGAGGCGCGCCCGAACGCGGCCCTCTAGCTCGTTCCGCGCCGCATTCGCCGCGGTCGCCTCGACCGCGATCGCGTCCGTATCGACACCGAACGCCTCGGCGGCGCCGAGGCGCAACGCGGCAATCGCGAGGATTCCGGATCCGCAGCCGACGTCGAGGACGCGGGCGCCGGCGAGTCCATCTTGATCGGCGACCCGCTCCAGACCGGCGAGGCAGAGCCGGGTCGTCGGATGGAGGCCCGTCCCGAATGCCATTCCCGGATCGAGCGCCACGACCACGTCGTCGGGGAGTGCCGCGTGCTCGCGCCACGTCGGCCGGATCACGAGCCGTCGCCCGACGCGGAGGACCGGGAAGTGCTCCTTCCAGGCCTCCGACCAGTCGGCGTCGCCGACGACGCGCGTCGTGAGCTCTCCGATCGGGCGCAGACCGAACGCCTGGAGATGCCCGAGCGCCTCCGACGCCTCGGCCACCGCTCTCGCGACCGTCGCCGCGTCGTCGGCGGCGACATAGGCCCGGACGATTGCCGGCCGCGTCGCGTCGACGCGCGCACCCAGCCCCTCGTCCACGAGCTCGAACGCCGGCTCGACGCTCGTCCCGACCGGCGCCACTCGCCCCAGGATCTCGCTCACCGCCTCGACCGCCTCGATGTCCGCGGCGACCGAAAGCTCGACCCATGACGCGCCGCCGGGACGGTCGTCAGCCAAGCGCGTCGCGGACCTTGTCGAGGATCCCGGTGCCGTTCGTCGAGACCGCCTCGCCCGCCTCCTCGGCGTATTCGTGGAGCAGCTCGCGCTGGCGCTTCGACAGCTTCGAGGGGACGATGACGTTGACGAAGACGTGGAGATCGCCGCGTGTCCCGGCACGGCGGAGATGCGGCACGCCGCGACCCCGGAGCCGGATCTCCGTGCCCGGCTGGGTGCCGGGCTTGATCTCGACCGCCTCCTCGCCGTCGACCGTCGGGACGCTGATCGTCGTTCCGAGCGCTGCCTGGGCGATGGAGACGTCGGCGTCGTAGGCGAGCTCCGTGCCTTCGCGCCGGAGCTGCGGATGGGGCATCACGTGAACGGCCACATACAGGCTCCCGGGGGGTCCGCCGCGCGGCCCCGATTCGCCTTCGTTCGAGAGCCGGATCTGGTGGCCCTCGTCGATGCCCGCCGGGATCGTCACGCGAAGCGTCCTGGATCGGGCCGTCCGGCCGTCACCGTTGCAGGTCGGGCATGGGTCGGTGATCAGCTTGCCTTCGCCGTGGCATTTCGGGCACGTCGAGACGTTGACCATCTGGCCGAGCATCGTCCGCCGCGTCGTGCGGATCTCGCCGCTGCCGCTGCACTGGTCGCAGATCACCGCCTCCGAACCCGGTGCGGCACCACTGCCGCCGCACGTCTCGCAGCGGCCGAGCGCGGTGAACTCGATCTCCTTCTCGACGCCCTTGACCGCCTCCTCGAGCGTGATCCGCAGGTCGTAGCGGAGATCGGCGCCGGCGAGCGGATGGCCGCGCCGGCTGCCGGCCCGCGTGCCGCCGAAGAACGCATCGAAGATGTCGCCGAAGCCGCCGAAGTCGGCGGCGTTGAACCCGGAGTCCGATGCGTCGCCCGTCGTGCCGAACATGTCGTAGGCCTGGCGCCGTTGCGGATCCGAGAGGACCTGGTACGCCTCGTTGATCTGCTTGAACCGTTCGGCGGCGCCGGCTTCCTGGTTGACGTCAGGGTGCCACTGCTGGGCGAGGCGCCGGAACGCGCGCTTGATCTCGGCGTCCGACGCGTCCCGCCCGACGCCCAGGACCGAGTAGAGATCGCGTTCCGTGGCCATTCGGGGAGGAAGTCTAGCCCGAGTGAACTCCGGTCGAGATCGACGTCGCAGTACCGCGTTACCGGGGCTTCGGCTCGCTCGTGTAACGCCGATGCCCCTAGACTCGGGACATCCGGAGGATGTATCCGATGAACCGGCCGTTGCGCATCGCCCAGGTTGCGCCGCCGCTCGAGCGCGTCCCGCCCGAGCGTTACGGCGGGACCGAGCGCGTCATGTACGAGCTGATCCAGGAGCTCGACCGGCGCGGCCATGAGGTCACGACGTTTGCTTCGGGCGATTCGGAGGTCCCCGGTCGGCACGTCCCGACCGTCCCGGTCGCGCTCCGCCCGGCGGACTTCAAGGACGACCCGATGGGCTACTTCCTGACGACGATGCGCGCTGTCCTCGACAGCGAGCGTGACTTCGATCTCATTCACAGCCATCTCGAATGGCCCAGCCTGCTGTTGGCGCGTGCGGCGACGACGCCCCTCGTCGCGACGTTCCACGGGCGGCTCGACCTGCCGTGGTCTCGGGAGCTGCTGGCTCCGCCGGTCCCGCTGTCTCTTGTCGCCATCAGCAACCACCAGTGCTCGCCGCATCCGGACGTGGACTGGACCGTCGTGTACAACGGCCTGACGCTGGATCGGGCGCCGTTTGTCTTGCCTCGATCGGATGCCCTGTGCTTCGTGGGGCGCGTCGCCCGGGAGAAGGGCGTGGTCGAGGCGATCGAGATCGCCTCGATCGCGGAGCGGCCGCTGAAGATCGCCGCCAAGGTCGCGCCGACCGGTCCGGAGCGCGAATTCCACGACGAGGTCTTTCTGCCGGCGCTCGAGGCGGCGGGATCATCGGTCGAGTTCCTCGGCGAGATCTCCGGGGAGGAGCGTGACCAGCTGCTCGCAGAGAGCTACGCCGCGCTCATGCCCGGTTCGTGGCCGGAGCCGTTCGGCTTGACGGCGATCGAGGCGCTCGCCTGCGGCACCCCCGTCATCGCCCGGGCCGTGGGTGCGCTGCCAGAGATCATCCGCAACGGCGTCGACGGCTTCTTCGGCGACGATGCCACCGAGATGGCGTTCCACGTGCCCGAGGTCGAGGGCCTCAACCGGCGGGCGATCCGGCAATCGGTCGTCGACCGCTTCTCGGCCGGCCGCATGGCCGACGGCTACGAGGCGCTCTACCGCCGCGTCCTCGGGATCGACGCCGCCCCCGGTGCGGAACCGAGCGATGTGGCGCGTCTCGCCGGGGCACGGCCGCAGGAGCGGGGCTAGGACCGGCTACGATCGGTCGATGACGGATCCGGTGACCGGCGCCGCGGGCGGCACCGCGCCCCGACTCAGCGTCGCGCTGACGTTCGATCACGACGCGATCTCGGACTCCATTCGGCGTGGCGATCCGCCGGTGAAGCTGTCGCACGGCGAGTTCGGGCCGCGCGTCGGCGCCCCTCGAATCCTGGCGCTGCTCGCCGACCGCGGCATCCCGTCGACCTGGTTCGTGCCTGGCCACACGCTCGAGACGTTTCCCGAGTCGATCGCGATGATCGTCGACGGCGGCCACGAGCTGGCCTCCCACGGCTGGTACCACGAGGACTTCGCCGACCTGTCCGGGGACGACCAACGGGATGTCCTCGCGCGGAGCTTCGAAGCGCTGACGGTTGCCCGCGGCGGTACGCCTCCGACGGGCTGGCGCGCGCCGTACTGGAGCCTCGGCCCGCGGACCTTGGAGCTCGTCGCGGCGGCCGGGTTTCGCTACGACTCGTCGCTCATGGCCGACGACGTCCGCCTCTATCGCGTTAGAGCCGGCGACCGCCATTCGGTCGCCGGCGGCACCCGCTGGGGTCGCGAGAGCGACCTCGTCGAAGTGCCCGTGTACTGGGCGATGGACGACTGGCCCCACTTCGAGCCGGCGCCGGAGCGCGGTCGTGATGGCCTCGCCGCGCCGTCGAAGGTCCTCGAGATCTGGACCTCGGAGCTGCGCTATGCCTACGACCACGCGCCAGGCGGCCTGTGCATGCTGACGATGCATCCCGAATGCATCGGTCGCGGTCACCGCATGGCGATGCTCGAAGCGTTCATCGACGCGGCGTCGGCGCTCGAGGGCGTCGTCTTCGAGCGCCTCGACGCCATCGTCGAGCGATTCGGACGGTAGGCTGGGTTCCCAGCCATGAATCCGGGCCCGAAACGCCGTCCAGGGTCCCGTTCGACGCGGCGTCTGGGCCCGTAACCCAGCAGCAGGACCTTGGGGAGCTCCGGCCCCGAAGTTCGCGGTCGAATTCCGGGCTGCCAACCCAGCCGACGCACGCCAACCCAGCCGACGCACGCCGACGCACACCGACGCACGCAGCGCGAGTGGCAGCGGCCGCCACGTCAGCCGGCGGCGGCGACCTGGGTCGCTCGTCGCAGCACCGCCTCCAGCATGGGCGGCGTGAGCTTGCGCGTGAACGTGTTCTGCTGGCTCGGGTGGTACGTGCCGATCAGCCAGAACGGCCCAACCCGGACCTCCGCCCCGTGGCCGAATCTCGGCCGCGGCCGCGGCACGACCGCGTCGCCCGCGACCGAGCCGATCGACCGCAGCGCTGCCTCCCAGCCGTAGGCGCCGAGCGCGACGAGCACCCGAACCTGGTCGAGGATCGCCAGCTCGAGCGAGAGGAACGGCGCGCACCGGTCGCGCTCCGACGGCAGCGGCTTGTTCGCCGGCGGCGCACACCGGACCGCCGCCGCCATGTAGGCGTCGACGAGCCGCAACCCGTCGCCGACGTGCCGCGACGTGGGCTGGTTCGCGAGTCCCACGGCGTGGAGCGCCGGGAACAGGAAGTCGCCCGAGGCGTCGCCGGTGAAGACCCGGCCCGTCCGGTTGCCGCCATGGGCCGCCGGCGCCAGTCCAACGAGGAGGATCCTGGCGTCCGGGTCGCCGAAACCGGGCACGGGCCGGCCCCAGTACTGCTCGTTCCGGAACCGGGCGACCTTCTCCCGCGCGACGCGCTCCCGCCACGCGACGAGACGCGGGCAGCGCCGGCAGACCGTGATCTCGTCGGTCAGCGCCTCCAGCCGGGCACGCCGCTCCCGCCGCGGATCGGCGGAGTCGGCACCCTGCGCCGTGAGCTGCATCTCGCTCTCCGAGGTCCGGGGCGGAGGTCCCCGACGCCATCGGCTCGAGGATTCCATCGAGCCGAACGCTACTTGAGCAGGAGCTTGTCGAGTCGCCTCGACACCACGGCGAGTCCGATCAGCCCCATGACAGTCAGATAGACGACGTGGAACAGGACGGTCCAGTCGAGATAGCCGACCGTCAGCGATCGAATCAGGTCGACGCCCTGGTAGAGCGGCGTCAACGCGACGATCAGCTGGAGGGACGGCGGATACGTCTCGAGCGGATAGAACGTCGCCGAGAACAGGAACAGCGGCAGGATGATCACCTGGATCAGGTCGAAGTCCTGCCAGCTGCGCATGAACGATGTCGCCGCCATGCCGACCGCACCGAACGCGAAGCCGACGAGGAGGGCGGCGGGAAACGCGAGCACCACCAACGGCGACACGATCAGCCCGAGCAAGGCCATCACGACGAGGAAGCCGATCGCGTACAGGCCGCCACGGATCTGGCCCCAGACGAGCTCGCCGGCCGCGATGTCGTCCGGACTCAGCGGTGTCGACAGGATCGATTCGAACGTCTTGTTGTAGTTCAGCTTGAAGAAGAAGTTGAACGTCGCCTCGGAGATCGCGCCCTGCATCGCGGCCGTCGCGAGCAGCGCGGGGGCGACGAAGAGCTGGTACGAGATCGGCTCGCCACCGGGGCCGGGCACGGTCCCGATCAGCGCGCCGAGCCCGAAGCCGATCGAGGCGAGGTAGAACAGGGGCTCGAAGAACCCGCTGAAGATGACGATCCAGGTGTTGCGATAGACGTAGATGTTCCGCTCGATGAGGAACCGGCTCCGGCGAGAGCCCAACCCGAAGAGCGGCGTGAGGCGCAGCGGCAGGCTTGTCATCCTCGGACCAGCCTCGCCTCGATCGTCCGGTACGCGAAGGCGAGCCCAACCGCCGCCAGCGTCGCGAGAACCACGATGTGGACGAGCGCGAGGAGCGGCGTCGCGCCGATCGTCCCGAGCGCGAGGCCGCGCGTCAGCTCGACGCCGTGCCACAGCGGAGAGAGCCAGGCGATCGGCTGGAGGAACGGCGGGAGGTTCGAGATCGGGAAGAACGTCCCCGAGAACAGGAAGAGCGGCGTGATCCCGAATCGGAAGACCGCGTTGAACTTCTCGGGCGTCCGCTGCGTGGCGGAGAACGCCGCGATCGGCGTCGCGAACGCGAGTCCCGTGAGCACCGCCGCCGGAATCGCGAGGACGAACAGCGGCGAGGCTGCCGCCCCGAAGACGAAGATCACCGCCGTGAAGATCGCCGAGATCATCGTCAGCCGGATCACGATCCAGGTGAGGTTTCCGAGCACGATGTCGCGCGGCCCGATCGGGGTGGCGTACATGGCATGGAACGTCCGCTGCCAGACGAGCCCGCCCATGATCGGGAACATCGCCTCGAACGCGGCGGACTGCATCGCGGTCGCGGCGAGGAGACCCGGAGCGAGGAACTGGAGGTAGGTCAGCCCGCCGAGCGCCTCGCTGCCTGCGCTCGACTGGTTGACAAGGCTCCCAAGACCAAGGCCCATCGCGGTCAGGAAGAGGATGGGGCTGAGGAAGGAGCTGAAGATCGAGGCCCGGAAGGTGCGCCGGTACTCCAGCGCCCGGAACTCGACGACGCGGGTCATGACTGCCATGGCAGCTACTCGATCAGCGAGCGGCCCGTCAGCCGCAGGAAGACGTCCTCGAGGCTCGACCGGCGGACGAGGACCTGCTCCGGCTGGAGACCGCGAGCGTGAGCCTCGACCGCGGCCGCCTCGCCATCGTCGGCGTAGAGCAGCACGCGATCCGGCAGATACTCGACACGCTCGGCGATGCCGTCGAGCTGGCCGTTGAGCGCCTCCTGAACGCCAACCGGGAAGCGCAGCTCGGTGACTTCCCGGGTCGAGTAGCGCTCGATCAGCTGGCGGGGCGAGCCTTCGGCGACGATCTTCGCCTTGTCCATGACGACGAGCCGGTCGCACAGCTGCTCGGCCTCGTCCATGTAGTGCGTCGTGAGGACGAGCGTCACGCCCTGCTGCTTGAGCCGATAGAGGCGGTCCCAGAGCAGGTGGCGGGCTTGCGGGTCGAGCCCCGTCGTCGGCTCGTCGAGCAGCAGCAGCGACGGCTCGTTGATGAGCGCCCGGGCGATCGTCAGGCGCCGCTTCATGCCGCCCGAGAGATGCTCGACCTGGTCCTTGGCCCGTTCGGTCAGCTGGGCGAAGTCGAGGAGCTCGTCCGCCCGCCGTGCGCACTCGGCCCGCGACAGCCCGAAGTACCGGCCGTAGATCAAGAGGTTCTCGCGGACGCTCAGCTCGTTGTCGAGCGTGTCCTGCTGGGGCACGACGCCGATGCGGGCGCGGATGTTCGGCCCATCCCGCTCCGGATCGCGGTCGAGGACGGTCAGCGTCCCGGCCGTGATCGGCGAGACGCAGCCGATCATGCGCATCGTCGAGGTCTTGCCGGCACCGTTCGGGCCGAGAAACCCGAACGATTCGCCGGATGCGACGTCGAAGTCGATCGCGTCGACCGCGGTGAAGTCGCCGAACTTCTTCGTCAGGCCGCGGGCATGGATGAGCGAGGTGGGGGCGGCATCGGGCATGGGCGGGGATCGTACCCCACAGTCCCGTCAGGGCCTGTCAGGAAGCCGTTGCGACCCCGGGTGAAAACGTGCTACAGTGCGAAAGCACGAATCCTCAACGGAGTCCCTGAATGGGCACGCTTCCTGAGCCCGTCGAGGCGCTGCTCGATGCAGCCCTCGTCGCCGAGCTGACCGTCGTCGACGGTCACGGCCGGCCGGTCACCTATCCGCTGATCCCGCTGTACGACGGCGAGCGGATCTACATGACGTCGTCGACGCTCTTCAGCCGGAAGCTCGAGCACATCAAGGCGAACCCCAAGGTCGCGGTCTCGATCACGGATCCGATCGCCGTCGGAGGCCGGACGGATCGGGCGACGATCCAGGGCGACGCCCGGGTCATCGAGGACGACCCCCACGGCGGCTGGGAGCGGATCCTGCCGATCTGGGAGAAGAAGGAGCCGGCGATCGTCGCGTTCCTCAAGGCGCGCGTCGCGCTGCCGCTGTTCTTCGAGCGAGCGCTGATCGAAGTCACGCCCCGACGAATTCTCCATTGGTCCGATGGGGACGCCGCGACGACGCCGGTCGTCACCGAAGCCGGAAGGGCGGCCGCGTGATGACAACAACGGCATCACCGGCAGCCGACGACCGGCGCACGCCGGCGCTCGACGCACTCGACGGGCTCGTCCGCCTGACCGGCTATCCGCACCACGTCCTGTCCTTCGTCGACGGCGACGGCTACCCGGTCAACGTGGCCGTCGTCGCTCGGATCGAGCCCAACGCCCGAATCGCGACCTTCGACGCGCCGGCCGGTCTCCCGGTCCCGAGCGACCGGCCCGTCAGCCTCACCGGGTCCCACATCCGGCCCCAGCCCGGCTACGGCTATGACGAGCGCCGCCACGTGACGGTCTGGGGTTCCATTGCCGCGGATCCGGCCGACGGGCGCCTGACGCTGACCGCCGACCGCGCCTGGGGCTGGGACGAAGCCGAGGTCCCATTCTTCGAATATTCGGAGCGCTCGCTCGGCCAGTCACGGCGCTACTTCGACGCCCTGTCCGCCGAGCGCGGGACGCCGATCCGCCCGAAGCTGTCGTTCGGCTGGCTCGCCCTTCGCACCACGCGCCTGCCGTTCCTGTCGGCGACGATCGTGCCGGTCATCCTCGGCATCGTCATCGCCGCGAGCGAGGGCTCGTTCGACCTCCTGTCCGCGGTGCTGACCATCATCGGCGCGGCGTGCGTCCAGCTCGGGCTCAACGTCGCGAACGACTACTTCGACACCGTCCAGGGTGCCGACGACCTCAACGTCACGCCGACCCAGTTCTCAGGCGGCTCGCGGGTCATCCAGTACGGCCTCGTGTCGCGGCGGCGCGTGGGCATGATCGCCGCCGGGTTCTACATCGCCGCGGCGGTGGTCGGGCTGATCCTGCTCGCGCTGCGGCCGTCGGCTGCACTCCTCGTCATCGGCATCGTCGGGATCGTCGTCAGCCTCGCCTATACCGCGCCGCCCCTCAAGCTCGTCTACCGCGGGCTCGGCGAGATTGCGGTCGCGGTCGGCTTCGGGCCGCTCATGCTGCTCGGCGCATACGTCGTCCAGACCGGCGGAACGGTGACGACCCAGGCCCTTGTGGCCTCATTGCCGATCGCCCTCCTCGTCGCCCTGATCCTGTACGTGAACGAGATCCCCGATCGCCGCGGCGACGCCCGTGCCGGCAAGCGGACGCTCCCCGTGCGGTTCTCGAAGATCACCGTGATCACCGGCTACCGCGTCACGGTCGCGGCCGCCTACGCGATCGTCGTCGTCGGCGTGGCGACGGGGTTGCTGCCGCTGACGGCGCTCCTCGCACTGCTCACGATCCCACTCGCGCTGCAGGTGTCGCGCGGCCTCGACCCGAACTACGACAACCCGTACGGGCTCATGGCGATCATGGGCGTGAACATCAAGGTCCACCTGTATGCCGGGCTGCTGCTGATCGGCGCGTATCTGGCCGTGCTCGCGATCTCGGCGCTCGCACCGACGGTCGACCTCTTCGTCGGCTGAGCAGGCCCTTAACCCGGTTCGAGCGCGTCGAGGCGATCGTCCGGGCCGATCACGACGAGCTCGTCACCGCCCGCCACGGGCGTGCTGCCGGCGGGCGAGACGACGAGCCGATCGCCGTGGCGAAGCGCGATGAGCGTGAGACCCCGCCCCGGGATGTCGAGATCGTCGAGCGTCTGCCCCACCCACTCGTCGGGCACGGCGAACCGGACGATCCCCGAGCCCGGCGCGATATCGAGGTAGTCGGCGACGTGGCGCGACGCGAAGGCGTGCGCGATCCGGGTCCCCATCTCGAGCTCCGGAAAGACAACCCGGGTTGCGCCGACCCGCTCGAGGATCGAGCCGTGGAGCGCGGTTCCCGCCTTCGCCACGACGTTGCCGACGCCGAGGTTCCGGAGCGCCATCGTCGCGAAGATGCTCGATTGGGCGTCGCCGCTGATCGCCACGATCGCGTGATCGAAATCCGCCGCCCCGAGCGCTTCGAGCGCATCCACGTCGCTCGCATCCGCCTGGACGGCGGACGTGACGTCGGGCGCGATGTCGTTGACGAGCGCCTCGTCGCGGTCGACCGCGAGCACCTCGTGACCGATCGACATCAGTTCGCGCGCGGCGGCCATCCCGAACCGGCCGAGGCCGATGACGAGTACCGATTGCTTCATCGTGGCTCCTCCAGCTCGGTCGGCGTCAGCCGATCCGCATCGATTCGAGGGCGGGCCGGTACAGGACCGGCCGTTGGCGTGAGGCAAGGGCGAGGGCGAGCGTCAACGGCCCGAGCCGGCCGACGAACATCGCGCCCGCTTCGAGGATCTGCGCCGGCGGCGGCATCTCCGGCGTGATTCCGGTCGAGAGTCCGACGGTCCCGAACGCCGAGATCGCTTCGAACGTCGTGTCGACGAACGAGGTCCCGGCGAGGACTTCCAGGCCGAGCGCGACGACGAACACGAACGCGATCGAGAGGAGCGCGACCGAGAGCGCCCGGTAGATGAGCTCGTGCGGCACCCGCCGGCCGAATGCCTCCGCCGACGGGCGACCGCGCACCGTCGAGAGGATCGCGATCAGCAGCACCGAGAACGTGTTGACTTTGATGCCGCCGGCCGTCGATCCCGACGCGCCGCCGATGAACATCAGGGCCATCGCGACGAAGAGCGCGGCCTCGCCCAGGCGGCCCTGATTGATCACCGCGAAGCCGCCGCTGCGAAGCGTCACCGACTCGAACAGCGCATTCAGCGGCCGATGCTCGACCGGAATCGAGCCGAGCGTCGCGGGGTTCGACCATTCGAGCGCCGCGAATGCGACGGCGCCCGCGACGAGGAGGACGAGTGTCGTCAACAGCACGACCTTCGACTCGAGCGCCAGCCGGCCCCAGTGCCGTCTCGCGAGCACGTCGGCGACGATCGCGACGCTCAGGCCGCCGAGGACGATGAGGCCACCCAGCGTCAGCAGCACGACCGGGCTGGTCGCGTACCGGGCCACGCTCTGGAATCCGCCGAACAGATCGAAGCCGGCGTTGTTGAACGCCGAGATCGCGTGGAACACGGCGTACCAGGCGGCCTGCCCAACTTCCCGCGCCTCGCCGAGGAACGCCGCGAACAGCACGGCAGCGCCGGTGGCCTCGACGAGGATCGTGAACAGGGCGATCCGTCGGACGATGTCGATCACGCCACCGAGGTCCAGGTCGCCGGTCGCGGCCTGGGCAAGGATCCGGTCGCGCAGGCCGACGCGGCCGCCGACGAACAGCAGGAGCAGCAGCGTCGACCCGGTCATGAAGCCGAAACCGCCGACCTGCACGAGGCCGAGGACAACGAGCTGACCGAACGGGCTCCATGCGGTGGCGGTGTCCACGACCACGAGACCGGTCACGCAGACGGCGGATGTTGCCGTGAAGAACGCGACCACGAGGTCCGCCGGTTCGCCCGCGGCGCGCGAGATCGGCAGGAACAGCAGGCCCGTCCCGACCGCGATCAGGATCGCGAATCCGGTGACCAGCACCGCCGCCGGTGTCCGCGGTCGTCGCCGCAACCGGCGCCGCGTCACGACGGGATACATCCGCGAACCGGCAGTCACTCCGCGAGTCTAGAGGCGCGGCGAGGCCATCCGTCGGGGTCGGATGGCGCCCCTCAGGTCCCGGCTTCCACCGGAGCGTCGGCCGGGGTGTCGCCCGTGGACGGCGCCGCAAGCAGTGCGGCTGCGAGTTCGGCCGGGCGGATCGGCTTCGAGAGGTAGTCGTCCATGCCGGCCGCGAGGCACGTCTCGCGGTCGCCCTCCATCGCGTTCGCGGTCATCGCGATGATCCGGATCTGCCGGCCGGGCCAGCGCTCCCGGATCTGGCGCGTCGCCTCGAGCCCGTCCACCTCCGGCATCTGCACGTCCATCAGGACGACGTCGTACGTCCCGTCCGCAAGGCTCGCGATCGCCTCGCGGCCGTCGTTCGCGATGTCGGCCGTGTAGCCCATCCGCTCGAGCAATCGCGTCGCGAGCTTCTGATTGACCGCGTTGTCCTCGGCGAGCAGGACGCGCAACGGATGTCGGATCCCGAGCGATGCGTCGGTCTCCGGTGCATGGGGCGAGCGAGCGGGAGTCCTCGCGACGGCCGTCACTGCCTCACCGGCCAGCGCCGCTGCCAGCGCGTCGCGAAGCGCTGCGGGCTTGACGGGCTTGACCAGGACCGCTGCAACGCCATCGGCGGCGCGGTCACGGTGGCCGGCCGAGGACAGCAGCACGATCGGTGGAGTCGCCGGTCCCAGCGCACTCCGGATCGCCGCGGCGAGCTGGAGGCCGTCCATCGTCGGCATCCGGAGATCCGTGACGATCACGTCGAACGCCTCGGCCGTGCGGGCCAGGTCGACTGCTTCCGCGGGCGAGGAGACGGCCGTGGGAGTCAGACCAAAGCCCGAGAGCTGGGCGACGAGGATCTGCAGATTGGCGGTGTTGTCGTCGACGACGAGCACCCGTTTGCCAACGAGAGCGTCCGGTCGAGCCGGCGCCGCCAGCGGTTCGGGAGTCGTGGCCTCCGGGACCCGGATCGTGAGCGTGAAGGTGCTGCCCTCGCCGGGCACGCCTGTGCTCTCGGCGATCAGCGAGCCATCCATGAGCTCCGCGAGGCGGCGACTGATCGCCAGGCCCAGGCCCGTGCCGCCGTAGCGTCGCGCGATCGTGGCGTCAGCCTGGCTGAAGGACTGGAACAAGCGGCCGATCTTGTCGTTCGGGATGCCCATCCCGGAGTCGGACACCGCCAGCCGGAGCTCCCACCGGCCCCGGCCTTCGGCGAGCGGCTCGCCCGTCACCCGGACGACGACCTCGCCGGTCTCGGTGAACTTGATTGCGTTCGAGAGCAGGTTCAGGACGATCTGGCGGAGCCGGCCCGCGTCGCCGACCATCCAGGCGGGGAGCGAGGGCTCCAGCGCGTACGCCAGCTCCAGGCCCTTTTTGGCGGCGACCGGACCCATCACGTCGAGCGCGCCCTCGACCGTTGCGGCGAGCGACAGCGGATGGCTGTCCAGCTCGAACCGGCCGGCCTCGATCTTCGAGAAGTCGAGGATGTCGTTGATGATCGTCAGCAGCGCCTCGCCCGAGGTATGGATCGTCTCGCCGTAGTCGCGTTGCTCATCGTTCAACGGCGTATCGAGCAGGAGCCCGCTCATGCCGATCACGGCATTCATCGGCGTCCGGATCTCGTGGCTCATCGCGGCGAGGAACGCGCTCTTGGCCTGGTTCGCCGCGTCGGCGTCGCGACGCGCCGCAACGAGCTCCGTGATGTCGTGGTAGATCGCGTAGTAGCCGAGGTGCTCTCCGTCGATCACGAGCGGGACCATCACGATCTCGGCGTCCAGCAGCGACCCATCCTTGCGCATCCGTTGCGCGATCAGCTGCACGCGGCCGTCCTCGAGGGCCCGCCGGGTCAGGTCCTCGCCCTGGGCCCGGAGCTCGTCGGAGCGGAGGATGAGGTCGGCGATCGGCCGGCCGATCGCCTCGTCCTCTGAATACCCGAACAGCGCTGTCGCCGCCGGGTTCCAGCCGGAGACACGCTCGCTTGCGTCCATCGTCACGACCGCGACCGGGCTGACGCCGACGAGCGACTCGAAGTACTGCTTCTGGCGCCGTAGCTCGGCCTCTGCGGCCTTCTGCTCGGTCGTGTCCACGAAGAAGCCCAGCAGATACTCCGGGTTGCCTTCGGCGTCCTGGACGATGTTGGCGTCGTCGCGCACCCACACCGTCCGGCCGTCCTTGGTCAGGATCCGATACTCGCTCGCTCGCGCGTTGACGTTGCTCTCGACCCACTCGCGATCGTCGGGGTGGATGATCGTTCCGAAGAATCCCTCCCGCTTCCAGTCATCCATCGGGTAGCCGAACATCTTCTCGATCGGTGGGCTTACGTAGAGGGACGCGCCCATCGGCTCGCCGGGCGGATCCATGTACACCGCGAGGGGCAGCTCCTCGACCAGGCGGCGGAACCGCTGCTCGCTCTCGGCCAGAGCGTCGAGGGCCGTCGTCAGCTCCGAGGTCCGCTCCTCGACCCGCCGCTCGAGCGTTTCGACGTTCTCCCGGAGCTGAGCCGTCATCTCGTCGAACGCGACGGCCAGCGCACCAACCTCGTCTTCGGCCTGGATGCCCGACGTCGCCTGGAGGTCGCC
This sequence comes from Candidatus Limnocylindrales bacterium, assembly GCA_036274475.1. Taxonomy (GTDB): domain Bacteria; phylum Chloroflexota; class Limnocylindria; order Limnocylindrales; family CSP1-4; genus CF-46. The sequence continues at coordinate 74,451 of DASUFO010000087.1, forward strand.
GCCCTGGACGCGACTCGCCGTGGCAGCGAGCGAGAGGATCGGCCCGGTCACCCGGCGGGCGACGAGCGCGATCGCGAGGGCGAGGAGCAGAGCCGAAACGAGGCCCACCAGCCCGATCGTCAACGCCAGCTGGCGGGCGGATCCGAACGCCTCGTCCTGGGTCATCTCCGCGACGAGGCCGGCTCCGTGGTCGGCCATCCAGCGGTAGACGCCGACGACCGGCTGGCCGTAGATGTCGGTGTAGAGCCCGCGCCCCGACTGGCCGGCCTTGACGGCGTCGATCGCGACCGATTGCCGAACGCCGCCGTCCCGCGTTGTCGAGCCCTGGATCAGCTTGCCGTCGGCCCCGACGAGGTAGGCCTGACCGGTCGATCCCAGGCCCGTCCGCTCCTGGACGATCCGGTCGACGCGCTGCAGGCTGAGATTCGCGGCGATGACCGCGACGCGCCGGCCATAGCCGTCCTGATCGAACAACGGCGTCGCGACGGTGATCGTCGGCAGATTCGTCAACGTCGACTGGTACGCGTTCTGGACCGTCGTGTGCGAGGAACCTCGCGCGAAGAACTCCTCGTCTGCCTGAGATATGCCCTCGTGGTCCGCCAGGGTCGACAGCTCGACAGTGCCATCGAGGTCGAGGATGTAGATCTCCTCGGCGTCGGCGGTCTGCGAGACGACCTTCCTGAGGACTTCGCGAAGACGGTCTTCCGCGGCTCCCCGGTCAGCGGCAGGCGTCGCGTCGTCGAGGAAGTCGCGGGCGTCATCGCCGACACCTGGCATCACGCCGACAAACACGACGTTCCGGCTCTGCTCGTCGACCCAGCGGTCGAGCGCGTCGGCCTTGATGCCGGCGATCGCGTCGAGCCGCTCGAAGACCGATTCGGTCAGGTCGTCGGTCGCCCGGACGTACACGACGGCGCCGACGACGCCGACCGTGACGATCGAGAGGAGCAGGAACGAGCCGACGAGGCGCGCTCGGAGGCTGCGACGGAACGGCCTCAGCAAGCCCGCGGTCACGCCGATGCCACCGCGACTAGGGAACGGTCTGGCCCACGGCCGAGAGGTCGAACGACCCCGCCGGCGTGGCATAGTCGGATCCGAAGAACTCCTGCGACAGCGCCTTGAGCTTGCCCGCCGCGTGGAGGCCGCTGACCTCGGCACTGATCCGATCGATGAAGGCCTTCGGGTCGAGCGCAAGGTCGCGATCGATGTAGCCCGACTTTTGCGTGTAGTACGCGGGTGTCTCGAGCTCGCGCAGCGCCGCGCCGTCCTTGATCGCCCCCAGCCCGACCGGCTCGCTGCAGAGGAACGCGTCGATCTCGCCGTTCGCGGTGTCCTCGAGCCCGGGCAGCTCCTGGTTGTAGGTCACGATCTGCGGGTCATCGACGAGCCAGTCGATCGTCGCGCCTGGCAGTTCCAGCGTTCGGCGCAGGTACTGGTCGTGGGTGCAGCCCGAGCACGCCCCGATCTCCTTGCCGGAGAGCTCCTCCGGCTTCGTCACCGAGGAGCTCGTTCCCACAAAGAAGGTGGCCGGCGTTGAGTAGTACGGCTGGGTCACGTAGAGCGTCTCCATCCGGGACACCGTGATGGCACCTGACGCCCACGCGACGTCGAACCGGTCGCCCCAGCTGCCACCGATCATCGAATCGAACGGGGTGCTGACGAAGCACGGCTCGAGGCCCATCGCGGCGGCGACGAGCTTGCCGGTCTCGGCGTCGTAGCCGGAGACCTCGGGGCCGGTCAGCTGGTTCGGGGTGCACTTCGTCTCGGCCGCCCGCGTCGCGCCCTCGACGGCAAAGGACTGTGGCGGGTACTCGAGGTCGGTCCAGAGGACGAGCGTGCCGCGCGCCAGGACCTGGGCCAGCTTGTCCTTCGCCGGGTCCGCGGTCGGTGCGGCAGGCGACGACGCTGTTCCGCTGCAGGCGGCAAGCAGGCCGAGGATCGCCAGCGCGGCGATGCGCCTCATCACTTGACCTCCTGATCGAGCACGGACAGATCGAACGCCCCGGCCTGCGTCGTGTAATCGGTCTTGAACCACTCCTCGGAGAGCGCCTTCATCGTGCCGTCGGCATGCGCAGCCCGGAGGATCTCGTTGACGCGGTCGACGAACGGCTTGACCGCAAGACCGGAGCCCTTGTCGACGAACCCGGACGGGTACATCGAGAACGCGGTCTCGTCGAGGATCCGGAGGGCCTTGCCTGCGGCGATCGCTTCCTTGGCCACCGGCTCTGACGTCAGAAACGCGTCGAGCTCACCATTGCCCAGCGCGTCGATGCCGGGCGCCTCGGTCTCGTAGCCGGCAAGCTCGGGGTCCTTCACCTTCTGGACGAGGTCGACGCCCGGGATCTCGAGCGTCCCCTGGAGGTATGACTCGACCGTGCAGCTCGTGCACGTCCCGATCGTCTTTCCGTCCAGATCCGACGGCTTCTGGTACGGCGAGTCCTCCGCGACCACGAACACCTGCGGGATGTAGTAGTAGGGCTGCGTCATCCAGAGGTGTTCCATCCGCGTGGCGTTGATCGCGCCGGACGCGTAGGCGATGTCGAGCCGGTCGGTCCAGTTCCCGGCGGTTATCTCGGTGAACGTCGGCTGGACGAAGCAGGCCTCGACGCCGAGCTTCTTCGCGACGAGCTTCGTGGTCTCGATGTCGAAGCCGGTCACTTCCTGGGCGGTGATCTGGTTCGGGAGGCACTTCGTCTCGGTCGCCCGAGGTACGCCCTCGTTCCGGATCGACTGCGGCGGGTAATCGAGCTCCGCATACCCCACCAGCGTTCCGCGAGCCTGGATCTGGGCGAGCTTGTCCTTCGTCGGATCGGCGGTCGGCGCGGAACCGGACCCGCTGCATGCCGCGACCGCGGCGATGATCACCAAGGCAGCGACCAGGCACGCGCCGGTCCGCCGAGTGCCACGCACCATCGGACTCTCCTCCGCCCCGGCAGGACGTCGTGGCGCTCGGCAGGGCTGCTGGTGACGGGCCGGCGCCTCGGCGCATCGTACTCGCGACGGCGCCCGTCGGACTGTCGATTCCGCGACGCGCCGGGGGTCGCACGTCACGGGAATCGCGAGGCCGGTCCCGGGTTTCGGGACCGGCCTCGCCGTGTGGCGCGGGATGCTCCTCGGTCAGACTTCCTTGAACTCGCCCTCGACCGTCTCGTCGGCGGCGCCGCCGGCAGCGGCTCCGGCCGGCTCGCCCTCGGGCTCTCCGCCCTCGGTCTCGCCGCCAGTCCCGTCGGTTCCGTTGCCGCCGGCCTCCGACGCGGACGCCTGGTAGGCCGCCGTGGACACCCGGTTGAGCGTCTCGGCCAGGGCCGTCGCGCCGGTCGTGATCGCCGACATGTCGGAGCCCTTCAGTGCCTCGCGGAGCGACGACACCTGGTTCTCGATCTCCGCCTTGTCCTCGGACGACACCTTGTCGCCGAGATCCTTGACGGTCCGCTCGGCCTGGTAGGTCAGCTGCTCCGCCTGGTTGCGGGTCTCGACCTCTTCGCGCCGCTGGCGGTCCTCGTCGGCGTGCTCGGACGCCTCGCGGACCATCTTGTCGACGTCGTCCTTCGACAGCATCGAGGACGCGGTGATGCGGACCTGCTGCTCCTTGCCGGTCGCCCGGTCCTTGGCCCGCACGTCGAGGATGCCGTTGGCGTCGATGTCGAACGTGACCTCGATCTGGGGCACGCCCCGGGGCGCCGGCGGGATGCCGTCGAGGATGAACGTGCCCAGCGTCTTGTTGTCCGCGGCGAACTCGCGCTCGCCCTGGAGGACCCGGATCTCGACCTGCGACTGCTGGTCGGACGCGGTCGAGAAGACCTGCGACTTCGAGGTCGGGATCGTCGTGTTCCGCTCGATCAGCTTCGTCGTCACGCCACCAAGCGTCTCGATGCCGAGCGAGAGTGGCGTCACGTCGAGCAGCAGGACGTCCTTGACGTCGCCGGCGAGGACCCCGGCCTGGATCGCGGCGCCGATGCCGACGACCTCGTCCGGGTTGACGCCCTTGTGGGGCTCCTTGCCGTTGAACATGTCCTTGACGGCGTCGACGACCGCGGGCATCCGGGTCTGGCCACCGACGAGGATCACCTCGTCGATGTCGGTCGCCTTGAGGCCGGCGTCCTTGAGCGCGGCCTCGACCGGCTTGCGGGTCTTCTCGATCAGGTCGCGGACGAGCTCCTCGAGCTTGGCCCGGGAGAGCGTCACGACGAGGTGCTTGGGCCCGGAGGCGTCCGCGGTGATGTAGGGCAGGTTGATCTCGGTCGAGGACGTGGTCGACAGCTCGATCTTCGCCTTCTCCGCGGCCTCCTTCAGGCGCTGGAGCGCCTGGGGATCCTTGGAGAGGTCGATGCCCTGATCCTTCTTGAACTCGGCCAGCAGCCACTCGATGACGCGCTGGTCGAAGTCGTCGCCGCCGAGATGGGTGTCGCCGTTCGTGGCCTTGACCTCGAAGACGCCCTCACCCAGCTCGAGGATCGAGATGTCGAACGTGCCGCCACCCAGGTCGTACACGGCGATCTTCTCGTCGTGCTTCTTGTCGAGGCCATAGGCAAGCGCCGACGCGGTGGGCTCGTTGATGATGCGCTTGACCTCGAGACCCGCGATCCGGCCGGCGTCCTTCGTCGCCTGGCGCTGCGTGTCGTCGAAGTAGGCCGGGACGGTGATGACGGCCTCGGTGACCTTGTCGCCGAGATACGCCTCCGCGTCGGCCTTGAGCTTCTGGAGGATCATCGCGCTGATCTCGGGCGGCGTGTAGGTCTTGTCGGCGACCTTGACGACGACGCCGTCGCTCTTGGGGTCCTTCTCGACGGTGTAGCTGACGAGCTCCCTGGCGCGCTTCGTCTCGGGGTCGTCCCAGCGGCGACCCATGAAGCGCTTGATGGAGTAGATGGTGTTGGCGGGATTCGTGACCGCCTGGCGCTTCGCCAGCTGGCCGACGAGCCGCTCGCCGGTCTTCGTGAAGGCGACGACGGACGGGACGGTCCGACCGCCCTCCGCCGAGGCGATGACGGTGGGCTCGCCGCCCTCCATCACCGCGACGACGCTGTTCGTCGTCCCGAGGTCGATGCCGATGATCTTGGCCATCTGTGGTGTCTCTCCTGTCGTTGTCGGTAGTGGATCAGTTCAGCTTTGGTGATTCGTTGGTGGCGGCTTCGCCCGCCTCGGGTGCCGCCCCGTCGGACGATGCGGCTACGGCGACGAGCGCCGGCCGGACGACGCGGTCGCGGAGGCGGTAGCCCCGGCGGACCTCCTCGACGATCTCGCCGTCACCGCGCTCGGTGCCCGGCACCGAGGCGATCGCCTCGTGCTCGCGAGGATCGAACGGTGTGCCCGGCGAGGCCTCGATCTGGCTCACACCCTCGCTCTCGAGCAGCGCCCGGAGCTTGCGGTCGATCGCGGCGACCCCCTCGACCCACGGATCCGTGGCGATCTCGGCGGGCCGGGCATCGATCGCCCGGTCGAAGTCGTCGGCGAGCGCGAGGACCTTCCGGATCAGGTCCTCACCGGCGAGGCCGAGCATCTGCTCCCGCTCCTCGGCCGTCCGGCGCCGGTAGTTCGCGAACTCGGCCCGCTCCCGCTGGAGGCCGGCGAGGTATTCGTCGGCCTTCTGCCGGGCGGCGTCGCGCTCCCCGGTGAGCGCCTCGATGTCGGCCAGGAGCTTCGTCGGCGAGATGTCGATCTCGTCGGCCCGCTCCTGGGCCCTCGTACGTTGACTCATGCGGCTCCTCCCGGTCGACGTTGTTCGTGGTCCGTCGTCGTGGTCGTGGTCGTGGTCATCGGTCAGGCCTGGATGTGGGCGACGAGCTCGTTCATCAGACCCGAGACGAACCGGACCGTCCCGATCGCCTGGCGATACGCCATGCGCGTCGGCCCGAGCACACCGACGACGCCGACGGCCCGGCTCGGCTCGCCATACGAGGCGAGGACGAGCGAGACGTCGCGCATCTCGTCGGGGCCGTTTTCGGCGCCGATGAATGCCTGGACCCGGCCCGATCCGGCGATCGAGTCGAACAGGCCACCCAGGTACGAGCGGTTCTCGAGCGCCGCGAACACGCGGCGGAGCTTCTCGCTCCGATCGAATTCGGGCGCATCCATGACATGAAGGAGGCCGTCGCTGAAGACCTCCTCGATCGGGCTGGCGTCGTAGTCGCGGACGGCGGCGAGGACGCGCTGGCCGACGACGTCGACCAGGCTGCCGATGGGACCGCTCGAATCGATCCTCGCGAGCGCCCGATCGGCATCGGCCGCCGTGCGGCCGGCCATGATTCCGTCGAGGATCACGGCGGCCCGCGTGAGGTCCTGCTGCTCGGTCGCGTCCGGCAGCGTGACGAGCACCTGGCGGACCGCTCCCTCGCGGAACACGATGATCAGGCTCGCGAGCCGCTCGGAGATCGAGACGAGGTCGATCCGGCGGACGTGGGCCGTCCGCGGCTTCGCGGGCGTCACGATCGCGGCGGTCCGGTTCGCTGCGGCGAGGATCGTCGCCGCGAGGCGGAACCATTGCTCGCTGGCGTGCTGCACCTGGCCGAACTGGTGGCGGATCATCAGCTGCTCGACGGGCGGCAGGATCGCGCTGTCGGCGATCGATTCGACGAAGTAGCGGTACCCCGCGTCGGTCGGGACGCGCCCCGCGGACGTGTGGGGGTGGGTCAGGAGCCCGGCCGATTCGAGATCGGACAGGATGTTGCGCACGGTCGCGCTCGACACGCCAAGACCGTAGCGCTCGACGAGCGCCGCGGAACCGACGGGTGTCGCGGTGTCGACGTATTCCTCGATGACCGCCCGAAGGATCGACTGTGAACGAGGATCCAGCGAGCCGGCGGTGCGGACGCGTCGCGCCAACGTGGTGCCTCTCGTATGTGCCAGGGAGTTAGCACTCTATGGTCGAGAGTGCTAACGAACTTTAGCAGTCCGGAGAGCGGAGTGTCAAAGCTCTGGGCAGCATTCTGCCACGCGCAGCTGCCGTTCGCGTTGCCTCAGACCAGCCGGGAAAACAGCTCGTTCGAGAGCAGCCGGCCGCGCGTCGTCAGGACGATCCGGTCCGTTTCGGTCACGGCGAGGAGCTCGGCCGCGAGCGCCCACCCGAACCAGTCGCCAAGCGGTGGCTCCGTCGCGGCCTCGAGTGGCAATCCGGTGTCGAGCCTGAGGCCAAGGATCGCGGCTTCCGCGGCAGCGGTCTCGGGATCGATCGACTCGGCGCCGCCGGGTGGAAGCGCATGCTCCGCCAGCGCCGCGACGTAGCGGTCGAGACGCGCGGCGTTCCAGCGGCGGGTAGCGCCGTCGAACGCGTGCGCCCCCGGGCCGACCGCCTCGTACGGCTCGCGTCGCCAGTACGCGAGATTGTGGCGGCTCTCGTGCCCCGGTCGCGCCCAGTTCGAGATCTCGTAGCCACGCCAGCCGTCGTCCGCCAATCGGACGACCGCGTGGTGGTACTCCGCGGCGGCCCGGTCCTCGTCCTGCTCGGGTCTGGCGGTGGCCCGCCAGCGGCGCGCCCCGGCGGTCGACGGCAGATGGTCGCCCTCGACGCCCGTCAGGCCCTCCGCGTCGGGATCGTCGAGGGTCAGGGCGTAGAGGGAGAGGTGATCCGGTGCGAGTTCGACTGCCGCGTCCAGCGTCGCCATCCAGGTCGCGACGGAGCCGCCCGGGACGTCGTAGACGAGGTCGACGTTGACCGATCCGATCCCGCCGGCGCGCGCCGCCGCAACCGCGTCGGTCACGTCGTCGGGCCGGTGGCGGCGGCCGAGGCGACGAAGCTCCCCGGGGTCAAGGCTCTGTGCGCCGATCGACACTCTCGTGATGCCTGCCCGGGCGAGCGCCGCGGCGTCACCGCGCTCGTCCGGGCCGGGGTTCGCCTCGAGCGTCACCTCGGCGTCAGGCGCGAGCCCGAAGCGGCGACCCGCGAGCTCGACGAGTCGGGCAATCTCGTCGGCCGGGATCAACGACGGCGTGCCCCCGCCGAGGTAGAGCGACACGAGCGGCGCGCGCTCGCCGAATCGCTCGTCGAGTGCGTCGGCCCGGAGCTCGAGCTCCGCCGAAAGGGCCCCCAGCAGCTCCGCCACGCGGTTCCGCGGCCCGCGCGCGGCCGAGCCCGCGTACACCACGAAGTCGCAGTACGGACAGACGGAGACGCAGAACGGGATGTGGACGTAGAGGGCGACCGGTGGCGATGGCTGCGCGGTCCCCGGGCGAGCTCCGGGAGCCGTCACCGATCGCGCTGTGCCGGCTCCCGCGGCCCGATCACGCGCCAGCCGTCCGGCGGGCGGCGCTTCTTGTCGATCTCCTCTTCCTCGCGGCCGCGCGGGAGGAACTGGCCGGCATGACCCGTCGTGAGGAACACCGCGAAGCGCGTCACCGAATGGCCGAGGAACGCCGCCGCGATCCCGCCGGTCACGCCCGTGATCCAGCCGCCGACGAGGCCAACCGCGAGCGCCATGACGAGCATGTAGCGGTTGCGACCCGGAGCGCCCAGGCGCGTGGCGAGCGTGTAGACGAGGGCCTGAATCACGTTGGCGACGCTCGGGTTGAGACCGGTCGCCAGGAGCAGGCCGAAGAGCGCGCCACGGAACGTCACCTCGTCGATGAGCGCGGTCGACACCGCGTTGATCAACGCACCCGGGTAGGACCAGATGTCAGGCAGCCGGACGCGGCGATAGCGATAGAGCGCGACCGCGACCGCGACCGCGACTCCGACCAGGCCGTACAGGAATGCATAGGCGAGCGTCTTCACCCGGTCGTCGCCAGCCCCGAGCATGAACTCCTCGCGGGCGGCGGGATGGATGAACAGGATCCCGGCGATCAGCGCGAAGCCGATGCCATACCACGCGATCCGGCGCCGGAAGGAGGGCGGTCGTCCGTCGTGGTCCTCGTCGTACTCCGCGGCGCTGAACCGCTCGGCCTCGAGGCGAAGCATCACCAGCAGGAGGGCGAGGCCCGCGGCGATCATCCGCTGAAGCGTCGGGAGCCACTCGTCCACGCCCGCTCAGCCCTCGTCCATGCGGAGCATCGCGAGGAACGCCTCCTGCGGGATCTCGACCGACCCGACCCGCTTCATGCGCTGCTTTCCCTCTTTCTGCTTCTCGAGCAGCTTCCGCTTCCGGGTGATGTCGCCACCGTAGCACTTGGCGAGGACGTTCTTGCGCATCGCTCGGACGGTTTCGCGGGCGATGACGTTACTGCCGATAGCCGCCTGGATGGGGATCTCGAACATCTGCCGGGGGATCAACTGCTTGAGCCGTTCGGTCAGCGCCCGGCCGGCCGACTGGGCCTTGTCGCGGTGGACGATCAGGCTGAGCGCATCGACCGGCTCGCCGTTGACGAGGATGTCGACCTTCGCAAGGTTCGCCGCCCGGTAGCCCAGCTCCTCGTAGTCCATCGACGCGTAGCCCTGGCTGCGGCTCTTCAGCTGGTCGAAGTAGTCGACGATCAGCTCTGCGAGCGGCATCTCGAAATGGAGGACGACGCGGTTGGGATCGAGGTACTCCATGTTCTGGAACGTGCCGCGGCGGTTCGTCGAGAGCTCCATGAGCGGCCCGATGTAGGTCGACGGGGTGACAACGCTGAGCTTGACCCATGGCTCGCGGATCTCCTCGATGTCGCTGGGGCTCGGCAGCAGCGAGGGGTTGTCGACCGCGACCTCGCCCCGGCCGTGCTGGAGCGTCACCCGGTACTCGACCGACGGCGCGCTCGCGATCAGGTCGAGGTCGAACTCGCGCTCGAGGCGCTCCTGGACGATCTCCATGTGGAGCAGACCCAGGAAGCCGCAGCGGAAGCCGAACCCGAGCGCCACCGAGCTCTCGGGCTCGTACGTGAAGCTCGCGTCGTTCAGGTGCAGCTTCTCGAGGGCTTCGCGGAGCAGCGGATAGTCCTCGCCGCTGACCGGGTAGATGCCGGCGAACACGAGGCTCTTGGCCGGCTGGTAACCGGGGAGCGGCTCCTGGGCGGGCCTCGCCGCCGTCGTGACGGTGTCCCCGACCTGCGCTTCGCGGACGTTCTTCAGCCCGGTCGCGACGTAGCCGACCTCGCCGGCCTGGAGCTGCTTGACCGGCACGAGCTGGGGCCGGAAGACGCCCAGCTCGAGGGGTTCTGCGGTCGCACCCGATCCCATGAGGCGGATGTCGTCGTGGGCGTGGAGCGTGCCTTCGGCCAGTCGGACGTAGGTCACGACGCCCTTGTACGCGTCGTAATGGCTGTCGAAGATCAGCGCACGGAGCGGCTTGCTCGGATCGCCCTTCGGGGCGGGAATCCGCTCGACGATCGCCTCGAGGATGTCGGGGACGCCGGTCCCGTCCTTGGCGCTCGCGAGGATGACCTCCTCGCGGGGGATCGCGAGGACGTTCTCGAGCTCCTCGATGATCGTGTCGGGATCGGCCGAGGGCAGGTCGATCTTGTTGAGCACGGGGATCAGCGTCAGGCCCTCGCGCAGCGCAAGGTGGACGTTGGCGAGCGTCTGGGCCTCGATGCCCTGGGTCGCGTCGACGACGAGGATCGCGCCTTCGCACGCCTGGAGGCTGTGGCTGACCTCGTAGGCGAAGTCGACGTGGCCGGGCGTGTCGATGAGGTTCAGGCCGTAGCGTTGACCATCCCTGGCCTCGTATTCCAGCCGCACGGCGCGAGCCTTGATCGTGATGCCCTTCTCGCGCTCGAGATCCATCGAATCGAGGACCTGGCTCGTCATTTGCCGGGCATCGATCGTGTGGGTCAGCTCGAGAAGACGGTCGGCGAGCGTGGACTTCCCGTGATCGATGTGGGCGATGATCGAAAAGTTGCGGAGCCGGTCCTGGGAAATGGCCACGGTGCCGGAGTCTATCCGAGCCGGACCGCCAGACGAGTACGCTCCGGGCGCTCATGCCGGCCGATCGACACGCTCCACGGCGCCTGCCTCGGTCTCATCGGCGCGTCTTCGTCCAGCGGCACACGCGTTTGCAGGACGTCGCCGGGGTGCCCGGGCTCAGGCTGCATCTCGCCGATGCGCTCGAGCCGCTGTGGCATGCGGTCGAGGAGGCCCTCGGCGTCGACGGCCCACCGATCCCGTTCTGGGCGTTCGCGTGGGCCGGTGGACTGGGTCTCGCACGGTGGCTGCAGACCAATCCGGATGTCGTCGCGGAACGAACGGTTCTCGATCTCGGCACGGGCAGCGGCCTCGTCGCGATCGTTGCGGCCCAGGCGGGAGCGCAGCGCGTCGTCGCCGTCGACGTCGATCCGTTCGCGGAGGCCGCGGTCGACCTGAACTCGCGGGCTAACCGCGTTCACGTCACCTTCATCCTCGAGGATCTCCTCGGCGAGCCGCCGCCCGCGGTCGACGTCCTGCTCGCGGCCGACACCTGGTACGAGAGCCCGCTCGCCGATCGCGTCCTCCCGTGGTTGCTTCAGGCCGCGGATAGCGGCACGCGCGTGATCGTGGGCGACCCCGGGCGAAAATACCTGCCGAAAGCCGGCGACGTCGGATTCGTCCAGCTCGCGGCGTATCCGGTCTCGACGACGACCACCCTCGAGGACCGCCCGGTCGTTGAGAGCCGGATCTTCGAGGTGCAGCCGCGCAGGCGTACGATCGGCGCCTGATGGAACCTCGCCCGACGCTGCCCGACTGGCACGGTGCGCCGCCGGACTCGTTCACCCCAGATCGGGCGATGGTCCAGCGCTGGCTCGACGCCTACGTTGCCGCGTGGCGGTCGTACGACGAGGCGGCAATCGCGGATCTGTGGACTGAGGACGCGGTCTGGATCCACCCGTTCCGGATCCGGGCAACGGGCCGTGCCGCGATCACCGCGGAGTGGCTCGCCGAGAAGCACCTCGACGAAGGCCACGGCTACACCGGCGTCTACGAGCCGATGGCGATCGACGGCCCGTTCGCCGTGACCCACGGCCGGACGCTCTTCTACGACCTCGAGACTGGTGCGATGCAGGCGGAGTTCGACAACGTCTGGGTGCTCAGATTCGCGCCGGACGGTCGCTGCGCCGAGTTCCACGAGTGGTACGCGGGCCGCCCCGAGCACGACCCGAGCCGGGCGTGACCGCCGTCAGAGCGCCTGAACGGCAGCCAGCAACCCCACCCCGAGCGCGATGATGACCACGCCGACCACCTGGATGCGGCTCAGCCGCTCGCCATAGAGGAAATACGCGGCGATCGCAGCGATCCCTGCGAACTGCGAGGCGAGAACCGCGGCAATTGCCGCGCTGTCGCGGGAGCCCCACGCGTACGTCGCCGCGCCGATGACTTCGGCGATCCCGACGAGGACAACGAACGGCACCGCCGCCCGCGTGATACGCAACCGCCGGAACACGAGCAGCGGGATCGTCACGCCGATCACGCCTGCGACGCGAGCCGGCAGAACGGCCCACGCCAGCGGCAGGTCGGCGGCGATCCGACTCGTGGCGTAGAGGTTGATGCCGAACAGCACGGCCCCGCCGAGCGCAAGCAGCGCAGTCCCGACCGGGCTGACGGTGTGCTCGTCGTCGTCCGGCTCAGCCGCACGGCGATCGATCGCGGCGAGCACGACGCCGACCGCGATGAGCGCAAGGACCCCGAGCGCGGGACCCGAGATCGGGTCGCCGGCGAGGATCGCAAGGCTCGCCCCGATCGCCCCCTCCGTCGAGACGATCGGCCCGACGACGCCGACCTTCCCCCGCCGAAGGGCCGTGTAGACGAGCAGGAGGCCGCCGGAGTTCGCGATGCCGGCCGCCGTCAGGTAGGCAATCTCCGTCTGAGTGAGCTCGACCGGCGGGCTCGTGAAGACGATCAGCGGAACCGTCACGACGAGCCCGACGAGCATCACCCAGCCGAGGGTCGACCACGACCCGATCAGCCGCGCGCTCCGGGCGGAGCCGAGCAGCGTCGTAGCCCACAGGACGGCGGTGGCAAGCCCGCCCAGGATGGCAATCACGGAGCGTGAAGTCTCGCCGATCCGCCGGCGATGGCGCTCATGGTTCTCGCGGAGCGAGCGAGTGCGACGCGGATAGCACCACGGGGCGGGTGCGCGGCCGACTCAACGCAGGAAACAGGCTCGTCCTGCTCGCCCGGCGAGCGAGTACGACGACCTCCTCGTGAATCAGGTCGCGTTCGCTCGCCGGGCGAGAATTGCGCGACCGCAGGCCCCGCGACCGTTGGCCGGGGCCGGGTCGCTCTGGTACCATGCGCGTCCGTGTTCGGCACCCGTTCCGTGCCGCGCCCAGACGATCATCCCTTTCCTGAGAGGTTCACCCCTTGGCCAAGACGCCCCGCACCTGGACGGGCGCACGGACGCCGTCCGGACTCAAGCGCGTCCGACAGGCCGACCGTCGCCGTGACATCCTCCAGCCGCGCCGCAGCGCAGCGAAGACCTATGTCGCGAAGGCGCTCGACGTCGCGACCCATAACGGCAACGACGCCGATGCCGCCGCGACGGCGCTCGCCGAGGCCCACGCCGCGCTCGATCGGGCCGCGAAGGCCGGCGCGATCCACCCGAACGCCGCCGCCCGCCGCAAGTCGCGCCTGACGCTGAAGTTCAACGCCGCGACCGGAGGCGCCCACGTCCAGACGTCCGGCCGCGTGACGAAGCAGACGAGCAAGGCCCAGGCCGCCAAGGCCGCGAAGTCGCGCATCGCCGCGGGCAAGGCCGACAAGGCGAAGGGCGCCCAGACCGCCGCCGGCAAGGCCCGTGCCGCGCTGTCGAAGACCGCCCGAGCGGACGCGGCCGCCGCGAAGGCGACGACGGCCGAAGCGCCTGCCCCGAAGACGGCGGCGAAGTCGAAGGCGGCACCGAAGACGACGGCCAAGACCGCCGCACCCAAGGCGACCGCCACGGCGAAGAAGACTCCGGCGAAGAAGACCGCGAAGAGCTAGCGGTTCTGTCGATGCAATAGGCCCCGGCCCTTCGACGAGGGTCGGGGTTTCGTTTGCGCAGACTCCGGGATCTTTCGATGACTCAACGGCCGCGGCAGCAACCCCAGAGCCCCACTCGTTGGCAGCGAATCCGCACCTGGTTCGGGCGGCTGGTCAATGTGCTGGGCATCGCCTTGCTGGTGCTCGTCGCGGTGGCCCTGATCGGGGCGACGGTTGAGCACTTTGCGCAATCGGGGAGCGCTCCGGTCACCATCGTCGGAATGAAGCCGGCGACCTGGACGCACGCCGGGGGTCCCAGGGGAGGGGAGGTCACGGAGTCTGGTCAGGCCATCACGTACGAGTTCACCGTCGATGGACAGACCTTCCTCGACACGGAGAACCGGACGTGGCTGGATGTGCGGGCTGCCCGCCCGAAGGTCTGCTACGACCCCGCGAACCCTCAGAAGTCGCACTTCCTCGCGCAGGAGGCCTACACCTGCGGCGGCTGGAATCCACTCCAGGACTACGGCCAGTTCGGCTGGAGCAGCGACGGCAGCAAGTGACGGTCGGGGCCGGCGACTCAGGCCCGGACGCCGTCGACCGAGGTTGTCGCTGCCTTCGGTTTCGGCCGGGTGAAGCCGTACGCGAGTCCTCCAACCAGGGCCCCGGCGGTCGTCAGGACGATCAGCGACGAGGCCGTCGACGCCTGCTGGCCCCAGTAGAACGCGGTGAACGACGCGGTGTCCGTGACGCCGAGCGCGGCCAGCTCGTCACCGTGGTCGGCGGCGAGATAGCGGGCGTACACGCAGCCGGCGCCGTTTTCGCACGTCGGCGGGATGGTCTGGCCGGTCTTCTGGTCGATCCGGTTGAAGTCCGGATAGCCGTTGTCGGCGAAGAAGAACAGCGCCTTCACGCCGAGCAGCAGCAGCGCGAGCGTTACCGCGGTGACGGCGCCTGCGAACAGCGCGTTCGCGACGATCCGCGACCAGGGCCCGGCCCGGCGGTCGCTCTTCTGGTTCGCGTAATAGCCGATCAGCAGGCCGGCCGGAATGGCGAGGAACAGGTACACGGGCTCGATCGGGATGACGAGCAGGAAGCTGACCGCGATCGTCGCGGCCATGCCGATGCCGACATACGCGGCGGTGATCGCGCCGCGGTCGATGACGCGGGTCACGGGATCACGAGCCGGCAGCCGCCCCGAGTGCCTCGCGGGCCGCACCCGCGCCACCGCGCCGACCGAGCGCCGCACGGCCGAGGTAGCGCGCACCGCCGCCCAGCTCGCCCTCGATCCGGAGCAGCCGGTTGTACTTCGCGACCCGCTCGCTGCGTGACGGCGCGCCGGTCTTGATCTGGCCGGTCCCCATCGCGACGACGAGATCGGCGATCGTCGTGTCCTCCGTCTCGCCCGAGCGATGCGACACGATCGCGCTCCAACCCGCTCGCCGGGCGAGGTCGATCGCCTCGATCGTCTCGGTCAGCGTGCCGATCTGGTTCAGCTTGATCAGGACGGAGTTCGCGGCGCGCTCGTCGATCGCCCGCTGGATCCGCGCCGTGTTCGTCACGAGCAGGTCGTCGCCCACGAGCTGGAGGCGGTCGCCCAGCCGCCGCACGAGCTCGGCCCAGCCGGCCCAGTCGTCCTCGGCCAGGCCGTCCTCGATGGAGACGATCGGGTAGCGATCGACCCAGTCGGACCAGAGGTCGATCAGCTCGCCGGAGTCGAGCGTCCGGCCTTCCTTCTCGAGCCGATAGCGGGTCGCGGAGCCACCGCCGCCGCTCCCCTCCTCGACCAGTTCCGTCGTGGCCGGGTCGAGCGCGATCGCAACGTCCTCGCCGGCTCGGTAGCCGGCTCGCTCGATCGCCCGAAGGATGACCTCGACCGCGGCCTCGTTCGAGGCGAGCGACGGTGCGAAGCCGCCCTCGTCGCCCTGACCCGTCGCGTGGCCGTCCTCGTGGAGGATCGATCGAAGCGCCGCGAACACCTCGGCGCCGGCCCGCAGGCCCTCGCCGAAGCTGGCGGCCCCGACCGGCATGACCATGAACTCCTGGAAGTCGGTCGAGTCCTGGGCGTGCTTGCCGCCGTTGAGGATGTTGAACATCGGCACGGGCAGCGTCCGGGCGCCGGCGCCGCCGAGATACCGGAACAGCGACAGATCGTGGGCGGCTGCGGCCGCGTGGGCCGCGGCGAGCGACACGCCGAGCGTCGCATTCGCGCCGAGGTTGCCCTTGTTCGGCGTCCCATCGAGCTCGATCAGCACCTCGTCGAGGCCCGCCTGATCCGCGGCGTCAAGGCCGTAGATCGCCGGGGCGATCGTGTCCGTGATGTTCGCGACGGCGCGGAGCACGCCCTTGCCGCCGAAGCGCGACTTGTCACCGTCTCGCAGCTCAACGGCCTCGTGCGCGCCCGTCGAGGCGCCGGACGGGACAGCCGCCCGTCCCACCGAGCCGTCGCCGAGGACGACGTCGACCTCGACGGTCGGATTGCCCCGCGAATCGAGGATCTCGCGAGCGTCGACGAGCTCGATCGTCGTGTTTGTCGAGAGGCTCATCCGCGTGAACCCGCCTTCGCCGGCTCCTTCGCGGCATCGCCGGACGCCGCATCCGCGTGGTCGCGATCGAGCAGAACCGCGATCCCCGGCAGCTCCCGCCCCTCGAGGAACTCGAGCGAGGCCCCGCCGCCGGTGCTGATATGGGTCATCTTCGAGGCTAGGCCCTGCTGCTCGAGCGCAGCCACAGAATCGCCGCCCCCGACGACGACGGTGACGCCTGCTTCGGCCCGCGAAGCGAGGTAGCGGGCGATGGCCTTCGTGCCGTGAGCGAACGACGGGATCTCGAACACGCCGAGCGGACCGTTCCAGAACACGGTCTTCGCAGGGGCCAGCGCCTCCTCGATCGCGGCCCGCGACTGCTCGCCGATGTCGACGATGTGCCACGAGGCAGGGAACTTCTCGGTGCCGACCGTCTTGTACTCGGTGCCGCGGGTGACTTCCTTCGCGATCACCACGTCCGTCGGCAGGATGACCGGCACGTTCCGGGCCTCGGCGGCCGCGAGGATCCGTCGGGCATCCTCGACTCGGTCGTGCTCGGCGAGGCTCTTGCCGACGCTCTTGCCCTGGGCGAGCAGGAACGTGTTCGCCATGCCCCCGCCGACGACGAGGATGTCGACCTTCGAGATGAGATGCTCGAGGACCTTGATCTTGTCCGAGACCTTTGCGCCGCCGAGGATCGCCGCGAACGGCCGCGCCGGATCCTCGAGGAGCTTCGAGAGGACGCTGATCTCGCGCTCCATCAGCAGGCCGGCATACGCCGGCAGCAGCTTCGCGATCCCCACCGTCGAGGCGTGCGCCCGATGGGCCGTCCCGAACGCATCGTTCACGTAGACGTCGGCGTAGTTCGCCAGCGCCTGGGCGAACGCCGGGTCGTTCTTCTCCTCTTCGGCGTGGAAGCGGAGGTTCTCCAGGAGCAAGGCGTCGCCGTTACGAAGCCGCTTCACGGCATCCTCCGTCCCGACGCCCAGCGCGTCGCCGGTCACCGGCACGTTGCGCCGGAGCAGCGCCGAGAGCACCTGGCCAACCGGCCGCAGGCGGAGGCCGTCCTGGACCTTGCCGTCGGGCCGGCCCAGGTGGCTCGCGAGGATGACCTTCGCGCCCTGGTTGAGCAGCGCGTTGATCGTCGGAATTGCCGCTCGGATGCGGGAGTCATCGGTGACCTTGCCATCGGCGAGCGGGACGTTGAAGTCGACGCGCACGAAGACGCGTTTGCCCGCGGCGTCGAGGTCGCGGATCGTCAGCTTGTCCATGTCGTTGGTCGTGGTCGGTCGATCGTTCGTCGGTCAGTCGCGGCTCACGCGTTTGCCGGCGTGGCCGACGGCAGCCGTGCGGCGACGAACCCGACGAGGTCGGCGACGCGGCAGCTGTAGCCCCACTCGTTGTCGTACCAGCTGATGACCTTCACCATCGTCCCGTCGAGGACCATCGTCGACGCCGAGTCGATGATCGAGCTGCGACTGTCGCCCCGGAAGTCGCTCGAGACGAGCGGGTCGTCGCTGACGCCGAGGATGCCCTTCATCGGGCCTTCGGCCGCCGCTCGGAACGCGTCGTTGATCTCCTCGACGCTCGTCGGACGAGACACGTCCGCGGTGAAGTCGACGACGCTCACGGTCGGCGTCGGGACACGCAGGCTGAAGCCGTCGAACTTGCCCTTCAGGTCGGGGATCACGAGCGCCAGGGCCTTCGCGGCGCCGGTCGTCGTGGGGATGATGTTCTGGCCGGCGGCGCGCGCACGGCGCGGGTCCTTGTGGGCGACGTCGAGGATCCGCTGGTCGTTCGTGTAGCTGTGGATCGTGTTCATCAGCCCGCGCTCGATCGTGAGCAGGTCGTGGACGACCTTCGCGGCAGGGGCCAGGCAGTTCGTCGTGCAGCTGGCGTTGCTGATGATCGTGTGGGCGTCGGGGTCGTACTTCTCCTCGTTCACGCCGAGGACGACGGTGATGTCCTCGCCCTTCGCGGGGGCGCTGATGATGACCTTCCTCGCGCCCGCCGTGATGTGCGCCCGAGCCTTCTCGGCGTCGGTGAAGATGCCGGTCGACTCGAGCACGATGTCGACGCCCAGGTCGCCCCACGGCAGCGCCGCCGGATCCTTCTCCTTCAGCACCTTGATCTCGCGGCCGTCGATGATCAGGGCGTCGTCGGTGTGGTCGACGGTGCCGGGGTACGCGCCGTACGTCGAGTCGTGCTTGAACAGGAGGGCGTTGAGCGACGTGTCGACGAGGTCGTTGACCGCCACGACCTCGACGTCCGGCGTCCGCTCGATGAGCGCCTTGAGTGACTGGCGGCCGATCCGCCCGAAGCCGTTGATGCCGACGCGCACTGCCATCTGCCTGCTCCTCCGTGGTCGCGGGGCGCCGCCGACGGGGCCCCGCCATTGCGTACGGAATGGACGTCGGCGCACGACGGATCGGTCGGCGCCCGCGTCGGGTCCTATGGTTGCATCCGCCGCCTCGCGCGTCGAGGGCCGAACGGCACGGCCGCGTTGCGGCCAAGTGGCGCGAAGCCGATGATCCGACCGTGACCGATCGAACCGACACACCCGCGGCCGCATTGGCGCTCGACCTCGGGGCCAGCCGGATCCGGGCCGCCGTCGTCGGCGGGGATGGCCGCGTTGCCGCCCGAGCGGAGGCCCGCGCACCGGTCGAGGCTGGGCCACAGGGCGTCGTGTCGGCCGCGATCGCGATGTTGCGACGGGTGCGTGACGAAGCGTCCGGGTCCGTGCGCGACGCCGTTGCCGGCGTTGGAATCGCGGCTCCCGGCCCGCTGGACCCAGCTGGCGGGACGCTGATCGAGCCGCCGAACATGCCGCGGTCGTTCCGCGGGGCCGCGCTCGCCGGTCCGATCGGCGCGGCGCTGTCGCTCCCGGCCGCCCTCGAGCGGGACACGCATGTTGCGGCGCTCGCGGAGTGGGAGTTCGGGGCGGCGCGCGGGCTGAGCGACTTCCTGTACGTGACGGTGTCGACGGGAATCGGCGGGGCGATCGTCGCCGGTGGCCGGCTCGTCAGCGGGCCCGACGGCGTCGCTGGTGAGCTCGGGCACGTGCTCGTCGAGCTCGATGGGCCGCCATGCGGCTGCGGCGCGCGCGGCCATCTCGAGGGAATCGCGTCGGGCAGCGCGATCGCGCGCGCGGCGTCGGAGGCGATCGCCGCCGGGCACGCCAGCGGGCTGGCGTCGCTCGTGGCTTCGCTGGGACGCGGCCTCGACGCCCGCGACGTGGCGATCGCCGAAGACGATGGCGACCTGACCGCCGCGGAGATCATGGAGCGGGCCAGGCGCGCGTTTGCGGAGGCGTGCGTGGCGCTTGTCGACGTGTTCAATCCCGAGCGAATCGTCGTCGGCGGAAGCGTCGCCCGAAACCAGGGCGATCGGTGGCTTGCTCCGGCGCGGGCACGCGTCGCGGCGGTGGCGTTCTCGGTGCCACGGGCCCGCGTCGAGATCGTGCCGGCCGCGCTCGGCGACGATGTCGGGCTGGTGGGCGCGGTGCCGCTGCTGCGGCGTCGCCTCGGGCCCGGCTGACCGGCAATAACGATCGAAACCGGGCACAAAGACGGGCCCCGCCGCTCGGCGGGGCCCGTGGCTATCGCGTGTGTCCGGACTCAGCCGCCGATCTTGAAGACCTTGCCACCACAGATCGGACAGGTCCCCTGAAGCGCGGGCTTGCCGTTCTTCATGGTGATCCGCTGGGCGTTCTGGACCTCGACCTTCTGCTTGTCCTTGACGCAATACGCTTCGGCCATGGAGCGGGCTCCTCCTCGAGTTAGCGTGGCGTCACGGGAACCCTCGTCCCGTGTCCGCAGATCACGTGCTTGACCAGAGCGACGGGCGCCAGCGGTCCGTCCCTGCCGATTGCTTCTGACGATCAATGCCGGCGAGGATGACGAGACTGTCGAGCCCGGTCTCGACGCACGCCGCCTCCGCTGCGTCCTTTGCCGCCCCTTCAACGAAGTCGCCGGTCGTTCGCTGTGCGTAGACCGCACAGACCACGCCGGCGCGACATTGAGCGAGCGACGCGAGGATCAGCAGCGCGGACGCCTCCATCTCGAAGTTCATGACGCGCTGGCGCGCCATGTCCTCTGCCAGGTCAGGGTATCGGATCGGCAGCTGCGGGATCGGGCGCCCCTGCGCCCCGAAAAATCCCGGTGCTGTCGCCGTCAACCCGACGTGGGTCCGGTGTCCGAGCCGCTCCGCGGCCTCGATGAGCGCGATGATCGCCTCGTAGTGGGCGACCGCCGGGTACCCATCGTGGACGAAGTAGCTCGTGGTCGACTCGAGCCGGACTGCGCCGGTCGAGACGATCAGGTCCCCGAGGCCCACCTCCGGTTGGAGGGCGCCGCAGGAACCGACCCGGATGAAGGTCGGCCGTTCCGTGACCGCCAGGATCTCTGCCACCACGATCTCGACGTTGTCCGTGCCGATTCCGGTCGACACGACGGAAACCCGTTCGCCGCGATACATCCCGGTGGCCGACGCGAACTCCCGATGTCGCTGTTCGAACTCGACGGAGTCGAGGCGCGCGGCGATCCGGGCGGTGCGGTCGGGGTCACCGGGGAGGAGGATGTACTCGGCCAGTTCTCCCGGTCCGAGTCCGATGTGGTATTGCCGTTCCCCCAGGGGGAGTGCGACGCGGTGATCCGCGTTCGGCAAGACCTGTCCCTCGCTCAGGTGGCTGCTTCGCAAGCGCGAAACTCGGCCGAGAATAGTCCCGCGTTCGAACGAGCGTCAAGCACGGACGAGCGTGGGTTGCGGGTCGCGGCCCACGCTCGGGCCACGCACGAGCCACGCTCAGCCCGTCGCCCGGCCGGCCGGGCCGGCCGGGGAGGGGCCAGTCGCGGCCCCTCCGATGCTCGCGAGGCGGGCCCGAACGCGGACCGCCAGGAGCCGCTGGGCCCGGCGCCGGCGAAGGAGCGTGACGGCGAGCGAGCAGGCGCTCAGGGCGACGACGCCAGCGGCTCCGGCGGCGCCCGGGTCGACGCCAAGCAGCCCACCGGCGGCGCGCGTCGGCCCCGCCTCGGCGTCGGCTCGGCCGCCCGGGCCGCTTGGCGGTCCTTCGGCGGGGCCCGCAGGAACGGCCGCCGCGGTCAGATCGCCGACCCGCACGAGGCCGGCGGCGTCGTCCACGACGACCTTGAACGCCTGGTCATCGGGCTCGACGCGACCCGTCGCGTTCAGGGCGTCGCCCGGCTCGACGAGGGGAAGGTATTCGGCCGCTTCACCCGTGAGCGCGACCCGTCCGATGGCAGTGCCGTCGTTCAGCGTGAATCCGTCGGGCCTGAGCTCCTCGACGAGGCCGCCGACGCGAACCGTCTGGCCGACGTGCTCACCGAGCGCGATCAGGTCGATGTCGGGAACTTCGGGCCGGCCTCCGCCGGCGGCGCCAGGTGCGTCCGGACGGCCGGTCGCACGCGACGCGTCAGCGCTTTCCCCGCCGGCGCCACTCGCCGTGGCGCCGCCGAGTGCTACGTCCGAAGGCCCCCGAGGCACTACCGACCACCGCCTGTCCGACGCGCCCGGATATGGCCGACGGACGATGCCGACGACCGTCGCGCGACGGCCCTCGACGATCGCCGTCGACGCGATGCGGGCACCGGCAAGGCCGTTCACCACGACCGTTTCGCCACCGATCGCGAGCTCGGCTCGCCACCGGTCGCCGAGCTTGTGGACGTCGCTGACGGAGCCGCTGACGGTGACCAGCCGCCACTCGTGGGCGGCAGTTGGTTGCGAAGTTAGAGCGAGCGGCACGGGCCGTGCACCGACGGCGAGGACCTGGACGATCTCGGCTCGGAGTCGAGGCGCGTCGTACGCGCGACCCATCGTTCCGCCAATGCGGACCCGCGCTCCGATCGGCGGAACTGCGCCGTCGACGGGCAGCAGAATCTCGAGGCCTGCAGTCCGGTCCTCGATCACGATGCGGCGACCCGTCGTATCAAGCAGGTCTGGCGGGGCCGTGACGAGGCCCTCGACGACGGCGTCACCCTCACCGCGCCGGATAGCGTCGGCGATGGACACGACGCCCGCAGCGGCCGGGGTCGGCGTCGGCCCCGGACCGCTCGAGCCCGTGGGCGTCGGCGTCGGCGCGCTTGAGCGCTTCACGAGGTCGGCGGAATCGCGCGCCCAGACGCGATACCCGTCGAGCGCACCCTTGCGGCTCGAGCGCTGGCCCGCGATGCCCGTGATCTGGTACACAGCGCGAGCGTCGATCGAACCGGCGGTCAGGCCGCTCGACGCGTCGGCCACGATCCTGACGAGCCCGGAATCAGTCTCGAGGAAGAACGTGATATCGCCGCTCGTGGCCTTGGTCGGCTTCGCGTCGACGATGCCAGTGACCATGACGAGCGCGCCCTCGGCCTCTTCGTCGAGCGAATCGGCGTCGACGACCAACGGCGCCGGGAGGGGGCCGACTCCGACGACGCTGAATGTCGATGCGGTCTTCGGTCGGATCTCGAGCTGACCGTACGGATCCGAGAGCTGGCCCGTCACGGTGACCTTCGCCCCCCGGCCGGGTGCCGTGACGTCGTCAGGGAGCTTCACCGCGATGCCACCCGTCGCGTCGGCGATGGCGAGAAGCGGCGGCGTGCCGAGACGACCCGCCTCGGCGATCACGACGCCGGTGACCGTCACCAGGGTCCCGATCGGGCGCTGCCGGGCAGCCGCGATCGAGCTGCCGGTGCTGGGCTCAGGCGTCGGCGGCGCGCTCGCCGTGGCCGTCGGCGATGGCGTCGGGCTCGCGGTCGGTGAGGGTGACGGCGACGGTGGAGCCGTTGGCGTCGGCGATGGCGTCGGACTCGGCGTTGGCTCCGGCGTGACGCTGAACTCGCCGGCGAGCGTGGCATGCAGTCGATATCCGGCGAGACCGGTGCCGCTGCTGTCGCGTTGGCCGAGCGGACCGCTTGCGTTGACGATGTCGCCGGTATCGACCGTCGCGCCGGCGAGGGCGTCGGCAGACACAACGAGTCGCAGCGGCCCGCTGCCGTCGTCGATCGTCACGCCGAGCCCGTCCGACAGGTCGCTCGGCGCGGACGTGACGGTGCCCTCGACGAGCAGTCGCCGGCCCTCGAACGGCTCGGAGGCTTCACCGGTCGTCGCGGCGATCGGAGCCGGCAATGCGGAGGAGCCGTCGACGCGGATCGCGTCGGCCGTGACGTTGAGGACCCGCAGGCTGAAGTAGCTCCCGAGCGTGCCGTCGATCTCGACGATCGCCCCCGGAGCCACGGGGATCGGCAGCGCCGCGTCGAGTCGCAGCGCGATCCCGCCGGTCGCGTCCTGGACGAATCCGATCCGTGCGGACTCAAGCGCACCGAGCGCCGTCGTCAGCGTCCCACGCACCGTCACGTGGGTGCCGTCGGCGAGCGCACGCGCGGCGTCGATCGCAACCACCGGATCCGGGGTCGGAGTCGGCGTGGGAGTCGGCGTCGGCGTGGGCGTCGGCGTCGGCGTGGGCGTCGGCGTCGGCGTGGGAGTCGGCGTCGGCGTCGGCGTGGGAGTCGGCGTCGGCGTGGGAGTCGGCGTCGGCGTGGGAGTCGGCGTCGGCGTCGGCGTCGGGGTGGGCGTAGGAGTGGGCGTCGGGGTCGGCGTGGGCGTAGGAGTGGGCGTGGGAGTGGGCGTCGGTACCGGCGTCGGCGTCAGAACCGGCGTGGGCGTAGGCGTCGGACTGGTTGTTGGGACGACCGTGGGCGTCGGCGTGGGCACCGGCGTCGGAACCGGCGTGGGTGTCGGCGTGGGCGTCGGGCCGCTCGAGGGCGACGGCGACGGACCAGGTGGCGGCGTCGGCGGTGCCGCCACGTTCTGCGGCGTGGGCGTCGCACTCACGACGAAGTCGGCCGAGTTCACGTTCGTGTCCGTTCCGTTGCCGAGCAGCCCACCCGGCAGCCGTTCGATGCTCGACCCCGCCGCCGGCGCCGACGCAGCCGTGCCTTCGACAAAGGCATTCGTGGCGTCACCCCACGCGACCGCGTCGATCGGCTCACCGCCGATCGGGCGCAGCACGATCGCGCCGCCCGTCGCTGCGAACCCGCCGCTGTACGTCGCGTCGGCGATCGCCGCGTGGATTCCGGCGGCATTCGCGATGAGCAGGTGGCGGCCCGGCTCGAGGATCGTGGCGCTCATCCAGGAAGCCTTCCGCGTCACCGTGCTGCCGGTCGACGTCACATAGACGAGCTCGTAGCCCGTGAGATCGATCGCCACGACGCCCGCGTTCGAGATCTCCGCGAACTCGTCGGAAGCCGACGCACCGCCGGTCTGGACCTCGGAGACCACGAGCGTCGACGTCGGCCACGAGACAGCGGCAGCCAGCGCGACTGCCGGCCCGCGGGCTGGGGCAGACGACGCCACGGGCCCCGCGACGGCGAGCGAAACGAGCACAACGAGCAGCAGCACGGCCTGGCCGGCACCCCGGACGCGATCCATCAACGACCTCCCGGCGGGGCGGGCGGGCTGAGACGGCTTGGCGGGTGCGGACGACAAGTCTTAGCAGGCCCGTCTCATCGCGGCCTGCGCCGTCGATTAGCGCGTTCTTCACCGTTGGTGCACGACCGCTTTCTTCGCGCTTCATCGCGGCTTATCGCAGCACGCTCGGTAGAACGGGCTACGCGCTACGATTTCGCGACATCCCCCGATCAGGAGGCACCGTGGCTCGCGCCAAGAGAACGAACCGCGCCGAGGCGCGCCGCAACTACCGCGCCGCGATGGCAACGTCGGCCGACGAGCTCGAGGACGCGGAGCTCGACGACGAAGGCATTCCTGACGCCGCTGCGGACAAGCGCAAGGCGCAGGCGGCAGCCCAGCCGAAAACGGCGACCAGCCCGGCGACGCCACCGGGCGCCCGACCCAGCATCTCGAACGCATTCCGCAGCGCGTTCCGACCGCTCGACCTGCCCGGCGATCTGCGTGCGCTGCCGCGGCTGCTCATCGACAAGGCGTTCCTGATCCCAGCTGCGCTGATCGTCATCGTCGCGATCGCGGTGATCGTCTTCCAGGGCCGGGAGCTCATCAGCCGCGAGCTGAGTGCCTTCGTCCTCGCTCCGCCGCCGCTGGCGCCCGTCTTCATCGCCGGCTTCCTCGCCCCCCGCGCAAGCTGGCTTCTCGGTGGGCTTCTCGGCGTCGTCCAGACGCTGGCGGTCCTCGCCGTGATCTCCACCCCGTCGCTGGCCGAGCTGACGAGCGTGCCCGACGCGGCGACGCTCGCGTCGTCGGTACTCATCTCGGTCGTCTTCGGTGCGTTCTACGCGGCGGCGATGGCCTGGTACAAGCGGTTCCTCCGGGCCGCGAATCCGCCGCGCAACGCCCCTGCGGCGACCCGGCCGGCGGGCAAGCCGAAGCGAGGCTCCGAGGGCCGGCCGATGCTCGCAAAGCGCCGCTAGCGCATCGAGCGGACCCCCCGGAGGCTCAGCCGAGCCGGCGCATCCCGGCATGGCCGAGCTGGCGCACGCCGTCCGGCTGCTCCGGACTGCCGCCGGCCGAGGCCGCGACCTCGACGAGCGCTCGGACGTCGTGGGCCACCACGTTCACGACTGACGCCTGGCGCTGCAGCTCCCCATCGACGAGGAGCAGCGCGTGGCGGCGGACGACGCCACGCAACCTCGCCCAGGTATCCGGCCAGAGCGTGACGTTGACCATCCCGGTCTCGTCCTCGAGCGCGAGGAAGACCGTGCCCTTGGCGGTCATCGGGTGCTGGCGAGTGACGACCAGGCCACCGACCCGAACCGGTCCCGGCCGGCCCGCGGCGAGCTCCGAATTCGGGACCGCTCCCAGACGATCCAGCACTGGGCGATACAACGACACGACCTGACGCCTCGCGTCGAGCCCGACCACCGCGTAGGCGTCGCCAATCCGCTCCGATTCGGTGATTGCCGGCAGCGCCGGCGCATCGGTCGGTGGGAGCCGGAGGTCCAGAGGCCGGCCGGCGACCCGGCCAGGGACGGAGCCGCGCACGGAGCCTGCCACTTCGCGGAGCTGCCAGAGCAGCTCGCGCCGCGGCCGACCGAGCGAATCCAGCGCCCCCACCCGGATCAGCCGCTCCAGCGTCTCCTCCGGCAGTCCGGTTCGCTCGACGACGTCGGCGAGCGACGTGTACGGGCCACGCGCCAGCTCGGCGTCCAGCAACTGCTCGTGCTCCTCGCCGATCCCCTTCACGAGGCGCATCCCGAGGCGGACGCCCCAGCCGACGGCGCTCTCGGCCGACCACCGCTCACGCGCCTCGCCTGACGGAATCACACACGACGGCGACCGGACCGGATCGGGTCGACGCTCGATGCCTGCGTCACCGGGGAGTGGCTCGTCGTCGTCGCCCGTCGCCCAGGCCGGCCGCCCGATCCACTCGGTCGTGGTCTTGTAGCGCGACTTGTTGACGTCGACCGGCAGGACCGCAACCCCGTGCCGCTTGGCGTCGTTGACGAGGACCTCGACCGGATAGAAGCCCATCGGCTGGGCGTTGATGAGTCCGACGAGGAACTGGGCCGGGTAGAACAACTTCAGGAATGACGATTCGTACGCCGTTCTCGCGAACGCGGCGGCGTGCGACTTCGCGAACCCGAACGACGCGAACGCGGCGACCTGGCGGAACAGCTCCTCGGCGTTCTCCTCGGTCATCCCGGGCTGCCGCCGCGCGCCGTCGACAAACCGGGCGTGGAGCTTCTCCATCTCGCGCGACGAGCGCCACGTGCCCATCGCCCGGCGGAAGCCGTCGCTTTCGGCCGGGCTGAACCCCGCGACCTCGATCGCGATCCGCATCACCTGCTCCTGGTAGAGGATCACGCCGAGCGTGTCGCGGAGCACGGGCTCGAGGCTGGGATGGAGGTACTCGACCGGCTCGAGGCCCTGCTTGCGGCGCAGGTACGGGTGGACCGCGTTGCCCTGGATCGGGCCCGGCCGAATGATCGCGACCTCCACGACGAGGTCATCGAGGTTGCTCGGCCGCGACTTCGGCAACGTCTGCATCTGGGCCCGGCTCTCGACCTGGAAGACGCCGACCGTGTCCGCGGCGTGGAGCATGTCGAAGACCTCCCGGACCTCCTCGGGAATCCAGTCGAGCTGGACGCAGACCGCGCAGTCGTGCTCGATGAGCTGGATCGTCTCGTCGATCGCCGCGAGCATCCCCAGCCCCAGCAGGTCGAGCTTGATCAGCTTCAGCTCTTCGACGTCGCGCTTGTCGAACTGGACGACGACGCGGTCCTTCATCGTTGCCCGCTCGATCGGGGCGATGTCGATGAGCGGCGCGGCGGTCACGAGCATGCCGCCGCTGTGGATCGAGAGGTGGCGCGGGAAGCCATCGATCCGGGCACAGAACTCGAGCCAGCGGTCCCAGTCGGAGAGGCCTTTCGTGGATCCGCCGAGCGGCTGGGGCGGCGGCTCGGGCTCGATCCGGGCGACGCTCGAGTGATCCCCGCCACGACCCATCGCCTGGGTTCGAGGCGCCGGCGGGTCCCAGTGGTTCGGCCTGCCGAGACGGTCTGTCTGGCGAGGCGGGGGTTCCGGCATCCCGCTCTCGGGGTCGATGGCCCGGCCCTGGACGAGCGCCGGCGGGATGAGCTTCTCGCGATCCGTGGCGTAGCCCGTCCCCCGCCCCGACCGCAGCCACGCCACGCTCGCCGGCGTGTCACCGGGCCCGCCTTCGTCGTCGTGCCGTCCGCCCGGCCGAATGGAAGGCGGCGACTCCGGTGCTCCCTCCCACATCCCCGACTTCGACGGCCCGTCTCCGGGGCCCTCTTGCGCCGCTCCCAGCGGGACTGCTGCCGACAACCCGGCACTCGGCCGGTCGATGTCAGTGGGATTGACAAATCCCGGGCTTGGGACGCCCGAGGCGGTGACCGGAGCGGTCGTCGCCGCATGGTCCACGCTCGGCTCGCCGCCGATCACGTCCGCCGAACGGTCCTCCGCCCTGCCCAGGCCCGAATCTGTCACTGCGGTTGACATCGCGCCTGACAGGGAGATCGCCCCTGCCTCTGCCGCCATCGCCTCGTCATGGAGCCACTTGAACGGCCGCGGCGCGTCCGGATCCGCCGGCGGACGCGGCCGCTTCCAGGGCGGCACCTTGCCGACGAGCGGGATCCGCGTGTTCAGCTGACCGAGGCCGTCGATGAGCTCCTCGCCGACCGGCGTCTCCACCCGGCGGACATCCTCTGCCCGCGGCAACCGTCCGTCGCCCGCCTCTCCGGCGCCGCCCGTCCGCACCCGTCCGCCCCGGGCGTGGTTCAGCTGGCCCATCCCGTCGACGAGTCCGCGCTGCCCCGCCTCCGCAGCAGCCCCCGACTCGGCCGGCAGCCCCTCCCCCGGCCGCCGGAAGAACTCGGCGAAGCCACCGTCTGCTTCGAGGTCCCGCCGGACCATCACGCTGTCGTACGTCTCGAGCGCCTTCGCCACGCGATCCACGAGCGGCCGCGGGAACCCCAGGGCGTAGCCGACCTCGCGCACCGCCGACCGCGCCCGGTACGTGACGAGGTTGCAGACCATGCCCGTGTGCTCGGGGCCGTACTTCCGATAGATGTACTGGATGACCTCCTCCCGCCGCTCCGACGAGAAGTCGATGTCGACGTCCGGGTAGGTCGTCCGGCCCTCGTTGATGAACCGCTCGAACAACAGGTTGTGCTGGATCGGCTCGACCCGGCTGATCCCGAGCGTGTACGACACGATCGAGCTCGTCGCGCTGCCCCGGCCCTGGGCAGGGATCCCACGGTCCTTCGCGAAGCGCATGAGATCCCAGCAGATCAGGAAGAACTCGGCGAGGCCCGCCCGTTCGATCACGTCGAGCTCGTGCGCGAGTCGATTCACGACCGCCGACGTCAGGGGGTGGTAGCGCTTCCGGGCGCCCGCCCAGCACAGCTCCGAGAGGTACGAGAACGGCGTCTCGTTGCGCGGCACCGGGAAGCCGGGAAAGCGGTATTGCTCGAACTCGAGGTCGACCGAACAGGCCGCCGCCAGCGCCGCCGCGCCCTCGACGCCCCCTGCCCAGGCGCGTGCCACGTCCCGGCCGAGTGCGCCTCTCCCCGGCGGCAACGCGAGCATCTCCACCTCCGACTTGAGGTGTGACTCGCCGTCGGGGCGCCGCAGGTCCGCGAGCGTCCCGAGCGTCCGGCCGTGGCGGATCGCGGTCAGGACGTCGTGGAACTCGCGGCCTTCGGGCCGGGCGTAGTGGACGTCGTTCGTCACCACGACCGGCAGCCGCATCTCGCGCGCAAGCGCCACGGACTCCGTGACGAGCCAGTCGTCGTCAGGGAGCAGGTGATGCGACAGCTCGACGTGGAACCGGCCGCCGAACTGCTCGTTGAGCGCAGCCGCCGTCGCACGCGCGCCCTCGCGGTCGCCGACCCGGAGCCGCCGCGCGATCTCGCCCTCGCGACAGCCCGACAGCGCGACGACGCCTTCGGCATGCTCAGCGAGCGACGAGGCGAGAAACCGCGGCACGGCCTTGGTCCCGGCGAGGTTCGCCCGCGAGATCAGCCGGCAGAGACTCCGCCAGCCCGACGTGTCCGCCGCGAGCAAAACGAGATGGGCGCCGCGCTGCCGCTCGCCGATCCCGCGGTGATCTTCCTTGACCGCGGCGCGATGGCCAGGCAACCGGGCGCGATCCGGCCGCGGCCGATCGGGAAGGCCCTCGACCGCCTCGCCACCCGACTCCGCCCCGGCAGCGCTCTTCTTCCGACCGCCACGCCGAACGCGTCGCCGGGCCGGGACGACGACGCCCTCGGGATCCGGGACGATCGCATCGAGCAGCTCGACCTCGACGCCGATGACCGGATGGATTCCCGCTTGCGTTGCCGCATTCGCGAACCGGACCGCGCCGTACAGGCCCTGATGGTCGGTCGCGGCGAGCGCCGGAAGGCCCAGCTCGGCCGCGCGCCCGACGAGCTCGTCGGGGTCCGACGCTCCGTCGAGAAACGAGAAGTTCGTGTGGCAGTGGAGTTCGGCATAGGTCATCGGGACCGTCGATGATAGAACAGATGTTCGATTACGTGCATTGCCTCCGACCGAAAAATTCGTCTCGCTGACCCGAAACAAGCCGGCGGCATCCGGCGTCTCAGGGCCATGCGAGATCAGCTGCCGACCGCACTCACCGTGACTGCCCGGGCCATGGGCATGCTCGCGGTGGCCGTTCTGCTGATCCTCGTGCTCCTCCCGGCCGTGCTTGCGGCTCAGGCCGCCGGCATGCGCTGACTTTCGAACGTCTCGCGCCTGGGGGCTCGGGACGATCGGCGGCGATCCGACCGCGACGGTCGGGGCGCCGACCCCGCTGGCGGACCTGGTGAGCGGGTCCAACAGCCACAGGACCCCGTCGTGCTGGGGCGCGGCGGGGTCCTGTCACATCTGCCGCTAGGATGGCGTCGATGACGCGACGCCTCGCCCTCGCCGCCGTCCTCCCGCTCCTTCTGGCCGTGTCGGCGTGCGGCTCATCGGCCACACCGACCCCGCCGCCAGCCGCTACTCCCTCGCCAACGCCCGAGTTGACTCCGGTTCCTGGGGGCTCGACCGCTGCGTCTCCGGTCGCGGCGGTCTCGCCGCCAACGCAGACGGACACCGAATGGGGCCGGATCTGGGACGCCCTGCCGCCATCGTTCCCGCTGCCGCCGGACGCCGTCCCGACCGAGACCGGCCAGGGCGCGGCGTCGGGCTCGTTCGCCGTCGGTGCGTCGGCGTCGACGACGGCGGCCTTCCTCGAATCGGCGCTGGCGGGCGCCGGGTTCTCGATGGAGTCGGTCGAGGGACCTTCGGAGGACGGCAGCTTCACGCTGAATGCCGTCGGTCGCGATCCCGGCTGTCTGGCGCAGGTTCGGGTCGTGCCGCTGTCGGGGACGACCAACGTCGTCGTCCTGTACGGGGCGGGTTGTCCGTTCGAATAGCACCGCTCACATCACGCGGTTTCCCGGTGGAGCGTCTATGCTGGCGCCGATCGGCACCGGGGATCGATCACCGTTGGGGGAGAGCGCGCGATGCAAGTCTCGGCACCGCGGGATGTCGGCCCGCTCATCCTTGTGGTGGGCCTCTTCCTGATCCTGTTCTTCGTTTCGCTCATGGTTGGAGCACCCCGCTAGCGGCGGATCAGTCGTACAGCCGCTCCAGGTGCCACGTCCCGTCGACCCGGTCGAGGTAGACGAGGGCCAGCCAGCGCTCCCCAACCACCTTGAAGTAATCCCGCTCGATCGGCTCGCGCCACCATTCCTCGGCGACCCGCCACTGGTTGCAGACCTCGACGTGCTCGCGGCGGCCGTTCCAGCGGATCGCGACGAGGTCGCCGGCCGCGTCCATCTCGACGTCGATCGGCGGGTGCTCGCGCATGAGCCGCGTCATCGTTCCATCGCCGCCATCGCCGCCAACGCCGCAATCGCCGCCGCCCTCGCCGCCATGGGGCCCATCTGGAACGCCCAGCGAGCGTAACGACGAACGGCGGCTCGCCCACCGGCCCGGTGGATCGCCCGGCGTTCCAACTGGCGGGGGAGCCGCCTGAATTGGCCCCAATCGAAGGGTTCCTTCGTCACTGTGAACGCCTGGCGTTCCAAGTGGTCTCCGGCAGGAGGAGACAGGCGAGCAGCGAGAGCGGAGGCGCTCACGGACGCCACGTCCAGCGCGACTCGGCGAGCGGCGCGTCCGGGTCCGCGATTGCTGCCCGCCTGACGCGACCCTCTCCGAACGTCAGCGCAAGACGGGCGAGCTGCCACCCGAGCCGGGCGTTCCGCGCCGCCTGTGGCACGAACAGCGGAAGCTGCTGCCCCACCGCCGGCTCCACTCCCGCCAGCTCCAGCTCGACGCTCACCACCGGCGCCGGCGGCGGAGTCCGCTCGAGCCGCGCGAACAGCAGCCGCTCGATCGCCTCGGCATCGGAGGTTGGTTCGGGGAAGCGCTGCTCGACGGCGAGCTCCGGCGGTGTGCCGCGCGGGGCGAACGTGACATCGAGCGCCAGCCGGAGATACCCGCGCGCCGCCGCCGTGCCGCGCGCTTCGAGCTGGTCCGCGAGCGTTCCGGCGAGGCGGTGCAGGACGAACCGGAGCGAGTCCAGCTCGGCGACCGCGGGTTCGATCGGGAGACGGAGCGCGAGACGCTCCGGGGCACGACGCGGGCGGAACGGGTTGACCTCGACGCCGCGAGCCCGGTCGTGGAGCAGCTCGCCCTCCGCTCCGAAGCGAGCCACGAGCGCTGACCGCGGCAGCTCCGCCACCGCCCCGATCTGGCGCAGCCCGAACCGTCGCAGCCGGTCCCGGACGTCCTGGTCCTGGCTCAGCAGGGAGGCCGGCAGCGGAGCGAGGAACGGCGCCTCACCGCCGGCGCGAACGATCCGCGGCTCGGCGGGAGTGGCATTACCGGCTGCGATCGTGGCCGCAAACCGCGTCCCGGCGATGCCCGGTCGGGGCGATCCCGGGAGCGTCCCGGCGAGCGCAGCCACGAGTCGGGAGACGACGTCCGGCTCCGGGCCCCAGAGGCGCTCGAGACCGTCGACCTGGACTTCGAGCAGGCCGAAGGCCGGATCGGCCTGGTCCGAGACGCCGGCGAGCCCCGGACTGAACCGGGCGAGGATCTCGAATGCCGCCTCGACGCTCGCGGCGTCCTCGTCCGGCTCCGGATCGAGGAACGCCGCCTCAGGTGCGAGCCGGTGGGCGCTGCCGAGCGGGATCCCGCGCCGGACGCCGAGCGCCAGAGCCGCCGGATCGGCGTCGATCACCGTTCCGTCCGTCCAGGGCTGGCCGCCGAGGACGACCGGCCGGTCGGTCGGGAAGGAGTCGGAGCGGCGGGCTCTCGCGAGCCGGAGCGGGAGATGGGGCCAGTAGAGGTGGAGAAGTCGCATCGGTCGGGATCCGCTGGATGGGGCCGGTGGGGGCGGCGGTGTCGTCGAGGAAGAGCTCCGGGCGGCGGAGACAGCGATCGCGCTCGCCGCCCTCGGCGTAGAGGATCCGGAGCTCCGCTCGCCTCCCCGGCGGACCGAACCGGTTCCGGGCGACGGTCACCTCTGCCTGTTGACCGACGACGTCGCGCCCGAGCCGGATCCACGACTGGCGGGCGAGCTCGAGGCGGAGACCGGTCGATTCGGCGACGGCCGTCGCGAGCCCGGCCGTGAGACCCGGTGGTTCGAGCGCCACGAGCAGCGTCTCCGACCGACGGGCGAGGGCCGCCAGGCGGCGGAGCCGTTCCGCGACCTTGGCCGGGGTCGTGCCGGGATCCGGACGGAGTGGCAGGTCGATCACGAGCAGATCCACCGAGCGACCGGCGAGCAGCGCCCCGGCGATCGAGAGCCCCTCGTCGAGCGTGTCCGGCGTGAGGACGACGAGCCAGTCCAGGCGGATGCCGCGGGCGACGGCCTCGACCGGGTCCAGCGCGCGGGCCAGATCCAGCCAGGCGACGATCGCACCATCGGCCTGGGCCTCTGCGGCGAGACGGAGCGCAAGGGTCGTCTTGCCCGAGCTCGCATCACCGCGGAGCGCGACGCTCGCGCTGCGCGGCAAGCCACCCGGACCGAGAATGGCGTCGAGCGCCGGGAAGCCGGTTCGGACGATCCGCTCGACCGTTTCCGTGGCCGGTCGCGGCGCCTCGTCCTCCTCCGAGGGGAGCGGTGCGGTCGCCAGCGCGCCGATGACCCGCGGAGCTGCCGCTCCCCAACGCGCCTCGAGGGTCGCCAGGGCCGCCGACACGTCCGGAGAAAGCGCCGCCATTGGTCGATAGTAGAACAGATGTTCTAATCAATCAACCGCAATCGCGGTCCTTCCCGGCCGGCGATCGCTACGGCAGGGCCACCGCGACCAGTCCTGCCATGATGCCGGCGAGGCCGACCCACTGGCTTGGCCGCAGGCGTTCGCGCCAGAACGTGACCGCCGCGATCACCGCGACCACCGGGCCGAACGAGCTCGCCAGGCCGACGATCCACGTCGGGGCGACCTCGAGGCCGATCGCGAACGCGAACACGCCGACGACATCGAGCAGACCCGCCAGGGACGCGGCTCCCGCGGCCCTCGTTGGCGACGTCGCCGCTCCAGCTGACGACCCGGCGAGCAGCGCCGCCGTCCGCCGCGACCGGACCGCGAGAAGGACCCCCAGCACCAGCCAGACTGTCGCGGCATTCGCGAGTCGCGAGGCGAGGACGACCGGCATCCAGCCGGCCGCTCGGATCGGTGTAGCCAGGCCGACGGTCAGGATCGTGAACAGCAGCATCGCAACCAGCGAGAGCACGACGCCGCGGCCTACGATCCGCGTCCCACGAATGCCTCCGTCGAAGACGACGCCGGTCAGCACGACCCCGGCGGTCGCGAGCGCCGCACCGAACCCCTGCAGCGGCGTGAGCGATTCGCCGCGCAGGATCACAGCCAGGACGACCGTCAGGCCGCCATACGCAGCCACGACCGGACTGACGACCGCGAGCGGCCCGATCCGCAGCGCCGTGAAGAAGGACAGGTAGGCGCCAGCAGCGACAGCACCGAAGAACAGCGACTGGAGGAGCGTGCCCGGGTCGGTGGGAAGCGTCTCCCCGAGCGCGATCGCGAGCAGGATCGCGACGAGCAGGCTCGTGCCCTGGGCGATCGCCGCGACGGGCAGGCTGCCGAGGCGCCGGCTGCCGACCGTGGCCATGACGTCGGTCGAGCCCCAGCAGAGCGCGGCGATCAGGCCGTAGTCGAGTCCGAGAGGCATCCTTGGAGCCTAGAGGTCGGCGTGGCGCGCTCGTCGGGCCGGATCGGTCGGCGGGACGGCAGCGGGGCCTCTGCTAGACTCTGGCCCCGATCCCGTGGGGATGTAGCTCAGCTGGGAGAGCACCGCGTTCGCATCGCGGGGGTCAGGGGTTCGAGTCCCCTCATCTCCACCACTCACCTGCGGGCAACGCCGACGGCGCCACTGGTCCCCGCGTCCAACGTGTAACTGGTCCTCGTCGCGGCGTGCTCCGCGAGAGACGATCGACCTCTCCCGGGCGCGGTAGATCCCGCGTCGTCGAGGCCGCGCTCGGGCTTTCGTGAGGCGACGATGACGTTCGACCCAATCGGCGCACCCGAGGGATATCGCCAGTCGCTGTTGGCCGCACTTGGCGACGATGATCCGGCTGCCGTTCAGGCAGCTACGCCGGGGCTCCTCCGGCGCCTCGTCCGCGAGGCAGGCGACGCATTCACGGTTGCGCCGGAGCCCGGTGAATGGTCCGTGGCGGGATGTCTCGCCCATCTCGTCGATGGTGAGGTCATCGTCGCCGCCCGCTGTCGCTGGATCCTGGCCGAGGACGAGCCGGACATCGTCGGGTACGACCAGGCGCTGTGGGTGTCGCGCCTCGATCAGGAGCGGGACGACCCGGAGATCCTGCTCGCCGTCTTCGAGTCGCTTCGGCGGTGGAACCTCGATCTCTGGGCTCGGACGCCGGTCCCGTCGCGCAGCCGCGTTGGGCTGCATCGCGCCCGCGGGCCCGAGTCGTATGAGCTCACGTTCCGCCTGGCCGCGGGCCATGACCGGGTCCACCTCGACCAGGCGCGTCGGGCGCTGGAATCCGCGCGAGGTCTCGTCGCGCGCCGCTAGGATGGCTCGATGGCAGAGCCCGGTTCGGAGCGCGTCTTTCTCGTCGGCATGGTCGGCTCGGGCAAGACGACGATCGGTCGAGCGCTCAGCGACCGCACCGGCTGGCCGTACCTCGACAACGACGACCTCGTCGAGCGGCTGACCGGCCGCAAACCGGCAGAGATCTACGCGACCGATGGCGAGGACGTCCTCCACGTCGCCGAGGCGCGCGCGCTCGACGCGGCGCTCGACATGGATCCGCCGGTCATCGTCGGCGTGGCCGGATTCATCGTTGACGACCCCGCGGCTCGCGAGGCGCTCCGCGACGGCGGCCATGTCGTGTGGCTCCGGGCGCGGCCCGACACGCTCATCTCGCGCATGCGCCCGGACGACGGGCGTCGGGCGGACGCGCACGATCCCGACTGGGTGCGGGCGCGCGTCCGCGAGCGTGAGCCACTCTACGCCGCGGCTGCCTCACAGATCATCGACGTCGACGATACGCAGCCGGCCGAGGTTGTCGACTTGATCCTCGGGGCGCTGAGCGAACGCTGACGCCGGAGGGCCGAGCTCAGGCCGAGGCGAGCTCGGGCGTCGGTCGATCGGCCGGCGCGGGCGGGGCATCGTCGAGCGCGGCGTGGAGCTCGTACGAGTGGTCGCGCAGCCACCGACGCCACGTCACGTGGTCCGCGCGACGGCTCGCGACGAGCGCCCAGAACCGGGGCCCGTGGCCGAAAGCGCGTAGATGGGCCAGCTCGTGGACGACGACGGTTTCCAGCGCCTCCGGCGGTGCGAGGACGAGTCGCCAGGAGAAGCTGAGCCGCCGCTTCCGCGACGCGCTGCCCCAGCGGCTTCGCTGGTCGCGTACGGTCACGGCCGTCGGTTGGACCTCCAGCGCCGGCGCGTGCGTCGCGATCGCGGCGTCGATCGCAGCACGAGCCCGGTCCCGGAACCAGGCCTCGAGCACGGCGCGGACGGAGCGTCGATCGCCGTCCGCGAGTCGCACGACGAGCTCGTCGCCTGCCTCGTCACCGACGCGTGCAACCGACGAACGGCGGGCGCCGGGGGCCGTGACGACCCGGAGGTGGTGCATCTCGCCGCGGTAGCGGATCGAGCCTCCGTCACGGAGCCCGCCGCGGGCCGCGAGCTCTGCGCGTTGGCGCGCATGGCGCTCGACATGGCGCCGGACCCAGGACTCCCGCTCGCGCAGGAATCCCTCGATCGTCGGTTCGGGATGGGCCCAGCCGCGACGAGTCGCCGGCGGGACGGTAACGACGAGACCCTGGACCGGGTCGATCGTGACGCGGAGGTGGCGCGACCGCGGCGATCGTCGAAGCGTGTACTCCGGAAGCGGGCCGGCCATCGGACGCGATCGTGACACATCCCGGGTGTTGCGCGCTGCGGAATCGCTGGCTCACCCGGTGAGACTCGGCGTGCTGCGCTGACGGCCGACGGGGCATCGTGGCGGGGCCGCCGGCGACGATCCGGCGCGGACGCCCGCACCGCCCGCCACCGTGACGAGGCTCACTGCATGATCCGAACCACGCCCTTCCACGAGCGAACGAGCGCCCTGAATCAAACGGGGCTGTGGGAGCACTGGTCGAACCACCTCGCCGCCGTTCGGTACCAGCAGTCCGAGAAGTTCGAATACTTCGCAATCCGCAACGCCGCTGGGCTGTTCGACTCGTCGCCGCTCTACAAGTACCGGATCACCGGCTCCGACGCGGAGCGGTTCCTGGCAGGCGTTCTCGTTCGCGACATCCGGGCGTGCCCGCCCGGCCACGCCCAGTACACGGCGTGGTGTGACGACCGCGGTTTCGTCGTCGAGGACGGCGTCATCCTCCGCCACGGGCCCGAAGCGTTCGTCCTGACTGCCGCCGAACCGAACCTCGACTACTTCGAGCGGCTGATCGGCCGGCTCGACGTCGGGATCGAGGAGGTCTCGCACGACTGGGCGGTCCTCGCTGTCCAGGGCCCGCGCGCTGCGGCGCTGCTCGGGACGCTGACGCCGGACGTCGCGGGGCTCCCCTACTTCGGTCTGACCTCGACGAAGATCGCCAAGGTCCCGGTGACGATCTCGCGAACCGGCTATACCGGCGATCTCGGGTTCGAGATCTGGATCCCGGCGGGCGACGCGCTGAAGGTCTGGGACGCCGTCGTGAATGCGAGCCGGGGCTGGGGTGTGATCCCGTTCGGCATGACCGCGCTGTACATGGCCCGGATCGAGGCCGGCCTCGTGCTGCTCGACGTCGACTTCCACTCGAGCCGCTTCGCCTGGACCGACGCCGACCGGACGACCCCGACCGAGCTGGGGCTCGGCTGGATGCTTCGGACGATCGAGACAGACGATCGGGAGTTCATCGGCCGCGACGCAATCCGGCGGGAGCTGCGCGACAAGACATCGCGCTGGCGCCTGACCGGGCTGATCGTCGACTGGAAGGACTACGACCGGATCTACGGCGCAGCGGGCCTCATCCCGCCCAAGGACCACACGCCGGTCCAGGACGAGTACTACGTCTACGACGACGATCTCAACCAGCTCGGCTACGCGACCAGCCAGATGTATTCGCCGATGCTCCAGCGCCACATCGCGCTGGCCCGCGTCCCGCTGGATCGCGCGACGCCCGGCTCTCGGGTCAAGCTCGAGCTGGCCGTCAGCCACAAGTACGAGTACTTCGACGCCCACGTCGCCCGCCTGCCGCTGTTCAACCCCGAACGAAGGACCGCCTGACATGCCGAAGACGTCCACGAAGGCTCCCAAGGCGGCGAAGGGCCCTGCGAGGGCCCCGGCAAAGGCGACCCGGTCGACGCGGGCGACCTCGAAGGCCGACCGGACCTACGACGCGATCGTCATCGGTGGCGGCCACAACGGCCTGACGAATGCCTCCTACCTGGCGAAGTCCGGGTTGCGCGTGCTGGTGCTCGAGCGGCGGCACCTCGTCGGCGGCGCGGCGATCACCGAGGAGCTTCGGCCGGGATTCTGGTTCACGACGTTCTCGTACGCGCTCTCACTCCTGCGGCCCGACATCATTCACGAGCTCGAACTGACCAAGCACGGCTTCATGCCGATCCTCATGCCCTCGACGTTCTGCCCCAAGGAAGACGGCGACTACCTGCTGCTCGGTCAGGATCACGGCGAGAATCTGAAGGAGATCGCTCGCCATTCGAAGCGCGACGCCGATGCGTACGAGGCGTTCAACCACGACGTGGGCAAGGTCTGCCAGGCGATCAAGCCGCTGCTCGACATGGTCCCGCCGGACATCTTCAGCGACGACCCCGAGGAGCTCGTCGCGCTTGCCGCGCTCGGTGGGCACTTCCGGAAGCTCGACAAGAAAGTCCTGCATGACGCGGTCCGGCTGCTGACCGGGTCCGCGGCGGACTTCCTCGACGACTACTTCGAGTCGGACATCCTCAAGGGCTACATGGCCTCGTCCGCGATCATCGGGACGAAGGTGGGGCCGTACTCGCAGGGCTCCGGGCTCGTGCTGCTGTACCACATCCTCGGTGAACACGACGGCGAGTTCGGGGCGTGGGCGTTCCACAAGCGGGGCAACGGCGGCTTCACGCAGGTGCTGGCGCGGGCGGCGGAATCGTTCGGGGTCGAGATCAAGCTTGAGTCGCCGGTCGACCACGTGATCACCTCCGGCGGCCGCGCGACCGGCGTGGCCCTGACAGACGGCACGGAGTTCCACGCCCCGGTGGTCGTGTCAGCGCTCGACCCGCGGCGAACGTTCCTCGAGCTCGTCGAACCGCGCGAGCTGCCGACGGACCTCGTCGACGCGATCGAGCGCTTCCGCTTCCAGGGCACGTCGGCCAAGGTGAACTTCGCGCTCGACGGCTACCCGGAGTACCCCGCGCTGAAAGGGCGGACCGACCAGTACCGCGGCTTCACGAACATCGGGCCGTCGATGGAGTATCTGGAGCGGGCCTTCGACGACGCGAAGTACGGCTGGTACTCGAAGCGACCGTATCTCGACTGCGCGGTCCAGTCCGCGGTCGACCCGGACATGGCGCCGCCCGGAAAGGCGGTTCTCAGCTCGTTCGTCCAGTACGCGCCGTACAAGCTACGGGAGAGCGACTGGGACACCGAGAAGGAGCACCTGGGCGACACCGTTCAGGCGGTGCTCGAATCGTTCTTCCCGGGCTTCGGCAAGCTCATCCTGCAGCGGGAAGTCCGGACGCCGCTCGATATCGAGCGAACGGTTGGCTTGAGCGAAGGCAACATCTTTGCCGGCGAGTTCCTCGCGCCGCAGATGTTCTTCTTCCGGCCGGCGCCGGGCTGGTCGCAATACCGGACGCCGATCGACGGCTACTACCAGTGCGGCTCGGGCACGCACCCGGGCGGCTGCGTGATGGGCGCGCCCGGCAAGCTCGCCGCGGGCCAGATCCTCAAGGACCGCGACCGAAAGAACTGACCACCGGGACTAAGCGATCTGCCCCGCTGGGGCGTCGATTGGGTATCAACGCCCAGTTCGAAGGAGATCGCGATGACCCGAGAGGGGATCACAGCGCCACGGACGAGGAATGCCGTCGCGAGGCGATCGGTCGCAGCGATGCTGGCGGTCGTCGCGCTGAGTCTTGGGACCGTCGGCGGGGCAGCCGCAAAGGGTCTCACCGTCGACCCGTCCGATCCGCGGCTCACGCCGAATCCAATCGAGAACTCTGACGAGGGAACCGCATGGACATGCCGGCTCGCCGGGACGGACGTCGCGTGTGCCGGCAGGCTGAAGCTCACCTGGGGGATCCAGGAGGGCCCCGGCGACACGTGTGCCGTCCCGCTGTTCAGCATCGACGGGCTCTTCAGTCGGGAACAGACGCGGTACTACGCCCTCGACCCGGCGAGCGGTCTCTACCTCGAAGTCAAGCGGCTCATCCACCTCGACGCGGAGGAGTACCTCACGCCTGATCCCGATCCGACTTCGACGAACGTCGTCTACGGCCGTTTGAGCATGACGTGGGTCTCGACGTTCCAGACGCCGGGCGATCTCGACTCGCGCAGCACGCGGAAGCAGGGCATCGATACGTTCATCAAGCCACCGACCGGCGGCGCCTTCATCCTGGATGTGGGCCAGAAGACCGAGGATCTGACGATCGCTCCGGGCGAGGACTTCAACTTCAGGGGTCGCTGGGATATCGCGCTCGGCGATCACGATGTGGAGTTCGGGAAGATCTGCGCGGCGCTGGGTCTGTAGCGACGTAGCTGCTTGCGGTCATGAGAGTCGGGCTCGCGACGCGGGCCCGGCTCATTTGTTACCCGTCTGTCGACAACGCGACAAACCGCGCCAAATCCCGCAACGGGCCATCCGTCGCCACGTCTCTCTGCCGACCGGGCAAGCCGTTAGGACCTACCGAACCCGGTGCCCAGGTCAGAGGGGAGACCCGAACAATGCGAAGGGCAATCGTCCTCGTCGCCGCGTTTGCGATGGTGCTCGCAGCGGCGGCACCGGTCTCGGCTGCGGGTGGGTCGAGCGGGGACAAGGCCAAGCTTTACTACCTGTCGGTTGGCGACTCGCTCGCGGCGAGCGTCCAGCCGATCGGCGACCCGAACGACCTGTTCCGGACCGATCGCGGCTACGCCGAGCAGCTCCTGGCGACCGCCAAGAGTAAGTACCCGAAGCTGGCACTCGAGAAGCTCGGCTGTCCGGGCGAGACCACGACCACGATGATCAACGGCGGGATCTGCGAGTACGACCACGGCTCGCAGCTCGACGAGGCCGTCGCGTTCCTCCAGGGCCATCGCCAGTTCGTCGCGTTCATCACGATCGACATCGGCGCGAACGACTTCAATTGCGCCGGCGGCTACTGCATCGAACAGGGTGTCCAGTCCATCCAGGCGAACCTGCCGTCCATCGTCGCCACGCTGCGCGAAGCAGCCGGGCCGAACATCCCGATCATCGGGATGACGCTCTACAACCCGTTCCTCGCGAACTGGCTGACGGGCCCCGACGGCCAGCAGCTCGCGATCGCCAGCGCGAGCCAGCTGATGGGCCCGGTGAACTTCGTCATCCGGAGCATCTTCGAGGCCGGCGGCGCGGGCGTTGCCGACATCGAGACCGAGTTCTCGTCGAACGACTTCGCGACGCAGGTCGACCTCGGCGGCGGCCTCATCGTCCCGCTGAATGTCGCCCGGATCTGCATGTGGACGTGGGTCTGCGCCCCGGCGCCGTACGGCCCGGACAACCACGCCAACGAGGCCGGGTACGGCGCGATCGCCCACGCGTTCGCCATCAAGCTCGGGCTCTAGCGACCAATCGCACCTTGACTACGCCGGACGGGTGCCGCTTGGCACCGTCCGGCAATTTCGATTCCGGGGACCGCTGAGCGTTTTCGTCTCGGCGCGCGTCGATTGGATATGCGACCAATCAGCGTGCAAGAGGCACGCAAACCATGATCGCGGCTGGGACACTGCTCCCCGTGGAGGGTGTCCCAGCGAGCGAGGTCATCGCTGTCGGTCCGTCCGAGGCCGACGTCGTCATCGGCGACCTCGAGCTCCAGCACGGCCAGGCCCTGTTCGGCTTCGTCCGCCGGCAGGGTCTTGCCGACGTCGAGGCCCAGGACGCGGTCCAGGACGTGCTCTTCCGGCTGTGGCTCGAGCTTCGATCCGGAACCGTCGTCGAGAACCCTCGGGCCTGGGCGTATCGCGCTGTCTATCGGATCGCGATGGATCACCATCGCCTGCGAACCCGGATCGCGTCGCTCGCCAAGCGCCTCGAGCGGGGGCGCGACGATCCATCGCACGACACCGCCGATCGGGTCGCCGTGTGGACCGAAGTGGAGCGATTGCCGGAACGACAGCGGCAGGTGCTCTACCTGCGCTTCCGGGGCGACCTGTCGTTCGAAGAGATCGGCCCGATCCTTGGAATCACGTCCAGCGCTGCCCGCAGCCACGCGACGCAGGCGCTTGCCACGCTGCGCCGGCGCCTCGGCCCGGATGGAGAGCTCTGATGGACGACGAACGGATCGAGCGCGCGCTGCGGCAGGGGCCCCCGGACGAGCCGGCCTACGTCCCGAGCGTCGCCCGACGGGTTGCCTCGGAGCGCGACGCGACGTCGGCGGCCGGCGGTCCATCGGCGGCGGTCCGACCCGACGGATCGCCGGACCTCGAGGTCCTCCGGCCGGATGGCGTGCGCCTCCGGGGTAGCCGGTCGTCAAGCCGTCGATCTATCCCGGTCGCGATCGCGGCCGCGCTGGCCATCGCCATCGGCGGGCTGTTGGTCTGGCAGACGCGGATCACCGGTCCCGGAGCGACGCCGGCGCCGTCACTCGACCTGCTGGGGCGTCTCAGGGAGTCAGGCACGATCCGGATCGCCGTCTCGAGCGGCCCGCCGCAAACGGTGTCCGCGGGTGGGGCCTACATCGGCTTCGACGTCGACGTGGCGGAGGCGATCGCCGGGGAGCTCGGGCTGGATGCGGATGTTTCCGCTGTTGCGGACTTCGCGGCTGGCGAGGCTGACCTGCTGCTTCCGGGCGGTACGGGCGCCGGCGGCGGCGCCGAAGCGAGCGAGCCCTACGCATACTGGCCGATCTTGCTCGCCGCGGGAGCGGAGTCGCCCGTGACGGACCTGGCGTCCCTTGCCGGCGCCCGTATCTGCGTCGTCGAAGGCTCGACCGGGGCTGCGTGGCTGGCGGCGCAGGGCACCGCGGGAAGCGTCCTCGGGCGGGCAAGTGATGATGAATGCGTTGCCGCCGTGACCGATGGAAGTGCGGACGCGATGGTGTCCGAGAGCCTCCTCGCGGACGAGCTCGTCTCTCGAGGACTTCGTCTCGTTCTCCCGACGCCGGTCACGGAAGAGGCGTGGACGGCCGTTGCAGCGCCCGGCAGCGACTCGGCAACGCTCATCCACGCGGTCGACCGCGCGATTGCCAAGCTGCGGACATCCGGTCGGCTCGAGGAGATTTCCAGGTCTTCGTTCGGCGGTCAGGATGTTACGGTTCACCAGCCATGAGGGGTCGAGGGCGTCGCGTCTCGCGTCCCGCGCTCCTTGTC
The DNA here is from genome assembly GCA_036274475.1 of Candidatus Limnocylindrales bacterium. GTDB lineage: Bacteria > Chloroflexota > Limnocylindria > Limnocylindrales > CSP1-4 > CF-46. The sequence continues at coordinate 118,198 of DASUFO010000087.1, forward strand.
GGGATCCTTCTCGTGGCCTGCGTCATCGGTTGCGACGCCATCGCGCCGAACCCGAGCGCGTCGCTCGCGGCGAAGCCACCGGCGGACGCCGCGGCGGGCCCGCCTCCGCTTGCAGATGTCCTCGCGTTTCGTGGCAGCTTCGCCCGCACCGGCCAGATGCCCGGCCCCGGACCGGAAGGCAAGCCCGTCCAGCTCTGGGTTTCCGAGCCAACGGCCGGCTTTGAGGCAGCGCCGCTCGTGGTCGGCGGCCTCGTGATTGCAGCGTCCCTGGAGGGCGAGGTCATCGCTCTCGATGGCGCCACCGGCGAGGATCGCGGGCACCTCCAACTCCCCGCGGGGGTTTCGGGGAGCCCCGCAGCTGCCGGTGACATCTTGTTCATCGTCACGCGCGATGGCGAGCTTCGGGCAGTGTCCGTGAGGGATTGGAAGGACGTCTGGACTCGGCCGGGCTACGACGCCGATGCGGCTCCGGCGGTAGCCGGGGATCTCGTGCTGGCAGGTCGAGCGGACGGCGCACTCGTCGCCCGCCGAATCGAGGACGGCACGGAGGCGTGGGTGGAACCAGCCGCCGCGGCCGCTCGAGTGTCAGTGGCCGACGGTCGGGTGGCAATGTCCGGCGCCAGCTCGGACAAGGTCAAGATGGTCGAGCTCGACGACAGGACGTCGGTGTTCGAGGAATCGACCGGCGGCGCCGAGGCCGGCACCGTCGCCCGGCTCGACGGCAACGCCTACGTCGCACATCGCGATGTCAACGGCGGCTCGAACGGCGTCGACGCGTTCGACAACACCGGCAAGCGAATCTGGCCGTCCTGGGACGAGCCGGAGCGGGTACGGATCGATGGGCTTGCCGTCGACAACGACAACGTCTACGTCGTCACCGATACGCCAGCGCGAGTCCATGCCATCGAGCGCGCGAGCGGCCGCACACGGTGGGTGGCCGATGACGTCAACCAGGCAAATCTCGGCGACATCGCGCTCGTTGACGGCCTCCTCTACATCGTCGGCTTTCCCAACGGGCTGTCCGCCATCGATACGTCGAATAGTGAGATCGTCTGGAGCGTCCCGCTCGCGACCGCCAGACCCTGCCGGATCGTCGTCTCCGGCGGGCTGGTCATCGCCGCGACGTCAGTTAACGGCAAGGGGCGCATCGTCGCGTTTGCCGGACCATCTGACCCGCGCCGCGACGCGGCCCTGGCCCACAGCCCCTCGCCTGACGGGGCTTCGGCAGCCGCCGATCCTTCCCCGACATCCGGCCCCGGCGTCCGGCGGCTCAACGAACATCAGGTCGACGCCGATGCGGATCTCATCGGCGGCACCCTCGGGCCCGACGGGACGCTGTACGTGCCTGACGTCGCAAACCATCGGATTCTGGTCCTGGATCGCGACGGCAACCAGCGTTGGTGGGGTGAGCAGGGAGCAGGGAAGGGTCAGTTCGATTTCACGGAAGCGACGCAGAACGACGGACCTGCGGGCATTGCCGTATCGCCCGACGGAGAGCTCATCGCCGTCGGCGAGGCTGGCAACCACCGCATCCAGCTCTTCAACCGGGACCTCGAGCACATTCGGTTCATTGGCCGCACAGGCCGAGGCGACGGGCAGTTCATCACGCCGTATCCGACCGTCGGCGCCGATCACCGGATCTGGGTGGTCGATCCCGGCCGGGCCGATGTCCAGATCTTCGACGAGGCGGGGGCGTTCCTCGGGAAGTTTCCGAGCGACGGCGATACCGACCATGAGCTGTCCCGGCCCGGGCCGGTCTTTGTCCGCGACGATGCGGACGAGATCTTCGTACCGGACTTCGCGCACCGGCGGGTTGCAGTCTTCCGGAAGGACGGGTCGTGGCTGCGCTCGTATGAGGCCAACTCGAAGGAGCGCTTCTACCTGGGCGAAGTCAACATAGCGATGACGGATCCCGACGGCCGCGTGCTGATCGTTGACACGTCGAACCGGATCTTCTTCCTGGATCCGGATGGCCACCTCGTGCAGACGCTGTCCATCAACGAGGCGATCGGTAGTCCGGACCCGTCGGGCCTGGCCATCAGCCCGACCGGCCGGCTCTTCGTCGTAGATCGGGCGACGGATCGTATCCTCGAGGCCCAGCTCGAGTCACCCTTCTGGCCCGCTGACTGAGCGATCTCTCACGTCGGCTCTTCTTGGATTCGGATGGTTCGGAGGCCCCATCGGCCTGCGCTATACTCCCGGCTCCGGCGTGGGGCTATAGCTCAGCTGGGAGAGCGTCTGAATGGCATTCAGAAGGTCAGGGGTTCGAATCCCCTTAGCTCCACCACTCGCCTGACACGAACGGACCCCTTCGGATATCCCGAAGGGGTCTTCTCATGCATCCGTGCCTCCGCACCCGTCGGATCTCTATCATCGGGGCGTACCGGGGCTCGACGCAGCACGTGTGGTGGGGGCCAGGAGGGATCGATGGCCGGATCACTGCTCGATCATCCCGGCGCGGAGGAGACGGGATTCGCAGACAGTGACGGCGTCCGGATTGCGTGGCGAGCGTACGGCGACGGCCCCGAGACGATCCTGTTCCTGCCGACGTGGAACTTCGTCGACTCCCGCGTCGTGCGCCACCAGGTCGACGGCCTTCGCGATCGATTCCGGGTCATTACGTTCGATGCCCGCGGGTCTGGCGACAGCGACCATCCCCCAACCGGCTACCGCTTTGACGACCACATGCGCGACGCCGTCGCCGTGATGGACGCAACCAACATGGCGACCATGTCGATCGTCGCAGCGTCCAGGGGCATGCACGTCGCGGTCCCGCTCGCGATTCGCAACCCGGACCGCGTGCTGGGCCTCGTCCTGGTCGTGCCCTCGATCGATCTTCCGGGCGACGAAGCACCGGCGCCGCCGGCGGACCTGCCCGACATCGGGGACGAGCCCGATTGGACGACCGACTACGAGGCCTTCGTCCGCTGGTTCATCTCAGCGTGCTTCCCCGAGCCAAGTAGCGAGACGACGATCGCCGAGATCGTGGAGATCGCCCTGGACGCCGATCGCGCAATGCTCGTTCAGCAGGCCGATGAGCTCGACTGGGACCAGGCGCCCCGACTGCTCGCCGGCCTTCGGTGCCCGACGCTGGTGATCCACGGCGCCGCGGATCCGACGGTTGATGTCGCCTCGGTGAAGGCCGTCGCGGCGGCCATCCCGGGCGCCGAGCTCGCTCTGCTGGAGGGCCTTGGGCATCGCCCCGACATCAGCCGGCCGGACATCGTCAATCCGCTCATCGCGGACTTCGTGAGTTCGCGTGCCGGGGCTCCGTCGGCCGCCCGCTGAGTCGCGGCTCAGAGGGCCTGCCGTGGCGCGCCGTCGGCGCGCGAGATAGCATCCCGGACGATGACGACGACGAGCGATCGATCGGATCGCGCCGAACGGGGCGCGCGCGCCAGGATCGAGCGGTACGACCCCGCCTCGATCGAGCCGAAGTGGCAGGCGAAGTGGGAAGAGCTCGGCCTTCACAAGACCGACCTCGACGACTCGACGCGGCCGCGCTACTACCTGCTGACGATGTACCCATATCCGTCGGGCGACATCCACATCGGCCACTGGTACATCAAGACCCCGACCGACGCGATCGCCCGGTTCCATCGGATGCACGGCGAGAACGTCTTCTTCCCGATCGGCTTCGACGCATTCGGGTTGCCGGCCGAGAACGCCGCGATCAAGAACAACATCAACCCTCGCGACTGGACGATGTCGAACATCGCCAACATGCGCCGGCAGCTGCGGACGATGGGCGCGACGTTCGACTGGAGCGCCGAGGTCGTCACTGCCGACCCGAGCTACTACAAGTGGAACCAGTGGCTGTTCCTGCGCTTCCTCGAGGCCGGGCTGGCATACCGGACAAAGTCGGCCGTCGACTGGTGTCCCAACGACGGGACCCTGGCGCGCGAGCAGGTCGAGGGTGTCGACCGGCACTGCTGGCGCTGCGGCGCTCGCGTCGAAAAGCGCGAGCTCGACCAGTGGTATCTGCGGGTCACGAAGTACGCCGACGAGCTGCTCGACTTCAGCGGGATCGATTTCCCCGAGCCGATCCGGACCCAGCAGACGAACTGGATCGGCCGATCGGAGGGCGGCGAGATCGTCTTCACGACGGCGCCGTCGGACCATCACGCCGGCGGCGAGGAGCTGCGGGTCTTCACGACCCGGCCCGACACGCTCTTCGGGGCGACATTCATGGTCCTGGCCCCGGAGCACCCGCTGGTCGAGACGCTGACCGCGCCCGATCGCCGGGCGGAGGTGAAGGCGTACGTCGCGCAGGCCGAGCGTGAGACTGAAATCGAGCGGCTCTCAACCGACCGCGAGAAAACGGGCGTCGCGATCGGCGCCGAAGCGATCAACCCCGTCAACGGCGAGCGCATCCCGATCTTCATCGCCGACTACGTGCTGGCCGGCTACGGCACGGGCGCGATCATGGCCGTCCCGGCCCACGACGAACGCGACTACGCGTTCGCCGAGAAATTCGGGCTGGAGATCCGGCGCGTCGTCGCGGCGCCCGGCGAAGAGGACATTGCGCTGGATGGCGCGTACATCGCCCACACGGCGGGCGAGCGGCTGGTCAACAGCGGCGACTACAGCGGCCTGCCGGCCGACGAGGGCGGGCGGCGAATCCTCGCCGACCTCGAGGCGCGCGGTGCCGGGCGCGCCGCCGTGACCTACCGGCTCCGGGACTGGCTGATCAGCCGCCAGCGCTACTGGGGCACACCGTTCCCGATCATCCACTGCCCGACGCATGGCATCGTGCCGGTGCCCGACGAGGATCTCCCGGTCCTGTTACCGGACACCGTCGACTACGCAGGCAGTGGCGTGAGCCCGCTGACGCGGGACGAGGCGTTCCTGAACGTGGCCTGCCCCATCGACGGCGAGCCGGCGAAGCGCGAGACCGACACGATGGACACGTTCATCGACTCGGCCTGGTACTGGTATCGCTACCTCTCGCCGAACAAGCCGGACGGCCCGATCGACTACGACCAGGTCGAGACGTGGACGCCGGTCGAGCAGTACACCGGTGGCGCCGAGCACGCGGTCATGCACCTGCTCTACGCCCGCGAGTTCACGAAGATGATGCGCGACGTCGGGCTGATCCAGCAGAACGAGCCGTGGAAGAAGGTGTTCAACCAGGGCCAGATCCTGGGCATGGACGGCGAGCGGATGTCGAAGTCGCGGGGCAACACCCAGGACCCCGACGAGCTCGTCGCCAAGTACGGCGCCGACACGATCCGACTGTTCCTGATGTTCATGGGGCCGTGGGACCAGGGCGGACCGTGGAGCCCGACCGGGATCGGTGGCGTCCACCGGTTCCTGAACCGCGTCTGGACGATCGGCATCGATCCGACGGGCCTGGAGCCGGGCGACCCCGAGGCCGGATCACTGCCGGCTGGCCAGAGTGAGGCGGACGCTCGCACCGCTCTCCGTCACGCCGCGCACCGCACGCTCCAGGCGGTCACCGTCGACTACGGCAACTTCCACTTCAACACGATGATCGCCAAGCTGATGGAGTTGGCAAACGTCCTCATGCGCTATCGCGGGACGAGCGTGACCGCAACGCCGGAGTGGGACGAGGCGGTTCGGATGCTGCTGCTGATGCTCGCCCCGGCCGCCCCGCACATCACCGAGGAGATCTGGTCGCGGCGCCTCGAGGCGGCGAGCGAGCCGTGGGCGTCGATCCACACCCAGCGCTGGCCTGAGGTCGATCCCACCGCCGTGGCCGAGGACACGCGAGAGGTGCCGATCCAGGTCAACGGCAAGCTTCGCGACAAGGTCACCGTGCCGGTCGGGATCAGCGAGATCGAGCTCGAGCAGATCGTTCTCGCCCGGGACAAGGTCCGTGCCGCGCTCGGCGGCAAGGAGCCGCTGAAGATCATCCATGCCGGCGGCGGGCGGCTGGTCAACATCGTCGTTCGCCAGGACGCCTGATCGAATGCCCCACGTCGAGCGGCTGGGATCGTCGGGCCCGACGCAGAAGGACTTCGACACGCTGCTGGCAAATCACACCCCCGTGATCCAGGAGACCGCGCGCGCCCTGCGGCAGGTCCTTGTGGCGGCTTTCCCCGAGGCGGTCGAGCAGGTCGACTTCGGGAACAAGCTGCTGGCCGTCGGCAAGTCGATGGCGATGCGCGACCTGACGTTCGCGATCATCCCCCACTCCGGGCACGTCAACCTCCAGCTCGCCGACGGGCTCGAGGTCCCGGACCCGACCGGGCTCGTCGAAGGCACCGGCAAGCGGATCCGCCACGTCAAGGTCCGGTCCGTGGAGGCCGCTGCGGCCCCCGCCCTGCGGGCGATCGTCGACGCCCAGGTCGCGCTGCGGCGGTGACCGGCGCCACGTCCGGCGTCGCGGCGGCAACCTGGGGACCCGGGCGGCTGGACCTCTTCTGGCGCGCGGAGAGCGGCGAGCTCATGCACCGTGCCCAGGTCGACGGGAAGTGGCTGCCTCCCGAGTCGCTTGGTGGCAAGCTCGCGTCGAACCCGGCCGCGACCGCGTGGGACGTCGACCAACTGGAGGTGTTCGCCGTCTTTCCCGACGGCCAGCTCTGGGACCGTTACTGGGACGGCGAGTCGTGGCACGACTGGGAGTCGCTCGGAGGCGAGCTGAGCGGCGATCCGGCCGCCTCGTCGTCGGGCGCGGACCGCCTCGACGTCTACGCGCCGGGCCGGGACGGTCGCTTGTGGCACCGCTGGTGGAACGGCGAGCGCTGGGTCGACTGGGAGCAGCTGGAGGTTCGAGAGGGGCGATGAGCGATGCGATCGCGGACATCATCGGCGACTATCGGTCGTTCGTGGCGCAGCAGCGCGATCGGTTGCTGACACGCGGCATCGACATCGCCGGCCTGGAACTCAGCCACCTCGCGTACCGCGTCCCCGAGTACGACATGTACCTTTGCGTGCGGACGCTCCTAGAACAGCACGCCGTCATGAATCGCGAGAACGTCTGGAACGGCCGCCCGATCTCGATCATCGTTCTCGAACGCCCGCTCGAAGTCCTCGATGACCAGCTCGTGCCGGACATCGAGCTGATCCCGCCCGTCCACCAGCGCGTCTACAAGATGGGCCTCGAGCACCTCGGCGTCGTCGTCGGCCCTGAGACGTTCGATGCGTTCGTCGAGACCCACAAGCCGGTCCTGACGGGACAGCAGTTCCAGGGCCCGCTGAGCACGCCCGACCCCGTATACATCCTGTTCGAGGACTTCACCCACGTGAAGTTCTATCGACATTCCTTGCGCGATTCGATCGAGCTGACCGGCATCCATTTCGACGGCTTCCACCATGTCGACGACTGGACTCCCCAGCGGCTCGTCACCGCGACCGGCCCCAATCGCCTGCCCCGCTAGCCGATCACCCGCGTTCGGAGGTCCTCGTGTCCGAAGTCCGACTTGGCGCCCTGTGCTGGAACCAGTACACCGATTGGCCTGCCTTGCTCGAGGCTGGGCGTCGCGCCGAGCGGCTCGGGTACTACAGCCTCTGGACGTGGGACCACGTCTACCCGATCGTCGGCAACTCGACCGGGCCGATCTTCGAAGGCTGGCTCGCGGCGACGGCGTGGGCCCAGGCGACCGACCGGATCAAGGTCGGGCTGATGGTCGGCGCGAACACGTTCCGCAACCCTGCCCTCGTCGCGAAGATGGCGACGACGCTCGACCACGTCAGCAACGGCCGGGCGATCCTCGGCATCGGCGCCGCGTGGTTCGAGGAGGAGCACGAGGCGTTCGGCATCGAGTTCGGGTCAGGGCCACCGGAGCGACTGCGCTGGCTCGGCGAGGCGTTGCCGATCATGCGGGGGATGCTGGACGGCACCGAGCCCTCGGCGACCGGACCGCGCTATTCGTCAAAGAGGACTCGCAACCTGCCGCCGCCCCTCCAGTCTCATCTCCCGATCTGCGTCGGTGGCGGCGGCGAGCAGGTCACGCTCAAGCTCGTCGCTCGCTACGCCGACATGAACAACGTGGGCGGCGGAATCGCGAGCATCCGGCGCAAGGAGGAGATCCTCCTTCGGCATTGCGAGACCGTCGGGCGCGACCCCTCGACCATCGAGCGAACGGCGGCGCTCGGGCCGGTTTTCATCAGGGACGACCGAGCCGAGGCCGAGCGAGGTCTCAAGGCCCTGTTCGAACACAACGGCGGCGCCGAGGTCTGGCCCGATCTCCACGTCGGGACCGTCGAGGACGTCGTCGAGCGGCTCACGCCATACGTCGAGCTGGGTTACCGGCACTTCACGGCCGGCTTCCCATCGCCGTACGACGAGGAGACGATGACCCGGCTGGCGACCGAGGTCCGGCCGGCGCTCGAGCGGATCTGACCCGGAGCTACCTAGATCAGCGGGATCGAGGCAACCGAAGCCGCGCCACCCTTTGCCTTTGCCCGAGCCCGGTGCCGGGCCGCCTTGGCCTTGTTGCCGCAGGTCGCCATGTCGCACCAGATCCGGCGGCCGGCCCGCGACTCGTCGAAGAACAGCCAGCGGCAGGTGTCGTTGGCGCAGATGCGGACACGATCGGCGCGGCCGTTCTGGATCTCATGAACGAGCGGATCGGCGAGTCGCGCCAGCGCGTCGTCCAGGGGGTCGCCGACGTGACTGTGACCGACGGAGACGCCGTCGTGCTCCTTGACGAGCTCAACGCGCTCGCGGGAGCGGATCGCCCGGTTCACCTCGGCGAGCGCCTCGTCTGACGGCGCCCGGTCGTGGGCGACGGCGTCCGCGACCTCGCGCAGCGCCGCACGGACCGACCGGACCTTCTCGAGGGCCTGCTCCGGCGTCACGCCATAGACGGCAAGGGCCGATGGTGCGAGGTCCTCGTGGCACATCCCGCGGTCGGTCAGCCAATGCGCCGCGTCGTCGAATGACGCGAGGTGATCCACCAGGGAACCCGACTCGAGCTCGATGGTGTTCATGAAGTCAGAGGTGTCCTCGAGGGACATCTGATGGTGGTGGTCGTACGTCGGTCGGTGGCCGCCGACCTTCGGTGTCTTCGCGGACATATAACCACTGTAAAGGACTTGACAGGTTACGCGCAAGGGTCTAGAGTACATAACCAGATAAGAAACTTAAACCGGTTACGAGAGACCAAGGAGGTTACGCAGAAATGGAAGCGATCTTCGCCATCGTGATCGCCATCGTGGCGCTCCTTGGGCTGGACGTTGCGGCGATCAGGTTCGGCGCCGATTCACGGCCCGCGATGGCCGACGACCACGGCCGCTGAGCCGCAACCGGGAGGAACTCGTGCACAGCTACTACACCTTCATCGCCCTCGACATCGCGCGTGACCGCGCACGTGAGGCTGAGCAGCGGCGCCTGCTCTCGGTCGACGAGGCATCGAACGGCTCGGATCGCTCGATCCGCCGGTCCGCGGCGTCTGCATTCGCGGCCTTCAGTCGGGCATCCGGCCGGATCGCCCGCCGGCTCGACGACAACGTCGCCGTCTCGAGCGCCCTGCTTGGTCGCTCGACGGCCGGCTGCAACTGCGCCGACTGATCCGATCTCTTGCTCAACGAGGCGCCCCGCCGATCGGCGGGGCGTTTTTCATGTGCCAAGACGTGGACAATCACCTGTAGCGTTCGGGGCACGCTCGTCATCGAAGGCCACGTACACGGAGGCCCGACATGCGACCTTCGGCGCGTCTGAGTCTGGCGGCGATCGCGTTGGCCGCGGCTTGCATGGTCGGTTGCGGCAGCACGCCGCCCGCGGAGGATTGGTCGACCTTGCCGGAGGCCGTCGACGTCACGCCCCTGCTCTGGCTGCGAGCCGACACCGTCTCCGGTGCCCCTGGCACGCCGGTCGTGGGCTGGCCGGCCACCGTCGGTCCGGACGCGGTCCAGCCGAATCCCGCACAGCAACCCAGGCTCTCGGCGCTTCGAGGACGCGCGGCGGTCCGATTCGATGGCGTCGACGACGTGCTCGAGTCGAGCCTGGACATCAATCCGTCGGTCCACCCGAAGCTGACGATCGTGGCGGTCTTCAGCAGCGACGTCGACGCCGGGAGGCCGCTCCGGAAGCTGTATGGAGCGGACGACGGCGGATACGACCGGACCGCCGGCCTCGACGACCGGGCCGAGAACGGGAAGAACTACACGGTCTTCGGAGGCGAGGGTCCCGACGACGTCGGGTATTTCGACCTCAGCGCCGGCGGCTCGTACCTGACGGTGGACGAGTTCGGCGTCGGCGTCTTCAACGGCTGGGTCAGCGGACGCCACGTCCTGCAGGACCAGCCGACAAACCATGGGGATGGCCTCTCGACGTTCTTCATCGGCGGGACCGGGACCGTCTTCTCCGAGCCCTGGAAGGGAACGATCGGCGAGCTGCTCGCCTTCGACGGCGCGCTCTCGGACAGCCAGCGCGAGGCGCTCGAGGACTTCCTCGGCCGGAAGTACACGCTAGTCATCGATCACCGCTAAGCACGCCCACGGCCCAGTCGCAGCTAATCGCCAGATAAGCGGGCCCTGCTAGGGTCCCAACGGACGCCCCGCCGACGTCGGAAGTGCCCCCACCGTCGACGGGGCGTCAGCATGTCTGGCGCTCCACCCGATCCGCCGCTGAGCCCGCCGCGGAGCGCGAATGGAGAAGACGGCGGCCCCGTGGCGGGTCCTGGACGATGCTGATTCGGTTGGCAAAGAGCCTGGCGGGGCTGAGGCGCCCGCGCCCGCCGGGTGGCTGACGCCACGGCTCCTCGCGGGGGTTGCGGCTGCGGTCGGCCTCGCCATCGCGGCGTTCCTCGTGGCGGCCACGGGACCGAGCGGTTCCGTCGCGATCGACGGCGGGTCGACGTTCTCGAGTGATGGGCCTGTCGCGGGAAGCTCGGCGGGCGCCGTCGGCGGAGAGATCGTCGTCGATGTCCAGGGCGCCGTCGTCAATCCGGGAATCCAGCGGCTGGTGCCGGGATCGCGGGTCGGCGACGCGATCGCGTCCGCTGGTGGGTTCACGCCCCGGGTCGACGCTGCGCGGGCGGCTGCCGAGCTGAATCTTGCGACGGTGGTCTCGGATGGCGATCGCATCGTCGTTCCCGCGCGCGGCGACCCGCCCCCGGCCGGCGGCGGATCCGGCGCAGGCGGGAGCGGCGCCGGCGGCGGTGGACTCGTGAACGTGAACACCGCGTCGGCCTCCGAGCTCGACGCCCTGCCGGGAGTCGGGCCGGTGACGGCCCAGAAGATCATCGACGCGCGGGCCGAGAAGCCGTTTGCGACCGTCGACGAGCTGAAGGAACGGAAGGTGCTGGGCGCGGCGGCGTTCGACAAGCTCCGCGACCTCGTCACGGTCCGCTGATGCCGGCGGCGGGCTGGCTCGCGATCGGTTCGGTTGTCGCCGCGCTCGCCGCCCCATCGGCTGGCGGGGCCGTCCTCGTCCTGCTCGCCGCGAGCCTCGGCGCAGCCGGGTTGGCGATGTCGGCGCGCGCCACCAGACGCGGGATCCTCGCGACGGCGGTTGGCGCCGGCGCCCTCGCCGTGCGGCTGCTCGTGCTGCCGGCGCCGCCTCCAGCGTCCGTCGCGCCGCCCGAGGGGAGCGGCCCGTGGGTCGCCCGGGTGGAGAGCATTGGCGCACCGCGCGAGGGCCAGCAGGTCGCGACGCTCCGACTCGAACGCGACGAGCGGGTCGCCGTCGCCGCCACCCTGCCTCGGTATCCTGCGGTCGACCCGGGGGCCCGCGTCGAGATCAGCGGCGCGATTCAGGCACCGCCGGACGGCAGCTACGGCGATTACCTCCGGCGCACCGGCGTCGCCGGCACGATCCGATCGCGCTCGCTCGAAGTCCTGCCATCGGCCGCATCCGACGCTGGCACGACGCTCGAGGGCCTGCGACGACACGCCGGCGCGGCACTCGCGGCCTCCATCCCCGAGCCGGAGGCCGGGCTTGCCTCGGGCATCGTCATCGGATTGCGCGATCGCGTCGATCGGGATCTCGCGGCGGACTTCACGACGGTCGGTGCGAGCCACGTCGTCGCGATCTCCGGATGGAACATCGCGATCGTCGCCGCCTGCATCGCCGCGCTCTGCGGTGGGCTATCGCGCCGCCGGCGGGCCGTGGTCACGGCCGCGGCGATCGTCGCCTACGTTGCGTTCGCCGGGGCGTCCGCGTCGGTCGTGCGGGCGGCGGCGATGGCTGGCGTCGTGCTGATCGCTCGCGAGAGCGGACGAGCCGGGCGGGCGGCCGCGGCGCTCGGCTGGGCGGCGTTGCTTCTGCTGCTCGTCGATCCCCATCTCGTCTCGGACGCCGGGTTCCAGCTGTCGGCACTCGCGACTGCCGGGATCCTCGCCTGGGCGACCCCGTTCGGCGCCTGGCTGGGCGCTCGTCTCTCACGCCTGCCCGGATGGCTGACGGAGTGCCTGGCGGTCTCGCTCGTCGCGCAGGCGGCCACATTGCCAGTCGTCCTGCTCTCGTTTGGCCGGCTCGCGATCGTCTCGCCCGTCGTGAACCTGGGCGTCGTACCGCTCGTCGCACCGGCGATGGCGGCCTGTGCGATCGCCCTCGTCGGGGGACTTGCGACGCTCGCCGGCGCACCTGCGCTCGTCGCGACGCTGCTCGGGCTGCCCGCGTGGTTCCTGCTTTCCGTCATCGTCGGGATCGTCCAGCTGTCGGCACGACTACCGTTTGCATCTGCGACGATCGATCCGCCCTGGAACCTCGTCGCCGCGGGCGTCGCGGCGGCGCTCGTCGCCGGGATCGTGATCGCGCGCCGCATCGGTCTGACGCGCCGCAGATCTCACAGGGCCGCGACGCCTGTTCGAACGACGCCGGCGCCTCGCGAACGGACGCGCCGAGGGCCGGTCCGAGCGGTCGCGGTCCTCATCGTTGCCGCCGCGGCCGGACTCGTTCTGGTTGCTGCCCACCGTCCCGACGGCGTCACTCGGATCACCGTCCTCGACATCGGGCAGGGCGACGCGATTCTCATCGAGGGCAGCAGCGGCGGCCGGATGCTCGTGGATGGCGGGCCGGATCCGGATCGGCTGCTCGTCGAGCTCGACCGGCGCCTGCCGCCATGGGACCGCCGCCTCGACGTGCTCGTCCTGACACACCCCCACGAGGACCACGTCGCAGGTCTCGCGATGCTCCTGGACCGATACCGGATCGGACGCGTCTTCGAGAACGGCATGAGCGGACGGGGACCCGGCTATGCGGCGTGGGAGGCGGCGCTCGGCCGGCCCGGTGCTCCGCCGCGCGGGATCCTGGAGACGGGCGATGCGATCGCCGTCGACGACCTTCGGTTCGGGGTGCTCTGGCCGGATCCGGGCTGCGTTCCGCGTGCGCCCCCGGAGAGCGGCCGCGAGATCAACGACCGATCCATCGTGCTCCTCGGCGCGATCGATGGGCGCCGCATCCTGCTTACCGGCGACCTCGAAGACGACGTCGACGCGGTGCTGCTCGCGCGAGGCCTGCCCCGAATCGATCTCGTCAAGGTCGCGCACCACGGCAGCGCGACGGCGTCGAGCGAGGCGCTGCTCGAGGCGATTCGCCCGAGGGTCGCGGCGATCTCCGTTGGGACCGGCAACACGTACGGCCATCCGGCGTCGGAGACGCTCGAACGCCTTCGCGCGGTCGGCGCACAGGTCTACCGCACCGACACGGATGGCGCGATCGAGATCTCGTTCGTCGCCGGCCGGATGTCGGTGGCGGTGAGCAAGGGGCCGGGCTCCGAGCCGCACCCGACACCTCGCCCGTCGGCCCCCACGGCACAGCCGGCCCCGGCGCCGTTCGCCTGCGCGATACCATCGGGCGGATGACCCCGATGCCCTCTTCACCCAGCGCGGTCGCCTATTTCTGGGGCGACGACGACCTCGGGGCGAGCCGAGCCGTCGGGCGGATGGCCGACGGGATCGGCGCGACGCACGGCGGTCCCGTCGAGCGATTCGAGGTGCGCGGCGACCGAAATCAGGCAAGTAACCAGATCGCGGATCTCCACCAGCGCGTCGCGACCCAGTCGATGTTCGGCGGTGGGTCGCTCGCCGTCGTGACGAACGCGGGGGCGCTGACCGTCCGCAACGACGACCGGGATTCACTGATCGCCGTGCTCGGCCTCGTCGCGCCGGGGAGTGGCGTCGTCTTCGTCGAGGCCTCCCCGAGCGGCGCCCGCGAGCCGGGCCAGAAACGGCTCGTCGAGGCGGTCAAGGCTGCCGGCGGTGAGATCAGGGCCTTCAAGGCGCCGAAGGCGGGCGAGCTCGCCGGCTGGATCGAGGCCGAGGCCCGGGAGCGCGGGCTCAGGCTCGGTCAGGGCGCCTCACGGGCACTCGCGTCGCGCGTCGGCGGCTTCGTGACCGACAACGACGCGGACCGCCGGAACCAGACGATGATCGTCGACCGCGAGCTCGACAAGCTCGCCCTCTATCGGCCGGACGGGACCGTGAGCGCGGCCGATGTCGAAGCCCTGGTCGCGGAAGCCGTCCCGGGCTCGGTCTGGGCATTTACGGACGCCGTCGGTCGACGCGACGTCGCCCGCGCCAACGAGCTGCTGGAGCGCCTCGCCGAGACGACGCCAGAACCAGTCCTGCTTGCGGTCCTCCACCGAAGGATCCGGGAGCTCCTCGAAGTCGCCGACCGGCTCGCGGCGGGCGAGAAGGAGGCGTCGCTGCCGCGAGCGCTCGGCATTCACTCGTATCGCGCGGAGCAGCTCGCGGTCCAGGCAAGGCGCTGGTCGGTCCCGGAGCTGGAGGCTGCGCTCGACGGACTCGTCGACCTCGATGCGACCGTGAAGAGCGCGCCGGGCTACGGGGCGTCAGACGCGCAGCGCCGCCTGGCGTTCACGATGTGGCTGGCGGAGAAGGTCGGGCGGCGGGAGGAAGCGGCGCTCGGACGCTAGTCCGCGGACGACCAGGCCTGCTCCTGCACCACGAGGTCGCTCTCGATCGCGAAGACGCAGCGGCCCTCGCGCAGGTCGAGCAGCTCGATCAGGTCCGGGTCGATGTAGAGCTGGTGGCAATCCTCGCACAGCCCGCCCGGGATCCCGAAGCAGAGCCGCTCGCTCCGATCGGACATGCGGAACGTCGTGTCGAACCGCGTCGTGATCAGACGGCGGCTGCAGCTCGGACAACGCTCGCGGAGGCGGGACATCGACGGTGACGGACCTCGAACCGCGGGCCGATCGCTCGATCGACCTCGGGGCGATGCTAGGTGGCGCCCCGCGACGCTCGGCATGACCCGACGGTACCCTCGCGGCCGGTACTCGCCGCGGCCGGGGAACCCCCGCTACTGCACCCGAAGGACCGTTTTCGCCTCCGACCAGTGCTTCTCGAGCGAGTAGTAGTCGCGCTCGGGCGGCGTGAAGATGTGGACGACGACCGCGCCGAAGTCGAGCAGGACCCAGTGCGAGCTGGCGGTCCCCTCCCGTCCGATCGGACGGACCTTCTCGTCGCGCATCCCCTCGATGACCCCGTCGGCGATCGCCGCGAGCTGCCGCTCCGAGCCACCGGAGCAGATCACGAACGCGTCGGCGAGCGTCGTGAGCCCGGTCAGGTCGAGCAGCACGATGTCGGCCGCCTTCTTGTCCTCGGCGAGCTCGACGATGCGGCGGGCGACCTCGAGGGGCGGGCGCTCCGATCGGGGCGCGGCCTTCCGGTGCGGCAGGCCGTCCCGGCGGGGCTGTTCGGTCGTCGTCGCGGCGGTTGTCGGCTCGGCGGGATCGGTCACGTGGTGTCCTCGTTTGCTGGCCGGACGTTCGTCCGGGCCCGGCTGTCGGTACAGATGATGCTCCTCGATGTAGCGGGCGACTGCTTGCGGGACGAGACCGTCGATCGGGAGGCCCGCTGCGACCCGGCGCCGGATGTCGGTCGCCGACACGTCGACGTACGGGCCGTCGAGGAGGGCGATGCCACGGGCGAGCGTTCGAAGCTCGTCCGGCAGCGCCTCGGGTGACGGCGGGTCGTGACCCGGTCGCGGCGCGACGGCCACGTGCGCGAGCCGCAGGATTCGGTCGGGCTCGCGCCACGACGGCAGACCCGCGAACGCGTCGGCGGACAGGATCAGCGTCAGCTCGGCGGGTCCGCCCCCACCGTCGCCCGCCGCATCGAGCGCCTCCAGCGTGTCGACCGTCCACGACGGCCCCGCCCGATCGAGCTCGATCCGGCTCGCGCGGAGGCCTGGCTCGCCGGCCACCGCGAGTTCGACCATCGCCATCCGATCGGCGGCTGGCGCCATCGCCACGCCTGCCTTGTGCGGCGGCCTCGCGGCGGGAATGACGAGCACCTCGTCGAGGTCGAGCTGGTCGCGGGCGGCGCGGGCGACCGCGAGATGCCCGACGTGGATCGGATCGAATGTCCCGCCCAGAACGCCGACGCGAGCCGTTCGAGTCGCCGTCAGAGGCCCTCCCACGGCTGCGCCTCCCACTCCAGCTCGGTCGCGCCGATCCGGACGAGGTCGCCCGGCCCGATGCCGGCCCGCCGGAGCTCTTCCTCGATCCCGAGGCGGGCCAGGTCGCGCTGGAACCGCTCCGCGGACTCCTCGACATCGAAGTTCGTCTGGGCGGCAATCCGCTCGATGCGCTTGCCGCGGACGCGGAATGCGCCGTCCTCGCGCTCGATGACGAAGCCATCCGACGATGGGTCGATCCGGTGCACGACGACGCCGGCGGGCTCCGGTGGCGCGTCGAGCTCGCCCGCCTCGGGCAGGAGGTCCGCGAGCTGCGCCCGCAGCTCGTCGATCCCCTCGCTCGTCGCCGCGGACACCGCGACGGCGGCCTGGCCGGCCGCGGCCATCGCGTCACGAAAGCCGGGCCAGGCAGCCCGGGCAGCGGCGAGGTCGATCTTGTTGAAGGCGACCACGAGGGGCTTCTCGAGCAGGGCCGGGTCGTGGGCTTCGAGCTCGTCCCGAATCACCTCGCGGTCCCAGCCGGGGTCGCGCGACGAACCGTCGATCACGTGCACGAGGATCCGGGTCCGTTCGACGTGGCGCAGGAAGGCGTGACCGAGACCGGCCCCTGCGGAGGCGCCCTCGATGAGACCCGGTACGTCCGCGATCGTCGGGCGTCGATCGTCCTCGTCGCCGAGGTCCATGACGCCGAGGTTCGGCTCGAGCGTCGTGAACGGGTAGTCGGCGATCTTCGGCCGCGCGGCCGTGAGCGCGGCAAGGAGCGTGGACTTGCCGGCGTTCGGCAGCCCGACGAGGCCGATGTCGGCGATGAGACGGAGCTCGAGGCGAAGCCAGCGCTCTTCGCCGGGCTCGCCCTTCTGGGCGTGCTTCGGAGCCTGGTGGGTCGAGGTCGCGAAGTGCTTGTTCCCGAGGCCGCCACGCCCGCCGCGGGCGATCATCGCCGTCTGGCCGGTCATGACGAGGTCGGCGATCAGCCCGCCCGACTCGTCGTCGTACGCCGCCGTCCCGGGCGGGACGTCGAGGTAGAGGTCGTCGCCCGCGGCGCCGTGGCGTCGGTCGCCACCGCCGCGTCCACCCGGCCTCGCCCGGAAGTGGTGCTTGTAGCGGAAGTCGCGGAGCGTCGTCTGGCCGGCGTCGACCCGCAGATGGATGGAGCCGCCGCGGCCGCCGTCGCCGCCGTCGGGGCCGCCGCGCGGAACGTGGGCCTCGCGCCGGAACGTCGCCGCGCCATCACCGCCCGCGCCCGCTGACACCCAGATCTTGACGCGGTCGAGGAACATCGCGCGGATTCTGCCACGGGCAGTCGCGGACTCAGCCGCGACGTGCTGCGCCGGCTTCGCTCAGAGGTAGGCGAGCGGGTTGACGCGCGTCCCACCATTCCACACCGGGCCCTTCCAGACCTCGAAGTGGAGATGGGGACCGGTCGCGTTGCCGCTCTGGCCGACCCGGCCGACGCTCTGGCCCCGGCCGACGCTCTGACCGCGCCCGACCGATACCGACGACATGTGGTTGTACGTCGTGTAGAGGTTCGAGCCGTGGCTGATCCAGACCTGGTAGCCGCCGCCGTTGCTCTTCCAGCCGGCGAAGATCACCGTGCCCGATGCAGCCGCCTTGACGCGCGTGCCGTAGTCCGCGGCGATGTCGATCGCGTAGTGGCCGTAGTGGTAGTACTGGCTGATGTAGCCACCGGCGACGGGCCAGCTGAACGCACCGCCCGAGTACCGGGCCGGCGGCCGCGACGACCCGCCGCTCGAGCTGCCACCCGAGGACTTCGTCGCCTTCGGCTTCGCCGGAGCGGGCGTCGGGGTCGGAATGGCGGCGCCCTTCGCGCCGGGGATCGTCAGCGTCTGGCCGATGACGAGGTTCGGGTCGTCGAGATTGTTCGCATCGATGATGTCTGACGCTGTCGTGGAATATTTCGCGGCGAGCGTCTCGAGGGTGTCGGCCGACGTGACGGTGACGACGACGCCGCTCACGGGCGGGATCGTGAGCGTCTGGCCGATGTGCAGATCGTCCTTGTGGCGGAGGTTGTTCGCCCACCACACGGTCATCATCGACACGCCGAACTTGCGGGCGATTCCGGTGAGCGTGTCGCCGGCGCGGACCTTGTACGTCCGCATGAGGCCCTTGCCGTCAGAGACGGAGGTGTCGACCGCCACCGGCTTGAGCAGCGTGCCGTCTTCGAGCGTGCTGCCGTCCGCTGACGCGGCAGGCGCGGCCTCTGCGCCCGCGGCCGTGTCGCCCGTCCAGGCGTCGTCCGGATCGGCGGCGGTGTTGGCGATGACGCCAAGGCCGGCTGCCGAGTCATCCACCGAATCCTCGGGGCCACCCACGCCGCCGCTGATCGACCCGGCAACGATCCGCGCGGTCTCGCCGCCGCCGCTGGTCGCGCCGACGGGTCCGGGCTGGGAAAGTGCGGGCGCGCTGCTGATCGCGGTGGCGACGAGGAGGATCGCGACCGCCATCGCGGGCACGGCGCGATCCGCGCCCACGCGCGACACGAGCGAGCGGCGAGCAAGCCGGGCCGGAACCGCGCGTTCCGTGGCGTCGCGAGCGTGCGTTCGAGTGCTCGCGGCGCGAACGGGAGCGGTCCTGGCGGGGCCCGGCGCCGTCGCGACGGCCGCCGGGGCGGCCTGTGTCAGCGATTCAGTGGCCCGGATGCCGGTCCGGGTCCGCTCGGTGGTCGCGTCGCGACCTCGATCCGGAAGGACGAGTCCGCGGAGTCCGCGAGCGAGGGCGAGGCTGTGTCGGTGGATAGACTGGGCCTTCGGTGAGGGGTGGCCCGGGGCGGGGCGCAGGCGGTCAAGGGCGCGCTGCACGCCGACCGACGCGTTCAGCAATACGGTCTCCTGATTCGGACGAGACGGGTCCGCGCGGGGCAGGAGCGCGAGGGGGACTGGATCCGTCCGTCTGGTCGCAGTATCGAGCTGGGGGTCTCATACGCGGCCGAGCCCGGTCAAACGGGCTTACGACATCGAGCCGAAGGCTAACAGACACATGCGGTCGCCGCAAACGCGACGGACCAGGTTCCTTGCAAAAACGCCGCTTCGGCGGACGTTACGCGTCGAGCGACTTCGTCAGCGTGCTGAGGAACTGGGCGTTGCTCTCGGTCTTCGAGATCCGGTTGAGCAGCAGCTCGATCCCTTCGTTCGTGCCGACCGCCGAGAGCATCCGGCGCATCGTCCAGACCATCTTGAGCGTGCCCTCTTCGAGCAGGAGCTCTTCGCGACGCGTCCCGGAGCGCTGGACGTCGATCGCGGGGAAGATCCGCTTCTCGGACAGCTTCCGGTCGAGGATGAGCTCCGAGTTGCCGGTGCCCTTGAACTCCTCGTAGATGACGTCGTCCATGCGCGACCCGGTGTCGATGAGGCAGGTCGCGATGATCGTCAGCGAGCCGCCCTCCTCGATGTTCCGCGCGGCACCGAAGAACCGCTTGGGTGGGTACAACGCGATCGGGTCGATGCCGCCCGACAGCGTCCGACCCGACGGCGGGAGTGCCAGGTTGTACGCGCGCGCGAGGCGGGTGATCGAGTCGAGCATGATCACGACGTCGCGCCCGCTCTCGACGAGCCGCTTCGCGCGCTCGAGCGCGAGCTCGGCGACGCGGGTGTGGTTCTCGGTGGGCTCGTCGAAGGTCG
>DASUFO010000088.1:0-34630 GCA_036274475.1 Candidatus Limnocylindrales bacterium
GCGTCCTCGGCCCGATCCGTGTCCCGGAGGATCAATCTGGCGATCCGATAGAGCCGGTCGATGAGCGCGGTCATCAGGAGATCGAACGCGTCTCGATCTCCCTCCCGCGCCCTCCGGACAAGCTCCGCGTCCGTCACACGATCCCTCGCTGCGGATCTTGATCGCTCGGAGATCGGGCGATCTGCCGTATTGGCGGGACAAGTGGCGGATACGGTTCAAAAGTTCTGTGGCGGCCCTAGCCGTCAAGCGCGAGCAGGATCGAGCCGGCGACGACGAGCGCCGACGCACCGATGCGCCGGATCGCCTCGCTCCGGTCGCCGCCCGCCTCTCGGAGTCTGATCGCGCCCCACGCCGAGGCGATGACGATCGCCGATTCCCGGAGGGGCGCGACCGCCGTCAGCGGGGCGACGCTGAACGCGGTGAGGATCAGGAGGTACGCGGCCAGCGTGAACAGGCCGCCGGTCGCGGCCATCCGCGTGTTGAAGGGCTCCGCATCCGGGGCGGTCCAGCGGCGGTAGACACGGGTCACGAGGATCCACAGCCAGAGGAAGAACACGCCGCTCGCCCAGATCAGGCCGGCGTACAGCCACGGGTCGACGAGTCGCGTCCCAACCCGGTCGACGGCCGAGTACGAGGCGATCATCACGCCTGTTAGCAGCGCAAAGCCGATCGCCGGGTCCCAGCCGCCGCTTCCGTCGGCGGCACGCCGGAAGAATCGCCACGGCCGTTGCAGCCACAGCATCCCGACGAGCAGCAGGGCGACGCCAGCGAATCCTTCGGGCCCGAGCCGCTCCCCGAGGACGACGATGCCGATAACGACCGCGAGGAGTGGGGCGGTCCCACGGGCGATCGGATAGACGACGGACAGGTCGCCCCGTCGATAGCCGGCCGCGAGCAGCACGAAGTACGCGGCCTCGAGGATCCCCGACAGCGTCCCGACGGCGAGGGCCTGGACCGGGATCGGGACGGCGCCGTTCGCGAGCCAGCCGATGCTCGCGGCCGGGATGATGATGAGCGCCGCCGTCGACATCCCGACCGCCGCGGCCCGAAGCGGGTCGCCGGCGGTCTTGAGCAGGACGTTCCACGCGACGTGCAACAGCGCGGAGCCCGCGACGAGGACGAAGACGATGGGCTCCACGGGCCGATGCTACCGGCGCGCGACTCCGGCCTGCTGGTCGCCATCTCTCGCGTCGACCGGTGAAGCGCTAAACGCGCCCGGCGCCGTCCGGATGCACGAGCGTTGATCAGCCGCGCAGATCCCGCCTCTGGAAGCCCCAGGCGCCGACGAGGATCCCACCGACCGCGAGCACGAGCGACGCGACCACGCCCACGACGTCCCACTGGCCGAGCATCGTGAACCCGTAGTGCGAGGTGAGCGCGAGCTCGTGGAGGATCTCCGGCAGGTTCAGCGCCGGTCCGATGATCCCCACGAACCACGTCACGATCGTGAAGATCGCCACGAACGGTCCCGCGTACGACGTCCCGAACACGCCGCCGACGGCGATGCCGATTCCCGCGAGCGCGGCCGCGTACAGGCCCAGAACGAGCGTTCCGACGACGGGAGTGACGATCTCGCTGTCCGCGATCATCGCCCCGATCGCGATGCCGATCATCGTCAGGACCGTGAAGACGACGACGCCGGTCATGACTGCCACGCCACCCGACACAGCCCAGCGAACTCGCGAGAGCGGCGTCGCGAGCAGGAATTCGAGCCGACCGGATGTCTCGTCGGACGCCCAGACCGCGACGAGCGTCGCGGCAGCGAGGCCGGCGAGGATCATCCCGAACTCCACGAAGAGGAGCTGCAGGAACCCGCCCACGGACTGGATGTCGAAGCCCGGGAACACGCTGTTCAGGAGCTTGACGAAGTCGGTCGCCTTGGCCAGCTCCTCGACGAACGAGCGGCCCGACCCGGCGATCGCCAGCCCGAAGATCCCGATTCCGAGACCCCACGCGATCGATGATGGGATGTTCTCGCCGATCGCCCGCCCGGTCGGGCCACGCAGGCCGACGAGCGAGCGCGGCAGGCCAGGCGTCGGAATCGGCGAGGTCGCGGCGATGTCGCGCCGGGCGAACGCCTCGATGCCGATGACGAACAGGACGATGGAAACGACAGCGACCGGGACGAGCGTCACCCAGTCGAACTGGCCGGCCAGCGGGATGTGGTTCGACGTCCAGCCGAACCAGGTGAGGTTGGCCAGCGGCGCAATCGAGGGGATCGCGGCCTGGTAGCCGTTGACGATGAACCCGCCGAACAGGATCGCGCTCGCGACGCCAGCCGCGGACCCCCGGCCGACGAACGGCGCCAGGGCGAACGCCACGGCACCCGCGGCGATCGCGAGCAGGAACATCTGGAGCGCATAGCCGAGCGCGGACTCGACGGAGATCTCGTCGCCCGGGAGGCCATGGATCGCGGCCCCCACGACGTACAGCGCGACGAAGACGACGACTGCCGCGATCGCCTGGCCCGTGACGTGCGCGGAGAGCTTCTCGAGCGCGATCCGGCGACGCGTCGTGGCCGTCGCGGCGACGAACTCCATGCTCCCCCGGCGGGCTTCGGCCGCGAGCGTCGCGGACAGGGCGAGGATGGCCCAGAGGCTGACAATGATCGGGAAGAACGTGCCGTACTTGTACGCGAGGTAGCCGCCCAGCGTGCCGACGTTCACCGCGGGGCCGGCGAGCCCCTGCAGGATCGGTGGGACCGCGGCGACCACAGCGACCAGCTGCTGGCGCGATTCGGGCGTCGCGAACTCCTTGACGATCGCGTAGCTGACGCCGACAAGCATCAGGCCCAGCAGGATCGAGATGGCGAGGACGGCCCGACGCGAGTCGCGCATCGTCTTGCCGTAGATGCTGCCGAACCCGTAGATCCGGGACGGCAGCGATGGCCCGGCAATCGTCGTGGGGGCAGCCGGCGCCGGGCGCCGGCCGACTTCGGTCGTCATGTCAGGCCGCCTCGGCGGCGTCCGTGCCGCGTCCGTACTGGGCGAGGAACGTCTCTTCCAGCGACGGCTCGCGGCTCACGAAGTCGAGAAGCTCGTAGTTCGCCGCTTCGCGGACGACCGGCGTGATCGAGCCGGACACCCGCAGCCGAAGGACGTTGTCCTCGGTCGTGACGTCGCTGACCCCAGGGAGGCCCGCGAACGCGCCGAGCGGCACCTCACCGGCGAACCGCAACTCCACCTGGTGATGGGCCAGGTCACGGAGCGCCTCGACCCGGTCGACCTTGACCAGCACGCCTTCGCGGATGATCGCGACGCGGTCGCAGGTCTTCTCGACCTCGCTGAGGATGTGGCTCGAGAGGAAGATCGTCCGGCCCTCGGCCTTGGCCTCGCGGATGACCGCGTAGAACGTCTGCTGCACGAGCGGGTCGAGGCCCGACGTCGGCTCGTCGAGCATGAGCAGGTCTGGGCGATGCTGGAGCGCGACGATCAGCCCGACCTTCTGCTTGTTGCCCTTGGAGTACTCCTTGAACTTCCGGCTCGGGTCGAGGTCGAGGCGGGCGATGAGGTCCTGCTGGTAGAGCGGGTCGACGCCGCCGCGGAGATTTGCGAAGTACTCGATCGTCTGGCCGCCAGTCAGCTTGTCGTACAGCGCGAACTCGCCCGGCAGGTAGCCGATGCGACGGTGGATCGCGACCGGGTCGACGGTCGTCTCGATGCCGAACACGAGCGCCCGCCCCGATGTCGGCCGGATGTTGTCGAGCAGCGTCCGGATCGTCGTCGTCTTGCCGGCGCCGTTGGGGCCCAGGAAGCCGAAGGCCTCGCCTTCGGTGACGGTCAGGTCGATGTCGATGATCCCGCGGTGCGAGCCGTACGACTTGGTGAGCTTCTCGGTCTGGATGATGGCGGTCACGATGACCCCTTCCCGCCGGTCGCAACCGGCACTTCGCCCCTCGCCGGCGTCGGCGCAGGAGCAGGTTCGTTGGCTGCTGCTCGCTCATTGAAGAAGCGCTCGATCGTCCGGGGGAGCTCGGACTCGATGAACGAGATCACGTCGTGGAACTCCCGCATCCGCGCCCGCGGGCCGGGGGCATCCCCGGCCGCGATGAGACCTCGCTCGGCGATCTGGCGCAGCTGCCGGTAGATCTGCCCGGCGCTCAGGAGCATCGAGTCGAGCGCCTCCGGCGGGGAGCTGAAGTACTCGCGCCGATCGCCGCGCTTCTTCGTCCGTCGGATGAAGCCGGCGGACGTCAGGATCCGGGCGGTGCCGCTGATCGCGCCGCGACTCGCGCCGAGTGCATCAGCGATCTCGGCCGCCGTCTGTTCGGGCGGGTCGCAGAGCAAAAGCCAGGCCCACATCCGGCCGGCCATCGGGGTCATCCCGTAGCCGCCGAGGAACTGGCCCATCTCCTCGATGAATGCGCTCTGCTCTGGCGGGAGGCTCGCAGTCATGGACGGCATGCTACGCCGTTCAGAAGTTTCAGTCAATACTGAACGTTCAGTATTGAACCGGCGTTGAGCGTCAGGCCGCGGGTCCGGCCGCTGCCTCCGCCGTCGTCTCGGCAAGCTCCTTGAGCGCCCTGAGGTGCGCGTCGGCGAGCTGGCCGATCGACTCCCGCCCGAGCCGGACGAGGACGCCCGCCCACCGGTCGCGCGTCTCGAACCAGCCGTCGTGGATCACCCGCGTCCCGCCGGCGAGGGGCTCCATCCGCCACGACCAGCGGATCTCGAACTCCGGCGCGAGAATCGCGATGCCGAATGCGCTGTCGGGCCGTGCCTCGAGGCTCTCGACCCAGACGCCGGTCCGGAGCAGGCCGAGGTGGATGTCGCCGGATCGGACAGAGCCGGCGGCCGGCCACGATCGATCGTCGGCCCGCAGCGTCAGCTCCGGGAAGAGGCGACGAAGCAGGGCCTCGTCGTGGAGCGTCGTCCAGAGGCCGCGCGGCGATGCCTTGACCCAGACGCGGCGCTCGACCGAGCGGCGGCCGTCGTCGCGTGAGCGCATCCCGCGGAGCGGTGTCCCGATCGCCACGTCAGACTCCGATCGGATGCCAGACGGTCTTCATCTCGAGGAAGGCCGCGATCCACTCCGGTCGTTCGGCCGCTCGGTCGTCGAGCCAATCGAACTTCGCATCGGTCGTGCCGGCAGGACGGCGGGCGAGCCGCTTCACGTTGTCCGCGGCGACGAGCTCGACATCGGTGCGAAGGTCGTCCGGCACGCCCCAGACGTCGATCGCATCAACGTCGACGTGGCCAGCGAGCACCGGAACGAGCTCGCGCTTCAGGCCGGTGAGGACGTTGACGACGCCGCCCGGCACGTCGCTCGTCGCGAGGACCTCGGTCAGCGTGACGGCCGGCAGCGGCCGCGACTCCGAGGCCAGCACCACAACGGCGTTTCCGGCAACGAGCGGCGGGGCGACCCGCGAGATGAGTCCGAGCAGCGACGACTGCTCCGGGGCGACGACGCCCACGACGCCGGTCGGCTCGGGGATCGTGAAGTTGAAGTAGCTCGCGGCGACCGGGTTCGACGAACCGAGCACCTGGGCGATCTTGTCGGCCCAGCCCGCGTACCAGACCCAGCGATCGATCGCCCGCGTCACCGTCTCGCGCGCCTTGGCCTCGCGGACGCCCTCCGCCTGGGCGACTTCCGCGACGAACTGCTCGCGCCGGCCCTCCATGAGCTCGGCGACCCGGTACAGGACCTGGCCCCGGTTCATCGCGCTCTTGTCGGCCCAACCTTCGAACGCCTTGCGGGCGGCGCGAACGGCGTCGCGGAGGTCCTTGCGGGAAGCACGACAGGCGTTCGCGAGCGGCGTGTCGTCGGAGGCGCGAACGACATACGACCGGCCCGATTCGGAGCGCGGGAACGCGCCGCCGATGTAGAGCTTGTACGTCTTGCGGACGTCGATTCGGTCGGCCACGGCGCTAGCGGTCCTCGAGCCGGACGTACGCGTGGAGCCCGTGCATGCCGCCCTCGCGGCCATACCCGGATTCCTTGTAGCCGCCGAACGGCGACGTGGGATCGAACCGGTTGAACGTGTTCGCCCACACGACGCCGGCCTTCATCTTCCTGACCATGTGCAGGATCCGGGAGCCCTTGTCGGTCCAGATCCCCGCCGAGAGACCATACGGCGTGTTGTTCGCCTTCTCGACGGCCTCCTCGGGCGTCCGGAACGTCAGCACCGAGAGAACCGGCCCGAAGATCTCCTCGTTGGCGATCCGGTGGCTCTGGGCGACGTTCGTGAACAGCGTCGGCCGGAAGAAGTAGCCGCGGTCGGGCAGGTCGCACGGCGGCTGGTAGAAGTCGGCGCCTTCCCGCTTGCCGTACTCCACCAGCTCCGTGATCTTCTCGAGCTGCTGCTTCGAGTTGATCGCGCCGACGTCGGTGTTCTTGTCGAGCGGGTCGCCGACGCGGATCGTCCCCAGACGGTCCTTCAGCTTCTCGACGAGGGGGTCGACGATCGACTCCTGGGCGAGCAGCCGCGAACCGGCGCAGCACACCTCGCCCTGGTTGAAGTAGATCCCGTTGACGATGCCCTCGACGGCCTGGTCGAGCGGGGCGTCGTCGAAGACGATGTTCGCGGCCTTGCCGCCGAGCTCGAGCGTCAGCGCCTTGTTCGTGCCGGCGACGCCCTTGGCGATCTTCTTGCCGATCTCGGTGGAGCCGGTGAACGCGACCTTGTCGACGCCCGGGTTCGAGATCAGCGCCATCCCGACCTCGCCGGGGCCCGGGACGATGTTCACGACGCCGGGCGGCAGGTCGGCCTGACGGCAGACGTCGGCGAAGAGCAGGGCGCTGAGCGGCGTCGTCGACGCGGGCTTCAGCACTACGGTGTTGCCGGCGGCGAGCGCCGGGGCGAGCTTCCACGCCAGCATCAGCAGCGGGAAGTTCCACGGGATGACCTGGGCGGCGACACCGAGCGGCTTCGCGACGCGGCCGGGGAACGCGTACTCGAGCTTGTCGGCCCAGCCGGCGTAATACCAGAAGTGGGAGGCCGCGAGCGGCACGTCGACGTCGCGCGATTCCTTGATCGGCTTGCCCGAGTCCATCGACTCCAGGACCGCGAACTCGCGCGAGCGCTCCTGGAGAATCCGGGCGATCCGGAAGAGGTACTTCGCGCGCTCCCGTCCGGGCATCGAGCCCCACGACTTCTTGAAGGCGGCTCGGGCGGTCCGTACGGCCTTGTCCATGTCGGCGGCCGTGCCGCGGGCGACGTTCGTGAGGTGCTCCTCGGTCGCGGGGTTGACCGAGGCGAACGTCCCACCGTCCGACGCGTTGACCTCCCGGCCGCCGATGAACAGGCCGTAGTGGTCCTTGATCGTGACGATGTCACGCGACTCCGGCGCGGGCGCGTAGTCCCAGGGGATCGCGGCGCCGTCACCGAGGCCCCAGCTCGACGGCGCGCGGTCGTCGGCTCGGGTGATGGCGCCCGTTCGGGCGCCCGAGGAATCGGTGTCGGTGGCCATCGGGTCAATTATGTCACCGGCCCGCGTCCCGCCGGTCGAAGTCGCCTCGGCGCTACGGGCAGGTGTACAGCGGCAGCGCGTGGGCGGCCTCGCAGAGCCGGACGTGGAGATGGTCGTCGTGGTCGGCTCGAAAGACCGTCAGCCCCTCCGCAATCAGCTGCGGGTCGTTGAACAGGATCTCCTTGACGTGGCCCGGGGTCGCCGCCCGGATCGCGAGGACCAGCTGTCGCGTCGCGTCACGGTCGTAGGCCGCCAGGCGCCAGTTCGACGGCGTCGAGCACTGGTCGTTGGCTTTGCGCATCATCCGGATGTCGGCGTCGAGCCCGACTTCGTGGGTCCTGTGCTCGGGATGGTCGCCGCCGTGCTCGTAGCCGAGGTCACCGACGGGGATCCGGCCGTAGCCGGACTGGACCATGACCTTGCCTGCCGCTTCCAGCGTCGAGATCAGCTCGGCGGTGCCCCAGTTCGCGTTCGCCGGCGGGTCGTAGTCGCAGAGCGCACTCGCCGAGAACGTCGGCAGCTCGTAGTGCCAGATCAGGGCCTTCCACGTCGCCGCATCCGTCCGTCCCGTCTGGGCCAGACCCATGTGTGCCTGGAACGCCTTGACGGCGCTCGTGGTGGTCGCGCCGTAGACACCGTCGATCGGGACGTTCGTCGCGCCGCGCTTCTCGCGAAGCTCGCGCTGGAGCGCCCTGACGGGTCCGCCGGTCGAACCCGGCCCGATCGCAACCACGATCGCGGCCCACGTGGCGTCATCGGCGATCCCGGTCGGTGACAGGCCGCGGTTCGATTGGAACGCTCGGACGGCGATTGTCGTGCTCGCGCCGAAGATCCCGTTGACGGGGACGTCGGGAGCGTTGCGAGCGCCGGTCGTGACGCCCCGCGAGCCGGCCTGTCCCGTGCCCGAGGCGAGGTCGTGGTGGTAGCGGACCAGCTCCTGGAGCGCGAAGACGTCCGTGCCGCGGTCGCCGGCACTCTGGACGGGATAGGAGCCGCGGATCGCCGCGAACGCCGGTGCGGCGACGAGGGCAACGAGCCCGAGGGTTGCGAGGAGCGCCGCGGCGAGAGCGGGCCGGCTGGGGCGCGGACGGGCCATCGGTTCGAGGGTAGCAGCCGGGTGCCAGCGTCGATGTAGCCTCTTCGGATGGAACGCCTGGCCCATGCCGAGGAGCTGCTCGATGGGCCACTCGACGATCTGGACGCCGTCGCCGGCAATCTCCGCGATCTGCGCCGGTTCAACCGCGTCTTCGGCCTGGGCCTGAGCCGGGCGGCGATCGAGCGCCTCGCACCGGGTCGCGACCCGCTTCGATTGATCGACATCGGAACGGGCGGCGCCGACATCCCGGTGGCGCTCCTCGCGGACGCCGCCCGGGCCGGCCGCGAGCTGTGCGTGACGGCCGTCGACCAGTCGACCGAGATCCTCGCGACGGCCGAGCGGGCGCGGCCCGGCCTGGGCTCCGTCCGGAACCTCGATCTCGTCGTCGCGGAAGCGAGCTCCCTCCCCTACCCGGACGACGCCTTCGATGTCGCGCACTCGTCGCTCGTCGCCCATCACCTCGAGCCCGACGAGGTGATCGCGATGCTTCGCGAAAGCGCCCGCGTCGCGCGGCGCGGTGTCGTGTTGAACGACCTCGTCCGCGGCCGGCTGTTCTGGGCGGCTGCGTGGGTCCTCGGCCGCACGATGACCCGGAACCCGCTGACGCGCGTCGATGCGCCGATGTCCGTCCGGCGCGCCTACATCCGCGCAGAGCTCCGCGAGCTGGTTTCCGAGGCGGGCCTCCGGATCGAGGAAGAGTACGGCGGCCTTTTCGGCCACCGGGTCGCGATTGCGGCCGTGCGGCGGTGAAGCTGGACGCCGACGTCGTGGTCGTCGGTGGGGGGCCGGCCGGGGCGGTGACCGCGGGGCTCCTCGCCCGACGTGGCCGGGCGGTGGTGCTCGTCGAGCGGTCGCCGGCGTACCGCTGGCGGGCCTGCGGCGTGTTCGCGTCGCCGGCCGCCGTCGACGCACTGGCCGGGACGGGCCTCGACGATGCGGCGATCCGGCAGCTCGCGAGGCCGATCCCGGCGATGCGCGTGGAGACCGCCCGAAGGACGACGTTCCGGCTCACGTACGGCGATGGCGACCGGCTTCGCGATCCGGCAGTCGGGTTCGATCGATCGGCGCTCGACCCGGCGCTGCTGGAACTCGCCGGTGCCGCGGGCGCGGACATCCGGCGTGGCGTCGCGGCGACGGCGATCGACGCTGGTGTCGTGCGCCTCGCCGGCGGCGACTCGATCCGGGCGTCTGTGGTCGTCGGCGCGGACGGGCTGCGATCGGTCGTGGCACGCGCCACCGCGGTCGCGCGGCCGGCGCCCCTGCCGTCGCGTGTGGGGCTCACGTTTCACGTCGCCGACCCGCGTCCAGCCAGCCCGCGCGACGCCCGGATGATCACGTTCGACGGCGGCTACGTGGGTCTCGCGCCGGTTCCCGGCGGTCGGGTCAACGTCGGCATCGTCCTCGGCGGCGAGTGGCTGAAGCGGCTGCGCGGACGCGGCGCAGACGCCGTGGTCGGGGAGGTGCTCGCGTCGATCCCGTCGGCACCCGACGACCCGATCGACTGGACGGCCGCCGTCCGCTGTGACGCGATCGAGGGCGCCGCCCCGCTCGGCATCCGGGTGACGCGACGGGCCGGTCCGGGCTGGCTGCTGGTTGGTGATGCGGCCGGGTTCCTCGACCCGTTCACCGGGGAGGGGCTGCATCGCGCCCTCGTTTCGGCGCGGCTCGCGGCCACGGCCGTGGATCGGTCGCTTCGCGGGGACGCGACGGCGCTCGAGGCGTATGACCGGGCGATGACGGCTCGCTTCCGGTCGAAGGATGCCGTGAGCCTGTTCGTCCAGGCGTTTCTCACCGTGCCCGATCTCTTCGACTACGCCGCTCGCCGTCTGGCCGCCCGAAATCGAGTCCGTGAGACGATGAGCCTCGTCATGGGAGATCTCGTGCCCGCGTCCCGTGCCCTCGACCCGCGCTACGTTGCGGCGCTGCTCCGCCCGTGAGCCCCGAACCCGCCGCGAGCCAGGCCACGGACCGCCCCGTGGACCGCCCGGCGGACCCGGCCGTCGAGGAGCCGTACTACGGCCCGAACCTGACTCGCATCGGGAGCTACTCGCTGTGCGTCGAGGACGACCGGATCCTGCTGGCCCGGCTGTCCGCGATCGAGGTCGACTTCGGGGCGTGGACGATGCCCGGCGGTGGCATCGAGTTCGGCGAACACCCCGATGCGGCCTGCCTCCGGGAACTTGCCGAGGAGACGGGCCTCGCGGGCGAGATCGAGGGGGTCGCGGGAGTCTTCTCGCACGTGTACGAACGATCGCGCTTCGCGAGGGGTGCCGACCTGCACTTCCTGGGGATCATCTACCGCGTCCGGATCACCGGCGGCGCGTTGCGCGACGAGCGCAACGGCACGACCGACACGGCCGCCTGGATCCGGCGCGAAGATCTGCCGGCCACGCGCCTGGTGGAGCTGGCCCGGTTCGGGAGCAGACTGGCGTTCCCGGGGATCGACCTCCCGCCGGTTCGCCGGTGAAGAGCACGATCGGCATCGACGTCGACGCGCCGCCCGAGTTGGTCTTCCGACTCGCCCGGGACATCGAACGGTGGCCGCGGCTGCTGCCGCACTACGTCGCGGTCCGGCCGATCGAGCGGGACGGCGCCGGCGCCCTCGTCGCGGAGATGGTCGCGAGGCGACCGCTCCTGCCCGTGCTGGGCCTCTCGATCCCCGTCGCCTGGCGAGCGCGGACGTGGAGCGAGGGCGCGAGCTGCCGGCTCCGGTTCGTCCACCAGGGCGGCGCCACGAACGGGATGGACGTGACGTGGCGGATCTCGCCGCGCGGCGGCGGCACCCGGGTCGAGATCGAGCACGACTTCCGGCCACGCTTCGCGCCGTGGGCGGCCTTCATCGACCTCGCCTTCACCCGGCCGATCGCATCTCGCACGCTCGCGACGTTCAAGGCGATCGCGGAGGCCGTCGTCGAAGCGGACGGCGCGGCCGATGAGTCCGCCGCCGCCAGCACGACGAACCCACCTTCATGACGAGGCGGCGCGTCTTCATTACCGGCATCGGCGTCGTGACCGCGATCGGCACCGGCGTTGACGCCTTCCGCGTCGGGCTGCGCGCCGGTCAGTCGCCGGTCAAGCGGATCGATCGGTTCGATCCGGGCGTCTTCCGGTCGCAGGTCGCGGCTCAGATCGACGATTTCGACCCGGTCGCGTGGATGCCGCCCAAGACCGCCCGGCAGCTGGACCGCTTCAGCCAGTTCGGTCTCGTCGCGGGCGGCCTTGCGCTCGACGACGCCCGGGTGCGGCCGGGTGTGGACGGCGCCGCGACGCCGGAACGAACGGGGATCTACCTCGGCAGCGCACTCGGCGGCATCGCGTATGCCGAGGAGCAGCACGAGCGGTACATGGAGAAGGGCATCCGCCAGGTCGCCCCGAACCTCGCGCTGGCGGTCTTCGGCGGGGCGGCGCCCGCGAATCTCGGAATCGCGCTGGGTGTTCGGGGACCGATCCTCTCGACCGCAAATTCCTGTGCGAGCGGTGCGGTCGCGATCGGCGAAGCGGTGGGCGCGATCCGAACGGGCGAGATCGACGCCGCGATCGCCGGCGGCTGCGAGGTCCCGCTGTCGTCGCTGGCGTTCGGTGCGTTCGACATCATCCGGGCGCTGTCGCCGGGCTCGAACGACGACCCGACGAACGCCTGCCGGCCGTTCGACGCTCGCCGCGACGGGTTCGTCATGGGCGAGGGCGCGGCGCTGCTCGTGCTCGAGGCGGAGGATGTCGTTCGGTCGCGCGCCGCCGCCGAGCCGTACGCCGAAGTTCTCGGCTACGGCGCGACGTCCGACGCCCATCACATGGTCCAGCCCCGCGCCGACGGGTCGGAAGCGGCCCGGGCTGCGTCGATCGCGCTCACCGACGCCGCCGTCCAGCCCGAGGAGATCGACTACGTCAACGCCCACGCGTCGTCGACGCCGCTCGGCGACATCGCTGAGGCGCGGGCGATCGTGCGGGCACTGGGTGGGGGCGTGGCGTCGAGGGTGCCGGTGAGCGGCACGAAGGCGCTGTACGGCCACCCGCTCGGCGCGTCGGGTGCGATCGAGACCGGGATCTGCGCGCTCGCGATCCGCGACGGCTGGGTCCCGAAGTCCGTGAATCTCGTGGAGCCCGAGGCGGAGATCGGCGCGTTGCTGCCAGAGCTGTTGTGCGACCCGCGGGAGGGGACGTACCGGCGGATCCTGTCGACGTCGTTCGGGTTCGGCGGGCTCAACGCGGCGCTCGTCTTCGGGGCGCCGGACGCCTGATGGCCGGCAACGGCGAGGCCTGGCCCGGCAACTGGCAGCTTCTCGAGTCGCGGTAGAGTCGGGCCAGCACGTTTCCCGGAGGACCCCTCGCATGGCCGTCGCGACCCCGACCCAGGCATTCACGGGCTTCAAGCCTGACGCCATCCAGTTCCTCGTGGACCTTGCCGCGAACAACGATCGGTCGTGGTTCCAGCCGCGCAAGGCGGAGTACGAGCAGCTCCTCAAGGTGCCGCTCGAACAGATGATCGCGGCGCTGGCGGAGCGGCTCCGCGAACGAGGCGTCCCGCTCCTCGCGGATCCGGCCAGGAGCCCGTTCCGGATCTATCGCGACGTCCGATTCTCGAAGGACAAGTCGCCGTACAAGACCCACCTCGGCGCGAGCTTCCCGTGGGTCGGCGACGTCCCGTCCGCGGACGTCGACGGCCGGTCCCACACGCCGATGGTCCACTCCAGCGGCGGCTACTTCCATCTCCAACCCGGCGAGATCTACGTCGGTGGCGGGATCTGGCATCCGGACAAGCCGTGGATCGAGGCGTACCGGCGACGGGTGGCGGACGATCCGGACGAGATCCGCGGCCTGCTCGCGGAGAAGCGCTTCAAGTCGACGTTCGGCAAGCTCAGCGACGACGGCCACTCGCTCCAGCGGGTGCCCCCGGGCTACGCCGCGGATCACCCGGCGGCGGACCTGCTGAAGATGAAGGACGTCGTGTTCGGCCGGCGCCTCTCCGATGCCGAGGCGGAATCCGCGTCGCTGCCGGATCTGCTCGCGGACACGTACGCCGCCGCGATGCCGATGTTCCGGTACCTGGCCTCGATCGGCTGACGCTACCGCCGGAGCGGTTTGCGCCAGACCGTCTCGCGGCTCTCGATCTCGAAGCCGGCCTTTCTGTAGAGCCGGAGGGCGCCGCTCTCGTTCGCCGCGTCGACGCCGAGCGCAGCCTCCGTCATGCCGCGCTCGCGAAGCGCTGCGATGCTGGAGTCGATCAGCGCCGTGGCCAGCCCGCGTCGGCGCCACGGGCGGCGAATCAGGATGTTCTCGACCCAGCCCCGCTTCGTCCCGAGCCGCTCGTTCTCGTCGGGGTTGATGAACGCCCGGACCTGGCCCGCGACCTGATCGCCGTCCCAGGCGATCCGCCATAGCGAGAAGTCGGCGGTGATGGGATCGGTCTTGAAGAACTCGTACGCGTTGGCCGTTGGCTCGCTGAACTCCCAGGTGTCGCGCGACGCCTCGACGCTCGCGTCCCAGATGAGCGGAAGGTGTGCTTCGGTTACGGGCCGGATCTCCAGGCCGTCGGGCATCGGAGCGTCGGCCAGCGGATCCAGGTTCGGGCGGACCATCACGTAGAAGTGGCGAACTGCCTCGTATCCGGTTCGGGCCAGGAGGTCGTCCGCCGCGGCATCGCCCAGCGTTTCGGCCTGCAGGAACGACTCGCGATCCGTCGCGTTCTCGGCCGCGGCCGCGATCGCCCGCTCCTCGAGCGTCGCGAGCAGCGCCCGGCCGATGCCGCGGCCACGCCACGCCGAGCGGACGAAGCACACGACCGGATGAATCCGTGCCTCGGTATCGTCCTGCCACTCGGTTCGGCCGTAGGCGACGATCTGCCCGTCGACCTCGACGATGACGAGATCGCGCCGTGTGTCGCAATGGGCCCGGTCGAGGCTCTCGTAGAAGAGCGTCAGTCCCTCGATCGACGTCTGGAAATGGACGCCGTTCGCCTCGCGGGCATCGTTCGCGGTGTCGTTGATCCCGGGATAGTCCGACGGGCCCGCGAAGTGGCGGAATCGGAGGCCCGGGATCGACGGCAGAGCCGCCGTGGTCGGGTAGTCCGGGGCAGATTCGACGGCCATCGTCCCCTCCCGCAGGGCCCTAGTCGAGCGTGAAGTGGTCCGGGCCCTGGTAGCGGCCCGTGCGCTCCTTCTCGATCTGCATGAGCACGTCGTTCAGCAGCGACGACGCACCGAACCGGAAGTAGTCAGGCGTCATCCAGCGCGGCCCGAGCGTCTCGTACAGGACGACGAGATACTGGATCGATTCCTTCGCGGTCCGGATCCCACCGGCCGGCTTCATGCCGATCATCCGGCCGGTCTGGCGCTCGAAGTCGCGGATCGCCTCGAGCATCACAAGCGTCACCGGGAGGGTCGCCGCGGGTGTGACCTTGCCGGTCGAGGTCTTGATGAAGTCGGCTCCGGCCGCCATCGCGAGGACGCTCGCCCGGCGAACGTTGTCGTACGTTTCGAGCTCGCCGGTCTCGAGGATCACCTTGAGGTGGGCGTCGCCGCAGGCCTCCTTGACGTCGACGATCTCCTCGAAAACCGTAAGGTAGTCGCCGCGCAGGAATGCGCCGCGGTCGATGACCATGTCGATCTCGTCGGCGCCGGCTTCAGCGGCGGCTCGCGTCTCGGCGATCTTGATGTCGCGGAAGGTCTGGCCCGACGGGAACCCGGTCGCGACCGAGGCGACCTTGACGGTCGAGCCCTTGAGGGCGTCGCGGGCCTCTTCCACGAGTGCGGGGTAGACGCACAACGCCGCGACGCTCGGGATCGACGGGTCGCCCGGCTTGGGCGTCATCGCCTTCGCGGAGAGCGCCCGGATCTTGCCCGGCGTGTCCTTCCCCTCGAGCGTCGTCAGATCCATCATCCGGATCGCGAGGTCAAGCGCCCAGAGCTTCGACGCCTTCTTGATCGAGCGCTTCTTCAGCGAATCGACGCGCTCCTCGATCCCGACCTGGTCGACGCTCGAGACCCGACCGAGCAGCGGACCCAGGGCTCCCGGCCGCCCATCCCAGGCGCGGACGAGCTCGTGGGCGCGCTCTCGCGCGAGCGTGTCGGGGCGCTGCGTCGTAGCCATGGGCCAGTGAGGATACACCGGGCCGTTCGAGCGCCCGAGAACCGCCCCGACATTCCCGGCGTATGAATCGCCACGAACCGGGGCAGCAGGGAGGATGTGCGGTGGCCCAGCGTCGTCTTCGCGCTCGATTGGTCGTCGGAGTGGTGGCCGCGATTGCGCTCGGGGCGTTCAGCGTCGGGACCGCGCTGGCCGCGGATCACGCGGTGGCGATCTCCGGATCGTCGTTCTCACCGGGCGACGTCACCGTCACGGTCGGCGACACCGTCACGTGGACGAACTCCGATCAGATCTCCCACACCGCGACCGCCGACGGCGGATCGTTCGACACCGGTGTGCTCGGCAACAACGAGTCGGGCACGATCACGTTCTCGACCGCGGGTTCGTTCCCGTATCACTGCACGATCCACACGAACATGACGGGCACGATCACCGTCGAGGCACCGGCGAGCGGCGGTGGCGGTGGCGGTGGCTCGGCGACCCAGCCGCCGACTGATACGGAACTGCTCCCGGTGCCTTCTGGCTCGGACGAGCACGGTGCCGCGATCGTGCTGGCTGGCGCGGCGCTCCTCGGGTTCCTGATCGCACGGCGGCGGCTCAACCGCGCGAGCTGAGCATTCCCGGCTAGCGGCGGGCGCGCCGACGGGAGTAAGGCGCGCCCGGCCCGCTCACCGAGCGCCGCTCAGCGTCCGGCGCGAACCTTCGGCAGCGGTGGCAGCGCGCGCTTTCCCTCGACGAGGAAGTGTCGGAACCAGTCCCGCACCTGGATCAGGTTCTCCGCCCGACGGAAGGGCGTCCCGGAGCGGGTCAATTCGTGGGTCTCCTCGGGAACTCGCATCAGCCGGACCGGCCGCTTCTTCGTGCGGAGCGCGGTGAACAGCGCCTCCGCCTGACCGACCGTCGTCCGGATGTCGTTCTCGCTGTGCTGGATCAGGAGCGGCGTCCGGATGCCGTCGGCATACGTCAGCGGCGAGATCGCATCGAAGTAGGCCGGATCGTCGACCGGCGACCGCCCGAACTCCTGCTTCGCCCAATCGTCGCCGCTGATGTCGCCGGTCATGAAGAGCATGTTCATGTCGCTCACACAGCGGCACGTCATCGCCGCGGCAAACCGCTGGTCGTGGGCGATGATCCAGTTCGTGAGGTAGCCGCCGTACGAGCCGCCGGTCAGCCCGAGGCGCTCGGGATCGGCCAGGCCGTCTGCGACGAGTGCGTCGACGCCGGCGAGGACGTCGCGCATGGGGCCCGGGCCCCAGTCGCGCAGGTTCGCCTCGTTGAACGCGAGGCCATAGCCCTCCGAGCCCCGCGGATTCGAGTAGTACACGCCGATCCCGTTCGCGGCAAGGATCTGGAACTCGAGAAACGGGCTCCAGCCGTAGAGCGTGTGCGGGCCGCCGTGGATCTCGGTCACGAGCGGCATCGGCTGCTTCTTCGAGGCACCGTCTGGCCGGCGCGCCGGGATGAACCAGCCCTGGATGTCGCGGCCGTCGACGGTCGCGTGTCGCTCCTGCGGCTCGATCAGCTCGACATCCGCCATAGCCTCGGCGTTGAACGCGGTGGCGCGCCGGAGCTCGCCTCTGGCGCCGTCGCGGACGAAGACGTCGGCGAACTCCGTCGCGGCCGATCGGATGAACGCGGTGCGGGGACGACCCGCTCGTGGCTCGACCTGGTCGAACGCGGACAGGAAGTGGCGGCCGTCGGTCAACTGTTCGACGGCGCCGTCGTCAGTCGCGATCCGCCAGAGCTGGTACGCCCCGTCCTTCGGCGCGAGGAACGACAGCCAGCGGCCGTCGGCCGACGGGATCAGCCGGGAGCCCTCCCCGGGCGTGATGTCGCTGCCCATCGAAGAGCCGGGCATCAGGTCGTGCCGGCCCGACAGGTTCCGGCCGCCGTTCGGGGTGGCCTCGCTGCCATCGGCCGCGAAGAGCCAGATGTCGTTGCGGTAGGCGTTGTGCGGCAGCCGACCGCCGAACGCAGCAATCGTGCGGCCATCGGGCAGCCAGGTAGGGACGAAGAAGATCGGGTCGGGCCCGCCCGTGATCCGCGTCCGCTTCCCGGACGCGACGTCGACCACGACGATGTCCGATCGGAACTCGAGATCCCAGTTGCGGTTCAGGCGGGCGGCGTAGGCGACCTTGGACCCGTCGGGCGACCAGGCCGGGTCGTCGTCGCCAACCGGCCCATCGCTCAGGCGGGTGGCGGCACCGGTCGCGACATCGACGATCCAGAGATGGGCGACGTGGTCGTAGATGAAGCCAGGGCCGTTGAACCTGTAGCTCAACCGGTCGATGTAGCGATAGTCGGACTCGAGGGTGTCGCCGGGCTCGCGCTTGTGAAGGCCGCGCACCTTGCGGTCGTCGTCGCGGGTGGCGCGATGCGAGGTCGAGAGCACGACCAGCCGTGTGCCGTCAGGCGACCATTCGAACGCGTTCACGCCGCGCGGCAGGTCGGTCATCCGGCGTGCCTCTCCACCCTCGAGCGGCAGCAGGTAGACCTGCGTGCCGTCCTCGCGATCCTTCTTGTCGCCCGCGGCCGGCTCCTCCTCGAGGAGGTGGCGTCGATCCGAGAGGAACGCGACCGTGCGGCCGTCCGGCGACCACCGCGGATGCGTGTCGTTTCGGGCCCCGATCGTCAGCTGGCGCGGCTCGCCGGCGTCCTCGTCGAGCGGCACCAGCCACAGCGAGCGGCGGTAGCCGTCGCCCCTGGGTGCCGACGTCTGGAGCGTGACGAGCCCGTGGCGGCCATCCGGCGAGACGCGCGGATCCGTCGGAATGCGGAGCTTGTAGAGATCCTCGGGGGCAAGCGCTCTCGGCACGTAGATCCTCCGGATGGGCGATGGAGCGTCCGACACGACTCGACGCGGCGCGATGTGGGCGGCGCGGCGACGCCGCCGAGTCTACCGGCTACCATCGCGGCACGATGCGCGACCAGCTGTCGCTGCGGCTCGAGCCCGACGTCCCGGTTCTCCCGAACCTCCCGGCGACCCTTCTGCCGATGCTTCCGCGACCGATCGCGGAACCGTTCGACTCCGACGCGCACCTGTTCGAGCCCTCATGGGGCGGATTGCGGGCGCTGGCGTTCGTGGGACCGGCCGAGGTCGCGGGCGACGGTGACGTGACGTTCGTCGACGCCTCGGGGCGGGCGCTGCCGGAGCTTCCCGAGCTGTCCGGGCTGGCGGTCCGCGTCGACGCCCGCTCGGCTGTGCTCGATGGCGAGCTCGTCGTCGTCGGGGCCGACGGCCTGGCCGACGCGGACGAGTTGCGCCGGCGCCTCGAGGGGTCGCGCGGTCGGCCGGTCGCCTATCTGGCGTTCGACCTGCTCCACCTCGATGGGCGATCGATGATCTCGGCGCCCCTTGTACGACGCCGCGAAGCGCTGAAGCGGGTGCTTCGACCGGGCGACGAGGTGGTTGCGGTGCCCGCGATCGTCGGGGAGGGCCGGGCGCTCCACGAGGCGGCCGCGGCCCAGGGAATCGCGGGGGTGATGGCCCGCCAGCGATCGAGCCCCTACCTGCCCGGCGTGAAGAGCCGGCTGTGGCGGTTCATCCCGACGCTGGCAGCGGGCGCAGGGGCGGTCGCGGCCGGGGAACTGGCTGACTCGGCGGCAGAGGCGCCGACGGCCGCGTCGGCGCCGGTCGTGGCGCTGATCCGGCGGCTGCCGCTGCTGTTCGAGGACTAGTGCGCTTCATCGGGCTGCTGTTCCGTCGATCTCGATCGCTCCGCCGTGCAATTCCGGCGCCGTCCGCCGCATTTGTCGGGGGCCATTCTGACTGCGAGATGCGCCGCTGTTAGGTAGACGCGCGGCGTCTCGCTCTGGCGGGTCTCGCGCCGGCCGATCACCGCAGATGTTCGGTGTCACCGAACAGGAACGAGGTCAAACCGCCTTGCTCGGGCGCTCCAGCGCCGTTCGCGACGTGATCTGGGAGGCTGGGTTCGGCCGTGGCGAACACCCGCAGGGATACAGGGCCGGGGGCCGAGGTTTCAGCCAGATCCCGTTCGGTGTAGCCGAGCATCTGCAGGGCTAGGAGCCGCCGCGCGGCGATCCGCGGGCCGAGGCGGCGGTCGCGTCGAGCAACCGCGGGGCCACGCGAAGCGCCCGGTTCCTACCGCCCGCGCGCCGCCGCCACGTACGCCCGGAACCCGGGCCGCTGCCCGTACAGGAGCACGCCCGCCCCGTAGATCCGGATCGCGATGCCGCTCACGACAATGATCGTTGCGACCAGCAGCGAGACCGACAGCACCAGCTCCCACGGCTCGACCCGCCCCACCGACAGTCGCGTCAACATCACGAACGGGCTCCAGAACGGCACGTACGAGGCGAGCCGGATAAACCACGTGATGCCGCCCGTCAGGGCGAGCAGGCCCATGGCGTAGCCCGCGATCGCGACGATCGACAGTGGCAGGGCGATGATCTGGAGGTCCTCCGGCCGGCTCACGAGCGAGCCGGCCGCGGCGTAGATGAGCGAGTAGAGCGCGAAGCCCAGGACGTAGAACACCGCAAACGACACCAGTAGCCCCGGCGACAACGACGACACTGACGACGCCAACCCGACGCCTTCGCCCAGCACGAACCGGGCGATCGCTTCCTCGCCGGCGAGGACGAGCAGCGCCGGCACGAGGACGATCGTGGTCTGGGTCGCGCCGGCCAGCCCGATGCCAATGGCCTTCCCGAGGACGAGCTGACGCGTCGAAGCGGCGCTCACGAGCAGCTCCATCACCCGGCTGGCCTTCTCCGCGACCACGCCCTGGGCAACCCACATGCCGTAGATCACGATCGTGATGAAGATGAGGAACCCGAACACCGCCCCGACGATCAGCCGGCTGGCGAACGCCGACGCGTCGAACCGCTCGCTCGAACCGCCGGCGGCGCCGCCACCGACTGCCCGGAACACCTGGACGTCGGGC
Source organism: Candidatus Limnocylindrales bacterium (assembly GCA_036274475.1). Lineage (GTDB taxonomy): Bacteria > Chloroflexota > Limnocylindria > Limnocylindrales > CSP1-4 > CF-46. Next base: position 20,493 of record DASUFO010000088.1, read on the forward strand.
TGGACGAAGCCCGACACGGGATTCCGCGCCGCGTAGTCGAGCACGGCCGCACCGAACACGCTCAGCGACAGCGCCCCGAGCTGCGACTGGCCCATCGTCTCGCCGAGATGGAAGCTGAACCCCAGCTGTCCGCTCGGATGGCGGACGGCGACGATCGCGGCGTCGATGTCACGGTCGGCGACGCGGGCGATCGTGCCCTGTTCGTCGGTCGCCTCGATGACCTCGAAATCGCTGCCCGACGACGCGAGCATGCCGCGAACGTTCCGCGCCACATCGGGGTCCGAGGACACGACGGCAATCGTCGTCGAGCTGCCACGATCGATGAGCTTCGTCGCGACCGGCAGCACCGCGACGAACATCGCGAGGCCGGCAAGCACGAGCGTCGAGACGAAGAACAGGCGGCCACGGACGAGCGCGGCGTACTCGCGGCGGGCGATGTAGCCCACGTTCGGCATGAGCGGCTCGTGGCGGGCGGGCCGGCCGGCCGGAGCCGGAGATGCTGTCATGCCGCAGGCTCGTCGCCGACGACCGGCCGCGGCTCGGCCAGGGGCGGCGTGGCGGCATTGCCCGGCGCCAGGTGCTGCTCGTCGTCGTCGGCGGGGCGCCCCACGTGATCGATGAAGATCTGCTCGAGCGACACCTCGTCGACCTCGAAGTGGGTCACGGTCGCCCGGGCAGCGATCGCGGCGGCGAGCAACGCATCGGGATCGACTCCCTCGTCGAGCTCGATCTCGCTCCGGCCGACCCCGGCTCGCAGGATCCGCGCGCCCGGCACGGAGCTCAACCAGGGCAGCCGATGGTCGCCGTCGACCGAGAGGTGCACGAGACGCCGGCCCGACGCCCGGCGAATCTCGCGGAGCGGCCCGCCGATGACGACACGACCACGGTCGACGATCGCGATCGACTCGCACAGCGCCTCGACGGTCTCCATCTGATGCGTCGAGAAGATCAGCGTCTTGCCCTGGTCTCGGAGCTCGAGGAACGCCTCCCGCAGGATCGCAACGTTGACCGGATCGAGCCCCGTGAACGGCTCGTCCATCAGCAGCACCTCCGGGTCGTGGAGGATCGCCGCGATCAGCTGGATCTTCTGCTGGTTGCCTTTCGAAAGCTCGTCGGCGCGACGATGGGCGAGATCCGGCACCCGGAAGCGGTCGAGCCAGTGGCGCGCTTCGCGTCGGGCCCGGTCCGGCGGGACGCCGTAGAGCGCGGCGAAGTACTCGAGCTGATCGCTGACGGTCATGCGCGGGTACAGGCCGCGCTCCTCCGGAAGGTAGCCCCAGGTCGCCCGCGGCAACGTCCGGCTGTCGACCCCGCGCCACGTCACGACGCCCGAGTCCGCCTCGAGGACGCCCAGCACGATCCGCATCGTCGTCGTCTTGCCCGCGCCGTTCGCGCCGAGGAAGCCGAAGACCTCGCCGCCGGGGACGTCGAACGCCAGGCCGTCGAGGGCGACGACGTCACCGAATCGCTTGTGGAGCTGCTGGATCGCGAGGGTCACCGGCGAACGATAGCCCGAGGTGCCGACAACCGTGACTGGGCCGATCGTCCCGTCTCGATTCGGGGCTATCCCCGCTTGGCAGTTGTCCACATCGTTGCCGTTGTCCGCGACGATCTCGGAATCGGGTCTGACGAAGGCACTCCCCGTCGCCGGACGGTGGAGGTGCGATCATCAGGACGTGACCACGCCGACCAACGCCGCCACGCCCTCGCCGACGGTCGCGACGCGCATCCACGCGGACCGCGCCGCCCACACCCTCGACATCATCTGGCAGGACGGCCACACGACCCGCTACGAATTCGCCGCCCTGCGCTGGCTGTGTCCGTGCGCGCACTGCCGCGGTGAGGCGGGCATGCCCGGATGGCTCGACACCAACCCCACGCTGACCGACGAGCAGACCCGGATGGTCGACATCCACCTCGTCGGTAACTACGCCGTCGCGCCCGCCTGGGCCGACGGCCACCACACCGGCTACTACACGTTTTCGCTGCTGCGCGACCGCTGTCCGTGCGACATCTGCGCCGCGCGGCGGGCGGCCGAAGGCCATGTCCACCAGGAGGGGCATCGATGATCGTCACCACCGCACCATTCATCGCCGGCCATCGCGTCGTCGAAACGCGCGGCCAGGTCTTCGGCCTCGTCGTCCGGAGCCGCGGCTTCTCCGGCAACCTGATCGCGAGCATCCGCTCGCTCGGCGGCGGCGAGATCCACGAGTACACGTCGCTGCTCGAGGACACCCGGCGCCAGGCGCTCGACCGGATGGTCCAGAACGCGACGCTCATGGGCGGGAATGCCGTGATCTCGATGCGGTTCGACAGCTCGGAGCTGGCGGGCACGATGTCGGAGATCGTCGCCTACGGGACGGCGGTGATCGTCGAGCCGGACGCGTCGGGAGCGGCGCAGCCCACGACGGAATAGCCCGGGCGACCGCACGATGCTGGGCACGACGACGCGGGTCGTCATCGGCGCGATCGGGACGCTGATCGCGCTCGCCGGTCTCACGCTCGTCGCGATGGGCGAGGGCGTCATCGGCGGCGGGCTCTGGATCACGATCCTCGGCGCCGCGATGGTCGTCGCTGTCGTCGTCGAACGCCAGCGCTACCGCTCGGAAGCGCACGACAGGACGTTCGATCCCGTCGGCCCGGGCGGGGGCGAACCGCCGGGCTCGCTCGAACCGCGCTTCCAGCGGACCGAGGAGGTCTTCGTCGACCCGACGAGCGGCGAGCGGATGCGGGTCCACCTCGACCCGCGCACCGGCGAGCGGAGGTACGTGGCAGAGCCGTGATTCGGTTCGCGGCCGCCAACCGTACGGGTTCCGTGTTCATGACCGGGTGGTATCCTCGGCGGCCCCGGTGCGCTCGGTCGTGAACGGCGCGCCGCGATCGCCAGGAGCTGAAGCCCGCAGATGACCGCAGTCGACGCCCGGACCGTCGGGACCGCTCGGCCCAGGGCCCGCTCGGCGCGCAAGACGGCCCCCGAGCTGCCCTACATCAACCGGGAGCTTTCCTGGCTCGAGTTCAACGCGCGCGTCCTGTTCGAGGCCAAGGACAGCCGCAACCCGCTGCTCGACCGGCTTCGGTCGCTGACGTTCTTCGCCTCCAACCTCGACGAGTTCTTCCAGGTCCGGATCGCCGGCCTGCGTCAGCAGGTCGCGGCCGGCTCCACGACGCTCTCGCCCGACGGCCGGACCGCCGCGGAGCAGCTGGTCGCCGCGCGTGCCCGCGTCCTCGACCTGATCGCCGAGCAGTCCGCGATCTACGCGAAGCTCCGCAGCGAGCTCGCCCTCGAGGGCATCGAGATCGTCAAATACTCGGCGATCCCCGAGCACCACGAGACGCTGCGGCAGCGGTTCCTCGACGAGATCTACCCGGTCCTGACCCCGCTCGCCGTCGACCCGGGCCATCCCTTCCCGTACATCTCGACGCTCAGCCTTTCGATCGCGGTCGGGCTGCGCGACCCCGAGACGAAGGAAACGCGGTTCGCGCGAGTCAAGGTCCCCCAGATCCTGCCGCGGCTGCTCGAAGTCCAGGCGAACAAGTTCGTCCTGATCGACCAGGTGATCGAGGCCAACCTCGACACGCTGTTCAAGGGCATGGAGGTCGTGGAGCATCACCTGTTTCGCGTCACCCGCAACGCCGACCTCGCGATCGAGGAGGACGAGGCCGACGACCTGCTGATGGCGATCGAGGAGGAGCTCCGCCGGCGGCGATTCGGCGAGGCCGTTCGGCTCGAGGTCGAGCGCTCGATGCCCGTTGCGACGAGGCGGCTGCTGCTCGCGGGGATCGGCCTGGCCGAGGACGACTGCTACGAGATCCGCGGCATGCTCGATCACACGGGCCTCAGGGAGATCGCGGACCTCGACGTCCCGGCGCTCAAGATGCCGGCGTGGAACCCGGTGACGCCGCCGCGACTGGTCCCGCCCGACGAGGACGAGGCGGCCGACGTGTTCGCCGCCCTCCGGACCGCCGACCTGCTCGTTCATCATCCGTACGAGAGCTTCGCCGCCTCGACCGAGCGGTTCATCGCCCAGGCCGCGGACGACCCCGAGGTGCTGACGATCAAGATGACGCTCTACCGGACGTCGGGCGACTCACCGATCGTCCGCGACCTCATCCGCGCCGCGGAGCGCGGCAAGCAGGTTGTGGTCCTCGTCGAGATCAAGGCCCGCTTCGACGAGGAGGCGAACATCGTCTGGGCTCGCAAGCTGGAGCAGGCGGGGGCCCACGTCGTCTACGGCCTCGTCGGGCTGAAGACGCACTCGAAGGTCGCGCTGGTCGTGCGGCGCGAGGGCGCGGGACTCCGCCGTTACGTTCACATCGGAACCGGCAACTACAACCCGAAGACTGCTCGGCTGTACACGGATCTCGGGCTCCTGTCGTGCCGGCCGGAGCTGGGCGCCGACGTCACCGACCTGTTCAACGTGCTGACGGGCCTGTCGCGCCAGCGCGAGTTCCGGCGCCTGCTCGTCGCGCCGCACAGCCTCCGGTCGCGCTTTCTCGAGCTCGTCGAACGCGAGATCGGGCACGCCGCGGTCGGCCACGACGCACGAATCGTGCTGAAGCTCAACGCGATCGTCGATGAGCCCTCGATCCATGCGCTGTATCGGGCGTCCCAGGCCGGCGTCCGCGTCGACATCGTGAGCCGCGCCGGTTGCTCGCTCCGGCCGGGCGTCGAGGGCGTGTCCGACAAGATCACCGTTCGGTCGATCGTCGGCGAGTTCCTCGAGCACTCCCGGATCTGGGGCTTCAACAACGGCGGGATGCCCGACTGGTACATCGGGTCTGCCGATCTCATGGACCGCAACCTCGACCGCCGCGTCGAGGCGGTCGTCCCGGTGGAGGACAACGAGGCGCGGGCCCGGCTCGAGGAGTTCATCGACCTGCTGCTGTCCGACGATCGCCGTTCGTGGCAGCTCCTGTCGAACGGATCGTGGCGTCGGACCGAGGAGATCAACGGTGAGCCGGGCACGATCGACACCCAGGCCCAGCTCAAGAACCGGGTCCTGGCGACGGCGATGATCGCAACCGTGCCGCGGCTCGCCGGGGCGGCGCCGGCTTCGCTCGATCCGCGGGCATGAGCCCGTCGCAGTCGCCGACGCCCGCCGCTCCCCGCCCCATCGAGATCGAGCTGAAGTACCGCCTCCGCGAGGAGGCGGCCGGCGACCGATACCTGCTCTCGGACGATCTCGGCGGCTTCCGACCCATCAGCCCGGTCCGCTCGACCCAGCTCGAGGATCGCTACCTCGACACGGCCGACGGAGCGCTCGCGCGCGCCGGGTTCGCGGCGCGGCTTCGGCAGACGGCGAAGGGCACGACCGTCTCGGTGAAGTCGATCGCCCGTCGTGGCAACGGCGTCCACGGCGCCACGCATCGGCGCGAAGAGCTCGAGGGACCCGCCGACCGGACCGCTGGCCCACAGTACTGGCCGCATTCGGATGCGCGCTCGCTGATCCTCGAGCAGTGCGGGGACGCGCCGCTGGTCGAGCTGGTCACGATCCGCCAGCTCCGTCGCAAGCGAAAGCTCCAGTTCGAGGACACCGTCGTCGAGGTCAGCCTCGACGAGGTTGACGCGGTGGCTCGGAGTCGCGTCGTTGAGCGGTTCGTCGAGCTGGAAGTCGAGCTCGTGCGCGGCGACGAGGCGGCACTCGCCCGGATCGCGGACGTCGCCGATGCCGACGCGAAGCTGACGATCTCCACCGGCTCGAAGCTGGAGTCGGCGCTGGCGGCGTTGAAGGCGACGAGCGGCAAGAAGGCCAAGCGCGGGCTCGTCCTGCCCGAAGCAGAGGACGGCGGGGACGGGGCGACCGAACCACCACCGCAGCCCGAGGCGGCGACAAGGGAGGCGGAGTCCGAACCGGCCCCCGAGTCGGCGGCTGCAGCGGTGACGGTCGAGGAGGTTTCGTCGCCGGACGTCCATCCGCCGGCGCCGGAGGCAACGCCTCGCCTGCCCGTTCCGAAGACGCCCGGCGTCCTCCTCGACGATCACGTCGCCGAGGCAGGCCGGAAGGTCCTCCGGTTCCACCTCGCGCGAATGCTCGCGAAGGAGGCCGGCACGCGCGACGGGTCGGATCCCGAGGAGCTCCACGACATGCGCGTGGCAACTCGGCGACAGCGGGCAGCGTGGCGCGTCTTCGGGAGCGCGTTCCGCGGCGGTCGCACGCGGACGTACCGGCGCGGGCTGCGCGACATCGCGTCGCGTCTCGGCGCGGTCCGTGACCTCGACGTCCTGCTCGACGCGGCGGACGATTACCGCGACGGCCTGCCGACGGCGGAGCAGCGGGCCCTGGAACCGCTGCTGACCGGATGGCGCGCGCACCGCGCCGATGCCCGGCGGCTGCTGATCCGCGAACTCGACTCCGACGCGTACAAGCGCTGGCTCGACGACTACAGCGAGTTCGTCCGCCACGATGGCCTCGCGGTCGTGCCGGTCTCCCCGACCCAGCCGCACCGTGTCCGCGACACGGCCGGGTCGCAGATCCTCGCCGCGTACGAGGGCGTCCGGGCGTACGAGCCGGTCCTTCGCTGGGCCGACGTCGAGACGCTCCACGAGCTGCGGATCGCCGGCAAGTGGCTGCGCTACACGCTCGAGTTCAGCCGCGAGGCGCTGCCGGCCGATGCGTCGATGCTGATTGCCCGCGTCACCGCCCTCCAGGATCACCTGGGATTGCTGAACGACGCCAACGTCACGGCCGGGATGGCGCGGTCGTTCCTCGTCGAGAACGCCGGCGGGCTCAGCTCGCTCGAAAGCGCCGCGATCGGCCGCTACCTCGTGAGCCGCGAACGGGAGGTGGCGCGGTTGCGCCGAACCGTCGGCGGACCGTGGCGCGGCGTGGCCGGCGTGTCGTTCCGGCGGGCGCTCGGGCGGACGATCGCCGGACTCTGACGTTCGAGCGGGCTCAGTCGGGGGCGGTCGCGCCGACGGCCTCGACCGCGACGACCCGGATCTCGATCGGCTCCTGCTCCCAGCGCCGCTGCGCCACGAACCGGACCTCGAACCGGCCCGCATGCCCGGCCCGGAGCCGGAAGACGGACGGATCGCCGCTGCCGGGCTCCCTCGCGGACTCGCTCCCGAGCAGCTCGACGCCGGGCGGCAGCGCGGCGACCTCCCAGCCGTCACCGCTCGTCGGCGTCGCGGCGAGCCGAATGTCGAACGGGATGCCCACGTCAGCGGTCACGACAACCACCTCCGAGTCGATCACGGTGCCGGACACGAAACCCTCCAGCGGCGGCCTCCGCGGAGAAGCTAGCGCACGAGTATCTTCGGCCTGTCGCGGGCCGGAGGCGGCGGCATGGTCGCCTCACGCCTGCCGGCCCTGGAGACACCCTGCGGGGCCCGCGGCCCGTCCGGCGCCCGGGTCAGCCTCGGGGACCCGAACGGCGGCTCGGGGCTCCCCGGGTGCGGCCTGCCGGCTTCTTCGCCGGCGGGTTTTTCGCCGTGGCGGCTGGTTTGGCGGCAGCCGGCTTCGCAGCTGCCGGTTTCGCAGCTGCCGGTTTCGCGGTCCGTGGCTTCGCGCTCCCTGGTGTCGCCGCAGTCTTCCGCGGCGACCCGGGCTTCGAGCCGTTCGTCGAAGCCACGGCGCGCGATCCGCGGGCAGGAGCCGGCGCCGTCGACCGCGCGGCATTGGCCGCAGCCTGGAGCGATTTGATGCCCTCCACCAGTGCCGCGAGCTCCGTCACCTCTGCGGTCACCTCGGCCAGCCGGGCGGTCCTCTTGTCACGGTTCTTGCTCGTCGCTCGGGCAAGCCGGCCGCGGCGACGTTCCTCCTCGTCGCGGGCGGCAGTCAGCGCGTACTCAAGCCACTCGAGGTGACGGGCCAGGGCCGCTGCCGGGGTGATCGGCGCGGCGGTTGGGGTTGCCATCGGCTCCTCCGGGACGGTACGTGCTCGGACCACCCGATGATAGGGGCCAGCGGTGGGGCGCCACGTGACCGCGACGGCGTTTCCGCTCGTGAAGCGCGGGATCACGGGCCGTGCGACGAGGCCGGAGCGGCGCGCAGGCGGATCCGGAACGCGTCAGTGACACGGATCCAACTTCGCGGCGCATGATCTCGAGCGGATCGGCGACCGGCGGACGACCATCGCCGAGCACGTCGTCATCGTGGCATCGGCCGAAATCGAGGACCTGAACCCGTGTCGATATCGCCGCCCATTCGCGTACTGGTCATCTGCTGGGGGAACTCGGCCAGATCGATCCTCGCCGAGGCGCTGCTCCGGCATCACGGCGGCGGGGACTTCGATGTCGACTCCGCCGGCATCGAACCGAAGGGCGTGAATCCGTTCACGCTCCGCGTCCTCGACGAGGCCGGCCTCGATCATGCGTGGGCCCGGTCGAAGTCCGCCGCCGAATTCCTCGACGAGTCGTTCGATTACGTGATCACGGTCTGCGACGACGCGCGGACGGTCTGTCCGGTCTTCGCGGGCGAGACGCAGACGGTCCTCCACTGGGGCTACGACGACCCCGCGCAGGTCGAGGGAACCGACAAGCAGCGGCTCGCGGCGTTCGAGCGCACACTGACGCTCATGGATGCGCGAATCGACCAGTTCGTCGAGCTGGCCCGGCGCGAGCGCCGCGAACGGGAGGCACTCGGCACGGCAGATGCATGACGGCCCCTCCCACGGCACGACGACCCAGCTCTGCCTGCTGCGCCACGCCGATGCGGGCGATCCCGAGGCGTGGACCGGCCCCGACGACGCCCGGCCACTCTCGGGCAAGGGCGAAAAGCAGTCGCGCCGGCTCGGGAGGTTCCTCGCGGAGGTCGGGTTCGAGCCCGACGCGATCATCAGCTCGCCGAAGCTGCGTGCTCGTCAGACCGCAGAGCTCGTCGCCGAGGCGCTCGGTCGCGAGGTCGCGATCGACGAGCGCCTCGCCGGTGGTCTGGACACGGTCGCGATCGAGGCAATCCTCTTCGACGCCGGCGAGCCGGTCCGACCGATCCTCGTCGGCCATGACCCGGACTTCAGCGAGCTCGCGGCCTGGACAGCCGGGGCGAGGCGCCTACCGATGAAGAAAGGTGCGTTCGTCCGGATCGACACCGTCCGGCCGATCAGCGAGGCATCGGGGACGCTCCGGTGGCTCGTCCCGCCGGACCTGCTGTCGGGTCGCTGAGTCGCCGGATCAGGCAGTCGCCGCGGCCTCGGGCTCGGCACCGGGCGCCCGGCTGGGTCGCAGCGCGATCAGGACGACCGCCACGGCGACGGTCGCGACGCCAAGCCACTGGATCGGGTCGAGCCGATCACCGAGCGCGAGCACGCCAGCGGCCACCCCGAAGATCGGAATCAGGTAGAACGACGTCGCCGCAATGGAGGCAGGGACGCGGCGCAGCGCCGAGAGATAGAACCAGTAGGCGGCCGCGTAGTACAGGACGCCCGACACGACCGCGCTGACCATGCCGATCGCCGAGACGCCGGCGAGGCTCGTCTCGCCGCCGACGGCCGTGACGATCAGCGCCACGGCGACGGCGAACCCAAGCGCATATGTCTGCTGGGCGAGGACGACCTGGGCGGTCGAGTCGGAGTGCGCGACGAAGCGACGGGCGATGATCGAGTAGGCCGCGCAGCAGGCGACGCCGATCAGGGTCAGCACGACCCCCGGCCACGCGCCGCCGAGCGCCGGATCGAACAGGATGAGGACCATCCCGACCGCGGCCACGAGCGAGAGGCCCACGAGGTCTGGCGTGATGCCCTCACGCAGGAAGATGCCCGCGAGGAGCAGGATCAGGAGCGGCTCGAGCGCCCAGAGCAGGACGGCCAGGCTTGCCGAGATCCAGGTCAATCCGATGAGCCCGAGCGCGTAGGCAATCCCTGGGTTGAGGATGCCCAACCGGGCGAGAACCGGCGGCGCGCCGTGGACCGGCATGCGGCTCATCCGCATCAGGACGACGAGCACGACGAGGCTCGCGGCCAACTGGACGGGCAGCAGCGTGAAGGGCGGAATCTCGTCAACCGCACGCTTGCTGACGACCGTGCCGATGCCCCACGACGCCGCCGCGAGCGTCAGCAACGCGAGGTCACGCCCGCCGATCGATAGCTGGATCGACGGTCGCGTCACCCGTCAGGCCGAGGCGGATGTTCCCGTCGCCGGGCGCCGGCTGAGTGCGCTGGCCGGGATGATCTGGCCCCGACCTTCGATCTCCGTCGCGAACGCCCGGAGACGATCCGCCGCGGCAGGCGCGAGTCGGTAGTAGATGGACGTTCCGCGGCGCTCGCTTTCGATGACACCGGCCTCCCGCAGGACCCGCAGGTGGTGGGAGACGGTGGGCTGGCGAACGTCGCAGCAGGTCGAGAAGTCACAGGCGCAGACGCTGTCGGCACCGGCGAGCTCGCGGACGATGGCGAGGCGGGTGGGATCGCCGAGGGCGGCGAAGAAGCGGGCATCCGGATCAATGAGCAGGCTGCGGGTACGTGCCATGTCTCGCATCATATCGACAGATGTCTATATTGACAAGTATCAATATTCTCCGGTAGTCTTCGTCCAGCTGATCTCACTAGCGCCCAGGAGTCCCGAGATGAACAGCGACACGAGCCTCGCCGCGTGGATGATCGCCGGCGGCCCGCGCACGGTCGATCCGTCCGACGCTCGCAACGTGGCCCATCGCCGCGAGCTGGCGGCCGTCCGAAGCGGCAATGGTCCCACCCTTGCGACGCGCATCGGAGCGGCGATTGCTGCCTTCCGCACGCCCCGAACCGAGCCCGAAACCGCCGGCGGCCCCGCCTGAGGGGTCGCCGGTTCTTCATTTTCGTCACGGCACCTGGAGGAGGACGCGATGACGCTCGACGAGCAGACCATTGACGAGCAGGCCATTCACGACCAGGTTCGGACCAGGTACGCAGAAGCCGCGCAGGCGGCCGCATCGGGCACGACCGACGCCGACGCGCTGGATGCCTGTTGCGCGCCCGGGGGCGAGATCGCGTTCGGCAACGGCCTCTACTCCGTTGAGGATCGCGCTGCCCTCCCCGACGCCGCCGTCCTGGCGAGTCTTGGCTGTGGCAATCCCACCGCCGTCGCGGAGCTCCGCGAAGGCGAGCGGGTACTCGACCTCGGCTCGGGCGGCGGGATCGACGTGATCCTCTCTGCCCGGCGCGTCGGCCCCACGGGGCGAGCGTTCGGTCTCGACATGACCGACGAGATGCTCGAGCTCGCGACGAAGAACGCCGCCGAGGCCGGCGTCACGAATGTCGAGTTCATCCGGGGCACGATCGAGTCGGTGCCGCTGCCGTCATCGTCGGTCGACGTGGTGATCAGCAACTGCGTCATCAACCTCGCGGCCGACAAGGCCGCGGTCCTCCGCGAGATCGCCCGGGTGCTACGCCCCGGTGGCCGCGTGGGCGTCAGCGACGTTCTCGCCGACGATCACTTGACGGCCGAGGATCGCGCCGAGCGCGGCAGCTTCGTCGGCTGCATCGCGGGAGCCCTCTCGTTCTCCGAGTACCGCAAGGGACTTGCGGCCGTTGGCCTCGTCGATGTCGAGATCACGCCGACCCACGCGGTCGCCGACGGACTCTATGCGGCGATCGTTCGTGCCGTGAAACCGGCGGTCGCCGTCGCACTGGACGACGTGCCGGCGATGCCGGAACTGCCCCGACCGGCGCTTCCGCTCGTTGCCTCCGGCTGCGGTTGTGGTGGCTCCGGGTGCTGCTGAGGTCGTGCGTTCACGCGTGACAAATGTCAATGCAGAAGGCGACCGCCGTCACTGAACACCCGCTTCGTGCTCACGTACGGTGAGTCAGTCAGCCGTACACATCAACAGCAAACGCCTTGCCAGGGAACCCCAACCATGAAGTCGATCGCCGCGTATTACGCGTTCATCGCCGTGAACAGCCTCGACCAGGAAGCTGCTGCGCGTCGCGCTCACGCGACGGCGCCGAAGGTCGCGCGTCCCTCGCTCGGCTCGCGCGTTCGGGCGCTGTTCGCCTCTCGCTCGTCCCAGCCGGCCACGACGGCAGCCTGAGTCCAACGGCTGGCGGTCAGCGCCAGCGCCACTCCATCGTCGCGACGAGCGGCCGCCCGGGCTCGACCACGGTCGGGGCGTAGTTCAGGGCGTCTGGCGGCGCCGTCTGCGGTTCGACGCAGAGCGCGTCGTCGCGCTGGTTGAACACGACCCAGTCGACGGAGTTCGACGACAACGTCAGCTCGGGGCCGCCTGGCCAGCTCAGCCGCGGGTTCGCGGCCAGGTTCGTGAAGCAGTCGTCCCACGGCGGCGGCTTCGGGTCGATCAGGCGCCCGGTCGCGATGTAGTCGTCGTCGCGTTCGTACATCCGTCCCGGCTCGAACGACAGCGCGACCTCGCCGTCGAGCCCGTCGAGACGTCGCCTGAACCACGGATGCCAGCCCATCGACGCGGGCATCGGCTCGTCCGCTTCGAGCTGCAGCGTGAAGACGACTGCATCGGGTGAGAGCTCGAAGCGCTGGCTGACCGTTCCCCCGAACGGCCAGCGGTCGTCGAGCCTGATCCGGACCTCGTCGCGCGCGACGACGTCCCATGGCCGGTCGAACGCCATGCCGTGGATCGCGTGCGGCGCCATGTTCACGGGCAACTCGTAGCGACTGCCGTCGAACATGAGGACGCCGCGTCGGATCCGGCCGGCGAACGGGACCATCGGGTAGCTGCCCCACCAGATGGGTCCCTCGTCGACGCGGGCGATCAGCTCCCGACCGTCCAGCCGGAGCGACGAGACGCGGCCGCCGTCATCCGGGCTGACCTCGAGGCGGGCCGGACCGGACTCGAGGACGAGCGGCGGGGCGACGGGCATCGGTCCGGGGGCTCTGCTCAGCGCGCGAGCGCGCCGGCGTCGGCGTCCTCGGCATCGACCGGGAACGGCAGCGCGATCGGGTCGGTGGCGAGGCGGCTCCGGCCGTGCTCGTCGAATCGCTCCAGGCCCAGGTCGCTGATGTCCAGGACGGACGTCGAACCGGTCAGCGCGAGGTCCGCGGCCGCGCGGGCAACGCCCGGACCCCACATCATCCCGTGGCCGCCTGCAGACGCGATCGTGACGCCCTCGATCTTGGCGCCGTCCGGCGTCAGGGCCGGGCCGAGGATCGGGAGATGGTCGGGTGTGTAGTCGATCGTCGCTGCCCAGATCTTGCGCAGCCCCAGTTCGCGGGTGAGCGGCACGAAGCCGGCGAGCCGCGCCCGAGCCTCGTCGTACATCGCCCAGTTGATCGACCGCGCCTCGCCCGGCGCTTCGTCGGGATCGCTCCAGCCGAACAAGAGGCCCCCTTCTTCGAGCCGCCAGTAGAGCCCGGCGCCGATGTCGAACACCATCGGCATCCGCTCCACGTCGAACGCCTCGTGCGGTTCGAGGACCGCAACCGTGTGCCGCGCCGCGCCGGCCGGGATCCGTACGCCTGCCGCCCGGCCGACCGCCCGCAGCGAGGGCCCTCCGGTCAGGAGCACGCGTCCCGTCGCGATCGGGCCGCCGCTCGTCTCCACGCCGACGACTCGCCGGCCGCCTCGGGTCGTCGGCTCGAGGAGGAGACCCTCGAACGCGGTCCGTTCACGGAGCCCGACGCCCGCCGCCTGCATCGCCACCGAGTAGGCACGAACGTTGCGCGGCGGGTCGATGCAACCATCGGTCGAGATGTAGCTCCCTCCCCGGTGGCCGGCCTCGGACAGCGTCGGGATCAGGTCATGGGCCTCGGCCGCGGTGAGCCAGGCGACGTCCAGGCCCTCGCGCCGCTGCATCTCGACGCGCTCACGGCCGGCGCGCTCGTCGTCCTCCGTAACCGCCAGGATCAGGTACCCGAGCTCGCGGAAGCCGGAGTCCGTGCCGAGCGTTTCCGCCTGGCGTCGATAGAAGTCGATCGACCATCGCCCCAGGGCAACCGTCGCGGGTGTGCCGCCCTGGGCCCGGACGATCCCCGCGGCTCGTGAGCTCGCGCCCATCCCTGCGAGGCCCCGCTCGAGGACGACGACCTCCCCTGCCCCATCGGTCTTCGCGAAGTACGAAGCCCAGCCCCCGATCGTGCCCGCGCCCACGACGACGAGGTCGGCTCGATCGGGAGTGCTCATGTGGCGAGCATAGGCTGTCCTCGCTACGTGTCGCTGCCCGGACCCGTCCGAATCGTGGGCTGGCAACCAACGTTTCGGCCGCGAAGCGGCTCGGCCGGCGCCCTTCGGGCCCGAATCGTGGGCTGGCAACCA
>DASUFO010000089.1:0-92336 GCA_036274475.1 Candidatus Limnocylindrales bacterium
GCGAGCGTTGCGAGCGGCAGCGATCCGTGGGCCAGCACCGCGTCATGGAACGCCCGGAGGTCGAAATTCGGGCCGTCGCGCTTCTCGATTTCGCGGCGCAGCCGCTCGATCTCGCGGCACCCGATCATGTACGACAGGGCCTGGCCCGGCCACGCGATGTAGCGGTCGGTCTCGATCACGGCGTCCGTCTGCGACAGGCCGGCGTCGAGCAGGAAGTCGATCGAGCGCTGGCGGTCCCAGCGCAGCGCGTGCAGCCCGGTGTCGACCACGAGCCTCGCGGCCCGCCACGCGACCGCGTCGAGCATCCCGAACCGCTCGCCGTCGTCGCGGAAGAGGCCCATCTCGTCGGCCAGCTTCTCGCTGTACAGGCCCCAGCCTTCGACGTACGCCCCGCCGACGATCCGGGCGCCGAGGCGGCGGAACGTGTTGAGGTTCGGGTTCTCCATCTCGAGGGCGATCTGGAAGTGGTGCCCGGGCACGGCCTCGTGATACGTGGTCGAGGCGAGCTTCGTGTACTTCCGACTCGGCAGGTCGTAGCCGTTGGCGTAGTAGATGCCGGGGCGGCTGCCGTCCGTGGACGGCGGGAAGTAGTACGCGAACGGGGCGTCTTTCTCCTTGAACTCCTCGACCGGCATCACGGTGCAGCCGGCCTTCGGCAACGTTCCGAAGTACCGCGGCGCGGCGGCCATCGCCCGCTCGATGTCCTCGGCGGCCCGGGCCACGAGCTCGTCCTTGGACTTCGGCGTGTTCGCCGGATCCGCGAGCAGCGCTTCGCGGTACGCCTTCGAGTCGTCGCCGAACCCCGCCTTGCGGGCGATCTCGCGGCGGGCGAGCTCGACGATCTCGAGCTCCTCCATCCCGATCCGGTGGATCTCCTCGGCGCTCATCTCGAGCGTCGTGTAGACCCGGATCTGCGTCCGGTAGAGCGCGTCGCCGTCGGGCGCCGACCAGAGACCCGGGTCCGTGCGGGTCTTCGCGAGATAGTCGCCGCGGAGCGTCTCGAGGAACGCGGCGTCGGCCGGATAGACCTTGTCGCGAACGACCTCGCGGACCTTCTCGCGGTCGGCATCCGAGGCAACCTGGGCCATCGAGGGGACGATCGCCTCCTCGATCGGGATCGCGAGGAGTCGTTCGATCTGCTGGACGGTCCGCTCCGCGACGATCCGGGGCGCCGTCAAGCCGCTCTCGATCCCTTCCTGGAGGATGTCGGCGTTCGCCTCCATGAACCCCGGGTACGCCTCGAGACGGGCGATGAACTTCTCGAACCGCTCGGGCGTGTCGGCCTTCTGGAACTGGCAGATCTGGGGCAGGAGTGTCTGCGGACCGCCGATCTGGTCGACGACGCGAAGGCGGTGGGTGCCCTGGTCGTCCTCCTCGATGCCGATCTCGCCGATGACGATCAGCATGTCGCGGGTGATCCGGTCCTCGATGCTGAGACCGTCCGCGGGAATTGCCTCGGCTTCGCGCTTCGTGCGCTCGAGGAGCTCGCGGGTCTTCGCCCGGCCGGCCGGGCTGGGGTCCTCGAGCCGGTCGTTGTACCGCTCGTCGCCGTAGACCGTGGCGGTCGTCGGATTGAGCTCCAGGATCCCCTCCCAGAAACGGTCGGAGAGCTGGCTGACGGGGGAGTTGGGGTCGATCGACGACACGGGATTCCTCCGGGTGGACCGAGGCTCGGGATGGTGGGCGTCAGCGTAGCGTGGGCGGGCTCCCGACGCGCCGGACGCTTCGCGCACGTCGAGCTCGGACGCCGTCGGCCGTGTGGACGATGCGTCCACGTTTCCGGGTCGAACAGGCTGCCAGGTGTCGTTTCGGAGCCGTTTGTTGACTGGGAGTCCGGGTTCCGCTGCGAGGTGACACGACGGGGTGCGCTCGCGCCCGGAACGTGGACTGTGAGTCGAGAACCGGTCGACGGGTCAGGCGTCGAAGAGCGGCAACTGCTCGCCGGAGCGCTCGACGACCGGATCCAGCCCGAGATACGGCTCGAGGTCCCCGAGGTCCGCGCCGTCACGATCGAGGAAGGCCCGCAGGTGATTCCACTTCAGGACGTGCCAGTTGTCGCGCTCCATCGCCTCGCGGATCAGCGGCGAGCGCTCGATCTTGTGGCGGACAAGCTCCGTTCGTTCCGGCGCGACGACGAGGAACCGGACGATCGACTCCTCCTGGGGGATCCTGGCGCCGCGCTTGAGCAACGGCTCGCCGAGCATCGCGGTCCACTCCACCTCGAACAGGAACGCCGCCCGGCCCCGGACGTACCAGACGCAGTCCACTTCTGCCACCTCGTCGACCGCGCGGCTGATGTGGGCGAGGTAGGCCCGCTGTTCGCGCTCGTCGAGCCAGTCCGCCAGGCGCCGGGTGCCGAGCTTGCGGGCCTGCTCCCGCCGGCCGATCCAGACGCTCATCCCGAGCCTGTGGCCGCCGTCCGCGAGGCGGCCGATCAGCTCGGCGTGCTGCTGGGCGCGTTTGAGGAGGTCATCACCGGTCAGGATTCGGTCGGGCGTGCTGGCGAGGCTGCGGTAGCTCTGGAGACACGCCCGGACGAGGGCCTCGTCGGGCAGGTCGTGGCCCGTGAAGAGGCCAGCGATGCGTTCGAAGAACTGCGACTCCGACATCGGGCCGGCGGTCGACAGCAGGCTGAAGACGGCCCACTCGACGCGGTCCGCGAGCGGCGCGGCGGCGCCCTCGAGATCGTCTCGGCCGGCAAGCCACCAACGGCCCGGCTCGATCTCCTTCAGCCGGCGGTGGTCGGTTCGGCCGAGCTCCGCCCGGATGATCTCGAGGAGGCGCTCCACCTTGTCGGCCGCGACCGGGTCGGGCGTGGTGTTGCGGGCCGACGTCGTCGCCCGAGCATGGTCTCGGGGATGAAAGCCGGGCCCGATCGTGCCCGGGGTGGGAGCGTCGTCGAGCGATGGGTTGCGTCCCGGCGGCAGGCCGGCGCCGGACTCGCCATCGGGCGCCTCGGCGTCGTGCTCGCCGCCGTCGGCGGCGAGCAACCGGCGGAGCTGGCCGGCCCTGTCGAGCCCCACGAGGATCTCGCCGAGCAGCCGCTCGTAGCGGGCCGGCTCGCCACGCGCCTTGATCGTCTCGACGGCGACGTCTGCGACGGTTCGTGACGCGTCGCTCGTCGAGAACGGCCGCCGGTCGAACCGCTCCGGTCCGACGAACAGGCCCGGGCCCGGGACGACGTCCGGGTCGCCTGCTCCGCCGGGCACCGGGTCGAGCGGCTGATTGGCTCGCGTCCGCGGCCCGGGCGGCGCGACCGCGCCCGGGGGGATCAGCTCGAGCGTGCCGGTCACGTCCTCCTCGCCGTCCTCGAGACGAGCGCGGACGAGCCGGAATCCGGCACCGACACCACCGAGCGCCGCCGCGACGAGCCCTTCAGCGCCACCGGAATCGACGAGGAACACCACCCGTCCGTCGCGCGCGATCGCGGGCTCGACCGACGCCAGCGCGCGCCCGAGGGCCGTTGCCTGCCAGCCCCAGGGCGCCCGGATCGCGCCGCCCGAGAGCGCTTCGATCGGGAGGATCGATGCGGCGTCTCGACCGAGGACCCAGGCCGTCGCCCAGTACGCGAGCGACAGGCGCTCCTGGTTGGGCCGGACCGGCGGCTGTCCGAGGACGAGACGGACGCGACCGCGGCCCGGTCGCGGGTCGTTGCCGGCGGCGCCGCCGCTCGCCGGACCGACGCCCAGGATCCGTGCCGCCGCCGGTCCCGCCACGCCGAGCACCGCCGTCGCCGTCCCGTCGGAGAGGCTCCGGAGGTCTTCGCCCAGGCGCGCCTGGACTGCCCCGAACCCACCGCCCTCGAGTCGCTGGATGAAGCCCCGGACGAGGCGCATCCCATCCTCGAACGCCAGCCACGGGTTGCGCTCCCGCCAGCCGCCGCCCCCCGGCTGCCTCACCCGGCCCGCCTGGATCCGCAACGTTGCGATCCGTCCCGGGAATCCGTTGAGGCGGCTTGCCGGCAGCAGGGCGTGGAGCAGGGCGAGCCTCAGGGCCGCTTCGATCGGGGCCGCCCTCAGATCGCCCTCGATCCGCTCGAGGATCGCCTCGAGGCCGATCAGCTGACGCGGCGTGTGGAGGTCGAGCAGGCTGTCGACGAGGGCCTCGGCGCCCTCGACGACCGGGAAGCGATCCCAGAGGCGGCCGCGCGCGACATCGGCGCCGTCGGGCGTCTCGGCGGCGCGAGCGAGGTCGTCCTTGTCGAGCGGCGCGGTCCGCTGCTCCGAACCGCCGCGCTGGCCGCGGCAGACCGGGCATCGATAGTGCTTGCGCGATGGCGCCTGGCGGGTCTCGGCCTCCGTCGTCGCCGCTCCGTCCTCGGTCGCATCGGCCTGGCCCGGCCAGATGAACTCGTCGGCGACCAGCATCCGCTCGCACGTCGCGCAGCGCGTCGCGAACAGGTCGCCGATCGCGTTCTTCAGGCTGGACTGGCGGCGCGGCGAGGCGCTCATCGCCTGGAACGCCGCGTCGAGGTGGCGGAGGTCCGGCGGCCGCAGGACCAGCTCGGCGAGGAGCCGGGTCAGCGGGCTCGACTCGATGCTCACGGCCCGCCGCTGGCGGTCGATCGCGGCGTGGGCGATCCAGCCGCCTCGGCCGTTCAGGTCGAGGACGACATCGCCAGGCCCGGAATGTGCCTCGAGCCGCGCAACGACGAGCCCGGGAGGGGGCGCCGGAGCGAGACGGTCGAAGAACGGGAGCGAGAATCCGGGCTCGGCTCGGACGAGAGACGCGCGACCGGCCATCGCGACAGCGTACCCTGCAGCGTCATGAGCATCCTGACGCCCGTCGATCCCAAGACCGTCGAATGGTCGCCCGGCCCGATGGTCGAGCTGGCGCCCGAAGTGATTGCCCTGCGGGCGGTCGTCGAGTCCGCTGGACGGGCCCTTCTTACGGTTCCGGACGACCGTCTCGAGGCCTTGTGGCCGTGGCCCGGCTCGTCGTCGGAGGTCGACGTGCGGTACGGATTCTTCCGGCTATTCGAGCTGTTCGAGACTTCCCGGGCCGCGGTGGCGGCGGCGCTGGCCGCGGCCGGCGTCGCACCTGCTCCGGGCGGCGGGCGCGGGGCCGCCTCGACGGTCGCGCGGTGGTCGCTCCACGGGCTGCTGCTCCCGCTCGGCGACGCGGCTCTGGATCGGGATCCGGGCGACGACGAATGGCCGATCCGGGAAACGATGGGCCACGTCCTGACCTCGCAGCGGTTCTACAGCCGCTTCACGCTCTGGTGGCTGACCCAGGCACCGACGCCGGCCGCGATCCCGTCGGACGAGCTGAGTGCCGACGTCCCGGAGCGGTCGGTCGAGGCGGCGGGCTCCATGGACGACGTCCGCCGTCGGCTGGACGAGCTGCTCGACCTGTCGATGGCGTGCCTCGGCGGGTTGTCGGCGGAGCAGCTCGCGGTCCCGGCGCGGTGGTCGGGCGGTGAGGTGACGGTCGGGTTCCGGATCGGGCGCTGGGCGTCACACATCCGGGAGCACACGATCCAGGTCGAGAAGACGCTCGTCATGCTCGACCGCCCGATCCCGGAAGTGGAGCGGCTGATCCGGATGGGCCTGGAGGCGTATGGGCGGCTCGAGGAGACGGTGTTCGGGGTGCCCGCGGCGGATGTCGAGAGGTCCGGTGCCGGCGCCGTGCTGAACGCGACGGCCGAAGAGGTGGGGCGCCTCGTCCCGAGCATCGTCGAGGCCGCAGCTACTTGATCGAATGTCACTCCACGTGACTCTAAGCGCATCTTCCAAGCGTGGGATCCGGCCGAAACGAGCCGCCCCGTGCGTGGCTCTTGGGCGAAGAGCCGTGTGGGAGCGCTTCTGATCAAGTCCGTGCCTTTGCGCGGCTCGTTATTCGCCTGAGTGCTGGCCCCCGCGCTACGCCCCGGCGTAAGGGGCCGCGACGCAATGGCTCAAGCGTGGCGCGAGCGTGAGAACAGCCCATTCAAGGCTTCCGGCAGCCCTTAACGGAGTCGAAGGCCCAGACATGGCAGCCTCGCGAAGATGTGGAGGCATACGCCGGCGGGCGTATCCCGAACGGCCGCGCGTTACGCCTCGTCGAGCTCGTCGGGCTCTTCCTCGAACGCCTCGTCCGTCGTCGACTCGGGCGGCAGGACACGATCGAGGTCCTCGATCTCCTCGTCCTCCTCGTCGTCCTCGAGGTCCTCCTCCAGGTCCATCTCCTCGCGGACGAGCGTGCCCTTCGTGTACGGCCGGAGGTCGGTCGACTTCGCCGCGGTCGGGAAGGACACCTTGCCGTAGTTGCGGGGGTCCTGGTAGATCTCGCGGATGATGATCCGGACGTCCTTGTCGCCGAGCGACGTGACGCCGGCGGCGTACTTGTTGCCGTCCGCGATCAGCTTGAGCAGCCGAGCGGCGACCCGCGGCTCGACGACGCCGATCCGGATCCCGTTCGACGTCGCGATCAGCAGATTCTTCTCGGGCGTGAGCTCGACGGCATCGCCGGGGTTGACCTGGGCGAGCTTGCGCGGGTTCGGCAGGTCGGTCAGGAATGCGAAGCCCGTCTTGCCGGTCTCCTCGACGAAGATCGAGACCGGAGCCTTCGAGCCTTCCTGCGCCGGTACCGTCTTCTCGCCGGCCTCGACGAGCAGGACGCGTAGCCGGTCGATGTTGCGCTCGGCGATCCGGTTCGTCGGGTCGAGCGCGAGCGCGGTCTGGTAGTGCTCGCGCGCGTCACCCAGCTCGCCGAGCTCCCAGAGGGCCTTCGCGAGCCGGTTCTCGGCCTCCGCGTCCGGCCCCAACTCGAGCAGCTTGCGGTTCGTCTCGGCGGCCTCGGCCCACTGGGCGGCCGTCGCCTGGGCGATCGCGGTGTCGGCCAGCTGTCGCTTCATGCGAGTCTGGTTGACGGCGCTGTTCGGCTGCGATTCGACTTCGGGGAAGGTCACGGGAGGGGACGTCCTTTCGGGAGTGGTGAGCCCGCGTCGGGCGGCTCCGCTTTCTAGCACCGGCGGCCGTTCGCGTCAAACACCTCAACCCGACACGGGTCGCCGACGCGACATTCGACGTAGATGCATACGACCGATGTCCGATCCGTGCCTCGTGCCTGCTCCCTATCGTCCGCGGAATGACCGACGAGGTGCTGGGCCGCGGGGCGGAGATCGAGGCGGCGCGGGCAGCCTTCGACCGACTCGACGAGGGGCCGCTGGCACTGCTCATCGAGGGTCCCGCGGGGATCGGCAAGACGACGCTGTGGCACGCCGCGATCGCGGTTGCGCTCGACCGCGGAGCGCGGCTGCTCACGACCCGGGCTGCCGAAACCGAGGCGCGACTGGCGTTCAGCGGCCTCTCGGATCTCCTGGGCGGCCTTGATGCCGGCGTCTTCGACGAGGTCCCCGCGCCGCAGCGGCGGGCCCTCGACGTCGCGCTGCTGCGGGCCGAGCCCGACGACGCCGGAGCGGATCCGCGGGCCGTCGCCGCGGCGACGACGACGATCCTCCGCCGCCTCGCCGGGGAGCGGCCGCTCGTCGTCGCGATCGACGATGCCCAGTGGCTCGACAGCACGACTGCCGACGCCCTCATGTTCGCGGCGCGCCGCCTCGGCGACGTGAAGGTCGGGTTCATCGCGACGGTCAGGACGCCGGTGAAGACGCCGGCGACGCTGCTCGGCCTCGGCGAGGCGTTGCCGAACCTGCGGATCCATCGCCTGACGCTCGGGCCGCTCGCGGTCGGCAGCCTGTATCAGCTGTTCGTCACGCGACTCGGCAGGGAGCTGCCGCGCTCGACGATCGAGCGGATCGCGGAGGCGTCGGGCGGGAACCCGTTTCACGCGCTCGAGATCGCCCGGCAGATCGTGGACGGCGGCCACCTGGATGCGGCTGCGCCGCTGCCCGTCCCGGAGTCGATCCTCGACGCGGCGCGCGACCGCATCCGGCGCCTCCCGCCCGAGACGCGTGGCGCCCTGCTCCGCGTCGCGGCGCTCGGCCGCCCCACGACGGCTCTCGTGAACCCGGCCGATCTTGCGGCCGCGGAAGCCGACGGCCTCGTCCAGATCGGCTTCGACGGCCGGATCGCGTTCAGCCACCCGCTGTTCGGCGCCGCGGTCTATTGCGAGGCGACGACCTGCGACCGGCGCGTGGTCCACGCCTCGCTCGCCGCGGTCGTCACGGATCCCGAGGAGCGCGCGCGCCACGAGGCGCTGGCCTCGACGGGTCCGGACAGCGCCGTCGCCGATCGTCTTGCCGAGGCCGGCCGCCGGGCCCGGGCACGCGGCGCGACGGCGGCTGCGGCCGAGCTCGCGGAACTGGCGGTCCGCCTCACGCCGCTCGACGATGCGGATGCGCGCCTGCGCCGCGAACTCGAGCATGCGGAATACCTTCACGTTGCCGGTCAGCCGCTCCGCGCCCAGGAGGTCCTCGAGGACGCCATCGTCTGGGCGGAGCCCGGCGAGCTTCGCGAGGAGGCCCGGCTCCAGCTCGGGATCGTTTGCCGCCAGACGGACCAGGCCCGCTCGATTGCGCATTGCGAGGAGGCCCTCGCGAACGCGACGACGCCGCAGCTCCGGGCACGGGCCGAGGCGACGCTCGGCCTGCTGTACGAGGCGATCGACATCGAGCAGGCTGCGCGCCATTCCGCCGCGGCGGCGACGCTGTTCGAGGAGCTCGGCGACGAGTGGTCGTGGGCCGACGCGACGATCGGCCAGTGCTGGCATCGACTGCAGCTCGGCCACGGGCCGGACAACGCGACATTCCAGCGGGCGCTTGCCGTCCAGGCCGGCCAGCGACGGTCGGGCGCCCGATGGGCGATCGTCCCGTTCGTCTGGGCGCTCGCCCACGACGACCTCGACCGGGCGCGGGCGGCCTTTGGGATGGGCCTCGACTGGGCTCGACAGCAGGGCGCGGAGAGCGAGCTGGGCCTGTTGAAGGGCGTCATCGCCCAGATCGATCTGTGGCGTGGCGACTACGAAGCTGCCGATGCCGGCGCCGACGAGGCCGTCGAGCTGGCTCGTCTCGGCGGCTCCCCGATGACCCTGGCGGACGCGCTTCGCCTTCGGGCGAGCATCGACGGGTTCCGAGGCCGGTTCGCCCGGGCCCGCGAGACGCTCGGGCCCGGCTGGGCCGAGCTCGGCCGTCCCGATGAAGGGCGATTCACACAGGCGACGCACGCGATCCTCGGCCACATCGCGCACGCGAGCGGCGACGCCGCGGCCGCCGACGAGCACTTCACCGCGGCGACCGACGCGCTCGAAGCGACCGGGATCCACGAGTACATCGGCTACCGGTTCCTCGGCGATCACGTCGAGGCCGTTCTCGCCCTCGGCGACATCGACCGGGCGGACGCGATCGTGGCCACGATGGACCGGCAGGCGGCGACGTTCCCGCGACCGTGGACGCTCGCGGTTCGCGCGCGGGCGCGCGGGCTCGTGCTTGCGGCGCGCGGCGATCTCGCTGCCGCCGTCGGGGCGCTCGACGAGGCGGAGGTCCTCCACGCGGGCCTCGACACGCCGTACGAGCTGGGCCGGACGCTGTTCGCGAAGGCGTCCGTCCATCGGCGGCGGACCGAGAAGCGCCTCGCGAAGGAGGCACTCGAGCGGGCGCTGGCCCTCTTCGAATCGAGCGGCGCCGAGCCGTGGGCGGAGCGGGCCCGCGCGGAGCTCGCCCGACTGCGCTTCCGGACGACGCCGACGGAGCTGACCGACACGGAGCAGCGGATGGCGGAGCTGGCTGCGACCGGCCGCACGAACCGCGAGATCGCAGCCGCGATGTTCGTCAGTCCCAAGACCGTGGAGGCCCGCCTGGCGAGCGCGTACGGCAAACTGGGCATTCGCTCTCGGGCGGAGCTGGGGGCGCTGATGGCCGCGCGCGGGACCACTGCCCCGGCAGGAGACGTGGTCCTCGCGGCGATTTCTTAGGGAATCGCCCGTTTCGAGGGGGTGCCCTTGACCCCTAGAGTCAACGACGGATCGACGGCCGACCTGCAACGAACGGGCAGGCCGCCTGTCGAGACGACGAGACTCGATGGACGGGCGCAACGAGATCGTCTTCCGTAAGTGGCGTGTCGGGCAACCGGCACGCCACTTCGGTTAGACGGGCCACGCGCGTCGCCTCGAGCTCGGGAGCCGACTGTCCCGCCGGCCCGTGACCGGTCGTTGCCCCCTCAGCGACCGCCGGGCCGGCATCCATCGCCCGAGAGGTGACCACCATGCGAAGCCTCGTTCACGAGACGACCGTCCAGCGCGGCTGGACCGCCCCGAAGCACGCGACATGGGACGTCGGTCCGACGATCCCCGCCCGTCGGGCGTCGCTGCGGCGGGCGCTCCGCCAGGGGCTGCTCCGCGCGGCGGCGAGGAGCAGAAGCTCAGCCGCGAACGAGCAGATTCCAACCCAGCACGACGGCACCGAGCGCGAGCAGCAGCCCGGTCTGCCAGATCCATCGGGGATCGCGACGGCGTGACGGGGCGGTGCCGTGGAACGCGTCCCACAGATAGAACGTGAGCGTGAGCAGCGCCGGGCCGATGAGGCGCGGAATCTCCATCGCCCGGATCGCCGCCGCGGCGATCGCGATCGCGATCGCGTACGTCGCTGCTGACCAGAGCGCGTCGCGGACGCTCGTGACTCGGAGCGCGGCCGCTCGATAGCCGAGGAGGCCCGCGATCAGGGCGTCGGCGGCGGCCAGCAGCGCGAGATCCGACAGGGCAAGCTGGGGTACCGGCTGGCCGAAGCCGCCGGCGATGCCGCCGGGCACGAGCGTCGCGGCGCCGGCGAACGCGACGAACGCCACGAGCAGCGTCGCGACGAGGATCTCGGAGCGGTCGTCCTCGGTCAGGCCTCGATCGGAGGCGACGATCCGCTCCTCGAGCCGGAGCGTCCGGTCGACGAGGAACGCCGTCGCGGCGAGCGCGGGCACCAGCCAGATGCCGATCGGGATGAGGTCGATCGCGCCGAGGCAGCCGATCGCCGCGACCGCCGGCAGGATCAGCGATTCGACCGGGACGCCGTGCTCCGCCGCCGGCCCATCGAGCTGGCCCAGCACCTGGAGCGCCCCGACGAGCGTCGCTGCCAGCAGCAGCCCGGCGACGAGCCACAGGAGCGGGCCGTCGAGGAGCCGGGCCAGACCGACGATCACGACGACGATCAGCGTCAGGTCGCGTCGGGCGGCCGAGACCTCGCGGATGACGGACGTGTGCACGGCGCGGAATGGTAGACGGTCGGCGATTGCCGGTCAGCCTACGAGCGCCGCGATGCGGTCCGGCTTGCCGCCGACCCACGCGAGCAGCTCCGCCCGAGACCGGGTGTTGAGGACGTGCTTCGGCTCAACCCACGCCCGGCGGGCCTGCGAGATCCCCCACCGCACGTAGTCAAGCTCGCGGATGTAGTGCGCGTCGGAGTCGACAGTGAGGATGCAGCCGGCCTCGACCGCGCGTCGGGCCCGCTCGACCGAGAGGTCGAGGCGGTGGGGCGAGCCGTTCATCTCGAGCGCCGTCCCGGTCTCGGCGGCCGCCGCGTACACCGCCTCCCAGTCGAGGTCGAGATCGTCGCGGGTCTGGATCATCCGGCCGGACGGGTGGGCGACGATGTCGACGTGGGGGCTGTTGATCGCGTTCAGCGTCCGGCGGGTCAGCTCGGCCTTTGGCTGACGCCGCGACACATGGACCGAGGCGACGACGACGTCGAAGCGCGCAAGCAGTTCGTCCGGGTAGTCGAGCGCTCCGTCGGCGCGGACCTCGAGCTCGCAGCCATGAAGCAGGCGGAAGCCTTCAGGCGGCGTCTCGGGCGGCGCCGTTCCGTCCCGCTCTTCCTGCTCGAACCGCTTGTTGAGCGCGGCGATGATGATCCGCTGCTGTTCGACGCGGTCCGGGGCGAGGCCGCGGGCGATCGCGAGTGACTGCGTGTGGTCCGTGAGCACCTGGTACGCGTAGCCGCGTCGGCGGCACGCCTCGGCCATGTCCTCGATCGAGTAGTTGCCGTCGCTCCACTCCGAGTGGGTGTGGCAGTCGCCGCGCAGGTCGGCCTGGGTGATCAGCGTCGGGAGCCGGCCGGCCCGGGCGGCCTCGATCTCGCCGGTGTCCTCGCGCAGCTCCGGCTCGATGAACGGGAGGTCGAGGAATGCATAGGCCTCGGCTTCGGTCGCGAACGCCTTCAGCTCCGCGTCACCGCCGGTCAGCGGCTCGCCGTCCTCGCCGATCTTCAGGAATCCATATTCGGACAGGCTCCAGCCCTTGTCACGGGCGATCGCCCGGAGCCGGACGTTGTGCTCCTTCGAGCCGGTGAAGTGGAGGAGGTACGCGCCGGCCTCGCCGGACGGCATCGCCATCAGGTCGACCTGCGGCCCGCGGAACATCCGGATCGCCGACTTGTGGCCACCCCGGCCGATGACCTCGTCGGCGACGCCGAGGTTCGTGAACCGATCCATGAGCGCCTTCGGATCGTCGGACTCGGCGAGGAGGTCGATGTCGCCGATCGTCTCCCGCTTACGCCGGAACGAGCCGGCGGGCTGGATCGAGCGGAGGCCCGGCGTGCCCTCGAGCAGGCCGATGACGCTCCTGATCGCCTCCTCGGCCTTGGGCAGCAGCATCCGCCGCTGGGGACGTGCCTCGAGCGCGGCGATGCCCGCGAGAATCTGCTGTTCCGTCCGCTCGGAGAGGCCCTTGAGCGAGCGCAGGGTGCCGGCCTCGGCCGCCTGGCGCAGATCCTCCAGCGTCTCGACGCCCAGCTGGTCGTAGACGAGCTTCACGGTCTTGGGCCCGAGGCCCGGGATCGCGAGCAGCTCGACGAGACTCGGCGGGATCTCGGCGCGGAGCCGCTCGTAGTACGCCATGTGGCCGGTCGTGACGAGCTCGTTGATCTTGTCGCTGATCGCCTTGCCGACGCCCGGAATCTTCGGCGGCTTGCCGGACCGGTACGCGGCGACGAGGTCGATCGGGCTCCGGCCGATCGCGTCGGCCGCGCGGTGATAGGCGATCGTCTTGAACGCGATCTCGCCCTGGACCTCGAGGATGTCGCCGATCTCGTGGAAGATCCGGGCGAGGTCGCCGTTGGTCAGGTCGTCGCGGACCCCATCGGCGGCGTCATCGTCGTGATCGTCGACGTCGTGGTTGGGAGCAAGGACCTCGGGGTCATCGGCCATCGGCCGATGGTAGCCGCCCGGCGCGACCGATCCCGGCATCGTTCGTCGGCTGGGTTGTGGGCCCGGATTTCGTGCCCGAAGCGCCGCTTCAGCACTCCTCCAGCTCTCGGTCTGGGCTGCGGGCCCAGCGGCTTGGCCGAAACCAACGGTCCGGTGGGCTTCGAAGTTGAAACCGTGGCCCGCAACCCAGCCGTGGGCCCCGGGCGGCAGTGAGTCCCGGCTACGCCGCGATCACCCGGTCGCGGCCCTGGCGCTTCGCCTCGTAGAGCGCGTTGTCGGCGCGCTCGATGACCTCGGGGATCGGCCGGCCCGGTTCGTCGGCGACCGCGACGCCGACCGAGACGCTCGTCGAGGCGACGCCGATCCGGCGCAGATCCAGCGACGCGACGGCGTCCCGGATCCGCTCGCCGACCTCGACCGCCTCGCCCCGGGACGGGTTCCGCAGGACGACTGCGAATTCCTCACCGCCGTAGCGGGCCGGGACGTCGTCCTCGCGGACGGCCCCGGCGATCGCGCCGGCGACCGAGCGGAGGACCTCGTCACCCACTGCGTGGCCATGGGTGTCGTTCAGCCGCTTGAACCGGTCGATGTCGACCATCAGGATGCCGATCGCGTCCTCGGCGCGGCGACGGCGCGAGAGCAGCGAGCAGTACTCGTCGAAGTAGCGCCGGTTCGGCAGACCGGTGAGCGCGTCGGTCGCCGCCCGGGCCTCGGCCTGGCGATGGGAGTACGCCCGTGACAGCGCCGCCGACGCCTCCGCGGCCGCACCGCCGAGGATCCGCTGGGCCGACGCCGGCCAGGGATCCGCGGTACGGCGCGAGACGACGATCGCGCCGATCACGCCGGAGCCCGCGGTGAGCGGCGCGGCGAGCGTGTGCTTCAGGCCGTACACGCGGCGCGCCCGCGTCGCGATTCGATTGGCGATCAGCTCGGCGTCGTCGGCGGATCGTGGCCGGCCAGCGGTTCGTGACGCGTCGACCACGGCCGGCGGCGTCGCGGCGGCCGGCGTCGCCGGGCCGGCCGGCGTGGCGAGCACGGGCGTTCGGACCTCGATCGGGATCGCGACCGGCTCGCGCCGATCCGCCTCGGCCATCGCCGGCGGGTCCTCCAGGTCCGAGATCGGGAACAGCGTCGTCGACGTCGGTCCGCCGGTCCGGGCGTTCACGAGCGTCGCCTCGAGCACCCGTGAATCCGGGCGACGCCGGACGACGACGATGTGGTCGGCGCCGGTACCGGCGCCAAGCTCTTCGACGATCGCCTCGATGATCGCGTCCGGCGAGACCGATCGCGACAGGCCCTGGAGGATCCGGGCGAAGCTCTCGGCCTCGACGCGGCGGTCCGTCTCGAGCGACTGGACCGCGACGCGATGGCGGATCGCGGCAATGCCGACGACGCCGAGCAGCGCGAGCGTCGCCCACGAGAACGGCGTCGGGAACATGATCGCCTGCAGCGCGGCGAGCATGCCCAGCGCCAGGAACGATCCGCCGAAGATGACCCAGCTGCGGCGGATCCGCCGATCCTCCGCCGTGTCATGTCGCCCTGGCTGGTCGGGTGCTGTCACGTGCGGTCCCGAGCATGCCGGTTGGGTCGGGTCCGCGTCCAGTCGCCGGTGGGGGTACTCGCGTCCCGGGCCCGTGGTACTTCCGTACTACCGGGGAGCGGTCGCCGCTCCAGGCTTCCGGGAACGGGAGCGCCGCGGGCCGGACTGCACCGCGGTCCGGGGCGCCGTCACCGTAGCGGCGGCCTTCGTCCTCGACGTTGGGCGATGCTGGCCGCGTTTCTCGGCGTAGAGCCGGCGATCCGCGGCGGCGAACAGGTCGGTGGCGCTGCGGCCGTCGCCGGGGAACGACGCGGCGCCGACCGCGACGGAGATCGGCACCGACGTTCGACCCTCCTCAGCGAACGACGCGCTGGCGAACGCGGCTCGGACGCGCTCGGCGGCCTGACGCGCGGCCGCGGGACCGGTCTGGGGCAGGAGGATCGCGAACTCGTCGCCGCCATACCGGGCCGGGATGTCGGAGGCACGGAGCGTCGATCGGATCAATTCCGCCGTCCAGCTCAGGACGCGGTCGCCGAACAGATGGCCGAACGTGTCGTTGACGAGCTTGAAGTCGTCGAGATCGAGCATGAGCACGCTCAGCGGGCGGCGCGCCCGTTGCGCCCGGACGAGCTCCTCGCCGAACCGCTCGTGAATGTAGCGGTGGTTGTGGAAGCCCGTCAGCGGGTCGTGGTCGGCGAGCGCCCGGGCCTGCTCGTACAGCCGTGCGTTCTCGAGCGCCATCGCGGCCTCGTTGGCCATCGTCTGGGCCAACCCGAGCGAGTCGGGATCGAACGCCGCCGCGGATCGGGAGATGAGCTCGACGAGGCCGATCGACTGGCCCTTCGCCACGAGCGGCAGCATCGTCAGCGAGCGGTAGCCTTCGCCCGCGAGCAAACCGACCTCCGCGGGATCCGCGCTCGGGTCGCGCGTGTCGATCGTCACCGCCTCCTGGTTCTCGAGCACGCGGCGGCTCTCCGGGAACTCGCCGAGGTCGAAATAGGGCTCGAGATCCTCGTCGGCAGTCGGCGGGTAGTAGCCGAGCGTCGCGAGCCGATCCGACCCCCGGTCCCAGTACGAGATCGCGCACTCGTCCACGCCCATCGCGGAAGCGAAGTGGTCGGCCATCAGCGTCGCGACCTGGCGCGAATCGAGGCTCCTCGAGAGCTCCGCGCTCATGTAGAGCAGTCGCCGCAGCTCCCCCGCGAGGCCCTGGCTTCGGGCCAGCAGCCGGGCGCTTTCGATCGCCGTCGCGGCCTGATCGGCGAGGATGAGCAGGAGTCGCTCGTCCTCGCGGTCGAACTGGTCGAACCCGAGCTTCGAGAGCGTGATGACGCCGATCGTGGTGCCGTCATAGGCCATCGGAACGACGAGCATCGATTCGTCGACCTCGTCGGTGCCCGGGATCGACGCGCCGCGCGCGTCCGCGTTCGCGTCACCGACGAGGAGCGGCCGGCCGTGCTGCGCAACCCAGCCCGTGAAGCCCTCCCCGAGCTGGCACCGGAGCAACGACAGGTCGACCTGCTCGTACGCGCCGACGACGCCCTCGAACGCGAACGGGACGACCTCGCCGCCCTCGATCAGGTACACCCGGGCGTTGTGGTAGTCGATGATCCGGCGCGTCTCTTCGACGATCGCCCGGCCAATCGCGTCGACCCCGTTCGCCCGGCTCAGTCGGGCGGATGCCGCCTGCAGCACGCTGAGCTGCGCGGCCCGTTGCTCCGCGAGGCGGGCCTCGTCGTTGAGGGCATCGGTCCGCGACGTGACCGCGAGCACGACCACCGCCCGCAGCGACACGGCGGAGCCGACGATGATCAGGGCCTGCGCGATCTCGCTCGAGGCCGCCGCCGCGTCGACCGGACCGAGCAGGACGAGCGTCGCGGTCAACCCGATGCTCCAGACGATCGCTGCCAGCCCGCCCGACAGCAGGACAGCCGCCGCGAACGAAGGGGCACCCAAGAGCGCGATCGCGTCGAGGCCGGCCGAGGCGAGCGCGATCAGGTAGGCCAGCCCGAACGCGACGACGACGATCGGGCCGCTGAGCGGGGCCGCGAGCTGCATCGGCGCATCGCCCGCGAAGGCCCGCGCGTACGACCCGATCCCGGACAGCCCCAGTGCGCCCGCTCGACGATGGTCGGCAGGGCGCGCCGCGGGACGCAGGGCAGATCGCGCGCTCATTCGGGGAACGATCGTGGCAGGGGCCGGCGTGCGCCGATGCCGGTCCGTGGTACCGGGTGGCCGCTGGAAGGAGTACCTCCCGGCCGGCCGCGACGCGGCCGGCCGGGAGCATGGGCTCTAGCGGAAGTAGCCGGTGATGTCGAGGATCAGATGCGTCTGGCCGCCCGATGACTTGTACACGAGGCCGACGCTGCCGGGGCCGCTCAGCGGGCCCGTGACGCCGTTCGCACGCGTGTCGCCGAGCGGGAAGTTGATCGTCGACGTCGTGGGCGTGTTCGTGGCCGTCTGGGTCATCGAGACGAACCCTGCCCGCGACTGGCCGACGACGGTGAGGTTGCCGGTGATCGCGCTCGCGTTGGCCGGAACGCCCTGGTAGGGCTCGATGACAAGGGTCCGGGCGGTGTTCGCTGCGAACGGCCCGCTGAGGCCCTCCTGGGGCGCCGGGAACCGGGTGTCCATGCGCCGGCCGGGGCTGACCGCGACGAAGCGCGCGCCGGTGAGGTCGGCGACGTAGTAACCGGTCACGTCGAAGATCAGGTGGGTGCTCTTGCCCGGCGGCGCCTTGTAGACCGCGAAGATCGTGCCGGAGTTCGAGAGCTTGATCGTCACGCCGTTGGCGCGCGTGTCACCGATCGGGAAGTTGATCGTCGAGGTCGTGGGGTTCGCCGGAGGCGGCGACGACGACAGCGTGACGAAGCCGGCCCCGGTCTGGCCGGTCACCGTCAGGTTGCCGGTCACCGCCACGGCACCGGCCGGGACCGTGAGCACGCCCGCGACGTCGAACTCGCGGTTCGCGTTCGCCGGGATCGGCCCCGTGAGCCCGATGTTGCCGGTGCCCGGCCGGCTGTCGAGGACCCGGACCGGAGCCAGCGTCTTGAACGTCTGGCCGGTGTCGTTGTTGAGGAAGTAGCCGGTCACGTCCAGGATGAAGTGAGCCTGCTTCCCGGTCGACGCCTTGTACGTGATGCTGATCTTGCCGTTCGTGTTGAGCGGGCTCGTGAGGTTGTTGGCCCGGTTGTCGCCGAGCGGGAAGTTGATCGTCGACGTCGCCGGGTTGGGATCCGGGACGCGCGTGAGCGAGGCGTAGCCTGCCTGCTGCTGGCCGGTCACCGTCAGGTTGCCGGTGATCGCGACGGCGCTGTTCGGGATGCCGAGGCGGCCGGCGATGTCGATCGTCTTGGGCACGCTCGAGACGAACGGCCCGGTCGTGCCGTTGTTCACGCGAGAGTCGAGGACGCGAACCGGCGGGATTGCGACGAAGGTCGAACCGGCCGTCTGGAGCTGGCTCACGCGCGTCGCCCAGGTCGCGGACGAATGCGTGTACTGGTTGCCCTGCCAGACGGCATTCGTGTCGCGCGGGTCCTGGGCCACGCCGACGAAGTCGCCCCACCGATCGCCGGGATAGGCGACCGCGCCGCCGTCCGCGATCTTACGGGCCGCACTCAGCGTGTGGATCGCGTCGGACGGCAGCTGGTAGCGGTCGTACGAGGACATGCCCTCGGTGGTGCTCGACTGGGTGTAGACGACGTGGAGGATGCCGCTCGACGACACGCCGGCGCCAGGGAACCACGTGTCCTTGCCGGTCGTGCCGATCAGCATGTCCTGGACGCGCGTCGGGGTCGCGGTCGACGTGTTGATCTGGGTGACGCGGGCACAGTCACGGTTCTCCGCGCCGCCGCCCGCCGGGTCGCAGCCGATGGTCGACACGAACGTCAGAACGTTGGCCTGCCAGATGGCGTCGGTCGGCCGGCGATCGACGATCGCGGGATCGAGCGGGCTGCCGGCTGGCTGGGTCGGCCCGGGTGGATCGACGAAGGCTGGGACCACGCCGAGATTCGTCAGGTCGCGCTCGGCCGAAATCGACGTCTCGCTGGTGCCGGCATTCGTGCCCGTGACGAACAGGTAGACGACGTTGGACGTCGTGTCGCCGGCCGGTGAGGCGAGGAGCTTCTCGCCCACGAGGAAGATCGTGTTCGAGCCGCCAGACGGCATCAGGGCCGGGCGCAGCGCGAACCAGTCGTTCGAGAACTCGTAGGTCCCGTCCGGGAGCAGCGGCTCCAGGAGCAACCCGGCCTGACCGGACCAGTCGAACGAGTAGACGCTGGCGCCGTCGTACGGGATGCCCGCGGTGCAATCGGCGTCGTCGCTCAGGATGTACTCGTTCGCGGTGATCGCGAGCTTGTCGTTCGATGTCCCCACGGACGGGAAGTCGGGCAGGAACGGCCCGTACCGGATGTAGAACTCGTAGTAGTCGCCGGTCGGATCGCCGGTCCGGCTGATCGCGCCCCAGACGTAGCCGATCGAGTCGTCGCTGTCTCCGGGGCCGTCCGTGTCGCAGTGCCACGCGAGCGTGATGCCGAGCCAGCGGTTGTGCTGGGCGTCGTACACGAACCGCGGGTCGCCCAGGCCGTCGAAGAAGTCGGGATCGCCGCCCGGATTGTCGTCGAACGGCTCGTCGAGCGCGAAGAAGTCGAAGATCTCGACGTCGTTGGCGGTGGAGGCGCCCTCGCGGTTCGTGAACCGGATCCGGGTGTTGACGGTCTGGACGACGTCGTCGGGGCCGACCGCGACCCAGGGATCGGGGGGCTCGAAGCCCGACGTGGCCTGGTTGATGCCCTCCCACGGCCCGAACGAGGTCGCCGCCGGTGCACCGGAGTTCGTCGCGTTGACCGCCGGGGGCGGGACGGCGGTGACGCCTGCCTGGGTGTCTGGCGCCTGGGCCCCTCGGGCCTTGCCCTCGCCGCGGTTTGCGTGATCGACCGCGAGCTTCTGGAGCGGCCGCGTCCGCTTCTCGGTGGTGCGCTTGGAGGGTTTGGTGCCCAGGCCGTGAACGGTTGGCTGGCGGTCGCTCTTGCGAGCATCGGCCGCCGTTGCGGCGGAACGGTCCGTGGACGGTGTCCTGCCCGAGGCGGATGAAGCGGGCCAGATGAGTGCGAGCGCGGTGACGGTGACGAGTGCGCCGGCAATGGCGCGACGGGTGCGGCGGTCAGGTCGGGGCACCTGCTTCCTCCATGACGGGCGCCAGCCGCAGCGCGCTGCCGCTGGGTGGCCGGGGGATCCGTGGCGAGAGCCGTCTGGGGGCTCGTGACCTCGCGAACCTAGGGTACACGAGCGTTCCAAGCCGTCGGGAGGTGACGGTGGTCCCGGCAACGGCGGCCCCGGAGACGGTCCAGAGGGACCAGCCCCGACCGGTACCTTCGGGTGGGCTCCGGTGCGGTGCGGTGCTGTCTTCTCGTGCCCGGGTCAGCCCGAGCGGGCAGGTGCGGCCGGGTCGCTGGCCGCTCCGTGATGGTGTCCGTGCGGATCCGCCGCAGCCTCGCCGGTCTGCCCGGGATCGCCGGCGGCGTCGCTCGCGTCGCTCGTGCCGGTCTCCGTCGGGTGGCCCCGCCGCCGCCACGAGGGGATCCCGTCGGCGACCCAGCTCACGTTGCTGAAGCCGGCCGCCTGGAGGAGCGAGGCCGCCACGCTGGCGCGGTAGCCGGATGCGCAGACCGTCGCGATCGGGCGGTCGCGCGGGAGCTCGTCGAGCCGATCCGGGAGCGAGCCCCCGGCGAGGTGGAGCGAGCCCGGGATATGGCCATCGGCGAACTCGCCGAGCTGGCGGACGTCGATGACGAGCGGCGCGGCGTCCCTTCCGCTACCGGACCCGGCGGGATCGAGGCGGGCGGCAAGCTGGTCGACGGTCAGGCGGCCGCCGGCCTCGACCGGCGCATTCGAGCCGCTCCAGGCCGTGAACCCGCCGCCCAGCGTGCCGATCACCTGCTCGTGCCCGATCCGGAGCGCCTGCCGGATCGCGTCGTCCCAGTCCCCTGGCCGCTCGAGCACGAACACCAGCGGCCGGTCGTGGTCCACGACCCAGCCGAGCCAGGTGCCGAACGACGAACCGGTCGGGATCGAGATCGAGCCCGGGATGTGGGCCGTCGCGTGAGCCGCGGGCGAGCGCAGATCGACGACGAGCGCTCCGCCGGCGACCGCTGCCTCGACCTCCTTGACGCCGAGCGGCCGGGCCTCCGGCAGCGCGCCGCCGAGCAGCCGCGGGCCGGCCTGGTTGATCGGCCGCATCCGGGCGAAGTAGCGCGGGAACGCGGGCTGGCCCGAGAGCAGGATGCGGGCGAATGTATCGACGTCGGCCGCGCCGACCATCGGGTTGTGGCGTCGTTCGTAGCCGATCGTCGAATTCGGGGTCGAGGAGATCCCCGTGGAGCACAGCGAGCCGGCGCCATGGGTCGGATAGACGCCGACGTAGTCCGGGTGGGACAGGATCACCTCACCGATGGAACGGAACATCGCGCGGGCGAACGGCAGCGCGTTGTCGGCTCCGAGGAGATCCGTACGACCGACGGCCCCGACCAGCAGGGAGCCGCCCGTGAACAGCAGCGCCGGCTCGTCGGCACGGGAGCGATCGGCGACCGAGTAGGCAACGTGCTCGGGCGTGTGGCCGGGCGTCTCGAGGACCTTGAACTGGAGCCGGCCGACACCGAAGGCGTCGCCATGACGGACCGGTCTGTGCTCGTAGGCGAGCTCGGCGCCCGCTCCGATCACGTGGGTCGCGCCCGTGAGCGCCGCGAGCTCCCGGCCGCCGGACACGTAGTCGTTGTGGAGGTGCGTCTCGACGACGTGGCTGATCCGGAGATCGGCTTCGCGCGCGGCAGCGAGGTAGACGTCGACGTCGCGGCGGGGGTCGACGACGGCGGCCATGCGCGCCGATTCGTCGGCGATGAGGGCCGAGAGATGGCCGAGGCCGTCGATCGAGAACTGTCGAAGCAACATCGCGGCGGAGGGTACCACCGGCCACCATCGGCGAGGGGCCGGATGGCCCTTCACGAGCCCCGACGGTCAGGGTGTAGACTCCCCCGCGACCCCGCGACCGGGGTGAGGGGTTGTTGCGCCCGAACCTGGAGAGGGAGTTACGACGTGGCTCAACGAATCCTCGTGCTCGGCGGCGATGGCTATCTCGGCTGGCCCACGGCCATGGCGTTCTCGAGGGCGGGGCATCGCGTCGCCGTCATCGACAACTTCGCCAAGCGCCAGTGGGAGCTCGAGCTGGGCGTCCGCCCGCTCTTTCCCGTCCCGACGCTCCACGAGCGGGTCCGCGCCTGGCGCGAGGTCACCGAGAACGAGATCGAGCTGCACGTCGGCGACCTGACCGACTACGCGTTCGTCGAGAGCGTCATCGACGGCTTCCGGCCCGACACGATCGTCCACTACGGCGAGCAGCCGTCGGCGCCCTACTCGATGATCGACGTCCGCCACGCGACGTACACCCAGGCGAACAACGTCGTCGGCAATCTCAACGTCCTGTTCGCGATCCGCGACCGGGCGCCGGAGACGCACCTCGTCAAGCTCGGCACGATGGGCGAGTACGGCACGCCCGACATCGACATCGAAGAGGGCTACCTGACCGTCAACCACAACGGCCGGGAGCACACGTTCCTCTACCCCAAGACCCCGGGCTCGATGTACCACCTCTCCAAGGTCCACGACTCGCACAACATCCACTTCGCGACCCGGATCTGGGGCCTCCGCGCGACCGACCTCAACCAGGGCGTCGTGTACGGCGTCGAGACCGACGAATCGGCGCTCGACCCGCGGCTCGCGACGAGCTTCCATTACGACGAGGTCTTCGGGACGGCGCTCAACCGGTTCTGCGTCCAGGCCGTCATCGGCCACCCCCTCAGCGTCTACGGCAAGGGCGGCCAGACCCGGGGCTACCTCAACATCCGCGACACGATCCAGTGCGTCGCCCTCGCGACGGCGAACCCGGCCGCACCGGGTGAGCTCCGGGTCTACAACCAGTTCACCGAGCAGTTCAGCGTGCTCGAGCTGGCCGAGCGGGTGAAGGCGGCAGCCGGGGAGCTCGGCTGGGACGTCTCGATCGAGCACGCACCCAATCCGCGCAAGGAGCTCGAGAGCCACTACTACAATGCCCGGCACTCCAAGCTCCTCGACCTCGGCCTCCAGCCACGGCTGCTGAGCGAGGAACTGATCGACACGATGCTCGCGAAGATCCGCGACCATCGCGGCCAGATCGACCCGACGACGCTCGTCCAGAACGTCCGCTGGGTGCCCGAGGCGATGGCGGCCGCCGCGGCCGGAGGGGCCGCCTCCACGGCTGCCGCGCGACGGCGCTGAACCGGACCGTCCTCGTCACCGGGGGCGCGGGCTTCATCGGATCCACCCTCGTTCGGCTGCTCGTCCAGCAAGGCGATCGCGCCCGCGTGATCGACGACCTCTCGGTCGGCCATCGCGCCTACCTCGAGGGCGTCGCCCACGAGCACATCGAGGCATCGCTTGCCGATGCCGCCGCCGTGGAGCGGGCGGTCGACGGGGTCGACGCGATCGTCCACCTCGCCGCGAGGGCCGGGATCCCGGATTCGGTGCGGGACCCGCTCGGGACGTTCGACGCGAACGTCGGCCAGACGGTCGCTCTGCTGGATGCGGGGCGACGGGCCGGCGTGAAGCGCTTCGTGTTCGCCTCCTCCAACGCCGCCGCCGGCGACCACGAACCGCCGGCCGACGAGACCGACCTGCCCCACCCGATCTCGCCGTACGGCGCATCCAAGCTCGCGGGCGAGGCCTATTGCCAGGCGTACGCCGGGACGTACGGCGTCGCGGCGGCGATCCTGCGCTTCTCCAACGCCTACGGCCCGAACTCCCTGCACAAGAAGAGCGTGGTCGCGGCCTGGCTCCGAGACGGTCTGGCCGGTCAACCGATCCTCATCAACGGGGATGGCGAGCAGACGCGCGACTTCGTGTTCGTCCGCGACCTCGCGAGGGCCGTCGTCGCCTGTCTCGACGCGCCTGAGGCCGCAGTCGCCGGCGAGGTGTTCCAGGCCGGAACGGGCCGCGAAACGACGGTCAACGCGCTGGCGGCGGCCGTCGAGCGTGCCGTCGGCCGGCCCCTCGAGATCCGGCACGGACCGGCCCGCGACGGCGACATCCGGCGAAACGTCAGCCGGGTCGAGAAGGCCGCGACGGTGCTCGGGTATCGGGCCCAGGTCCGGCTCGAGGACGGCCTTGCGGAAACGGCGGGTTGGTACCGTGACGCGCTGGCGCGGCCGGATCTTGCCGGCATCGCGCCGCACGCAGCATCCGGCTCGGACTAGCGCGCATGGCGGTTGCCGACACCGCCCCGGCCAGCTCGCCGCCCCGCCGGCGATCCGGGCTTGCACGCGACGCCGTCATCACGATCGCCACGAGGTTCGGCCTCGCCGTCCTGATCTTCGCGACGGACATCCTCGTCGCCCGGGCACTCGGGCCGGCCGCGAAGGGCCGGTTCACGCTCGTGCTGCTCTACTCGCAGCTGGCGGCAGTCGTGATCGGCCTCGGCATGGACCAGGCGCTCGGCGTGGTCGCCGGACGAAGCCTGCCCGATGCGCGGCGCGGGGTCACGAACGCCATCGTCTGGACCGCCGTCGTCGGCGGCGCGAGCGTTCTGCTCTCGCTCTGGCTCTTCACCGGCTTCGACGGTGTCAGCGGGCCGCCCGGCGGGCCGCTGAGCGAGCTGATCCCGAACCTCTCGTCGGCACAGTTCATGTTCGGAGCGCTGGCGATCCCCGCGGAGCTCGCGTTCAGCCTCGGGCTCTTCGCGCTGCTCGGGCGTCGGGAGGTCGCGACGTACAGCGTGATCCGGCTTCTCCGCCGGGCGAGCCTGCTGGCCCTCCTCGTCGCGGTCGCCCTCGCCGCCCGGCTGGATCTGACCGCGGTCCTAGCCCTGAACCTCGTCGCGCTCGTCGTCACGCTCGGCGCGATCGCCTGGGCGTCGGCCCGGGCCGGCATCATCGGCGGCCGCCCGTCGGGGGCGCTGCTGGGCGAGGAGCTCCGCTTCGGGAGCAAGGCCGTCGTCGGCACGCTGGCGGAACGACTCCAGTTCCGCGCGGACGCGTTCATCGTCAACGCCCTGATCGGGATCCGGGCGACGGGCATCTATTCCGTCACGAGCGGCATCGCCGAGACGCTCTGGTACGTCCCGAATGCACTCGGCGTGGTGATGTTCAGCCGGGCCGTCGACCCGGCGGCCGACGCCGGACGGACCGCGGCCGTCCTGACCCGGACGACGCTCGCGCTGTCGGTCCTCCTCGCGATTCCGACGGCACTCTTCGGGCCGCGGCTGGTCCGCCTGGTCTATGGGCCCCAGTTCGCCGACGCCGGCGTCGCGCTCCGCCTGATCCTGCCCGGGGTGGTCGCCTACAGCGTCGTCGCCGTCCTGTCCCGCTACCTGACCGGTCGCGGTCGTCCCGGGACCTCGACGCTCATCCTCTTGCTCGGCCTCGGCTCCAACGTCGTCGCGAACCTGATCCTCGTGCCGGCGTACGGGATCCTCGGCGCGGCCGCAGCCTCGTCCATCTCGTACACCCTGACCGCGGTCGT
Source organism: Candidatus Limnocylindrales bacterium (assembly GCA_036274475.1). Lineage (GTDB taxonomy): Bacteria > Chloroflexota > Limnocylindria > Limnocylindrales > CSP1-4 > CF-46. The sequence continues at coordinate 25,153 of DASUFO010000089.1, forward strand.
GATCCTGGCGGTGTTCGCGAGCGTGTCCGGGCGGGGCCTCGCGGAAACGCTCGTGATCCGGCGGTCCGACCTGGCCGCCGCGGTCGCCGCCGGTGAGGCGATGGTGCGACGGGTGCGCGGTCGGGTGGCCCCGGAGCCCGAACCGGTGAGCCTGCCCGATCCTGCCGCCGAGCTCATCATCGGCGAGCACTCGCCGGGCGAGGAGTCGTGAGCGGCGTCAGGATCCTCGTCGTCGACGACAACCCGCATGTCCGCTGGGATGGCCGCGTGCATCCGGTGAACGCGACGTTTCATCGGTTCCTCGCGGCGGTCCTCGACGCTCCCGGCGGCGGCGTCCGCGAGATCCATCACGCCGTGCCACTGCGCGACGCGGAATCGCCGCCGCCGACGTTGCCGGTCGACCCGCGGATCCTCGTCGCGGGCACTGCCCCGTTCGATGGGATCGCGGGGTACCTCCGCCACCTGCGCTCGGTGACCGAGACGAACCGGCGGGCGCTGACGCCATTGATCGAGGGCGCCGACCTCGTCTGGCTCAAGGTCCCGGCCTCGAACGCGGCCCTGGCCGGGCGGATCTCGCGACGGACGGGAACCGCGCGCTTCGGCTGGGTCGCGGGGAGTGCCTGGCGCGTGGCCCGGGCGCTGCCACGGAACCTGCTCTTCCGGATCGGGGCCGTCGGCGTCGGAAGTGCGTACGACCTGGCGGGACGATGGGCCTCGGGCCCGCGGCGGATCGTCGTCGGCCGGGGCATCGTCGACGGTGGCGGGATCGTCGCGAGCCTCGTGGACCCGGCCGAGCTGCGCGACGTCGGGGAGGCAATCGCGATCCACAGCCCTGTGCGGCTCGCCTGGGCCGGCCGGCTGGCCGGCGGCAAGGGGCTGGCGACGCTGCTGGAGATCCTGGTCGCACTGCCCGACGCCGAGCTGATCGTCCTCGGCGATGGACCGGCCCGCCCCAAGATGGAGGCCGAGGCCCGACGGCGCGGCGTGGCGCGGCGCATCGACTGGCGCGGCTACGTCGCGGAGCGCGCGCCATATCTCGATGCCCTCGCCTCGGCCGACATCCTCGTCCACCCGTCGCCTGCCGAGGGGTTCCCGAAGGTCGTCCTCGACGCGATGGCCGTCGGCCTGCCGGTCGTGGCGGTCCCGTCGGGCGGTCTGGGCGAGCTCGCGAAGGCGCGCCTGATCGGGCCGGTCCGGCGCCGGACGCCGGCCCATCCCGCCTCGTCGGCCGTCATGTCGCTGCTCCTCGATCCGGACGGCCGGCAGGCGATGCGGGAACGGGCCGCTGCATTCGCGGCCGCCCATACCGCGCCGGCCGAGGCGACCCGGCTCGTGGAGCGGCTCCGCAGCTGGTTCCCGGACCTGCCCTGGGACTGAGGCCGCGCCGACCGGACCGGCCGGTGCCGGCCGGGCGCCGATCGACCCGGCCGGGCGGCGGCGTGGGCCGGGCCGGTACCCTGTGCCGGTGCTCGCGGCGCTGTTCTGGATTTCGAGTGGCCTCCTCGCCTGGGTCTATGTCGGGTACCCGCTCGCGGCGTGGCTCGCGAACCGGATCCGGCCGTTCCGCCTGGCGCCCGCGGCGCCGATCCCGGGACTGGTGACGGTCGGCATCGCGGCCCACAACGAGGCCGATCAGCTCGCCGGCCGGATCGCGAACGTCCTGGACCAGGAGGTCCCGTTCGACATCGAGGTCATCGTCGCCTCTGATGGATCGATCGATGGCTCCGTCGAAGCGGCCCGGTCGCTGGCCGAGCGCGACGCCCGAATCCACGTCCTCGATCTCCCGAGGCGCGGCCAGACGGCAGCCCAGCGCGCAATCTTCGCCGCCGCCGCCGGCGAGGTCGTCGTGCTCACCGACGCCGAGACGCGCTTCGGGCCAGGCTGCCTTGCGGCCCTCGTCAGCCCGTTCGCCGACCCGCGCATCGGAGCGACGACCGGACGGCTCGCCTGGCTGGATGCCGATCGAACGAACACCTCACGGAGCGAAGGCGCGTACTGGCGGTACGAGCAGCTCGTTCGGCGGCTCGAGAGTGGCGCGAGCTGGCTGACGACCGCGACCGGCGCGCTGCTGGCCGTCCGGGCGGCCGCCTATCGCGACGTGCCGGACCACGCCTCGATGGACCACCTGCTGCCGCTCGAGGTCCGGGACCAGGGCCTGATCGTGATCGCCGTCCAGGACGCCGTGGCGAGCGACCGGACGATCGGCGGCCTTCGGGAGCAGTTCCGGAACCGCTCGCGGACCGCGACGCGCGGGATCCGGGCAAACCTGTCGATGGCGGGGCGCCTGACGCCGTGGCGCCGCCCAAGCGCATTCCTCGCGATCTGGTCCCACAAGCTGCTGCGCTGGGCCACGCCGATCCTCGCTGCGATCGCGGGCTTCTCGGCCCTGGCGCTCGGCTTGAGCGGGAACGTCATCTGGCTGGTTCCGGTGGGGCTCGGCGTCGCCGCGCTCGTCCTGGCCGGCGTCGGCTGGCTCCTCCGGGCGGCGGGGCATCCCGCACGGTGGGCCGGCCTGCCGATCGCCATCGTCGTGGTCAACCTCGCGTTCCTGAACGGTTGGCTCAACGTCCTCCGCGGCCGGCAGATCGAGACCTGGCACGGCGAAGACTGGAAGGCCACCCCGAAGGCCAATCCGACGGTCGACGGCCGCCGCTGAACGTCCGGCCGGCCCGGCTCAGCGGAGCCAGGAGCGGAGGATCACCCGCAGGAAGCCATACCCGTAGCGGAACGTGCCGCCCTTCTTCGAGGTGCCCGCGGATCGGACCCGGATCGTGACCGGGACCTCGCGGATCCGGAGGCCCGCCCGCGCCGCCCCGAGCAGCAGCTCCGGGTTGTGGAACTGGTCCTCGGTGAAGACGATCTCGGCGAGGCGGCTCGCGCGGATCGCCCGGTAGCCGTTCGCGACGTCGGTGATGTTCGTGCCGCCGAGCAGGTTGATGAGCCGGGTGAAGATCCCGATGCCGACGTTCCGCGCCATGGAGTCCGCACCGGCCTCGCGCTCGTATGTCCCCGATCGCCTGGAGCCCACGACGAAGTCGGCCTCGCCCGCGAGGATCGGTCCGACGAGACGCTCCATCTCGGCCGGCACGTGCTGACCGTCGGCGTCGAGCGTCACGACGACTTCCACCCCGAGCCGTTCGGCGACGAGGTAGCCGGTCTGGAGGGCGGACCCCTGGCCGCCGTTCACGGGATGTGTGACGACATGGGCGCCGCGCTCCAGCGCGACTCGGCGGGTCATGTCGCGCGACGCATCGTCGACGACGAGCACGCGCGTCGGGCGTCCGCTGACCGTCGCCGGGACCTCCGCAAGGACACCGGGCAGGGACTCCGCCTCGTTGTAGGCCGGAATCACCACGAGAATGCCGCCGGCGTGATCGCCCATCTGGCTCTGCTCGAGCTGCGCCGCCGAGAGGGCCCGGATGAGCCGCCGGATCCGCTGCGTCTGCCGTTCGGCCTTGGCGAACACGAGGAAGATGAGCAGGTAGGCAACCATCACCGAGAACACGAGGACGGTGATGATCCGGCCGACCGGCTGGTCGCCGAGGCCGATGAAGTCCTGGACGGGCCGGACGATGTCGGGCACGACGGAGATCGCGAGCAACCCGACCCCGATGAGGAGGAGCGGGACGATGATCGTCCGGGCGGAGCCCCGGCGGGCGACGACGATCACGAGGGCAACGATGCCGACCGCGACGACGACGCCGACGATCCGGAGGAGGCTCGGCATGCGCTCAGCTCCTCCGCGTCGCGGTGACGGGTTCGGTTACGCGGTAGAGTCGCAGGACGTCATTGCCCCAGACGTGCTCGAGCTGCAGGCGAGGGCTGGCGTCGAGCGCCGCGTAGTCCGTCGGGAACGCCCGGTATCCGCCGACGTCGGCGCCTCGACCGCCTGGTCCGACCACGAGCAGATAGTCCACGGCCACCTCGTCCACGTACGATGCCACGTCCGCTTCACCTGGCGTCTGAAAGTATCGCCGTGCGCCGAGGACGAGGCGGGTCGCATCGTCGAGGAACTCCGCGTTCTCGAGGTAGACCGCTCGGCCATCGAGGATCGACGTGCGCTCGGTCAACGCGGTCATCGCGCCGTCGGTGTACGCGTTGGCGAGGATCCGGGCGTCCTGGGGAACGTTGTCGCGGATCCACTCGTAGGCGGCGAAGCCCGTCGCGGTAAGGCCGGGCGCCTCGTCGAGATCCTCGTCGGTCCGGACCGGCGCGACCGCCGCGCCCACGATGAGGGCGAGGGCGACCGCGCCGACGATCGCGGCCCGGCCGCGATCAGCGATCAGCGCCCGCCAACCGGGCGCAAGCAGTCGCTGCGCCGCCCATAGCCAGATGACGCCGGCGACGACCGGCAGGATCAGCTCGTACGGCATCAGCCGGCGGCCGCCGGCACGACGCGGGACGTACGTCGTGGCGATCTCGTTGAGCAGCCACGAGCCGACGAAGAGCGCGACCCCGAACGCGGCCGCGATCAGGAGGAGCCGCCGCCGACGTGGGTCGAGCCACGGCCACGCGATGAAGGGTGCTGCCACCAGGCCGAAGAGCAGGATCAGGCCCTGTCGGTCCTCTCCATCGAGGCCCGACCAGACGTGGACGATCGCCCGTGGCAGCAGTCGCCGATCCGTGAACCGCGTCGGCGGGGCAGCGCCCAGCTCACCCGGTGCCGCTGCGGCCACGTAGAACGTCCAGGTGGGATCGCGCGAGATGACCCAGTCGACCGGCATGCGGTTGGCCGGAATGTCATCGGGTGGGGTCGCCGGCAGCTCCTCGCCGTCCGCGACGTAGCCGACGAGGCGGAACTCGCCCGCGATCGCGGCGTTGCCGAGGATCCCGATGAAGCCGGCGCCGGCCAGGACGAGGAGCGCGAGAATCCCGCCCGCCCATCGACGGCTCGGCCGAATTCCGAACCTGCCCGGACTCACCCGGATGGGGCCCCGGGTCAGGGCGACCGCGGCGATCAGCGCCGCGAGCACGAGGAACACCTCGGCATGGGCGAGGAAGACCAGCCCGCTCACCCCGGTCGCGACGGCGGCGAGTCGCCACGAGCGTTCAGTTGCCGCCCGATCGACCAGCCAGACCGCGGCAAGCGCGAGTGCGAACGCGAACATCTCGGGCTTGTACGCGAGCAGCTTGAACTCGAGCCGGATCGTCGTGACCAGCAGCACGGCGCCCAGGATTGCGATCCACGTGGGCACGAACCGCCGGAACACGAGCGTCGCGAAGATCAGCACCGCGAGCAGGACGGCCAGGCGGTATGCCTCCTGGCTCGCGAGAAGATCGTTGGACATGAGCTGGAACGCCGCCGCGGAGTGGGCGGTGAACGGGGCGTAGTCCGTCTGGAACGGGCGATCCGAGCCCCACTCCGCGAACTGCTCGGGGAACCCACCCTCCTCGGCGACCTCGTGGGCCATGTGGGCGTAGTACCAGACGGTCGAGCTGGCCGGGATCATCTCGGACCCAAGCCGAAGATGCGATGGCAGCAGGATGAACAGGCCGGCGGCTACCAGCAGCCCGAGCGTCACGAGCCACGCCCGGCGAACCCGCCGCGATGTCGGCAGGAGACCGGCGGGCGGTGTTCGGTGGCGGAGGCGATCCACGGCCCAGCCCGAAGCGGCCGCAACGAGGCTCATTGCGACGACCGTGGACGGCACAAGGAGGTGCGTCATCGCCAGGGCGGTGCACACCACGGAGGTGATGAGTAGACTCCCCACGATCGCGCGCGCGATCCGGACGAGCGGGACGGCCGACGTGGGGATGAGAAGGTTCGCCCACCACCAACCCGGGAGGACGAAGAGCAGCGTGATGGCGCAGACGGCCTGGAGGACGAGCAGGGGTTGGTGACTCCGATGATCCGCCCGGACACCGCGTCCGCCTGGAGGTGACAGCCGCCAGGCGCGTGCTCCCTGGGCTCGAGGTTGGGAGTCTACGTCATCGGACGATGGCGCACTGGCTCGAGATCGCCTCGCTCGCCGCCGTCATCGTGGCCTCGATGATCGTCCAGGTGGCGCCGCTCCTCACCCAGCGCTGGTTCGGGGGCGACCTCCTGTACCACTCGGGCCTCGTCGCGGCGATCCTGCGCGGCGAGTTCCTGCCGGGCGGGCCGTACGAGGGCCTTCCGTCCTACTACCCGCCGGGCTTCCACGTCGCGATCGCGGCGATCATGGTCGTGCTGGGGACGACGTTCGATGTCGCGATCCGCCTCCTCACGATCGCATGGCTTCCAGTGCTTCCGATCGGGACGTATCTCCTGACCCGACGCCTCACCGGGCGACACTGGGTAGCGCTCCTGGCGACGGTCCTCACCATCTTCGGCGGCGGCCTCGATCTCGGGGCCGATCGGACCTGGGTCAACAGCCTGTTCATCTCCGGCCAGGTCGCAGCGCCGGTCTACCCCCGGGACATCGTCTTCTCGCTGCTGCCATGGGCGATGCTCCTCGCCCTGAATGCCCTCGAAGCGACCGGGCGACCCGGCGTGGCCGCCTTCGGCTGGGCCGCGGGCGCCGGCCTGATCCTTGGTGCGAGCGGCCTCGTCCAGGTGCAGCTGCTGCTCCCGATCCCGATCGCGATCGTGGCGGTCGCGGCCGCCCGGTACGCCCGGCGCCGGTCGGACGGCCTCCGGCTGGCGGCGGTCGTGGGGGTGATCGGCGTGACCGCGTTCGTGCCGGTGCTGCCCTGGATCCTGGCCGTGGTCGGCGAGCTGTCGCGGGGCGGGGGGCTGTCGCTCGATTCGTCCGAGTTTCTCGTCCCGCTGCGCGTCGGGTTCTGGGACCTGCCGCGGCAGTTCGGGCTGCTGTTGCCCTTCGCGGCCGTCGGGGCGGGCGTCGTCTTGCTGTTCCTGCGCGGTCGCGGCCCGCAGCCGATCGGCCAGGAGGAGACGCTCTGGCATCCGTCGGCGCCCGAATCGCCGCTCCTGCTGGTGGTCTGGGCGGCCGTCCCGTTCAGCCTCGCGTTCCTCTACAACCCGACCTGGCCGCTCGAGGACGCGCTGCGCCCGCAGCGGCTCTTCCTGCTCGCGAGCCAGCCGCTGGTGATCCTCGCCGCGATGGGGGTTGTCACCGTCGCCGAGGACCTCCGGCCGAAGCTGCGACGGCCGCGGGCCCTCGCGGCAGCCGTGGCCATCGTCCTCATCGTCGCGACGGTCCCGGTCACGCTCGCCAACGGCTATCGAGCGGCGACCGCATTCGAGGCGCCGATGTACGCCCACCTCGACCTGACCGAGGATCGCGTCCCGGACTTCCGGACGATCGCCCCACCCGGCGGGCGCTTTGGGCTGCTGACGTACGAGGATTGGTCCGCGCTCGCGTGGTACGAGACCGGGGCGTGGGTCGTCGGCATGGATCCACCCGGCTACAGCAAGCTGGCGTTCGACCCGGAGATCTTCACCGGCGTCTCGCAGGCCGACCGTCGAGCAGCCCTGCTGGACGCGTTCGATGGCCGGCTGGCCTCGATCGTCGGGGCAGCCGACCGGTTCGGCGCCTCGATGATCGTCCTTGCCAAGCTCAACGGCTGGTGGGGAACGATCGATCAGTCGGCGAGCATGATCCCCTCCGTCGACCCGGGCGCCGTCCGCGGGGAGTGGTCGGTATTCCCCGGCAACGGCTGGGACGCGCTCGAGCTGGAGTTCAACTCGAGCCTGACGCTGCCCGAGATCCCGGCGGGCGACGTCCATCTGGCGATGCGGATGCAGTCGGCGCGGGAGCGCGGCAAGTCCCGGGTGCGCGTCGTTGCGGTCGGGCCCGACGGGACCGAGCGGACGCTGCTCGACCAACCGGTCGACCGCGCCGGCCGGCTCGAGAACTGGCCCGTGATCGAGTGGTCCGGCACGCTCCTGCCCGGCGAGCGGGTCCGGATCGATGCGCTCGCGTCGCTCTTCGTGCAGTCAATTCGCGGGTATGTCCCGGCCCCGGCGATCCCGGACGGCTGGACGGTGCAGTCCGACGGACAGGACAACGTCGTCCTGGTCCGGGACCGCGACTCCAGCTAGCCGGTCGGGCGCGGCTCGAGCCTCTCGACGCTCGTCATACTTCCCCCGATGCGCCGCTGGTATGTGTGGGTCACGGTCTCCGTCGCGCTGTTCGGGCTCCTCATCTGGCGGACGAGACCGTGGGACGCGCTCTCGACGGGCGCAGAGTGGCGCCTCCTCGCGATCGTCATCGGGTTGAACATCGTCGTCATCGGGGCCTGGGCGGTCCGCTCCGCGCGCCTGATGGCGGCTGTCGGTCACGCCCTTCCCGTGATCGCGATGGTCCCGATCGTCTCGTTCGCGAACACGATCAACAACCTCACGCCGGCCAGCACCGGCGAAGCGGTCCGGGCCGTGATCCTGCGCCGGCGCCACGACGTCGCGTACGGTCGGTCCACGGCGGTGATCATCGCCGAGCGCCTGTGGGCCATCTGGATCATGGCCGTCACGGCCGGCGCGGCCGCCGTGGGCACGATCGTCCCGGCCTCGCCAGCCGTCGTGACGGCCACCTGGATCGCCGCCATCGCCGCGGTCTTTGCGCCCTCGATTGCCTACGCCCGCGGCCTTCGACCCGCGGCATTCGTCGCTCGGCGGGTCGACGGCAACGCGCATCCGGCCGGGACGGATGAGCTCGGTACCGCCGCCGAGCCCGCCGCCGGCGCCGGGACGGACATCCCTGGCGCAAGCGTCGACCCGGAGGGCGACCGGCGGCCACGACGAGCCCGACTCGCAACGCTGCTCCGCGACGTCGACGCGAACCTGGCCGGGATCCTGGCTCGGCCCTCGATCGCCGTCCCCTTCGTGCTGTCGACCGGCGTCGTGTTCGCCACGACGGCGATCCAGCTCTGGCTGGTCCTCCTGGCGCTCGGCGAGGAGATCTCGGTGGTGGCCGCCTGGGCAGCACTCGGCCTCGCGACGATCGCGGGCGTCGTGAGCGCGCTGCCGTTCGGCCTTGGTGCGGCGGACGTGGTGATGACGGCGCTGCTCACGACGCTCGGCGTTCCGCCCTCGACCGCGGGCGCGGCGTCGCTGCTCGTCCGGGCGACGGTCACCTTGCCGCTGGGGATCGCCGGGACGGCGTCGTGGATCGTCCTGAGCCGTGAGGCGCGGCCGTCGGCCGAAGGATCGACCCAGACGTGATCGTCACCCTGCTCGCTGTCGTCGGGCTGGCGGCGGTCGGGGCGGCGCTCGGGTGGTGGGCCGGCGGTACGTTCGCGACCCGCTCGGAGCGCCTCGACCCGACGTCCCCGGTGCGGGCCGCGGTCGTGGCGTTCGTCCTGTTGCATGTCGTCGGATCGGTCGCGTTGCTCGTGAGCGGTGAGAGCGGCGGGCCCGGACCGCTGCTGGCGTCCGGCGCGCTCGCGGCATTCGGCGCGGGCGCGGCCGGCCTTCGCCTGTGGCTGGGCCCGCCCGGGGCGATCGGACCGCGGCGGACCGACGGCCTCAGCCGCGCCGGGCTGGCGGGCATGGCGGTCATCGGCCTGATCGCGGTCGGGGCGCTCGTCTGGCAGTTCGGCGTGCCGCTGCTCTCGCCGGATCCCGTCCTCAGCCGCGCCGGGTTCTCAGGGCTCGCCCTGGATCTCTTCCGGTGGTTCGTACCGTCGGCCGCCGTGGCGCTGGCCGCCCTGGCGGTTGCCAGCAGATCGCGACGCGACACCCGGCTTGCCGCGGCCGTCGTTGCGGGCGTCGCGGGACTCGAGATCCTGTTCGCGTCACGAGCGCTTCCGGCCGAGCTGGCACTCGAGGTGCTGCTCGTCGGGTTCTGGGCGGGGGCGCGGGTTTCTCGTCGCGCCTGGCTTGTCCTGGCCGCCGGAGCTCTCGCTGTCTTCGTCGGCGTCCAGCTCATCCGGGTCGCCCCGCAGGGGCTGTACGGCAACGCGGCCGAGGCCGTCGAGTTCGCGGCGCGGCGGACGGTCGACCGGGTCCTGCTCATCCATCCGCGGACGCTCGAGGTCATCGCGACGACGATCCCGGACGAGGAGCCGTATTTCGGTGGTTCGACGTACGTCCGACGCATCGCCGTGATCCTGGGACAGGAGGAGCGACCGTCGCTCGGTTTCTGGCTCTACGAGCGGTTGTTTCCGGGCGAGACTGGCGGGTTCGCCGCGCCGAGTGTCGCCGGCGAGGCGTGGGCGAACGGCGGGCCGCTCCTCGTCGGGGTCGTGATGGCGGCCCTCGGCGCGTTCGCGGCGTGGCTGGGGCGTGCCCTCCGCCGGCTGCCCGGCGGTCCCGTCGACCGCGCCTTCGCGGCGGTCGTCGTCGTCGCGGTCGCACGAACCTATGCGACGAGCCTCAACGGCTTGCTGCTGACGCTGGTCGTCAGCACGGGTTGGTGGCTGATCGCGAGCGGCCGCGTCAGACGCGCGCTTCGCGGGTGAGGCCCAGCCTCAGGGCGTGACCCCCGGCGGCGGGCTCGAGGCCGCGGCAGACGGTACGGGCGCCATCCACTTCGCGGTCCAGCCACGGACGGCGTCGAGCTTGAGCGCGAACGACGACCCGCCGGTGCTGGTCGCCCAGGTGCGCGGGCCGAAGACGATTCTGTGGGCGCCGGCCAGGTCCGCCTTCGAGAACATCTCGAACAGCGCCGGCGCAGCGGTCACGGGGAGGTCCGTCTTCACCCACTTCGTGGCCGACCTGACGAGCTTCGGCAGGTTCTCGAGTCCGCGGGTTCGGACCGCGTCGAGCGCACCGGCGACGAGCAGCTGCTGGCGGCGGGCACGTTCGAAGTCGTTGTCCGCCTTCCGCGTCCGGGCGAAGATCAGTGCCGTCTGCCCGTCGAGGTGGTTCGTGCCGGCCCTGAAATAGACGCCTCGCTTCCGGGGCGTCACCCAGTAGTACGGATCGCTCACGGCCTTGGCGAGGGTCACGTCGACCCCGCCAACGGCGTCGACGAGACGACGGACGCCTTCGAACCCGATCACGGCATAGGCGTCGACCTCGACACCGATCGCACTCCCGACGATCCGCTTCATCTCGGCCGCGGCCTTGGGCTGGCCCATCTGCCCGATGAGGGACTGATACAGCCCGTTGACCTTCGCGGCATAGACCCGTCGCGACGACGTCGGGAAGTTCGTGGTGTCACGCGGGATGCTCGCGGCGGCGACGGCGCCCGACGTCGGATCGATGGACACGACCATGATCACGTCGGTCCGGTTGCCGGGCTTCGAGGGCCGGTAGTCGGACCCCAGCAGGAGGACGGTCAGCCGACCGTCGCTCCCGAGCACCACGCTTGGCGCAGGGGTTGGGGTCGGGGACGGAGCGGGCGTGGCAGTCGGCCGCGGCGTCGGCGGCGGGGAGGGCGTGGCCGTGGGCCTCGGCGTGGGCGTCGGCGATGCGACCGCGACGGCCGGCCCGGGCCGCTGGGCGAGCACGAGGCTTCCCGCCGCGACGACGGCGAGGATCAACCCGACGACGAGCGCGACGACGGCGATTCGGCGCGGCGGAGCGGCGCGCAGTGTGGCGAGTGACGGTTGCACGGGGTGGGAACCCTACCACCCCGGACCACACCGGACTCCCCTACGAAAGTCCCGTGTCCGGCTGGTCCCGTGGCCTCAGGCCGGTGCCGCCAGCGGCGTCCCCGGCATCCCCAGCTCACCGCGCATCCAGGCCACGATCTCGTCGATCGTCGCGGCCAGCGGCGTATCGGGGGCGAACCCCGTGAGCTCTCGCAGGAGCGCAACATCGGGCGCCCGGCGCTGCATGTCCTCGAAGCCAGGCTCGTACGCCTCGGCGTAGGGCACGAGCTCGACCGGCGACGGGCTGTCCGTCGTCGCCTTGATCAGCTCCGCGAGCCCCCGGATCGTGATCTCGCTGGGCTGGCCGACGTTCACGACCTGGCCGATCGTGGCCGGCGTCGCCGCGATCCTCACGAGCGCTTCCACCGCGTCGTGGACATTCGTGAAGCAGCGGGTCTGCCGGCCATCGCCGTAGACGGTGAGCGGCCGGCCGGTGAGTGCCTGTTCGACCAGGCGCGGCACGACCATTCCATAGGCGCCGGTCTGGCGCGGGCCGATCGTGTTGAACAGCCGGGCGATCGAGACGGGCAGGCCTGCCTCTCGGTGGCTCGCGAGGGCCATGAACTCGTCGGTCGCCTTCGAGACGGCGTACAACCAGCGCCGTGCTGTCGTGGGCCCGTAGACCGAGTCGTCGGTCTCGTGAAGGCGGTCCTTGCCGTTCTTGCCGTAGACCTCGCTGGTGGACGTGAACACGGTCCGGATTCCGTCGCGGGATCCCCACTCGAAGACCGCCTCGGCCGCGTCGAGGTTCGTCCGGAGGCACTCGAGCGGCCGGCGCAGGATCTCGAAGACGCCGACCGCGGCCGCGAGGTGGAAGACGAGATCGATGCCGCCGACCGTGGCATCGTCGATGACGCCCGCGTCCTGGACGCGAGCCTCTACGACGGTCAGCCGGGTCGGGTCGATCCCCGCGAGGTTGCGCCGCGAGCCCGTCGAGAAGTCGTCGATGACGACGACCGTCGCGCCGTCAGACACGAGGCGCTCCACGAGGTGGGATCCGATGAACCCGCCGCCGCCGGTGACCAGGACGCGCATCTACGAGGTCCTTCGGCTGGCGGCCGAACCCCGGCGGCCGGCCGGCGGCGGATCCGCGACCGGATCGAGGGTCGGCGCGTTGCCTCCGGTCGCCGCTGACGGCTCGAGGCCGCGACCGCCATATGGCAGCCTCCACGCCACGACCGCCTCGAACGCCGCCACGCCGAGGGTGAGGGCGATGACCGCCGCGGCGACGAGACGGAAGTCGCCGACGGTCGCCGCGAGCCAGACTGCGGCCGCCCCGAGCGACGCCGCGAGCAGGCTCAGCACGATGAGCATCCCGGTCGGGCCGACACCGGCCGCGATCAGGCGGTGCGAGGTGTGGTCAACGCCGCCCCGGAACGGCGAGGCGCGCCGCCGCAGGCGCGTCACGAACACCATCCCGAGATCGCCGATCTGGACGGCCCATGCGAGCGGCACCGCGATCGCGGCCGCGGCGTGCACGGAGCCCGGGAGAAGCAACGCATCGCGCACCACGAGGACAGAACACGCGGCAAGACCGAACCCGAGCAGGAGGCTCCCGGAGTCCCCCATGAACACCCGCGCCGGCGGGCGGTTATGGACGAGGAACCCCAGACTGGCGGCCGCGATGACGAGACTGAGCCCGACGGCGACACTCGGAACCGCGACCGCGATCCCGATCGCGGCCAGGGTCAACGCGGTCACGATCGACAGCAGGGACGCCAGCCCGTCGGCGTTGTCGACGAGGTTCACCGCGTTCACCGCCACCGGGATGCAGACGGTCGCGAGGGCGATCGCCGCGACCCGGATCGGCGGCTCGAGCATCGGCGTCACGAGCCAGGTCATCGCGGCGGCCGTGACGGCCTCGATGAGCACTCGGAGGATCGGTGGGACATACCGGAGGTCGTCGGCCAGGCCGAGGGTCGCCATGACCGCCATCCCGGCGAGGACCGGAACGAGATCGGCGGCCGGGGCGAGGGCAAGGGCACCCGCGACGACGCCGCCGGCGATCGCGAGCCCGCCGAGAACGGGCACCGGGCGGGGGTTGAATCGATCGCTCCGGGGCATGGCGACGGCGCCGTTTCGTCGGGCGACGATCGCGAGCGGCGGCACGAGGGCGACCGCCACGAGGAACGCGGCGGCACAGGCGACGAGGGCCGGGCTCACGGCTCGCGCTGTCGACTCTGAAGGAGATCCCGGTAGAGGCCGTCGAGGTCGTCCACCAGCCGTTCTCCTCGGTAGCGCTCGGCGCGGCCGGGTGCGGCCCTGCCCATCGACGCGCGCAGCTCGGGATCGCGGACGAGGCGCGCAAGGCGATTCGCGAGCGCCGCGCCGTCATCCGCGGGAACCACGAATCCGGTCGAGCCCTCGGCGACGACGTCGGCCACTCCACCCACGTCCGTCGCCACGACCGGACGACCCGCGGCTGCCGCCTCGATCAGCGCGAGCGGTGTGCCCTCGCGGTCGGACGTCAGGGCAACCACATCGGCCGCAGCATACCAATCCGGTGTCGCGGCGGACCAACCGGCGAACGTCACCCGCCCCACCAGACCGGACGCGGCGACGCGAGCCTCGAGGGCGGCGCGCTCCGACCCGCCGCCCACGAAGTACAGCCGGAGCAGCGGCTCCCCCGCCGCGACGACCCCGAACGCGTCGACGAGGCGCTCGAGACGCTTGATCGGGACGAGGCGGCCGATCGCCGCGATGACGATGGCATCGGCGTCGATCCCGAGCCGGGCGCGCGCCGCCGAGCGGGCGCCGGCGGCCTGCGCCGGCGCGAACCGATCCAGGTCGAGCCCGAGCGGAACGATCCGGATCCGATCCGGGGGCGCAATCCGGTGGTCGATGAGCTCGGTGCGCTGTCGCTCGCTCAGGGCCAGGACGGCGTCGGTTCGGTGCCCGAGCAGGCGCTCGGCGAGAACGATCGCGCGGCTGGATCGCGCGCCGAAGTAGCCGCCGAAGAGTGTCCCGTGGAACGTGTGGACGCGCACCGCGCGCGACGTCAGCAGTGCGGTGCCGCGACCGAGCTGGCCGGCCTTGGCCAGGTGGGTATGGACGACGTGCGGCCGGAAGCGTCGGATCGCCCCGGCGACGGCTACCGCCGCTCTGAGGTCTGCGGCCGGGCGGATCGGCCGGGCGAGGCCCGGGATCCGCCGGCTCGGCGTGGAGATCGCCGTCACGTCGATCTCAGCCTCGTCGGGCTCCACCTCGCCGTAGAGCAAGAGCGTCTCCCAGCCGCGGCCCTCCAGGCCGCGATTCGCGAGGACGACGTGTGTGGCCGGGCCGCCAACGTTCAGCCGGGTGATGACGCGCAGCAGGCGCGGCCGGGTCACCGTCGGACGCCCTTGCGCTCGGCGAGCTCCTCGTACAGCGAGGCGGTCTCGCGAACGAACCGATCGATGCCGAACGTCGCCCCGACGAAGGCCTGGCCGCGCTCGCCGAGAACCCGCCGCAGCGACGGCTCCGCCGCCAACCGGCGCATCCCGGCAGCCAGCGCAGGTTCGTCGCGGACCGGCACGAGCACGCCGGCGGCGCCGCCGTCGAGAATCTCGCGCGTCCCGCCGGCATCGGTCGCCACGATCGGAACACCGGCCGCGGCCGCCTCGAGGACCGCGTTCGGGAGGCCCTCCGATTCCGACGCCTGGACGGCGACATCGAACGCCGGGACGACGGCCCGGGCATCCGGCGAGGGGCCGCTCAGGCAGACGGCCCGCTCGAGTCCGAGCTCGCTCACGAGTCGCTCGAGGTCAGCCCGGAGTCGACCCTCTCCGACGACCACGAGCCGAGCGGCGGGGACGTCCGGGATGAGCCGCGCCATCGTCCGGATCAGCGCCGGGAGGCCCTTGCCCGGCTTGTAGTTCGCGACGGCGCCGAAGACGACCGCGTCGTCGCCGAAGCCCCACCCGGCGCGGATCGCGGCCCGGGCACCAGGATCGATCGGGGCGGCCACGTCGATGCCGTTGTGGATCACCCGAATCTGGGCCGGGTCGAGTCCCTCGAACGACGCGGCCTCGATCCGGACCGCCTCGGCGTTCGCCACGATGCCGTCGGGGGCGGCGCGGGTCAGGCGGTCGAGCAGGCGTTCTGCCCGACCGAAGCCCCGCTTGTAGTCCGCGAGGCTGCGGCGGCCCGCGATCAGGACCGGCACCCGCGTCAACCGCCGCGTCAGGCCGGCGAGGGCATAGGCGTGGAACAGCCAGGCATCGACGATGTCGTACCGGCCGCGCCGCAACCGGCCCACGAGCCGAGCAGCGTCGCCGACCTGACGGATTCCGGAGTCGCGCGCTCCCCACCCGACGACATGGATCGGGACGTCCGCCGCAGCCGCACGCTCAGCGAGCGGACCTCGCCGCTTCAGCAGCACGAACTCCGGTTGGAATCGATCGCGCGGCAGGCGCTCGGCGAGCGTGACCATCTGGCGTTCGCTGCCGCCGATGTCGAGCGAGGCGTTGAGGAACGCGACGCGCAACGGCCGTTCAGCCACCGAGGCGCCTCACGCCTCCCACCGCGGCCCGGACGACGAGCGCCGGCTCGCCGACGCCGATCCGTCCGGCGACCGCCGGGTACAGGACGGCGGTCAGCGCGGCGAGGACGGCCAGCACCGGGATGAGGGCAGGTCCAAGACCCTCTGGCAGGGAGCGCGCGATCACGAGGCTCGGCGCCACGGCGACCAGGGACCCGATGAGCGCCCGGAGGCCGTAGCGGAGGGTCTCGGCGAGCGAGAAGCCGGGCTCACTGATCCTCGTGGCGAGGAACAGGAGGAGGATCAGGACCGTGGCGCTCGTCGCGAGGGCGATCCCACCGACACCCAGCCACGCCCCGAGCAGCACGTCGAGGATCACGTTCAGCCCGGCATTCGCAAACGCGACGGCCGCGAGCAGCATTGCCCGGCGACGTGCGTTGTGGGCGCCGGTCAGGACGGGCTGGATCACCGCGAACAGGATCATCGGCGAGAGCCCGACGACGACCGCGGCCGTGATGCTCAGGTCGGTCGAATCGAACGCCCCACGAAGGTAGACCAGCTCCACGACGAGTGGCGCCACCGCGGCCATCCAGACCGCAGCAGGCGTCGCGAGACCCAGGGCCGCCCGGGCGGCGCGGCCGAGTGACTCGCCGAGCTCGTCCGCCCCGGTCATCGCCCGGCGGACGATCGCCGGATAGACGACCGTCGACCAGCCGAGCGTCAGCGCGCCGAGCGGCTCGACGACGATGAACTGCCCGTAGCGAAGCGCGCTGATCGCACCCGGCCCGAGCAGAGAGGCAACCGCCCGATCCGATACCACGTTGAGCTGAAGGACCGCCGCGCCGGCGGTCAGCGGGCCGGCGTGGCGGAGAAACCCGCCAGCCGCGGCTCGCTCCAGCGAGAGGCCGGGACGCGGCAGCATCCCGGCCCCGGCGGCGATGAGGACGAGCCCGATGGCGGCGACTGCCTGGCCGATCAGCAGCGACGCCGGCAACGCCCCGAGGCCCAGCGACGGCCACAACGCCAGCGTTCCCACGAGCGAGACCGCCGGGCCGAGGATCATCGCGGAGGCGATCGGCGCGAACCGGTCGTGGATCTGGCACACGGCCGACATCACGTGCTGGAGCGTCCCGAAGAAGAGCAGCGGCGCGAGCACTCGGGCGTAGCCGATGGCGTCGACCCGGGCATCCGGGGCGAGTCCCGGGCCTGCGAGCGCCACGGCGGGCTCCGGAACCAGGATCAGCAGGACCGTCCCGGCGGCGGCAATGAGGAGGATCCATGTCAGCAGCGCGCCCAGCAGGCCCCGGGCCACGGCCTCGCCGCGCCGCGACTCGGTCTCGATGTGGGCCGGCACGAGGGCGATTCGGACACCCGAGCTGAGGATCCCGGCGATGACCACGGGTGCGGTGGTAGCGACGATGACTGCATCGAGCGGCGCCCCCGCGCCGACCTCGGCGGCGACGAACAGCTCCCGCACCACCGTCACGACCTGGCCGGCAAAGGCGGCCGCCGCGAGGATGCCGGCGGCGCGGCCGATCCGACGAAGCGAGAAGTCCGCGGGCCCGGCCGCTGGTCGTTCGGCTCCCTCGGCGGACATCAGGCCGGGCTGGCCGGAACGGGCGGAGCGGTCTCCCCGACCGGGGTCGTCTCGCCAGCGATCCGCGACAACCCGGGTGCGGCCGATTCGCCGGCCGCGTTCATGGGCCTGCGGCCTCGAACTGCGACCGATGGCCGCCGGGTCTCGATGGCCTCGAACCCGAGCGCCCGGAACCAGCCGACGACCTCTGCGAACGTGTGCTTCGACTGGTACCGCGGCGCATACCAATTGAACGTGTCGAGGACGCGCCAGTCGTAGACCGGGTGGCCCGACACCGGGACGAGAAATCGGACCGCGCGACCCACGACCGGCAGGCGATGGATGGCATGGAGCCGGGCCAGTCCGCGGCTCAGCCGGTACAGCGTTCGGCGATCGAGACGGGTCGTGAGGACACGATAGAGGTCCGCCATCCGGTACCAGGCGGCCCGCTCGTAGACGGAGACGGCGACCGTCCCGCCCGGCCTCACGACGCGCGCCAGGGCCGCGAGCCCGGCCGATGGATCCGGCGTGTGGTGGAGGACCCCGATCGAGAAGACGACGTCGAACGTGCCGTCCGCGAACGGCAGCCGGAACACGTCCGCCTGGGCGACGAGCGCCTGGTCGCCGAGGTTCTCCGCGGCGAGATCGACCGCGCGGCTCAGGTCGACCGCGACGACCCGGCCACCGAGCCCCGCCGCGACTTCGGCGAAGCGACCGACCCCCGTCCCGGCGTCGAGAACCAGGCGGCCGTCCAGGTCACTTCGCCCGAGGCCCATTCGCGCCGCAAACGTGTCGCGTGAGTCGGACCGCCCCGTCCGCGAGTCGAGCTGCGTCTGACGATGCCGGTTCCATTCGAACCCAAAGCTCGCGGCGTAGGCCTCCGTCGCCACGAAGCGCGGGATCCCATCGACGATTGGATGCCGGTGGCCCCGGTCGCACGCGAATGCGTCGTCGTCGCGGTGGAGCGGCTCGCCACAGGCGGGGCACACGAGCGGCAGATCAGCCCACTGCAAGGCCGGCCCCGGCCGGATCGGCGTCGTCGGGACGCGACCCGGCTTCCCGCTCGCGATACCACGCGACCGTGCGTCGGATTCCCTCGGCGAAGTCGACGCTCGGCGAGAAGCCGAGACGGTCGCGGGCGAGGCTGATGTCGGCCTGCGAGTGGGGCACGTCCGCCGGTCGCGGCGCCGCGAAGGTGGGCTGGATCGGGCGGCCCACCGCGTCCGAAACCAGATCGAGCAGCTCGAGCAGGCTGAAGCGTCCGCCTCCGCCGATGTTGCAGGTCAGCCCCGACACGTCGGCCGCCGCCGCCGCGAGGAGGTTTGCCGCGACGACATCGTCGACGTATGTGAAGTCGCGAGTCTGGTGACCGTCCCCGGTCACGACCGGACTGGCGCCGCGGAGCGCCGCCGTGATGAACCGGGGAACGACCGCGGCGTACGCCGAGTCGGGATCCTGGTTCGGGCCGTACACGTTGAAGTATCGGAGGACGACGGTCTCGATCCCGTGGAGGCGTCCCAGCGCGTGGACGAAGTGCTCCGCCGCGAGCTTGCTCGCCGCGTACGGCGAGCGCGGATCCGGGCGCTGCGTCTCGCGTCGTGGCAGCTCCGGCGATTCGCCGTAGACCGACGACGACCCCGCCGCGATGACCCTCCGAACCCCTGCCCGCGATGCGGCCAGCATCACCTCGATCGTGCCGTCGATGTTCGCGCCGCTGGTCCGGCGCGGGTCGACGACGGACCGACCAACAGACGGAATCGCGGCCTCGTGAAACACGACGTCCCGGCCGCGCATCATCGGGTCCAGCACCGCGGGGTCCCGGATGTCGCCGATCGCGACCTCGACCCGTTGCCCGACGCCGGCCAGCCGGTCGACTCGCCCGGTGGCCAGATCATCGACGACGGCGACGTCCCAGCCGGCATCCACGAGCCCGTTCACGAGATGGTGGCCGATGAACCCGGCGCCGCCGGTGACGAGCGCCCTCATCGGCGGGTGGGCTGGCCGGCGAGGCCCGTCCCGATGCCGGACGGCCGCGACCGCGCGCGATTCCCGGAGCCCACGCTCGCCATCTGCGGTCAGCCTACCGTACCGACGACCGCGCGCCGGTCGTCCGGCGCGTCCGGCCGGTCGGGCAGGGGGTCATCCGCGATCTCCGGCAGCGGCCGCGCGATCCCGTACGCGACGACGAGCCAGACCGGACCCATGACGGCCAGGAACATCAGCTGGACGTTGAACGAGGACGCGACGAAGTACACGATCAGGGCGCCGAGCGCCGCGACCGCCCATGCGTCGGCCCGCCGCTCGAGTGCCGCCCCAATGATCGCCACCACCAGCACGACGTAGCCGGCGAACGCGAGCATGCCGCTCTCGGCCCAAAGCCCGATCGCCTCGTTATGGGCCGTCGCGAGGCCGTCGGTCGCACCGAACCCGGCCCCGACCTGGGAGAACGCGTAATAGCCGTGCCCAAACACGGGCTCGGTCGCGATCATCCGCAGGCCGGCGACCCAGGCATCCATCCGCCCGAGATCGTTGGACAGGAGGACGTCCAGCGTCCCTCCGGAACCGGCCAGCCGGGCGCCGATGAGGACCGGTACCGCAACCAGGGCCATGACACCGGCGGCAATCCCGTACGCGATCGCAAGGCGTCGCGAGCGGAGGGCAAGGATCAGGCCGACCGCCAGCACGAGCCCGAGCAGCGCGCCGCGGCTGAAGCTCAGGACGAGCGCGACCAGTCCAAGGACGCCGAACCCGGCCCACAGCCACCGGACCAACCCTCGCCCGGCCCAGACCTGCGTGACGGCGAGGACGACGGAGATCGCCGCGACGGTCCCAAGTCGATTCGGACTCGCGAACGGCCCGGTTGCCCGCGCCTGGTCGGTGCCGAAGACGAGCCAGCGCAGCCGGAGCGACGGCAGGGATCGGGGCGAGACGTAGTCGATCACCGCCACGACCAGTCCGACGGTGATGCCGATGAGACCGAACAGGAGCGGCCGCCTGGCGCCAAGCACGAACGTGTGGATGAGCAGGGCGAAGAACACGAGGCCCGTGCCGAGCTCCAGCCAGCGCCGTCCGGCCTCGACCGCCACGGAGGGATCGAGCCGGAGCAGCGAGCGGTACATGCTCATCGCAGTCGCCGCGCCGATGACCACCAGCCCGACGAGGACGAGGGACATCCAGCGCTTCCGCGGCCAGCCGCCATGCATGGCGAGGTCGACCGCACTGCCGATCCCGGCCGCGGCGATGAGCGCGAAGCTCGGCAGGAGGCCGAGTCGGAACGGCTGGGGAAACGTGATGATCGCGGCCGCCAGGCCGAGGCCCGACCCGGGCCAGCGCACGGCGAGCAGGGCGGCCGCGACGAGCCACGCGCCGAGGAGGCCGTTCGCGTCCGGGTCTCGGGCGGAGGTGCCCCTGGCCACGACGAAGAGGACGAGCATCACGAGGTCCAGGACGAGCGGGCCCTCGATGCGCGTCGGCGAGCCCCAGCCCACGATCGAGCGAGTCAGCTCACGCGGCGAGGCCACGTCCGATCAGGGAGCCGTGGCGTATCGGCTGTCGGTGCCGAACAGCTCGACCGACAGCTTCGCCAGGCGATCCATGTCGAGAATGAGCTGGTACCCACCGGGCGTGCCCGGCGGTGGGTTCCGAGCATAGGGCGGACCGAGGACCACTCGCCGGATGCCCTCGTCGTCCTCGACCGCGCTCGCGACGTCGAGCAACTGGTCGAGCCGGTCGCGCGGGACGTTCGTCTGGATGACGCGCGATCCGGCCTCGATGAGCGCGGGCAGCTTCGGGAGGAGCGTCGGGTCGGTGAGCTTCGCCCGCAACGCGGCCAGCAGCTGCTGCTGGCGCCGGGCGCGCGTGAAGTCGTTGTCGCCGGCGCCACGGCGGGAGCGGGCATAGGCGAGCGCCGTCTGGCCGTCGAGATGATGCCGTCCGGCCGACAGGTGGAACCCGACCCGCCCGTCCGTCCAGCCGCCATAGGCCGGATCGTTGATCGCCCGCGGGTTGTCGATGTCGACGCCACCGACCTCGTTGATGAGGTCCGCGAACCCGTCGAGATCGATTGCAGCGTAGTACGGGATCGAGATCCCGAGCAGATAGCCGAGCTCGCGTGAAAGCGTCGGCAAGCCACCGTCCGGGAACTTGTCGCGATGCTGGTTGGCATCGCTCATCAACGCATTGACCTTGTGCGAGTACAGACGCCCGTCCGACATCGGGAAGCGGGCGATGTCCCGGGGAAAGCTCACCATCGCCGTCTCGCCCGTGTCCGGGTCGACGCTCACGACGATCATCGTGTCGGTCAGCGAATGGCTCCGGATCTCGGACTTGTCGATGCCGGTCAGGAGGACCGTGATCCGGTTCGACGGCTCCGCCGACCCAGGCGCGCTCGGCGGCGGACCGTCCGAGGGCAAGAGGCTCGGTCCGACAGTCGCCTGCGGCGCCGGCGTGGGGCCGATGGAAACGGGCGCGAACAGCCGCCCTGACGCCTGGTACAGCGACCAGCCGACGGCGACGGCCCAGAGATGCGTGATCAGGACGAGGACCCCGAGCGTCACGACAACCGCATTCGTCGGCGGTTGCCGCACCGCTGCGCGGCCGCGCGGCAGCTGCGACGCGTGCAGCAGTGACATCAACCGCCAGGCGCCGTCGGCGATCACCAGCAAGATGAACATCAACGCAACGCCCGGGATCAGCAGGTCGATGACTGCCTGATCGAGGCCACCGGCAAGCCACACGATCGCTACGAGGAAGAGGGCAATGACCGGCACGGCGAAGATGGCCGCCTCGCGCGGCCGGCCGGCGTACCACTGGCCAAGGCCGGGCCACAGGAAGGAGAGTGCGGCGGCGATCGAGGGCGACGGGTGGACGATGCGACGCGGTGCGGTCGTGTTCACATCGCGCGGAAGTCTAATCGAGCGGGCCACGCCCCACGTCGCCGGGCGGTCGAAGCCGGTGGTCGAGGCGGGCTAGCGCAGGTCTGCCTGCTCGAGGCACTCCGTCTGGTCGGCGCGCGCCTCGATCACGACGACCCGCCGGCCACCTTCGCGCAGCGACCGGAAGCACGCCCGATCGCCGAGCCGCCGCGCCAGGATCCGGGCATCCCGGGCCTGCCGGGGGATCACCGGGGCGGCCGCGAGCAGTCGCGCGACGGGTTGTGGCTCGCCTTGAGCCCGTGCCATGTCGAGCCATTGCAGCAGCGCCTCGGGCGCGGCATGGAGATTCACCCGGTTCATCCGCCCGACCCGTGTCGGATCGTTGCCGAACACGTAGGCCGTCCCGACGTCGGACTCGACGACGTCGAGCTCGGTGAGTCCCGCGCCCTTGCCGGGCTGCCCCCGCAGCGCCGGGATGAGCTCGCTCGGGCTCAGGGCGTGGGGCGTCGTGATCACGAGATAGCGGGCCTCGGGCGCCCCGAGCACCTGGGCCCAACGGTCGCGACGGATGCCGAACAGTGTCCCGCGCCTCACGCCAAGCCAGAGATAGTCGGCGGGTTCGGTCCCCTCGTCGACCGCCCGAGCCGGAAGCAGACCGATGTCGGTGGCCTGCTCGAAGAGCTCGATCCCGAGCGGTGAACGGCCACGGAACGTCGAGACCACCTCGTCGCCGGGTTGCAGCCGACCGCGCAGCGCCGCGGCGGTCGCGGGCGACAGCGGATCGCCGACGGCCGGTCGGACGCTCGCCTGGCCCAGGACGGCGAGTGCGACGAGGAGCACGGACAGGGCGACGGCGGCAGCCACTGGCGACCGGGACCGTTGACCGCGCTCCACGACCCGCGACCCCAACCGGCTCCAGACCTCGGCCGCCGCCACGCCCACGGCAACACACGTGAGCAGCAGGAACGACGTCAGGTTGCGGGGCGCCTGCGCGAGCGTGATCGTGGCGACGAGAGCCGGCACGGACGCGAGCGCTCCGAGCACGAGCAGCCGTCCCCGTGGGTCCCGAAGCTGCGTCACGAGCACGATCGCCCAGGCCGCCACCGCGAGGGCCGCGCCGACGACCGCGGCCGGTGAGAACGTCACCTCCAGCGGAAGGTCGTCCGGGACGATCGCCCGGAGGACGTTGAGCGGAAAGATCTCGGCCGTCGCCTGCCAGATGACGATCCACCACCAGCCCGCGGTCACGGCCGCGGTCAGCCCGAATGCGGCGGTCAGGCCGAGCCACCGAGGCCATCGGACGTTCGTCCAGAGCGGGAGCCACGCCATCGGCAGGAGGAAGACCGCGGGGCCGAGCGTCTCCTTGACGAGGATGCCGAGGCCCATGAGGCCGCCGGCGGCCAGCCACCGAACGACATGGAGCCCGCCGAGCAGCGCGATGGCGCCCAGATAGAACGCCGCCTGCGGCTGGTCGACGCCAAGCCCCACGATCTGCTCCCAGAACAGCGGGATGGCCACGATCGACGCGGTCGTCGCGGCTGCTCCAACGCCGCCCCCGAGGCGCGCCGACAGACCAACCGCCAGCAGCAGGCTCACGAGGCCGAGGAGCCACACCGCGAGATGGGCGCCGGTCGAGCCCGCGAGCTGCCATGCCCCACCGGTGAGCAGCGCGAACGCCGGCGCACGGAACAGGAACGGGTCGCCGGTCTCGTTGACGTAGCCGCGACCGTCGAGCAGCGACAGGCCGGCGTACACGTACCGTGCGTGGTCCGCGCTCAACGCATCCCAGCCACCGATGATGGCGCGCCCGATCGCGATGACGAGCAGGACGGCGACGCAGGCCGCCACAACGGGAAGCGTTGTTCTGCGGGACTCCGAGCCGCGCTCCTGCCTCCCTGGCTCGGGCGACGCGCCGATGTCGTCTCGGGACGAGAGCGACATCTCGGACTGCCCTGGCGAAGTCAAGGACAACCTCCCGACCGCGCTCGGCGCGGGGATGCTCGGAAGTCACGGATCCCGGGGTCGTTGCAGAGGTCGAGCCGGCCGAGATGGCGCCGGTCGGGCTGCGTCGACGAGGGCCCAGGTTCGATGCCGCGAGGCAGCCACCCGAGGCACAGGCTGCTCGGCATGGCCGCGAGCGTAGCAGAGGCCCGGCCGCGACCGGCGGGCGCCGCCAGGGTTCCCCATACTCGACCTCGATGCCTTTTGGGCCAAACGACGCGCGGCCCGTCGTGTCGCGAAATGATCGCGGCGATGCCCGGCCGCGATCCATCCAGGCGTGACCACCCAGTCGCCGCCGCCTTCCGCCTCGTCCACGAGCGTCCGCACGGCGAGCGCACGATCGAGCGTCGTCGTGCTGCTCTCGGCCGGGCTGGGCGTCGCGCTCCTCGGCCTGTGCCTCGTCGCGCTCGAGGTGGTCCGGATCGCCGCATTCGGGTGGGGTCGCGTCGCTCCGGACGACGCGCAGTACGTCTACGTCGGGCTCTCGACCCTGGCCGGCGACGGCCCGCGAACACCGGGCGGGAACGTCTTCCTGCTGCGATCCCCCGTGTATGGCCTTGCCCTTGCAGCGGGCGGGAGGCTCTTCGGCAACCCGATCGATGGCGCGCGGGTGGTCGCCCTCGCGCTGTCGCTGGCTGCGCTGGTCGAGGCAATCTGGCTCGCCTGGCGGCTGGGCGGCATGCCGGCATCGATCGGGACGTCCGTCGCGCTGCTCGCCTCTCCGCTCGTCTGGCGGTTGCTGCCGACGATGAGGATCGACCTGCCGCAAACCGCCGGTGTCCTTGCCGTCCTGATCGCCCTCCTCGACCCGACGGTCCGCCGCGGCGTGATCGGCGGAGCAATGCTCGGTGTGACCGTGCTCGTGAAGGAGGTCGTTCTACTCCTCGCGGTGCTGCCGATCGCCACGATCGGGTTCATTCCCGCCCGGCGGACGGGCATCGTCTGGTTGAGCTATCTCGCCGCCGCGGTCATTGTCGCGGGCTGGTGGTGGTTGGTCGTCTGGGTGCGCGCCGGTGTGATCTTTCCCGCCAACGCGCTCGCCGTGATCGATCAGCGCGAGGTGATCGCATCACCCGAGACGACCCCGTTCGAGATCATCGCCGCGATCGTCATGGTCCTGGCCTGGTTCGTCGTGGCGCTCCGGGCGCGCAGGCAGTACCCGGCGCGGCTCCTCCTGGTCGCGGCCGCCTGTCTCGTGCCGCCGGCTGCGTACGCTGCCCTGAATGGCCTCAACGAACGGAATAGCGCGGGGCTCGTCGTGCTGTCGTCGGTCGCGATCGGCGTGGCTGCCGCGGAGCTCGCCGAGCGGGTGCGCGCCCGGCGTGGAGGCGCGCCCAGTCAATGGGCTGCGGCTGGCGTCGCGATCGTCGCCGGGGTCGCTGCCATCGTGTTGGGCCAACAGGCAACGGACCGACACCACGCGGGTCGACGGTGCCCCAGCAGATCGCGGAGTGGGTTGGGTCGACGGGGTCGGCAGATCGCGGGGTCGTCATGTCCTTCCGCCACAGCGACCTCGTCGCAATCGAGCTGTTCGGCCACGGCTCAGTCCGACAGCTCCCGACTGCCCGCGTCAAGCCCGGCGATCCGCTGGAGGAGTACCTCTGGATCGGACTCCGTGACAGACAGCTGTTCGGCATCAGACGCGCTGTCTGGCGCTCGGTTCTGGGCAATCCATCCGCGACCCAGCTCGTCCTCGCCGGCCCGCATTCGTTGACGCCCGACGAGCTGCTCCCGGCGCTCGACGCGGGACTCGTTCCGGGCATCAGGCCGGAGCGATCGTTCGAGAACCAGGGCGACTGGGCGACCGGCTACTCCGTGGATCCCCAGGTCGTGAAGCGCAGGCCCGTCAGGGTGCCAGTGCATCTCACGCCGCAGTCGGCGGAGGCGTGGCTGAATCGCGCGTCCGCTGCTGGCACGGAAGCGGACGCGATCGCCGAGCTCGTCGCGGCTCGACCGGTGCTCGTCGGCGGCGGCCGGCCTGCGCTGCTGGACCGCCTCGGGGGGTCCGCTTGCACGATCCCGTCGGGCGAGGGGCGGCGGACCGCGCGGCTGGTTCCGAGCGCAGAGGCGGAGGGTGTGCGCGGGGCACGATGCGCGTTATCCGAAGCGCTCGATCGCGGCCGGCCCGGTCGGTTGATCAGGGGCTGAAGTTCGGCTCGACCTCGACGAAGGGGCCCGGCCGCTTGTCCTCGTAGTAGAACGACCGGTCCTCGAGCAGGCTTGGTTGCTGGCCCGTCAGCCCCGCCAGCACCAGCCTGAACGAGTTGACCGGACTGATCGACGGGTAGAGCGACGCCCGCATGCGTTCAGGGACCAGGTACGCGTTCAGGATGGCGAGGCGGGCCGCTGTCGCGCGCCGCGCCTTGTGCTTGTCGAACGTCGCGCCAAAGACGCCGTGGTCGCCCATGAGGATGATGATCGGTGGCTCGTCCGAGCGAGCCACGATCGCGTCGATGACTTCGAGGACCCGCCGGTTCGCGAACCGGAGCTGCTCGAGATAGCCGCGTCGGTTGGCCTCGCCGGCCCACGATCCCTTCAGGGCGACCGCATCGGAGATCGGGTTGCCGTCCCGGTCGAGCACGTATGGCGGGTGGGGAACGATGATGTGGGCCAGCGTGAACGTGGGCCGGTCGTCCGCCGGTTCATCCTCCAGGGCATTGAACGCCGCGAGGTGCGAGCCGGCGACCGTGCCCTGGGGCACGAGCGGCCCGACGATCGTCCGATCGACCACGCTCGCCGCGAGCTCGCTGCCGAACGTCGCTCCCTGGCCAAGCAGTTCGTCCGCGAGCGGCGAGCGGGCTGTTCCTTCCCAGATCGATCGGACGAGGGCGTACCGATATCCCAGGCGCTTGAACGCAGCAGGCACCTCGCTTCGCCGGATGAGCTCCAGGTAGTCGTTCAGCGTCCGGCCGGCGACAAGCTCGCTCGTGAGATATCGCTCGTTCAGGACGGACCCGAGCGCGAGGTATGTCGCGGGATAGTTCGCGTTGGCCTCGCGAGCCACGTAGAAGCCCCGATCCTCGAGGCTGGCCAGGAACGGCTGGTTGTCGAAGTCGTACACCTCGTCGAGGACGTCGGCGCGGGTGTAGCCGTCGAGGACGATCAGGTACACGTCCGGGAGCGGACCCGACGGCGCTGCCCCGTTGATCGCGACCGGCGGCGCCGGGGTCTCCGCGGGGTCCGCACCGTGGAGCACATGGCCGCCCTCGCCGCCGCCGTCGGCGTGGGCGTTCGGGTCGGGCGGGCCGACCAGCCCGACGAGCAGGAACCCGACGGTTGCGACCGAGATCGCCCGGGCGGCGTCCGAACCGTCGAACCGCCCCTTCCGGGCGAAGATCGTCGCCGCGACGATGAGCGCCACCGACACGGCGACGGTCAGCGCGGTGACGACCGGCACCAGCTCCTCGGCGCGCTCGGGTGTCGTCACGACGCCCACGAGATCGACGATCAGCCCGAAGCCGCCGAGGGCGGCGAGCGCGATCGAGGCGACGACCGCGCCGGACGTCCAGCGGCCCGTCAGCAGCCTGCCGATCGACAGGGCGGCCGCGGCGGCGGCAGATCCGACCACGAGGAGCGGCAGCAACGCGGTCGCCGGGAACTCGTATCGGTTCGCTTCCCAGAGCGAGACGATCGGCAGGGCGGCAACGAGGAACGGCGCCGCGAGCGCGACGGCACGCATCAACTGGGTCACGGCCGGAAAGTATTGGCGATCCTTGCGCGGCCCGTGGCGGCGCGGCGACGGGCGAGCTCGAGCGGCTAGCTCACATCATCACGAGGCCGCCGTCGACGGCCAGGACCTGCCCGGTGACGAATGCGGCTTCGTCCGATGCCAGGAACGCGACCGCATTGGCGATTTCCTCCGGCGTCCCGAACCGGCCAAGCGGCGTCCGCGCATTGATTTCCGCCATCAGCGCGTCGGGCAGGTCCTGGGTGAGCTCCGTCAGGACGAAGCCGGGCGCGACGGCGTTGCACGTGATCGTCCGCGACGCGAGCTCGCGGGCGGTGGCCTTCGTGAGCCCGATCAGCCCCGCCTTCGCCGACGAGTAGTTCGCCTGGCCCATCTGGCCGGCCTGCCCCGAAACGGACGTGATGTTGATGATCCGGCCGCCTTTGGCCTTGAGCATCGGCCGCGTGACCGCCTTCGTCATGTAGAACGCGCCGAACAGGTTCGTCTTGAGGACGTCGTGGAAGTCGTCGAGGCTCATCCGCATGATCAGGTCGTCGCGGGTAATGCCGGCGTTGTTCACGAGGATGTCGACCTTGCCGAACGCCTCGAGCGTCGACGCGACGACCTTCTCGGCCGCCTCCGGCTCCGAGGCGTCGGCCTGGACGGCCAGTGCCCGCCGGCCGAGGCCCTCGATGGTCGCGACCGCGTCCTTGGCCGCCGCCTCGTTGCCGCGGTAGCTGAACGCGATATCGGCGCCCTGCGTCGCAAGCCGCAGCGCAATCGCGCGGCCGATCCCCCGGGAGCCGCCCGTCACGAGGGCGCTCTTGCCGGACAGGTCGATCATCCAGGTGGTCCTCCGGGCGCTGGGCGCAGCTGCAGCCTCATCGAGGCAGCGATCGTACAGCCGGATGTATTCGCGGCGCGACTCGAGAGTCCGCTCGGACCGACGATGTCGGCCTCAGTAGATCACTCCGAGATCCACGAGCACGAGCCCTCGACGCAGCCACGCAGGACGGCCGGTCTGGAGTGCGCGGCGCACGTTGCTTCGGGCCGGCCTTGTCCGCTCACGGCGACGTTGTCCACTCGCAGCGACACACGTGCAGGACGCGGAGCTCGGGTGGGCTACCGGCCCACGGGCTGCGGCTGGTGAGCATGCTCCGGCTCACCCGGGACGACGTCGTCGAGCGGCGGGTCGACCGGTCCCGGCCTGGCCATGATCTCGGCGAGCGCGTCGGGGATCGGGTCGACCGAATCCCAGTCGACCGGCAGCCGGACCCGGACGTCCTCGGGCTGGACAGCGGCGTCGCCGGCGATTCCGCGCGTCGGATCCGCGGTCCACTGAAGCGTCACGGCGCCGCTCGTGAAGCCTGCCCCGAACGCCACGATCGTGACGTTGTCGCCGACCTTCACCCGGCCTTCGTTGACGGCCTCGGCGAGCGCGATCGGAACCGACGCCGCCGACGTGTTGCCGTACCTGTCGAGGTTGACGAAGATCTTCTCCATCGGCAGGCCGAGGCCTTTCGCGACCGCCTCGATGATCCGGATGTTCGCCTGGTGCGGAATGAACAGGTCGATGTCGTCGGGCGTGAGCCCCGACCGCTTGATCGACTCGACCGCCGTGGTGGCCATCGTCTTGGTCGCGAAGCGATACGTCGCGTTGCCCTCCATCCGGACGTAGTGCTCGCCGCGGGCGATCGTCCCCGCCGATGGCGGCGCCTTCGCCCCGCCCGCCGGCAGCCAGATCATGTAGGCCCCCTGGGGCTCGGTCGTCATCTCGATGCCGAGCGCCCCGCCGGGCTCGTCGCTGGCTGACACGACGACCGCGCCCGCGCCATCGCCGAACAGGATGCAGGTGCTCCGGTCGGTGTAGTCGAGGAAACGGGTCAGCAGCTCCGCCCCGATCACGAGGACATGCCTCGCGAGGCCGGCGGAGATGTACGCCTGCGCCGTCGAGAACGCGTAGACGAAGCCGGAGCAGGCGGCCATCACGTCGAACGCGGCGGCCTTCGTGTTGCCGATCGCCTCCTTGACGAGCGCGGCGGTCGACGGCATCCAGTAATCGGGCGTGAGCGTCGCGAGCAGGATCAGGTCGACGTCGTCCGGATCGAGACCGGCCGTCCGGATCGCCCGCAGCCCGGCGACCGCGCCCATCGATGCCGTCGTCTCGTGGGCGGCGGCGACGCGTCGCTCGCGGATGCCCGTCCGCGACACGATCCACTCGTCGGATGTGTCGACCATCCGCTCGAGGTCGGCATTCGTCAGGACCTGGGCCGGCGCGTACCTGCCCCAGCCGGTGACGTGGGCGTTGCGGGTGGCGGCGTTCACAGGGGCTCCACCTCGATGAGTGGCTGCTTGGCCTTGACGAGCGAGCCGCTCTCGGGGACGACCCGGACGACGCGGCCGGCAAGGTCCGACTTGATCTCGTTGAACAGCTTCATCGCCTCGATCAGCCCGACGACCTGCCCGACGGCGACCTCGCGGCCGACGTCGACGAACGGCGCGGATCCCGGCGCGGGCGAGGCGTACCAGATGCCGGTCAGTGGAGCGGCAATCGCGGGCCGCGATGGCGCGGCGGGACCCTCGGCCGCAGCCGCGGGTGTTGCCGCCGGAACGGCCGCCGTCGCGGGCGCCGCCGTCGGATCGGCGATCGCGACCGAGGTCGCCAGGGTTGATCCAATCGCGGCCGGCTTGCGGAGCACGAGCGCCGTGCCGCCGACCTCGACCTCGAGCTCCGTGAGGTCGCTCCGCTCGAGCAGGTTGCCCAGCCGGTCGATCAGTCCGAGGAGGGATGCATCGCCGGCGTTGCCGGGGACGATCGGCGCAGGCGCGACGTCGTCATCCGCATCAGGCAGATCCATCGGCCGCTCGAGCTCCTCGGTCATGCCTCCCACCGCCGGAAGATCAGCGCGGTGTTCTGGCCGCCGAACCCGAACGAGTTCGACAGCGCGACCGGCACGTCCTGGGCCCGGGCCTGCTTCGTGACGACGTCGAGGTCGCCGATCTCGTCGTCGGGGTCCTCCAGGTTGATCGTCGGCGGTACGCACGACTCGCGGATCGTCTGGATGGTCACGATCGCTTCGATCGCGCCGGCCGCGCCCAGCGTGTGCCCGAGCATCGACTTGTTCGCCGTGATCGACGCCGCGGGCGCATGGTCGCCGAGCAGGGTCCGGATCGCCTGGAGCTCTGCTTCGTCACCCATCGGTGTCGAGGTCGCGTGGGCGTTGACATGGGCGATCTCGCCGGGATCGATCGCGGCCTTCGCGATCGCCCGCCGTGCCGCCCGGACCGCGCCGATCCCACCGGGCGCCGGCAACGTGATGTGCGAGGCATCCGCGGTCGCGCCGTAGCCGATCAGCTCGGCGAGGATCGTCGCGCCACGAGCCCGGGCATGCTCCAGCTCTTCCAGGACGAGCACGCCGCAACCCTCGCCGACGACGAAGCCGTCGCGGCCCCTGTCGAACGGCCGGGATGCGCCGGGCGGATCGTCGTTCCGGCGCGAGAGCGCCCGCATCGAGTCGAACCCGCCGACGAACGGTTCGTAGATCCCGGCCTCGCTGCCGCCCGCGATCATCATGTCGGCATCGTTGCGGCGAATCGTCTCCCATGCCTCGCCGATCGCGTGGCCGCCGGTGGCGCACGCGGACACCGTCGTGAAGTTCGGCCCGACCATCCCGTAGTTGATCGCGATCTGGCCGGCGCCGACGTTCGGGATGCCCATCGGAATGAAGAACGGGCTGATCCGGTCCGGCCCGCGGGTCGCGTTGATCGAGATCCCGTCGACGAGCGTGCCGGTTCCGCCCAGGCCTGTCCCGAGAATGACCCCGGTCCTCTCCGCCTCCTCGCCCTCGAACCGCTCGGGGAGTCCCGCCTGGTCCATCGCCTCGCGCGTCGCGACCAGCCCGAACTGGATGTACCGGTCGGTCCGGCGGATCTCCTTGCGGTCGAGGACGTTGCTCGCATCGAAGTCGCGGACCTCGCCGGCGACCTTGGCGTCGACGCGCGAGGGATCGAAGGCCTCGATCGTGCGGACGCCGGAGCGGCCCGCGACCAGCCCATCCCAGGCCTTCGCGACGCCGACACCGAGCGACGTGACGAGGCCCATGCCGGTGACGACGACCCGTCGGGGCTCGGCCGGCCAGGGCCGCGTGTTGCGAACGATCATCGGACCAGCTTTCCTGTTCGGACCGTGGCCGCGCGATACACGTCGCCCGGCAGGCCTCGCGCCGAGATCGCGTTCGAGACGATCATCGTGTCGAACTCCGTTCGCCGGATCTCGGCATGGACCTCGTCGCCATCGATCTCGACGAGCGCCCACGACGCCGTCGGGTCGCCATCGAAGATGTAGCCGGCCGAGCCGTCGTTGACGATGACCTTCCAGCCGAGGTCCCGAGTGTCCGGCAGATGGGTGTGGCCGCAGCAGATCACGCGAGCATCCGTGCGCGAGACGCGCTCGAGGACGACGGAGGGGTCGAGCTGGGCGTCGAAGCCCTGCGTCTGCGAGCCGGGCGACGCGTGGCACGCGAGGACCATCGTCTCGTCGAACATCAGCCGCCGTTCTGCCGGCAGCCGCCGCAGCCAGGAAAGCCGCTCGTCACCCAGCTCGTCGTGGGCCCACTCGGCGGCGGCGCGGAACGTGTCGGGCACGCCGTCGGTGAACCACGGGAACGCGGCCGAGTAGTCGAAGTCGGCGACCGCGATATCGGT
This sequence comes from Candidatus Limnocylindrales bacterium, assembly GCA_036274475.1. GTDB lineage: Bacteria > Chloroflexota > Limnocylindria > Limnocylindrales > CSP1-4 > CF-46. The sequence continues at coordinate 57,912 of DASUFO010000089.1, forward strand.
GTTGCCCTGGACGATCGTCGCGCCCGACTCCTCCATCTCCCGCAGCGCGTCGACGGCGGTGGCGGGCTCCGGGCCGTTCATGACGAGGTCGCCGGCGACGATCACGGCGTCTGGCTTGTCCTTCTTGAGCGCCTTCCGAACCGCCTCGAGCGCGGTCGCGTTGCCGTGGACGTCGCTGAGAACGGCGATCCGCGCCGTCAACGGAGGGCTCCTTCGGGCGGGATGATGAAGCTCAGCGTCGCCTCGCAGGCGACTTCGCCATCGACGCTGGCGACGCCCCGGCCGCGGCCGAACCGCGACCCGAGCTTGTCCATCGTGATCTCGAGCCGGAGCGTGTCGCCGGGCACGACGATCCGCTTGAATCGCGTGTCATCGATGCCCGCGAACAACCCGATCCGGTCTCCGAATCCGGGCTGCTTCGCGACGTAGACGGCCATCGTCTGGGCGAGCGCCTCGACCTGGAGAACGCCGGGCATGACCGGCAGTCCGGGAAAATGGCCCTGGAAGAACCATTCGGTCGCGGTGACGCCCTTGATGCCGACGATGCGCTTCGCGCCGGCGTCGTACTCGACGATCCGGTCGACGAGGAGGAACGGCCAGCGATGTGGGATCAGTGCCTCGATCTCGCGGGTCGTGTGGACGGTGCCGGGCTGGGCGAGCGGATCTGTCGCGGCGGACGCGGCGGCGGGTTGGTCGAGGGTATCGGTCACGAAGCGCTCCAGGTCATCGGGTCAAGTGTGCCGCGTCCCGGGTCGTCCACGCGGGCCGGTGCTTGCAGGTACGCAATGGAGTCAGCAAGGGCTTGCGCCGCGGCCCAGGTGTCACGGCAGGCGTACCAGGCGACGACCGGCCGGCGCCCGCGTCGTGCGTTGTCACGGCAGGCGTAACAAGGGTCACGTTCGGGCTGCCGCCGCGAGGATCGCCGCGCTCCCGACGCGATCGAGCAGATTCGTCGTCACCTTGCCCTCGAGGAACGCGTCGGACGCGAGCAGCGCTCGGTGGATCGCGACGTTCGTCACCACGCCCTCGAGGAGCAGGTCGTCGAGCGCGACGCGCGACCGGGCGATCGCGATCTCGCGCGTCGGGCCCCACACGATCAGCTTGCCGAGCAGCGAGTCGTAGAACGGCGGGATCTCGTAGCCGGAATAGAGGTGCGAGTCCATCCGGACGCCCGGGCCGCCCGGGGGCAGATACCGCTCGACGACGCCCGACGCCGGCCGGAACTCGCGCTCGGGGTCCTCGGCGTTGATCCGGAACTCGATCGCATGACCGCGGAACCCGACATCCGCCTGGCTGAATCCGAGCGGCTCGCCGGCGGCGATCCGGATCTGTGTCGCGACCAGGTCGATCCCGGTGATCGCCTCGGTGATCGGATGCTCCACCTGGATCCGGCAGTTGATCTCGATGAAGTAGAAGTTCCCGGCGCTGTCGACGAGGAATTCGAGCGTCCCCACGTTCTCGTAGCCGGCCTCGACGACGGCCCGGACCGCCCGGGCGGCCAGCTCCGCCCGGGCCTCGTCGCTGAGCGCCGGAGTCGGTGCCTCCTCGAGGATCTTCTGATGCCGCCGCTGGACGGAGCAGTCCCGTTCGCCGAGATGGACGCCCTGGCCGTAGCGGTCGACCGCGACCTGGACTTCGACGTGGCGGTTCTCGTCGAGCCACCTCTCGAGGTACAGCGAGTCGTCACCGAAGGCCGATCGAGCCTCGGAGCGGCAGACGGCGAGGGAGGCTTCGAGCTCGCGCGGCGTGCGGACCATGCGCATCCCCTTGCCGCCGCCGCCGGCCGCGGGCTTGATCAGCAGCGGGTAGCCGATCCGCTCGCCCTCGTCGAGCGCGTGGATGTCGTCGCGGAGGATGCCGTTCGAGCCTGGAATCGTCGGCAGGCCATGTGACGCGAGCAGCCGCCGAGTCGCCTCTTTCGACGCGAACCGGTCGAGGACGGCCGCGGGCGGCCCGATGAACGTCAGCTCGTGGGCCCGGACCACTTCGGCGAATCCCTCGTCCTCGGACAGGAAGCCGTAGCCCGGGTGGATCGCGTCGCACTCGGTCATGAGCGCCGCGCTGATCATCGCCGGAGCCGAGAGGTACGACCGTTTTGCGTCCGCGGGACCGATGCAGATCGCCTCGTCCGCCAGCTGGACCGGCAGCGAGTCGCGGTCGGCCTCGCTGTAGGCGACGACGGACTCGACGCCGAGCGTCCGGCAGGCGCGCAGGATTCGGAGCGCGATCTCGCCGCGGTTCGCGATGAGGACCTTGCGGAACATCGCTCAGCCCTCCCCCGCCCGCCCGGCGCCGGACGTCGACCCCGAGCTCTCGCCGGCCAGCTCGATGACGACGAGCTCCTGACCGTATTCGACGGCCTGTCCGGCCTCGACCAGGCTCGCTCCGATCAGGCCGTCGGCCGGCGCGACGACTTCCTGGGCAACGCCGAGCATGTCGACCGCGCCGAGGCGGTCGCCGGCCCGGACGCGGGTTCCCGGCGTCGCGTCCGACTTCGGCTGATAGACCCCGACAGCGGGTGACGTCGCGACCGTACGGCTGGGACGGCGTTCCGCGCGGGCGCCATCGCCGGATGACGCGCCATCCGCCCCGGGCCCGACCGCCGTCCGTGGCGCCGAGGAGCCGTTCGTCGAATGCGAGCCCGCGGCTGCCGGGCGCGCCTCGCGCGCGTCTCGGGCGGAGCGATGGCCCTCGAACGCGCCCGGCGCGTGGCCATGGCCGGCGTGACCCGGCTGTGCGCGCGACGCCTTGTCCGTCGAGCGCCGCCCGTAGCCCGGCCCGCCGGAGCCGTCGCCCGGCCGCCGGATGCGGACGCGCCACGGACCCTCCTTGACCTCGATCTCGCCGAGGCCGGTCGCCGACAGCTTCGCGACCAGGGCCGGCAACAGCTCGTCGGCGAGGCGATCGATCGCCGCGTGGTCGGCGGCGCGCTCGTCGACCGTTCGGTCACGGCGCGGCTCCTGCCGGGCGCGGTCGTCGTGCATGCGGTCAGACCTCGTCGCGTGCCGGCGGGTCGTCGCGGCCCGGGCTGGCCGGCCAGCGTCCCGGGTCGAAGATGTTGCGGAGACGGTCGCCGATCCCCGGTCGGTCGATCGACGGCGGCGCCTCGGTCGCCTGCTCGGTATAGGGCCCGAGATCGCGGAAGCGATGGTACCGGGCGTCGAGCAGTTCGCCGACGGTCAGCCGCGACAGGCGGTCGAGCTCTTCGACGATGATCGGCTTGAGGCGCCGGGCCATCTCGGCGTGGTCCGTGTGGGCGCCTTCGCCGGGTTCCGCGACGACCGTGTCGACGACACCGAGCGCCTGCTGCTCCGCGGCGGTCATCCGCATCGCGGCCGCTGCGGCCGGCGCTTCTTCGGCGGTCCGCCACAGGATCGAGGCGCAGCCCTCGGGGCTGATCACCGAATAGACCGCGTTCTCGAGGGCGATGACGACGTCGGCGACCGCGATCGCCAGCGCCCCGCCCGAACCGCCTTCGCCGGTGATGACCGTGACGATCGGCGTCCGGAGCCGGCTCATCAGGCCGATGGACCGGGCGATCGCCTCGGCGATGCCGCGCTCTTCGGACTCCGCGCCGGGATGGGCGCCGGGCACATCGACGAACGTGACGACGGGCATCCCGAACCGCTCCGCCAGCTCCATCGCCCGCATCGCTTTGCGGTAGCCCTCGGGGTGAGGCATGCCGAAGTTCCGGCGGATGTTCTCGTCGGTGTCGGCGCCCTTCTGCTGGCCGATGACGACAACGCGCCGGCCGTCGATCCGGGCGAAGCCGGTGACGATCGCCTCGTCGTCGCCGAACAGGCGGTCGCCATGGATCTCGATGAAGTCCTCTGCCATCTCCGCGACGAGCTCGAGCGTCCGCGGCCGGCGCAGGTTGCGGGCCTGCTGGACGCGGGCCCAGACGACGTCGCGCGGGTCGGTCGGCACTTCTTCGGGCGGCGGCAGCTCCGCCGTCGTGCGGTCGCCCTTGCCCCGACCGAGCAGCCGGTCAACCACGTCGGGCCTCCGTCGCCGATGGTGCGTCGTCGGGCGCATGTGGCTCGCCGCCATTCGCCGACGGCGGTTCGGCTGTCTCGGGCGGGGCCGGAATCATGTCGCGGCCGTCGCCGTTGGCGCTCGGCGACGCCGCCTCTCCGGACATCACGCGTTCCGCGAGGTTCGAGAGGAACGACAGCGGCCGGAACGACGGCAGCCCGAGCGCCTCCGGCTCGTCGGCGAGGCCGTCGTGGTCCGAGGGGACCAGGTAGGAGAGCAGACCGGCGAGCTCCTGGCGAAGCTCGGTCCGGTGCACGACACGATCGAGGAAGCCGTGCTCGAACAGGAACTCCGAGCGCTGGAAGCCCGGCGGCAGCTCCTGGGCGATCGTGCCCGACGTGACGCGCGCGCCGGCGAACCCGATCAGCGCGTTGGGCTCCGCGACGTTGATGTCGCCGAGCGCCGCGAACGACGCGAAGACCCCGCCCGTCGTCGGGTCGGACAGGACGCTGATGAATGGCACGCCCGGCGCCCGCAGGCGCTCGACGGCAGCGACGGTCTTTGCGAGCTGCATCAGGGCGAGCGTGCCCTCCTGCATCCGCGCCCCGCCCGAGGCTGACACGACGATGAGCGGCACGCGCTCGACGAGCGCGTATTCGGCCGCCCGGGTGACCTTCTCGCCGACGACGGCGCCCATCGAGCCGCCCATGAACCCGAAGTCCATCACGCAGATGGCGACCGTCCGCCCGTCGATCGAACCGGTTCCCCAGACCGCGGCGTCCTTCATGCCGGTGGCGACCTGGGCGGCCGCGATGCGATCGAGATACGGCTTCTGATCGACGAACCCCAGCGGATCGACCGACGACAGCCCGGCGTCGCGCTCGACGAACGAGCCGTGATCGAGCAGGTGGGCCAGGCGAGCCTCGGCCGAGAGCCGGAAGTGGTGGCCGCACGAGGGGCAGACGCGCTGGACCTTGTCGAGCTGCTTGTTGAACAGCATCTCCTCGCACGACGGGCACTTCGTCCAGAGATCCGGCGGATAGGCGTCCCGGCGGCCGCGGAACGAGGGCAGCTTGATGGGCATCGTCAGTCAAATCCTCGGGCCGATGGCGTCGCGGAGCTCCGCCTCGGACCTCGGAGGGCGCCAACGTGGACGGTCATGTCGAAGTCGCGCTTCCAGCGCGATGGAGTTCTCGAACCGCACGCGCGGCGCGGACCATCGGGCTTCCGGAGCGGCTCGGCCGTGCCCAGCGCCACGCGACGTAGGCGGCCGCGCCGGCGAGCGAGATCGCGGCTGACGTCAGCGCGCCACCGACAATCAACGGCACCGGGAGCTCGCGCCGGTCATCGTCATCGGCCGGGTCGGCGAGCGGGTCGAAGCCGTCGTCATCGCCGCCCCGGCCGGGCGACGAAGCCGGCAGTGACACGACGGCGCCGCCTTCGCCGGCCGCCCTGGGAAGTCGCGCCGCCGCGGCTGCCTCCGCAAGCCGCAGTGCGAGGCGCTCCTCGAAGCGGAACGAGGGGTGGACCCGGGTCAGGTCGTGGCGCAGCCGGTCAGACGCGCGCCGGAGCGCCGGGTCGAGATCGGCGTCGCCCGGCCCAAGGTCCGTGCCGGCGCGGGCGAGGACTCGCTCGAGATAGAGGTCCGTGAGGAGCGCCTCGACCTCCGTTCCGTCGCGCTCGAACGCAGTCATCGGCCGCCGCCCGGCCGCGGCTCAGCCGCGCCCGCGGCGGTCGAGCTCCCGGGCCACGGACCGAAGCGCGCGGTGGATGAGGACCCGGACGGCACCCTCGGACTTGCCGAGGATCCCTGCGATCTCGGCGGTCGACATCTCCTCGACGAAGCGGAGGACGATCGCCCGACGGCGGTCGGCGGGAAGGCGGGCGACGGCGCGCCAGGCGTCGGCGGCCTCGTCGCGGATCGCCGCGCCGCGTTCCACGTCCTGGGGGTCGGCGACGTGCGCGGCCGCGTCGATCGGCGCGGTCGGCCGGCGACGTCGGGTCCGGCGCTGGTTGGCGACGACGTTCCGGGCGATACGGAAGAGCCAGACACGGAACGTCGACGATCCCTCGCCGTCGGCCGGTCTGGCGCGTTCCTCGAAGCGGTCGAGGTTCGCGAGCGCGGCGAGGAAGGTCCGTTCGGTGACGTCTTCGGCTTCGTGGTGATCTCCGAGCTCGTAGAAGGCGTAGCTGTAGACCTGTGCGAGGTAGCGCCGGTAGAGGGCATCGAACTGGGCGGGATCGGCGCGAGCAGCGTCGACGAGCGCCCGGTCACGGTCGAGGTGGCTGACCTTCGGGCCGCCCTCCTCCGACGGCCTCGCCCTTCCAAACACCGGACGTGCCATCCCGTTACACCCGCTCCCCGGAGGCGCGCGGTTGCGGCTCCAGCCGGACGTGCACGATGTCACCGGTGTAGAGCTCCCGGGGGGCTGCCTGATCGTCGGGATCCTGGACGACGAGCGCGCCGGTCAAGGCGTCCGTCCGCAGCGCCCGAACGAGCTCAGCCGAGCCCGATGGCCCCTCGACACGGACGAGCCGGCCGTTCGTGACCTGGCGGCCCGACCAGCCCAGCGCATCGAAGCTCCCAAGGCGAAGCGCCCGGAGCCGCACATCCAGCCGGACGAGGAACGCGTCGAGCAGCTGGTCGCGGTCGATCGGCCGGCCGGCGACCTCCCGGAGCGACGTCATCGTGTCGGCCAGGTCGTGGGGAAAGTCGGCCCCGGACCAGTCGGCGTTCAGGCCGATCCCGACGACCGCGATCGGGTGCGAGGACCCGAGGCCATCGGTCTCCCCGAGGACGCCGGCGATCTTGCGGATGCCGGCGTTCGTCTCGACGACGAGGTCGTTGGGCCACTTGAGCCTGATCGTCTTCGGCGCCAGCTCGGCGACCTGCTCGCCGGCCTCCGCCATCGCGATGCTGACCGAGCCCGCCAGCTGCCAGACGCGGCTCGGCTCCAGCCACGTGGGCCGGAACCCGAGGCTCAGGAGGAGCGCGGCGCCGGGCGGCGCGGTCCACGTCCGGCCCTCGCGGCCGCGCCCTGCCGTCTGCTCGTCGGCGACGGCGAGGCAGACGTCTGGCTCGCCGGCCCGCAGCCAGCTTCCGACGACATCGTTCGTCGAGCCGACCTGGGCGAACCGCTCGAATCGGGCGATGAACGGCGGCGCTTCGGACGTCGCGCTCACCCGGCCGCGGCCGCCTCGATCGCCTCGGGCCGCTCGAGCTCGAAGGCCGCGTGGAGCGCCCGGACCGCCGTCTCGAGCGCGTCCTCGGCGATGATCGTCGTGATCCGGATCTCCGAGGTCGAAATCATCTCGATGTTGACCCCGGCGTCGCGCAGGGCGGCGAACATCCGGGCCGCGTAGCCCGGTGCGTTCTGGATCCCCGCCCCGACGATCGAGATCTTCGCGACCGACGAATCGGTCGTCGTCTCGCGGGCGCCGAGCTCGCGCAGCACGGGCTCCAGGATCCGCTTCGCCTTCGCGAGCTCGACCTGGGGAATCGTGAAGCTGAGGTCCGTCGATCCGCCGTGGCCGATGTTCTGGACGATCATGTCGACGTTGATGCCGGCGTCGGCGAGCGGGGCGAAGACGCTGGCGGCGACGCCCGGCCGATCCGGCACTTCCACGAGCGTGACCTTGGCGACGTTCCGGTCGTGGGCCAGCCCGCGAACCTTGTTCCGCTGCTCCACGAGCGGGTCCTCCTTGATGAGCGTTCCGGGGGCGTCCTCGAACGAGCTGAGGACCTCGATGACGACGTCGTTGACCCAGCCGAGCTCGACCGCCCGCGTCTGCATGACCTGGGCGCCCTGGTGGGCGAGCTCGAGCATCTCCTCGTAGCCGATGACGTCGAGCTGTCGCGCCTGCGGGGCGAGGCGAGGATCGGCGGTGTAGATGCCGCGAACGTCGGTGAAGATCTGGCAGCGGTCGGCGTTCAGGCGAGCCGCGAGCGCGACCGCCGTGGTGTCGCTCCCGCCGCGGCCGAGCGTCGTGATGTCGGCGGCGGTGGCGTCGTCGTCGGCAGCGGTTTCGGCCCGGCCCTGGAAGCCCGCGACGATCACGACCTTGCCGCCGTCGAGCTCTTTCCGGACGCGCGCCGGCTCGATGCTTGCGATCCGGGCCTTGCCGTAGCGACCGTCGGTCGTGATCCCGGCCTGGGGCCCGCTCAGGCTGATCGCCTGGACGCCGAGTGCGTGAAGTGCCATCGAGACGAGCGTCGCGCTCTGGTGCTCGCCGGTCGCGAGCAACATGTCGAGCTCGCGCTCGTCGGGCTGCTCCGTGATCGCGGCGGCGAGGCTCAGGAGCTCGTCCGTGGTGTCGCCCATCGCCGAGACGACCACCACGAGATCCGCGCCAGCCGCCCGCTCACGGGCGATCCGCCTGGCAACGCGCCGGATCCGGTCCGCGTCGGCGAGGCTCGAACCGCCGAACTTCTGCACGACGAGCGGCGCAGCAGGCATCGCCGCATTCTACCGCCCGAGTTCAGGGCCGCCCGCGGGCGCGTTCGCGGGCTCCGCCGCCGCGCGGGTCGCCGCTCGCCGTTCGCTTGTCCTCGGCCCCGCCCGGACGCAGCCGTCATGTCGACCCGCCGTCAGCTCCAGCGGCGGCGCGGCGCGTGGACGCTGGTCCGCACGATCGGCGTCTTTCGGGCCCGAATCGCGGCTGGCAACCACGAATGCAGCATCGAGGCCCGTCCGTACGGCTTCCTCGGGCCCGAATCGTGGCCCGCAACCACGATCGTGCCTCGAAGGCCCGGCCAGGGAACGATCAAAGGGTCGTTCGGGCTCGAAGTTCGTGGCTGGCAACCACGATTGGCGTGGACGAGGAGGACGGAACCGCGATTCGTGGCTGGCAGCCAGGAACAAGCCTCGAGAGCCTCGTCCGAACCGGAATCCGTCCATCGCGGCATGATGGACATCGCCGCTTGCCTGCCGATTGCCTGCCCGGAGGCTCCCCATGTGCTTCGACCACGATTCGCGGCCACCGATCCCGCCGATCGCCGGTGCGGCGATCGACTCCCGCGAGCTGACGCTCACCGCCGACGATGGCAACCGGCTCACGGCGTTCGAAGCGCGCGGCCCGGGAGCAGGTGACGCGGCGATCGTCATCCTGCCCGACGTTCGCGGTCTCCACGACTACTACGCGGAGCTCGCGATGCGGTTCGCCGAGGCCGGCGTCGACGCGGTCGCGATCGACTGGTTCGGCCGAACGGCGGGGCTCGGGCGACGGCGCGAGGGGTTCGATTACGCCCCGCAGGTCCAGCAGCTCACCTGGGACGGCATGGCGGCCGACATCCGGGCCGGCGCGGCGCATGCGAGGACGACGTTCGGTGACAAGCGGCTGTTCACCGTCGGTTTCTGCATGGGTGGCCGGGCGGCATTCCTGGCGCCGACGCTCGGGCTGGGCCTGACCGGGGCGATCGGCTTCTACGGGTCGCCCGTCGGCGCCGGCCGGGGCGGCTCACCGCAGCCCGTCGAGGTCGCCGATCGGATGGAGGGCAAGATCCTCGGACTGTTCGGCGGGACCGACGAGAGCATCCCGCCCGCCGCGATCGACGCCTTTGATCAGGCGCTCACGTCCGCCGGCATCGATCACACGTTCAAGACGTACGCGGGCGCGCCGCACAGCTTCTTCGACCGCAAGGCCGACGAGTTCAGGGACGAGTCGGCCGATGCCTGGCGGAGAACCCTGGACTTCGTTGCAAGCTAGCGCTTCGCGAGGACCCAGGCGCCTGCGAGCAGCGCGAAGAACGCCACGACGCCGAGCAGCCCGCCGGGCAGGACCGTGTTCATCGTTTCGGTCATGCCCCGCAGCACGGCGCCGATCGTCTGCAAGGCCCCGGTGATGAGGCCCGCGACACCGCTCCCGATGGCCTGGATGAACTCGCCCATCACCGCCAGTGTCGGCGGCGAGTCAACCGCTCCAGACTGCGCCGAACGGGTCTCGACCGCCCTGACCGGTCAGTTGAAGACGTGCCAGGCGACCTTGACGTTCTTGGTGCTGTTGGCCGAGAGGATGATGGTCAGGACGTTGGTCGACGCGTTGACCGAGACGCGCTTTACGACGGTCGAACCGCCGGCATCGCCCATCAGGGTTGCGACCACTGCCGAACTCGCGGTCAGGTCGATGCCCGGCGTCACGGCCACGGTGTTCGTGCCCGAAGCGACGGTCGCCACGCCGGCGCAGTTGTCGAGCTTGACCGGACCGACGGCGCGCAGCGCGGTTCCCGTCGCTCCGGCGTCCCGCTCGAAGTAGCCCGCGGTCCCCGTCGTGGCGAAGCCGTAGACGCCCCGGCCGGAGGTCGCCTGACCGTGCACCCCGCGGCCCGAGCTCGCCTGACCGTGAACGCCGCGACCATTCGACGCGATCCCGTTGACGCCTCGGCCGTTCGTGGTCTCGCCGGTGACGCCGCGCGAGCCTGAGTCCACGACGCTCCGGCCGTAGACCGCTGTCTTCGCTGGCCGCACGACGAGGTTTGGCCCGACCTGGGATGAGATGCCCGACGCGTCGGCGCCGACAGTGACGTCGATGCCGGTCCCCGTGTCGCTCGCGGCTTTGACGCCGACGCTCGACGAGCTGTGGCCGTAGACGCCCCAGCCCGACGTCGCCTCGCCTTCGACGCCGCTCAGGCCCGTGCCCTTGATCGCCGGGCCCGGGAAGCTGGTGGTGCCGTAGACGCCATAGTTGTTCGCGCTCGAACCCCAGACGCCGAATGACCCGGGTGAATCGCCCCTGACCCCGACCCCGGACGTGCCGCCATAGCCATAGACGCCCGTCCCGGAGTTGCTCTCGCCCTGGACGCCGCTGCTGCTCCCGCTCGTCCCGACGACGCCGATGTTGATGTCGCTCGCGCCCCAGAACGCGTAGTCGTTCGCGCTGATGCCGAGGAACGTCTTCGACGAAGCGGAGTATTCCCCGCCGACGACCATCGTCTGGCCGTCAGCGGCGCTGGCCGGGGTCGCCCGGCTGAGGGCGTTGGCCACGAAGGCCGCCGCACCACCGACCGAGGCAGCAAGAATGGCCCGACGGGAACGGGGGGTCGCGGAATCGACGGTCATCTCGGATCTCCCTCCTGGGCGGAGGCGACCCGAGACGGCAGGCCGCCCCGGTCAGCGCATCTTGCAGATCCGGCGGGCCGCCGACAAGTCCCTAGGCCAACTTCGCACCGGTGTTGCGCGGTGCGACCACTTCGATCCGGCCGCCGAGCTCGGTGTCCGCGGCCGCGGCCCGGAATGCCGACTCGATCCGGGTCACGCCCGCGACCGTGTCCGTGAACGCGATGATCGTGGAGCCCGCGCCGCTCAGGCACGCACCCAGCGCACCCGCCGCCCGGGCGTCCGCCACGAAGCGCGGGAGCTCCGCGAAGACCGCGGCGCGGTACGGCTCGTGGAGGCGATCGACGGTCAGCACCTTGAGCAGGTCCAGTCGGCCGGTCGCGATTCCCGCGACCCCGACCGCGACGCGCGTGACGTTCGAGACCGCGTCCGCGCGCGGGACGCGGTCCGGAAGCACCTTCCGCATCTCGTCCGTGGACAGCCGGAGCTCCGGAACGTAGAGCACGGCGCGCAGGTCCCGCGGAGCGTCGAACCGCAGCGCCTCGACACCGTCGTCGGTCTGGGCCGAGACCGTGAACCCGCCGAGGAGGGCAGCCGCGGCATTGTCCGGATGGCCTTCGATCGATGTCGCGAGGCGGAGCAGGTCGGCGGTGGTAAGCGGCTCGCCGAGCAGCGCATTACCGGCGACGAGCCCCGCGACCGTCGCCGCGGCGGACGACCCCAGCCCGCGCGCGAGCGGGATGTCGTTGCGCATCTCGATTCGCCAGCCGACACCGTCGGGCAGGTCGCCGCGGACTTCGCGCAGCGCAGCCTCGACGCCCTTGACGACGCGATTCTCGCGGTCGGCCGTCAGCTCGTTCGCGCCTTCGCCGTCGACGGTCAGCTCGATCTCGCCCCGGCTCCAGCCGCGGACCTCCACCTCGACCCGGTTACTGAGATCGAGCGCTACCGCGAGGCAGTCGTACCCCGCACCGAGGTTGGCGCTCGACGCGGGGACGTCGACGCGGACGCGGCGCCCGTCGAGCTCGGCGAGCCAGTTCGTCACCATCCGAGGGCCACCGCGACGGCGCCGACCGTCGGCTCTGCTTCGATGACCGCGTTCGATGCAGCGACCTTCTCCGCGGTCGCCGGGTCCTTGAGCCCGCTGCCAGTCAGGACACAGACGACGACCGCGTCGGGGTCGAGGTCGCCCCGCGCGGCGACCGCGGTGACGCCGGCCAGGCTCGTGGCCGACGACGGTTCGCAGAAGATTCCCTCGTCTTCCACGAGGGACCGGTACGCCGCCAGGATCTCGTCGTCCGAGACCGCCTCGATGGCTCCTCCGCTCTCGTCGCGGGCCGCTTCGGCGAGGGACCATGACGCGGGATTCCCGATCCGGATCGCGGTGGCGAGCGTCTCCGGCGCGTCGACCGGCCGGCCGAGGACGAGTGGCGCTGCGCCGGCCGCCTGGAAGCCGAGCATGCGTGGTCGCGAAGCGATGACGCCTCCGGCGGCGTAGTCCCGGAACCCCGCCCAGTAGGCGCTGATGTTGCCGGCATTGCCAACGGGAATCGCGAGGACGTCAGGTGCCCGGCCAAGGTCGTCGCAGACCTCGAATGCCGCGGTCTTCTGACCCGCGAGCCGATGGGGATTGACGGAATTCACGAGCGTCACCGGATGGTCGTCCTGCTCGCTCAGCGCACGGACGACTCGCAACGCGGCATCGAAGTTGCCGTCGATCGCGACGACCCGTGAGCCCGCGACGATCGCCTGGAGCAGCTTGCCGCTCGCGATCTGGCCCCGGGGCAGGACGACGACGACCTCGAGTCCGGCCCGGGCGCCGTACGCCGCGGCCGACGCGGACGTGTTGCCGGTCGAGGCGCAGATGATCGCGGTCGCGCCCTCCTCGACGGCCTTCGCGACGGCCACGACCATCCCTCGGTCCTTGAACGACCCGGTCGGGTTCTGGCCCTCGATCTTCGCGTACAGATTCCGGAGCCCGAGGCGCGGCCCGATCCGCTCGAGCCGGACGAGTGGCGTGAAGCCTTCGCCGAGGGTCAGCCGGGGCGTCGCGTCCGTGATCGGCAGGTAGGCCCGGTAGCGATCGACGAGCGTCGGGCGGGATGCCGCGGTCGAGCCCACGGTCATCGGCGCGCCGCCGCCAGCGACGATGCCGCGATCGCCGGGGGCAGGCTGCCCCACGTGCTGCCGCCACCGGCCGCGATTGCGAGCAGGTCGCCGAGGACGGCACTCGACGTGGCCGGGCCCCCGGCGCCGGGCCCGCTGAAGGCAACGCTGCCGACCGGGATCGCCTCGACTTCGATCCGGTTCAGGACACCGGATGTCCGACCCAGGGGCGACGCCGCGGGGACGCGCGCGGCCACGACCCGCGCTGCCACGGCAGCCGGGTCCTCGGCGCCGCCGGTTGCGGCGGCGACGAGCCTGATGACGTCGCCGTCGGCCGCCGCGGCCGAGATGTCCTCGGCGGTCACGCCGGTGATCCCCGGCCGGCCGTGGCCCGGACCCGCGGGATCCGTCATGGGGATCGAGGACGGATCGAGCCACACGCCGAACGCGAGTCGAGCCAGGACGACGAGCTTGTTGACTGCGTCGTGGCCCTCGACGTCGCCGGTCGGGTCGGCCTCCGCGTAGCCCGCCGCCTGGGCCGCGGCGAGGACGTCGGCGTAGTCCCGGCCCTCGTCGGTCATGGCCGTGAGGATGTAGTTCGTGGTGCCGTTGACGATCCCGCGCACCGCCGTCACGCGGTTGCCGGCGAGGTCGCGGGCGAGCGGCGTGAGAACGGGGATGCCGCCACCGACCGATGCTTCGAACCGGAGCGGTGCGCCCGTTCGACGGGCGATCGCCTCGAGCTCCGCTCCGTGGTAGGCGAGGGCGTGCTTGTTCGCGGTCACGACCGGGATGCCCGCCCCGAGCGCCGCTGACATCAGGGTCGTCGCCGGCTCGTCGCCGCCCATCAGCTCGACGACCACATCGGCGTCACCGGACGCGACGAGGTGAGCCGGGGCGTCGGTGAGCACCCCTGCCGGGATCCCGCGAGCGACCGCGCCATCCACGTCGCGGACGGCGACGCCGGCGAGCGAGAGGGCCGGTCGGCCACCGACCGCCAGCTCGTCCGATCGCTCGAGGATCGCCCTGACCACCTCTCGACCGACGGTCCCGGCACCAAGCACGGCGACGCGCAGCTGTTGTCCGCTCATCGCGGTGGATCGTAGCCGAGGCACAGCGCGTGGCGAGGCCCACGGCGCCGGACACAACGCAACCCGCACGCTGTCGGGCACCAGCGCACGGGTTGTCGTTGGTCGAATTGTGCCGGTCGCAGGCATGACGCGAACGAGACACGGCGCGCGGGCCGCATTACAGCGGCCTTGCAAGCGAATCTCACCCCGACCGTGCGCCGAGGCCCGGTCGCCCTCGGCTACACTCGCGGTCCCATGACGACCGAACGCGCGGCGACCACCGCCGCGACCGACGACGCGGCGACGACGCACCGGATCTTCAGCGGGATCCAGCCGTCGGGCATCGTCCATCTCGGCAACGACCTCGGCGCGATCCGCAACTACGTCGCGCTCCAGGAGCAGTACGAAGCCATCTACTGCATCGTCGACTACCACGCGCTGACGAGCCTCCACGATGCCGACGCGCTGCGGGCCTGGACCCGCCACATGGCGGCGTCGCTCCTCGCGCTCGGTCTCGACCCCGGCAAGTGCACGCTCTTCGTCCAGAGCCACCGCCCGGAGCACACCGAGCTGGCCTGGCTGCTGATGACGGTGACGCCGGTGAGCTGGGTCGAGCGCACGCCGACGTACAAGGAGAAGAAAGCCCAGCAGCCCGACGACGTGAACCACGGCCTCCTGACGTACCCGATCCTGCAGGCCGCCGACATCGCGATCTACAAGGCCGATCGCGTGCCGGTCGGTCGAGACCAGGCGGCCCACCTCGAGCTCAGTCGCGAGATCGTCCGGGCGTTCAACAACCGCTACGGCGAGACGTTCCCGGAATGCCTCGCGGTCTTCACCGAGGCGCCGACGGTCCTCGGCACCGACGGCGTCCGGAAGATGAGCAAGTCCGTCGGGAACACGATCGAGGTCCTCGCCGAGCCGGACGTGATCCGGAAGCAGGTGATGTCGATGGTGACCGACACGCAGCGGATCAAGCGGACCGATCCCGGGCGGCCCGAGGTCTGCAACGTCTGCCAGACCCATCGCTTCTTCGGCGTCGATTTCGAGGAGATCTGGGACGGCGAGCGGACGGCCCGAACGGGCTGCGTCGACACGAAGAAGCTGCTGGCCGAGCGGATCATCGCCCACTACGCGCCCGCGCGCGAACGCTTCCTCGAGCTGATGGCCGATCCGGCCGGTCTCGACGGGATCCTCGAGGAGGGCGCCGACCGGCTTCGCCCGAAGGCCGAGGCGACGATGGACGAGGTCCGGCACCGGATGGGCCTCCGCTAGGGGTCATCCCGTCGCCTGGCCACGGTGTGCGCGCGCCCGTTGCGCCGCGGGCAGCGCGGCCCCATGCTGATCGGAACGTGCGCCGGGAGGCCGCGCTGTGGGTCCATGTCGGGCCACTGCCGGGGAGAACCGCATGACGATCGCCGTCAAATCGACAGCGAAGCCGAGCGACCGCTTCGATCCGATCCCCTCCTGGCGAGCAGCGCCGGTCGACGTCCGGGTCGTCTCGGACATTCCGGCCGGGGCGACGGTCGTCGGTATTCCGGTGCCCTCGGATGGTGACGTGCCGGAGCGGGCCGGCTTCGATCGGGCGACGCTCGACGCGTCGGACTTCACGGCCGGCATCGGTGAAACGCTCGTGCTGCCGCAAATCGACGGCCCGCTCGTCGTCGAGTCCGGCCTGGGTCCGCGGGCGGGGCTCGGCGGCGCCGCGGTTCGCGATTCGGTCGCCTGGTTCGCCCAGCGCGCGCACCGCCACGCCGATCTCGTCGTCGATCTCCGTGGTCTGCAGGGCGTCGACGCCGGGACGCTTGGGCAGGCGGCGACCGAGGGGGCGGTCCTTGCGCGCTACCGCTACCGGGTCTTCGCCGACCGGCCGGCGGATCTTCCACTCGCGAGTCTCACCCTCGTGGTCGACGCGGGCGCCCTGAACGGCGTTCGTGAAGGCGCCGCGCGCGGCCTGCTGCTGGCTCGCGCGACGAACCTCGCCCGCGATCTCTGCAATGCGCCGGCGACGCACCTCACCGCGACGCGCTTCGGCGACGTCGCCCGGGAGATCGGGCCCCAGGTCGGCCTGGACGTGGAGGTGTTCGATCAGCGACAGCTCGTCGAGATGGGCTGCGGCGGCATCCTCGGCGTCAATGCCGGGAGCAACGAAGAGGCTCGGCTGATCAAGCTCACGTACCGTCCGGCCGGGACGCCGACGGGGTCGCTCGGCCTCGTCGGCAAGGGGGTCATGTACGACGCCGGCGGCATCAGCCTGAAACCGTCGGACGCGATGCACGCGCTGATGAAGCTCGACATGTCCGGCGCGGCCGCCATCTTCGGCGCGATGACGACGCTCCGCGACCTCGGCGGCAGGGCAACCGTCACGGGGTTCCTCTGCTGCACGGACAACATGCCGTCCGGGACCGCGACCCGGCTCGGCGACGTGCTGACGATCCGCGGCGGCAAGACGGTCGAGGTGGTCAACGCCGACGCCGAAGGCCGCCTCGTCATGGCCGACGGGATCGCGCTCGCCGTCGAGGACCGCGTCGACGCGATCGTCACGATCGCGACGTTGACCGGCGCCGCGCTCCGAACGTTCGGGTCGGCGGTGGCCCCGGTCATGGGCAACGACGCGGCGCTTGTCTCTGAGCTGCGAGCCGCCGGCGACGCCACGGACGAGCCGCTCTGGGAGCTGCCGCTCATCCGCAAGTACCGCCGCCAGCTCGATTCGAAGATCGCCGACATCAAGAACATGGGCGGTGTCGACGCGGGATCGATCACGGCCGGCCTGTTCCTGGAGGACTTCGTGGCCGGCACGCCGTTCGGCCACCTCGACATCTGCGGGCCGATGGTCGTCGACAAGGACGACGCCTGGCGACCCACCGGCGCGACTGCCTTCGGGACCCGCCTCCTCGCGACGTTCGCCGCCGCGTTCCGACCCACGCGCCCCTAGCCCACCGCGCCCAGCCCCAGCTCACCCCGGAGGAATCGCCACGTGACCGAGTCGACCGCCGCGACCGCACCGCAGCATACCGCGATGGGCCGACTGCTCGACGTCATCGAGCGAGCCGGGAACCGTGTCCCCCATCCGGTGCTGATGTTCCTGTACCTGATCATCGGCGTGATCCTGCTCTCGGCCGTCCTCGCACTGGCCGGCGTCAGCGTCACCGAAGACATCGTCGTGCCGGACGCCGTCGAGGTCGTGCCCGGCTACTACGAGGACACGACCCAGCCGATTCTCGAGCCGAGCGACCTCGACTACGAGGGCGACTACCACATCGAGACGGTCACGATCCCGGTCCGCAGCCTCCTCGACACCGAAGGCATCCGCTTCATCTTCACGTCGTTCGTCCCGAACTTCGCCGGATTCGGGGTCATCGCGGTGACGTTCGTGGCGCTCATGGGCGCTGGCGTCGCGGAGGGCAGCGGGCTCATGGGCGCCCTGATCCGGCTGCTCGTGGCCGCATCGCCCCGGCGCATCCTCGCGTTCGTCCTGATCCTCGTCGGGGTCCTGTCGAGTGTCGCCACGGATGCCGGCTACCTGATCCTCGTCCCGCTGGGCGCGGCGGCGTTTGCGAGCGTGGGGCGGCACCCCTTGGCGGGGATGGCGGCGTGCTTCGCGGGCGTCGGGGCGATCTTCGGCGTCAACCCGATCCCGGGCCCGATCGACGCCCAGATCACGGCGATCACGAACGAGGCGATCGAGGCCGCCGGCGCGACGCCGCTCACGATCCTCGCGAACTACTGGTTCAGCATCGTCTCGTCCATCGTGCTGGCGCTCGTGGCCGCGTTCATCACGGAGCGCGTCGTGGAGCCTCGGCTCGGTACGTATCAGGCGGCCGAGATCGGGGCGCCGGATGGAATCTCGATCGAGGACGAAGCGGACTCCGTCGATGACGCGGCCGCCGAAAAGCGGGGCCTTCGCTACGCGCTCGTCGCGTTCCTCGGGTTCATCGTCCTCGTGGTGCTCCTGACGATCCCGCCGGGGGCGCCGCTCCGCGACCCCGAGACCGGCGACATCATCGGCAACACGCCGTTCATGGACAGCCTGCTGTTCATCATCGCGATGGCATTCCTGATCGCGGGCATCGGCTACGGCCGGGGCGCCGGGACGTTCAGGAGCAGCAACGACGTCATCGCCGCGGTGGTGAAGACGTTCTCGGGCCTTGCCGGGCTCGTCTTCATGCTGCTGATGATCAGCCAGTTCATCGCCTACTTCAATTACAGCAACCTGCCGAGCGTCCTCGCGATCTCGCTCGCCGAGTGGCTCGAATCGGCCGGGATCGGGGCGCTGCCGCTGCTGATCGGGATGATCGTCGTGATCCTCCTCCTCGACGTGATCATGCCGGGGCTCATCCCGAAGTGGGCGATCTTCGCGCCGATCTTCGTACCGCTGTTCATCCAGCTCGGCGTGCCGCCCCAGACCGGGCTGGCGGCCTATCGCGTCGGCGACTCGCCGCTCAACGTCGTCACGCCGCTGATGGTGTACCTGCCCTTCATGGTGACGATCGCCCAGCGATACCAGAAGGACGCCGGCATCGGCACCGTCATCGCCCTGATGCTGCCGTACGTCGTGATCATCGCGGCCGTCTGGATCGCGCTGTTCGTCCTGTGGTTCATCCTGGGGCTGCCCCTCGGACCGGGCTATCCCGTGCAGATCTGACGCCGGGTCCGCCGACAGGCATGGATCACGCCCAGATCACGTTCGCGGTCATCGCCGGGATCGTTGCCCTCTTCATCTGGGGCCGCCTCCCCGTCGAGGTCGTCGCGATTGGTGCGGCACTCGTCCTCTGGATCACCGGCGTCCTCACCCTGCCCCAGAGCCTGGCCGGCTTCGGCGACCCGGTGATCATCTTCATCGCTACGCTCTTCGTCGTCAGCGAGTCGCTCGACTCGACAGGCGTGACGGCGTGGGCCGGTCAGCAGCTGGTCGCGTTGGCCGGCACCAGCCGGGCCAGGCTGATCGTCCTGACGATGCTGGCGTGCGCGGCGCTCACCGCGTTCGTCACCGTCAACGCAGCGGTCGCAGCGCTCCTGCCGGTCATCGTCGTGACCGCGACGCGACTCAAGATCCCGCCATCGAAGCTGCTGATCCCGCTGTGCTTCGGGGCCCACGCCGGGTCCCAGCTCGCGCTGACCGGGTCGAACGTGAACCTGCTGATCTCCGAGGCCGCGGAGCAGTACGGCACGCGACCGATCGGCTTCTTCGAGTTCGCGCTGGCCGGCATCCCGCTGCTGATCGGGACGGTCGCCGTCGTCGCCCTCCTCGGCGAGCGCCTCCTGCCCGTACGGACGCCGAAGACGATCTCGGCCGACCTCAGTGCGCACGCCCGGACGCTGGCGGCCCAGTACAACCTGGCGTCCGAGGGTCGGCCGGCCGGCTTCCGGCCCGACAGCGGGCTCGCCGAAATCGTCATCCCGCCACGTTCGAAGTACATCGGCGAGCGCGTGACGGTCGGCATGACGAGCGAAGCCGGTGACTTCGTCGTCGTCGCGATCCATCGGGGCGGCGAGGCGGTGGATGCCGTCGACCTCACCTCGGGCGACATCCTCGTGCTGGAGGGCCGCTGGGCGGCGCTCGAGGCGGCTGCGGACCGACCCGGCTTCATCGCGGTCGACCACCCGGAGCAGGTCCGCCGCCAGGCCGTGGCATTCGGCGCGAAGGCCTGGGAATCGCTGGCCGTCCTGTTCGGGATGGTCATCCTGCTGGTCACCGCGGTCGTGCCACCCGCCGTCGCGGGCCTGCTGGCCGCCGGAGCGCTGATCGTGCTCCGCGTCGTGTCGATGGACCAGGCCTACCGCGCGATCACCTGGACCACCGTCGTCCTGGTCGCCGCGATGCTGCCGCTCTCGACCGCGATGTTCGAAAGCGGGGCGGCCGACCAGGTCGCCGATGCGCTCATCAACGTCGTCGGCGGCATGGGCCCGACGGGACTGCTCGTCGGGCTGTTCGTCGTCACGGCCGTCTTCGGCCAGCTCATCAGCAACACCGCCACGGCCCTGATCGTGATCCCGATCGGCGTCGCGGCGGCCGCCGAGACCGGGACGGACCTGCGGCCCGTGCTGATGTCGATCTGTGTGGCGGCCTCTGCCGCGCTGCTGACGCCGGTCGCGACGCCGGTGAACCTGATCGCGATGGGGGCAGCGGGCTACCGCTTCGGCGACTACTGGCGGCTCGGGCTCGCCGTGATGCTGGTGTTCTTCGTCGTCGCGGTGTTCGTCGTCCCGATCGTCTGGCCGTTCGGCTGACGCGGCGCCGCGAGGAAGTTGCCCGATACGGTTCAGGAACGTGGTACGCCGGGGATCGGCGCGCCGAAGTCGCCCAGTACGGCTCACGAACGTGACAGGCAACTCCGCCACGCTTGGCGCAGCTCGGGCCGCGGGCCGCGGCGTCGATACCACGTTTGTCAGCCGTGTTGGGCAACTTCGTTGCGACGCCGCCGCGGGATGAGCCCATGACCAGGCTGGCGGGGCAGCCGTTGAGCGCGCCGAAAGCGCGCCAGTCTACGATGCCCCGGATGGGACCGATCAGGCTGAGCCAACGCCAGGACACGCTGATCACGGCGCTGCTCGTCCTCGGCGTGATCGCGCTCGCCTCGGTCGTCATCTTCATCGCCGCTTCGGTCTTCTACGCGTTCGGCGACACGATCCTGGTCTTCTTCCTCGCGTGGCTGCTCGCGTTCATCCTCAGCCCGATCGTCACCCGCCTGACGAGTGCGATCCCGTTCCTGCCGCGGGTCGTCGCGACGATCGTGGTCTACGCCGTCCTGTTCGCGTTCATCGTCCTCGTCGTCATCCTGCTCGCGGGCGCCCTCGCGTCGTCGATCGTCGACTTCGTGGCGAGCGTCCCGACGCTCCGCGACCAGCTTCCCGACGTGCTGCGAGCCTGGCAGAACGCGCTCCAGGGCTTCGGTCTGCAGGTCGACCTCGTCGCGCAGGCCGACGACATCCTCAACGCCGCCGCGCAGTACGCGACGCAGCTCGTCGGGCCGGTCCAGCAGCTCGCGGTCGCGAGCATCGGGGCGATGGGCACGCTGTTGCTCGTCCTGATCCTCTCGCTGTACATGGTCGTCGACCGCGACCAGATCTCGACGTTCCTCTTCACGCTCGTCCCGAAGTCTCGCCAGATCGAGGCGCGACTGCTCGAGCGCAGCGTCTCGCGTTCGTTCGGCGGGTTCCTCCGCGGCCAGGCGATCCTCGGTGTCGTCTACGCCGCCGTCGCACTGCTGACGAGCGCGATCCTCAAGCTCGACTATCCGGGCGTCACGACGGCCCTTTCAGGCGTGCTGATGGCGATCCCGTTCTTCGGTCCGTTCGTCGCCTGGGCGCCGCCGGTCATCGTCGCGTTCCTCACGCAGTCCGGTGCGACCTTGCCCGCATTCATCCTCATGGGCATCGGCTGGCTGGTTGTCATGAACGTGCTCCAGCCGCGACTGATGCAGGAGGCCGTCGGCATCCACCCGATCGTCGTGCTCGGCTCCGTGCTGGTCGGGGCGAAGGTCGCCGGGATCGCCGGCGCGATCTTCGGCATCCCGATCGCCGCCGTCATCTCGGCGTTCTTCTTCCACTACCTGGCGATGACGCGCGACACGGCGCCGGTCGCGACGCGTGCGGCGAAGCGCGTCGAGGAGCGCGAGGGCCGGCCCATCCGCGTTCCGCGGGAGCCGGCGCCCGGCGTCGATAGCGACGTGCCGTGACCGACGACAAGAAGCGACGCGCGGGCGACGGGGCCCACGCCGACCAGCCGGACATGACCCGGGAGCGGGCCCGGACCGAACGGCGCGATCTCGACAAGGAGCGCGGCGAGCCCGTCGCCGGGGGTGCCGCGCGAGGCCGGTCCCGGGCGCTCCGGGCGATCGCCAAGCCGCTCGGCGACTGGACCGGCAGGCCGCGGATCCTCATCACGAACGATGACGGGGTCGAGTCGCGGGGGCTCCTCGCCCTCAAACAGGCGCTCGAGCCCATTGGCGACATCGTCGTCGTCGCGCCGGATACGAACCAGAGCGCCGTCGGTCACCAGAAGACGCTGATGCGTCCGCTCCGCGTCCGGGAGCGGACGCTCGCCGACGGGTCGCTCGCCTACTCCGTCGACGGCTCACCGACCGACGCCGTCAGCATCGCGTTTCTCGGCTACTTCGGGCACGGCTTCGACCTCGTCGCCTCCGGCATCAACTACGGCGCGAACCTGGGCGACGACATCACGTACTCCGGGACGGTCAGCGCGGCCATGGAGGCCGTCATCAACCACTGCCCGGCCTTCGCGATCTCGCAGGAGTACTACGAGCATCCCGACTTCACGCTCGCCGGCCAGGCCGCCGCGGCCGTCGCCCGGAACATCCTCGAGCACGGGCTGTCGCGGGGCGAGCTGATCAACGTCAACGTCCCGGCGGTGTCGCCCGAGGAGTGCGAGGGGTTCGAGGTCACGAGGCTCGGCCGCCGCGTCTACCAGGACCAGCTGATCGAGCGGGTCGATCCCCGCGGGCTCCCCTACTTCTGGATCGGCGGACCGCCACCATCCGGGCTCGCCGTCGAGGGCACGGACTTCCACGCGGTCGTCAACCGCCGCATCGCGATCACGCCGATCCACCTCGACCTCACCGGCCGCCGACTCCTGAAACGGCTCCGAACGTGGGAGTGGCGGCTCGACGAGGCCGGGAAGCCCGCGAGGAAGGCCGCGAGGCCCCCGTCGAAGGCCCGGTCGGCAGCCGCGAACAAGGAGCAGGAGCTCACCGAGGAGCCCGCCGAGGAGCGCCGCTGAGGCGCCGCCGCCCGGCCGGGCGCCGTACGTCGAGGCTCGCCCGGATGACGCAGGGCCTCGCGACAAACGTCGTAGCACGGCCGCCGACGCGGATCGGATGACCGGCCGCCAAGCGCCTGCCACGATCCGTCCATGGACGAAACGACCGCGCTCCCGCCCGCCGCCCGTATCGACCGGCTGCTCCGGAGTGAGCCCGTCGTCTGGATGAGCACCGTCCGCCCCGACGGCGTTCCTCATCTCATCCCGATCTGGTTCAGCTGGGACGGCGAGGCGATCATCGTCGCGAGCAAGCCCGGCGCCCAGAAGGTCCGCAACCTCCGCGCGAATCCGGTGGTGATGCTGGCCCTTGGTCAACCCGACCAGGACTTCGACGTCGGCTTGCTCGAGGGCAAGGCCGAGCTGCTCGACGTCGCCGCGGCCGACGTCCTGCCGAGGAGCCACCTCGAGAAGTATCGGGCGCCGATGGCCGCGATCGGCCTCACGCCCGAGGAGTTCCTCGCGACATACACCCAGGTGATCCGCATCGTCCCGACTCGCTACCTGCCCTGGCACGGCCGAACGACGCCGGCGAGCGCTCGTGGCGAGCTGCCCTCGATCGACCAGCGCCTGGCCGCCGCGATCCGCCGCGTTGCCGCGACGGTCGCAGCATCCGGTTCGTCGTCACTGCCGGGCGCCGTCACCGCCGGGGGCGGGGCGGGCTGATCTCCCGCCGTCCCACCGGCCGTCGCACCCGGGCTCTCCCGGCGATCGACGGCGCGCGGCAACCGGCGTACGATCGAGGGCCCACCTGGGACCGGACGTAGCGCGGGAGGACGCGACCCCATGGACGATCTCGCGGGAGCACTCGGCCGACTCGGAGACGCCGGACCGGCCGGACAGGGTGGCGCGGCCACGGCCCAGTCGCCGGCGGCGACAATCGCGGGCCTCTCGTCCGCGATCGGCGCGGAAGGCGGCATCGACCCGATCCTCGACAAGCTTCGCGCTGCGGGCTACGGCGAGCAGGTCGATTCGTGGATCGGCACCGGCGGCAACCAGACGATCCCGCCCCAGCAGCTCGGCGCGGCGCTCGGTGACGAGCAGGTCCAGGCGCTCTCTGCGAACTCGGGGATCTCGATCCAGTCGCTGCTGCCCCTGCTGGCGGCCTTCCTGCCGACGATCGTGAACATGCTCACGCCGAAGGGCGAAACGCCGGCCGGTGGCGTCAACGAAGCCGCCAAGAACTCGGGGCCGGACATCGGCGACCTGATCGGCGGCGTCCTCGGTGGGCTCGGCGGGATGGGCGGCGCGACCGGGGCCGGGGGCGCCGGCGGGACCCAGGGCATGCCCGATCTGGGTGGCTTGCTCGGCGGGATCCTGGGCGGTCAGGAGAAGTAGCCCGCCTCGCTGACGAGGACCCGCGCAGCGGGTCAACCGTGGATCCGCTCGACGGGTGCGCCGCGGCGCGGGTCAACCATCGCCTGAGCGGACCGCCCGTGGGCGCCGACTGGCGATTGCGGCCGGCTTCTTCGTCAGCTCACCCGCCACGCGGGTGACGCGCGGCCCTTCAGCGGCGGCGCTTCGTGTCCGAGAGGATCTCGCGGGCGGCGTTCTGCCCGGGCTGGCCGGTGACGCCGCCACCGGGGTGGGCGCCGGAACCGGCGAGGTAGAGCCCCTCGATCGGCAGCCGATAGCGAGCGTGCCCGAGGAACGGCCGCCACAGGAAGAACTGGTCGAGACCGGGCTCGCCGTGGAGCGGGTGCCCGCCTGAGAGGCCGTACTCGCGCTCGAGGTCGAGCGGGGTGAGCACCTCCCGTTCGCGAACGAGACCCGCGAGGCCGGGGGCCAGCGCGTCGAGTTGCGCAACGACCGCGTCCGCGACCGCGTCGTGCCTGCCCTCGTCATCCCAGGAGCCGTCGCGGAGCTTGTACGGCGTGTACTGCGCGATCACGCTCATGACGTGCGTCCCGGGCGCGGCGCCGTCGACGAGCGACGGGTCGACGAGCGACGGAATCGTCGCCTCCAGGATGAATTGATCGGAGACGCGGCCGTACTTCGACGCGTCGAACGCCCGCTCCATCGGGTCGATGCCCGGCGCCACGACGATCCGGCCGCGGAGCCGAGTCTCGTCGTCACCGGCCGCAGCGGTGAATCGGGGCAGCCCGCCGAGGACGAGATTGACCTTCGACACGACGCCCGGGGTCCGGTAGTTGCCGGCCCGCCAGAGCATCGACGGCCCGACAGCGACCGGGTCCGACAGCCCGGCCAGCGTCCGCTTCGGGTCCAGGCCCGACACGACCGCGGCGGCTGCGATCTCGTCTCCGGACGAGAGCGCGACGCCGGTGACCCGGCCGTCGCGCGAGGTGATTGCCGTGACCTCCGCGCGGCAGCGGATCTCCGCGCCGGCGGCCCGCGCGGCCGAAGCCAGCGCCTCCGACAAGGCACCGGGACCGCCCTCGGCGAACACCGTCTGACCCGCCGCGCCGCCGTCGTTGCCCGCAGCATCGAACAGCAACACCGCCGCGGATCCGGCCGACCACGGCCCGAGCGAGCAGTACTGGACGCCGCGCCAGGCCAGCGCCGCCTGGACCGGGTCGGTCTCGAACGCCTCCGCGACGAAGTCCGCGACCGCCATCGGCAGGACGCGCGTGATCGTCCGGCCGTCGTGCTTGCCGAGGCCCCGGAATGTCCGGCCCAGCTTCAGGCCGGCGAGCGCGTCGTCGAGCCTCGGGGCGTGGATGTCGGGCGGCGTCTGGGCCGCGATCTCGCCGAGAAACCTGCCAAGCGAGCGGACGAGCCGGTCGAAGTCGGGGTAGGCGTGAGCGTCGTGAGCGGAGACGGCGCGAAGCGCCTCGACCGTGCGGGCCTGATCGACCCAGAACGTCACCGCTCGCCCGTCCGGCGACGGCGCGAAGACGCGGGCGTCCGGGGCGAGCAACCGCAGCCCATGCGACTTCAGGTCGAGATCGCGGACGATCGACGGCCGCAGCCGGCCGATCGTGTGGGCGAGCCGCGGAACGCGGGCACCACCCAGCTCGGACGTTTCGGCGGCTCCGCCGATGCGCTCACGCCGCTCGAGGACCAGCACCCGCTGGCCGGCCTTCGCGAGGTACGCCGCGGTGACGAGCGCGTTGTGGCCGCCACCGACGACGATCACGTCGTAGTCGCCATGGCGACGGCCGTATGTTCCGGTCTCGGTTTCGGGCGCGGTCGCGATCGACATCACGCCGCCTTCCGGCCGCGGGAGCGAAGCAGCTCCATCGCCGCGATCCGGCCGTTCGCGCCCATGATCCCGCCGCCCGGGTGGGTCGACGAGCCGCACAGCCAGAGGTCCCGGATCGGTGTCTTGAACCGGGCGTAGCCGGGCACCGGCCGGTTGAAGAACAGCTGCTCGAGCGACAGCTCGCCCTGGAAGATGTTGCCCTCGGAGAGACCTGTCGTCCGCTCGATGTCGAGCGGCGTCTGGACGTTCCGGAACAGGATGATGTCCCGGATGTTCGGCGCGAACTCGGCGATCCGGTCGACCACGGCGTCGCCGAACGCCTCGCGCTGGTCGTCCCACGACCCCAGCTCCGGCGCCAGCTTGTACGGCGCGTACTGGACGAAGCAGCTGATGACATGCTTGCCCGGCGGCGCCATCGACGGATCGACGAGCGTCGGGATGATCATGTCGATGTATGGCTTCCGGCTGAAGCGGTTGTACTTCGCGTCGTCGTAGGCCCCCTCCATCTCGTCGAGGCTCGGGCTGAACGAGATCGCGCCGCGGAGGTGCTCGCCGAAGCCGGGCAGCGACGTGAAGTCCGGCAGCCGATCGACCGCCAGGTTGACCTTGCCGGACGAGCCCCGGAACTTGAACCGCCGGACCTCGTCCTCGAACTCGCTGTCGAGCGATCCGGGCTCGACGAGCGAGAGGAATGTCTGCCGCGCGTCGACCGACGACAGCACATTCGTTGCCTCGATCTCTTCGCCGTTCTCGAGGGCAACCCCGGTCGCGCGGCCGTTCTTCACGATGATCCTCGCGACCGGGGCCTCCATTCGGATCTCCGCGCCCAGCGCGCGGGCCGCGCTGCCGATCGCGTTCGAGATGCCGCCGGTGCCGCCCTTCGGGATGCCCCAGGCCCGGAACGCGCCGTCGATCTCGCCCATGTAGTGGTGCAGCAGCACGTACGCCGTGCCGGGCGATCGGACCCCCTGGTACGTCCCGATGATCCCGGACGCGCTCATCGTCGCCTTCAAGGGATCCGTTTCAAACCACTGGTCGAGGAAGTCGGCGGCCGACATCGTCATCAGCTGAACGAAGACGGCCTGCTGGCGCTCCGGAAGCTGCTGGAATGACCGGGCAAGCGACGCCAGCGGGAGCAGCGGCCGCGGGTCGAGCGAGGTCAGGTCGGGCGGCGTGATGCCGAGGATCGGCTTGATGAACCTGGCCATCTCGACCATGAGCTGGCCGTATTCCTCGTAGGCCTCGGCGTCGGTCGCCGACCAGCGGCGGAGCTCGCGAATCGTCCGGCCGTGGTCGTTGACGCGCCAGAGGTAGTCGCCGCCGCCCTTCGCCGGGCCATCGCCGGGTCGGAGCGGCGTGAAGGTGCCATCGAGCGGCAGGATGTCGAGGCCGTGGCGGGGCAGGTCGAGCTCGCGGATGATCTCGGGCCGGAGCAGCGAGACGACGTACGAGAAGACGGAGAAGCGGAAGCCGGGGTAGAGCTCCTCCGTGACCGCAGCGCCGCCGAGGACGTGACGCTGCTCGAGGACGAGCGTCCTGAGGCCGGCACGGGCGAGATACGCCGCGCTGACGAGCCCGTTGTGGCCGCCACCGATGATGACCGCGTCGTACCGCTGCCCCAAGCCGATCCTCCTCGTGCCCGCGGTCGGTCGCGCCGATGCCCGGGTCGCGAGCCACTCTACCGGAGCCCGCCGGCCGGCCGCCGAGGCGTTCCCGCCATTGCCCACCGGGCCTCGACGAGCGTCCATTCCGCGGCTGCGTACGATGACGCCAGTCCGTCATCGAGGTTCGCCCGAATGCCCGATCACCGCGCCCTCCTCCACCAGACTGCCGACCTGGCGGCCGACTTTCTCGACGGCGTCGAACGGCGCCATGTCGGCACCACGGCAACGCGCGACGAGCTCGTCGACACCCTCGGCGGACCGGTGCCGGAACACGGTCAGGCGGCAAGCGAGGTCGTCGCGAGCCTCGCCCGGAACGCCGATCCCGGGATCGTCGCGAGCGCCGGCCCGCGCTATTTCGGCTTCGTCATCGGCGGCTCGCTGCCGAGCACGCTCGGCGCCGACTGGCTGACGACGGCCTGGGACCAGAACGGCTTCGCGTTCGTGATGTCGCCCGCGGGATCGGTCGTGGAGGAGACGGCCGCCCGGTGGCTGCTCGACGTCTTCGGATTGCCGAAGGATGCCTCGGTCGGGTTCGCGAGCGGCGCGACGATGGCGACGTTCACCGGACTGGCCGCCGCCCGGCATCGCGTGCTGCAGCGAGCGGGCTGGGACGTCGAGGCGAGTGGCCTGATCGGCGCCCCACCGATCGCGGTCGTCCTCGGCGCGGAGGCGCATGCCACCGTGCTCGCATCGCTCCAGATGGTCGGCCTGGGCAACAAGACCGCGCTCCGCGTCGAGGCCGATGGTCAGGGCCGAATGCGGGCCGAGAAGCTCCGCGAGGTCCTCGCGACTGTCCGCGATCGGCCGGTCATCGTGTCGGCCCAGTCGGGCAACGTGAACACCGGTGCGTTCGATCCGCTGCCCGAGATCGTGGACGCCGTCCGGAATCATCCGAACGCCTGGCTCCACGTGGACGGCGCGTTCGGACTGTGGGCGGCCGCGTCGCCGACCTATCGACACCTGGCGGTCGGCCTCGACGGAGCGGATTCCTGGACGACCGATGCTCACAAGTGGCTCAACGTCCCGTACGACTGCGGCGTCGCGATCGTCCGCGATCCGGAGGCCCACATCGCGGCGATGAGCTTCGGCGCCGCCTACTACATCGCCGGCGAAGGAGCGAACCGGGATTCCGGCAACTGGGTTGCCGACTCGTCGCGGCGGTCGCGGGCGTTCACGGTCTACGCGGCGCTCCGGGAGCTGGGGCGCGACGGCCTGGCGGAACTCGTCGACCGATGTTGTGGCCTCGCGGCACGGATGGCGGACGCGCTGCGCGACGCGCCGGGCGTGACGATCCTCAACGACGTCGTTCTGAACCAGGTGCTCGTCCGGTTCACTCCGCCCGATGCCCGCGACGCGAGTCCCGAGGAAGTCGACGACTTCACCCGACGCGTCATCGCCGCCGTCCAGGCCGACGGCACGTGCTGGCTGGGCGGGACGACGTGGCACGGGATGGCCGCGATGCGGATCTCCGTCTCGAACTGGTCGACGACCGAGGACGACATCGACATCTCCGCGGCGGCCATTCGCCGATGCGCGGCGGAGATCGCCGCGACAGTTCCCGCCCCCGCGGCCAGCTGATCGTCCGCGACCAGACCCGGCGCGCGCTCGGATCGCCGGGTCACGCCACGCGGAAGGCGTTGCTGTGAAGATCGAACCGGGCGGCCGAGGGCTGCATCAAACCGGGTACCGCGCCCGGTGAAGCGCTGGAGGACTGGCCGACTGAGGGCCGGGCGCCGTCACAAGCAACCGGGCCCGGCAGGAGGTGGCCATGGTTGCAACGGAACGGTCCGCTCGGACGATGTCGCTGGCGGCCGCAGCCGGAATCTTCGCTGCGCTCACGGCCGTGGTGCCGGCGGTCGCGGCGCCCCTGGCACACGAACTCGATCCGACGACCGAGGTCGCGGTCGTGACGCTGTGTGGCGAGGACTGGGACGTCGTCACGACCAGCACGACGCTGTTCATGCTCAAGGCCGGCCACGACGAAGGGGCGCCGCCGAAGTTCTTCTTCCGGCAGCGCTACGAGGCCGTCTACCGCGACCCGTCGGATCCGGATCGGGGCTTCGTCCTTTCGGGAAACGACGTCTTCGTTGACGTCCGGGTCACCCGCATCGAGGGAACGGTGTTCACCTTCGAATCGATCGAATCCGGTGTGCAGCTCGCGGTGTCGACGCTCGATGGAAGGCTCGTGGCTCACAACCCAGGCCACATGTCATGGACGTTCCTGGTCGACACCCACGGCAGCACCGATCCCGCCGATTACGAGCTCCTCGACACCATGAGCGGACCGATCCGGGGACCGCATCCGATTGACGACGACGCGCCATGCGATGCGATCGGCGAGGCGATCGCCTCGTAGCCTTCGGCAGGCCCGTGATCCTCAGACCGCCCGGGCGTCGTCGTCCAGTCGATCGGTGCGCATCGGCCGCTCGAGAAGGAGCGGGTCCACGAACGCGCGAACGGCGGCGCTCAGCCGGGTCCGCAGCCCGACCGTCGCGGCTTCCTCTGGAAGCGGCGGCGCGTCGGGCCGGCGGAGCATGTCCTGCCACTCATGGTCGCGACGCCGCGAGCGGTCTTCAGCGATGAGAAACGCCATTTGTCGCGGGTGCATCGGTAACCCCCAATGTCCGTGCCGCTGAGTGCACGACGTGTCCGTGTCTGGGCTCCCGAGCAGGGTCGCGGCCGTGGCCCTCCGGGTCAGGAACCTTGGTTCCAGGCCGGAACATCGCTGACGTCGGCGACGAGCCGGCCTGCATCCAGGATCGTGATCGAGCGCGAACCGGTTTCGACGACGCGCTCGTCGCGGAGCTCCCTGAGCTCCCGGACGACGACCTCGCGCACGGTCCCGACCGCGTCGGCGAGCTGCTGTTGCGTGATCCGCGCGACGAGTGCCTGGCCACCGGGTTGATCGGTGGCGACCGACAGCAGGTGGCGGGCGATCCGCTGCCGGACGGTCGTGAACGCGCTGCCAGGGATCTCCCCGACGAAGCCGACGACGCGATCGCTGAGCTCGTCGAGCAGGGCGGCGGCAACCGACAGGTCTTCGTGGGCGACGCGCCGGACGATGTCCGGCCGCAGTTCGAGCAGGACCGAGTCGATGAGCGCGTGGAGCGAGCCGGGCATGATGTACGGCGCTCCGAACAGCGACGCGACGCCGAGCAGGCTGCCCGGATGGGCATAGCGGATGGCGAGGCTGCGACCGTCGGGCGATGAGACCTCGGCTCTGACGAGGCCCGACACGACCAGCTCGAGGTGCGAGCCGCCCTCTCCGATCGGCCGGACGAGCGAACCGGCTGCGTCCTCCCGGATCCGCGACCCGGCCATGAGCCGCTCGAGGCACATCGGCGAGAGGCCGCCCAGGCGCGAAGCGCGGATTGCGTCGGCGAGGCGTCCGTCCACGGCGACTGCAGTTCCCCCGGCAATCATCCGGTCACCCTACCAAGGCACCGCCTCGCGCGCGTCGCGACGCATTGCCCGGGACCGGCCCCTGCCCGCTCTGCCGGGCCGGGCATACTCCGCGCGTGAGTACCGGAACCGCCTTCCATCCGGCCACCGCGCCGCTCAACCGCAAGCAGCAATGGCGCGAGTGGAGCGGCTACTTCGCATCGTCGGTCTATGCCGACGCCCACGACATCGAGTACAACGCGATCCGCGAGGCGGCCGCGCTCATCGACGTCAGCCCGCTCTACAAGTACGTCGTCTCCGGCCGGGACGCCCAGCGGCTCGTCGACCGTGTGATCACCCGGGATGCGACGAAGCTCAAGCCCGGCCAGGTCTACTACACGCCGTGGTGCGACGAGCACGGCAAGGTCATCGACGACGGCACGATCCACCGCCTCGACGACGATACGTACCGCTGGACCGCCGCTGATCCCCAGCTGCGCTGGCTGCGCATGAACTCCGCCGGCCTCGACGTCGACATCGAGGATGTGTCGGAGGCGCAGGCCGCAGTCGCGCTCCAGGGCCCGCTTTCGCGCGACGTCCTCGAGGCGGCGACCGGCGAGTCGTTCGCCGACCTGCGCTACTTCCGGCGCCGCCGGGCGACGGTCAAGGCCGGCCGGCGCAAGCTCTTGGTCGACGTCTCGCGGACGGGCTACACCGGCGATCTCGGCTATGAGCTGTGGGTTGCCGCGGACGCCGCCGTTCCGCTGTGGGAGGCACTGACCGTCGCGGGCGGGCCATATGGAATTCGGCCTGCCGGGATGCTCGCGCTCGACGTCGTCCGGCTCGAGGCCGGGCTGATCCTCCTCGAGGTCGACTACACGTCGGCCCGCCACGCGATGAACCCGGAACAGAACTACAGCCCGGGCGAGATCGGCCTCGGCCGGCTCGTGAGCTTCGACAAGGCCGACTTCGTCGGGCGCCTCGCCCTCGAGCGCGAGGCGCGAAACGGCGGCCCGAAGCGCCGCCTGGTCGGGCTGCAGCTGACGTGGGACGACATCGACGGCCTGTTCAACGCCCAGGGCCTGCCGCCCGCGATCTCACCGGTCGTCGATCGGTCGCACCGGCCGGTCTTCGTCGGCGGGCGCCAAGTCGGCCGGGCGACGTCGGTCGGCTGGAGCCCGATCCTCAAGCAGGCGATCGCGCTCGCGTCGGTGCCGCCGTCGCTCGAGGCGCCGGGTAGCCATGTCGATGTCGAGTGGACCGTCGAGGGGCGGCGCGGCCGCGTCGAGGGCACGGTCGTCGAGCTCCCGTTCCTCGACCTGGAGCGCAAGCGCGCGTAGGCTGACCGCTCCATGCGGGTCCGCGATGCAACCGCCGCCGACCGCGACTGGCTCGAGCCATTTCTGGCCAGGAACCACATGCGCCCGGTCGCCCGACGCGGTGCGGTCCTGTGGCCGTTGGACCACCCGATGTTGATCGCCCAAACCGACGATGGCCGCCCGGCCGGGGTCCTGACCTACATCCCGGCCGAGGGCGAGTGCGAGGTCCTCACGCTCCACGCGGTCGACCAGTGGCAGGGCGCCGGGACGGCCCTGATCGCCGCGATTCGAGCGATGGCGGCAGATCGCGGTTGGCGGCGCGTCTGGCTCGTGACGACGAACGACAACGTCGACGCGCTCCGCTTCTACCAGCGGCGCGGGTTCCGCCTGACCGCCCTACGCCCCGGCGCGATCGATGCGGCGCGGCGCTCGGTCAAACCCGAAATCCCGCTCGTCGGCAACTACGGCATCCCGATCCGGGACGAGATCGAGCTGGAGCTTGTCCTCGGCTGAACGTCAGCCCGCGCCGACGTCCTCGATCTCGCCGGGCGGCGGCACCTCGAGCTCGATCGGCCCGCCGATCCCGGACCAGTCGTACCAGGTCTCGAGACGGTCGGGCCCACCGTATGGCGCCTTCTCGCGCTCGAGGACGTAGCCGATCCGGACGACCGTGCCAGCGACCAACCACACCTCGAGCGGCAGATCGGATCGGCCGAAGATCTGGCTGAACCCGAGGTACGTGTCAGGTGGGACGAAGTTGTCGCTGGCGACCTCGGCCGGCACCGAGACGAGCCAGCGTTCCGCCGGTCGCCCATCAAGCTCGGCAGACGCTCCCGCCCGCACGTCTGCCGGGGTCGCGGCCGCAGCCATGCGCAGGAGCGCGACCGGCTCCTCGTTGACTCGGCCGATCAGGTTCATCTGCTCGGGCGCCCTGGCCCGCGTCGTGTGCTGCCAGGCACGATCGGAGTCGTCTTGTGCCGCGCGGACCCAGTAGTCCGTCGCGGTCCAGGCGATCTCGAGTGGTTTCTCCGCGAACGCCGAATCGTCGGCGTCGTTCGGGAAGAGCTCGTAGCGCATCCGGCCGCGATCGCCCGCCGGGTCGACGATCCCCGACCCGATCGCGGTCACTTCGGCCGGGAGGTTCGGCCGGTGTCGCGTCGCGGTGAGCTCGAATCTTGCGGAGTCGCTGGCGAGGAATCCGGCCGTGGCCGTGCCCACGTCCGCTGCGGGCGGGGGAGGGCTGGGCTGCGTACTTCCAGACGGGCTCGCCGGCGCCGCGCTGGGCGGATCGCTCGCCGGGCTCGCCGCGTCGACGGTCGGACGCACCGACGACCCGTCCGAAGGACTGGCGCGACCCGACGAGAGCGGCCCGGTCGTGCTGCAACCGGCGACGGCGGCTGCGATGGCGACGGCCGTCAGGCGGCGAAGCGGCGCCGATCGTCCCATGTCATCCCCCGTCATTCGATCTGCCCGTCAGGCCTCGGCAGCGAAGTCGCCCGCCAGGTCGCGAGCGGCCCGTTCCTCGTCCCGGCCGCGGAGCAGCGAAACCCGGAACGGCCGGAGCTCACCGCGGGCGAATCCGCCGGCGATCACCGGGTCCTCTTCCATGATCTTGCGGGCGGCGTCCTCGTCGGGCGCCTCGAAGATCGAGATCCCGGTGTTGACGTCGCCCAGCGTCGGCCCGACGAGGATCAGCGTGCCCTCGATGAGCATCCGCTCGAAGCGCTCGAAGTGGACGCCCCAGACCTCCTTCTCTTCGTCGGTCATGGTCGCCGCGAAGTTCTCGCGCGGCGGATGGATGAAGTAGATCCACTCGGCCATGGCGCGCAGGATAGCGGCGTTCCCGCCGAATCCGGACTCTGAGTCCAGATTTCGCCTGCGAGCGTCTCGAGTCGGTGACCTTCGAGAGGAAGCGTGGA
>DASUFO010000090.1:0-11861 GCA_036274475.1 Candidatus Limnocylindrales bacterium
AGCGGCTCGTCGGCTCCGATTCCAGCGGACGGTCGCGCTGTTGCGCGAGGTCGGCATGCCCATCGACGAGCAGGTCGCGGCGCTGGATCCCGACGACGACGATGCGCTCGGCCGGCCGACGATCGCCCGGGCGCTCATCGCCGCCGGCTTCGCGACGAGCGTCGAGGACGCGTTCCAGCGGTTGATCGGCTGGGGCGGGCCGGCGTACGTGCCGCGCGAGGGCATGGGCCCGCGTGAGGCGATCGAGGCAATCCGGGCCGCGCACGGCGTGCCCGTGCTCGCGCACTTCTCGGAGGCACCCGGGCAGATGCCCCTGCTCCGCGAGCTCGCCGCGATCGGCCTCGCGGGCCTTGAGGTCTACTACCGGACGTTCGACCGGGAGACCGTCACGATGGTCGCTGCCGTCGCCTCGTCACTGGGCCTGCTCGCGACCGGCGGCTCCGACTACCACGGCGACCTGATGAGCTACGCCGAGGCGCACGCGACGCTCAACGTCCCGGACTCCGTGGCCGTGGCGATCCGAGAAGCGATCGGCTGACGGCGACAACCTCAGAGCGGTCGGACGGCGACCGCGACCGCCGCGGCGCGGCTGCGCACCCCGAGCCGCGACGCCGGATTGACATTGCCGTCATCATCTCGGGACCTGCCCGTGATTCCGGGGGAGAGGGAGAGGCCCGATGGCTCCGAGCAGGCTCGGCGAGATCCCGCGCGTCCTGGCGATCCCGGCGATCGTTGTCTTCATGGTCGCCGGCTGTGGCGGCACGGCGAGTCCCGTGCCGGCTTCCCCGTCAGCGCCGGCTGCGACGCCTACAGCGGCCACAACAGTCGAGCCAACACCGTCAGCCAAACCCACTTCTGGGCCGACGCCCGAGGCAATAGCATCGGCGGCGGCGAGCGTGGATGCGAACACCTTCACATCACCCAAGTACGAGTACGCGATCACGCTGCCACCGGGTGTGGCGTTGGTCGGCTGGCACGCGGCTGACCGAGCCTGGAATGGCGCAGGCATCGTGCAGGAGTCCGGTACGGCCATCGATCGGACCTCGATCTCCGAGGGCGGCCTCCTGATCGTCGGTTCGCCGGCCGAGAGTCTCGACGAGTTCTACACGCGGTTCGAGGCCAACGGCCCCCGTTTCAATGGCTGCGACGCCGCCGGAGATCGGATGGATGTCACGATCAACGGCGTGCCCGCGATCGCGTTCACGCAGGTCTGCGGCGACGACGAGAACGATGACTTCGGCCGCGTCGCGATCGTCAATGACGGCTACGGGGTCGGGGCGTCGATCCTGACGACGCCAGGCAAGAAGCTCGAGGCTCGCGATCGGCTGATCGAGCTTCTCGAGGGCCTGGAGTTCGGGCCGCAGTAGGGGCCGAAAAGCGCCGTGGCACTACCATGGCGCCGATGACCGAGCGATCGACCGCCACGCTTCGCGAGCTGCCCGTGCTCGACCTGCCGGTGCCCGGCCGGTCTGCTCCGCGCAGCCCCGACGCGCCGGACGACGAACGACTGGGCGAATACCGCCCGGAGACGCGGGCATTGCCCAGCTTCCACGTCTGGACGCTCGGCTGTCAGATGAACCACAGCGATTCGGAGGAGATGGCCGGCCGGCTGCTCGCGGCGGGCTGCCCGGAGGCAGCGTCGCTCGATCAGGCCGATCTCGTCGTGATCAACACCTGCGCCATTCGCGAGGCTGCGGAACAGAAGGTCATCGGCCGGCAGGGCCACCTGGCGCGGTTGAAGGCCACCAAGCCCGGGATGCGCGTCGTGCTGACCGGTTGCGCCGTGCGCGAGCCACACCGGGATGGTCTCCACAAGCGGTTCCCCGCGGTCGATCTCTTCCTGCGGCCCGACGAGGAGCCGGAGCTCGTGGACCGACTCGGCCTGGCGTCCGCGCAGGCCCCGGTCGGGATGATGTCGGGAGCGACGACCCTGGTCGGTCGGACGGTCGTGGGCGTGGCCGATCACCTCTCGGCGACGCGTGCCGGCGCGGTTGCGGGTGGTGCTGTCGCCCGAGCATCGCAGACGGCAGCCTGGCTGCCGATCATCTACGGCTGCGACAAGACCTGCACGTACTGCATCGTGCCGTTCAGCCGCGGTCCGGAGCGCAGCCGCCCGTTCGAGGAGATCCTCGACGAGGCGCGCTCGATCGCCGGCGCGGGCTACCGCGAGGTCACGCTGCTCGGCCAGAACGTGAACTCCTACGGCCACGACCTGCCGGCCGAGCCCCGCTTCGGGGACGTGGACACGGACCGCTGGGCGGGCCGCCGTCTCGACCTCCACGGGCGGCCGGACCTCGCGGCGCTGATCCGGGCGATCGACGGCATCCGAACGACCGACGGCGTGCCCGCGATTCCGCGACTTCGTTTCGTGACGTCGCATCCGTGGGACCTGAGCGATCGATTGATCGCGGCGATGGGGGAGTGCCCATCGGTCTGTGAACACCTCCACCTCCCGGTCCAGTCCGGCGACGACGCGATGCTCAAGCGGATGGGCCGTCAGTACACGGTCGAGCACTACCTCGAGCGCCTCGCCCGCATTCGCGAGGCCGTCCCCGGGGTCGCGATCTCGACCGACGTCATCGTCGGGTTCTGCGGCGAGACGGAGGCCCAGTTCGAGGCGACGCTCCGGCTCCTCGACACCGTCCGCTACGACACGGTGTTCGCGGCTGCCTACAGTGAGCGGCCGGGCACGCCGGCGACGCGCCTGGCGGACGACGTGCCGCCGGACGTGAAGCGCCGGCGCCTGAACGAGCTGCTGGCGCTCCAGGAACGGATCGGGCTCGAACGGAACCGCGCCTGGCTCGGCCGCGATGTCGAGGTGCTCGTCGACAGCGTCACGCCGCCGCGGAGCCACGACCACGCGGAGGGCGGCGACGCAGGCGCCACCCGCCCGGCCGGTCCGACGGCCTCCGGTCGAACGCGCCAGAACAAGCTCGTCCACGTGGCCGGCGGGGCGGAGCTGGTCGGCCGGCTCGCGACGGTCCGCATCGAGCATGCCGGTCCGTATTCACTCAGAGGGACGCTCGTTCAGGCGTGAGCCTGCCGCCGCTGCTCGTCATCGCCGGCGCGACGGCCACGGGCAAGACCGGGCTCTCGATCACGGTCGCCGAGGCGCTGCGAGCCGATGGGATCGACGCGGAGATCATTTCGGCGGATTCACGGCAGGTGTACCGCGGGCTCGATATCGGGACGGCCAAGGCCACGGTCGATGAGCGGCGCGGCATTCCGCATCACGGCCTCGACCTCGTCGACCCAGACGCCCCGTTCACCGTCGCCGATTTCGCGGCACACGCCCGCGCCGTTCTCGGCGCGATCGGGGAGCGGCGAGGGCTCGCGATCCTCGTCGGCGGGACCGGACTCTACCTTCGCGCCGTCGGTCGGGGGCTGGACACGGACGCCCTGGCGAGCGACCCGGCGGTCCGAGCCACTCTCGAGGCGGAGTTCCTCGCGGTCGGGCTCGGGCCCCTCGTCGAGCGGCTTCGGGCGGTGGCACCGCGGCGAGCCGCGGCGATCGACACCGCGAACCCGCGTCGCGTCGTTCGGGCCCTCGAAGTGGCGACGATCGCCGGCGGCGAACCGGAGATTCCCGAGGCGCGCGGCTACGACGGCCCGACCGCGTGGCTCGGGCTCCACGTCCAGCCGTCCGTCCACCGGGACTGGATCGCGAACCGTGCCCGCGGCCAGTTCGATGCAGGCCTCATCGACGAAGCGCGGGCGCTCCGTCAGCGGTACGACGCCGCGCTGCCTGCGTTCAGCGCGATCGGCTACCGCGAAGCATGGGCCGTGCTCGACGGCGACCTGACGCGCGAAGCCGCCATCGCCGCGGATGCCCGTCGCAACCAGGCGTTCGCGAGGCGCCAGCGGACGTGGTTCCGCAGCGAGCCGGACATCGAATGGCTCGACGCGACGAGCGAATCGCCGACGAAGGCGGCGACCGACGCCGCGCGGCGGCTCGTTGAGGCGCCTCCCATCGTGAAGCCGTGATCCGTCAGTTGCGGAGCGCGGCCTAGAGTCCCACGACCTCCGTCTCGTCGCGGACCTCGTTGATCCCCGGGACGCGGCTGGCGACCTCGACGATCGCGTCGGAGTCCTCGATCCCGTCGACCTGACCCCGGATGACCGCGATCGATCCGACCACCGCGATCTCCAGCCGGTCGGCAAGGGCGGACGTCGAAGCATCTGCGCGCAGCTCGTCGCGGATCCTCGAGTTGATGTCCGATTCGGCCTCGATGTCCTCGCGCGCCGGCGAATCGATGCCATCGGGGTCGTCCGGATCCGGCGCGAATGGCGGATCCGTCGGCGGGATGTAGGTCTGGCCTTCCTCGATCGCGACGAGCGGGTCGTCGGTCTCACCCGAGCGGAGATCGGGATTGACCGGGACGCCCCATTCCTGCTCGGAGAGCGTCACTTCGCGGTCGCCCTCGATCTCGTCGGGCTCCACGACGGCGTCCTGGTCGATCGGCAGCTCCTCACCGAGGAGCCGCTGGACATCCTCGGGTGGCAGATCGGCGCCGAGGACGCGCTCGGAACGGCTCTTCTCGGTCATGTGGAACCTCCTCCGGGCAGGGTCCACGACGCGGCGTTGCAGGGGCATCGCGACCGCGGGACCGCTGAGACGAACGCGCGACGGAGGCTGCCTAGCGAGCGAGATAGACCGGGCGAGACTCGTCGACGCGGCCGTCGAGGCGCCCTGGCGCAGCCCGATTTGAGGCGGATGCGGTCGCCAGCGGGTGTCCGGCTCGCCGGCGGGGTAGCCTCGCGTTCGATGCAGACGACGCTGACGCGCCAACGGGCCGCCCCTGTCGACCGCTCGACGGACCGCCGAGTCGCGCTCTGGTCGATCGCGATCGCCGTCGCCTTCCTGCTCGTCGCCCTCGCCTCACTGTTGCTGCCCGAGGCGACGCGTCGTGGGCTCTGGCTGCCGGTCCACCTCGCGCTCACCGGCGCCGCGACGACCGCGATCGCCGGGGTGATGCCGTTCTTCGTGGCCGCGTTCGCGGCGGCGCAGCCCGCGCCGGGCCCCGTCCGCGTTGCGAGCGTGGGCGGCGTGGCGTTCGGCGCGCTCGGGGTGACGGCCGGTGTCGTGAGCGGGGCGCCGGTGATCGCCATCGCCGGCGGCGTCGTGTTCATCGCTGGCGTCGGGTTGGTCGGGGTCGCGGTCGTCCAGCCGATTCGTCGTGCCCTGGGCCCCGGCCGTGGCCTCGTCGTTCGGGGGTACATCGTCGCGCTCGTCTTCGTGGCGATCGGCGCGATGACGGCGACGCTGTTCGTCGCCGGCTGGGAGCCGGTCGCGGAGGCGTGGCCCCGGCTGAAGGTGGCCCACGCATGGCTGAACCTCGTCGGGTTCGTGTCGCTCGTGATCGCCACGACGCTGATCCACTTCTTCCCGACGACGATCGGGGCACGGATTGGATCCACCTCGAGCGGCCGAGCGACGATCCTGGGGCTCGCGACCGGTGGCGCGCTCGTCCCGCTCGGGTACGCGAGCGGCATCGACGCCATCGTGCGTCTCGGCGCGGTGGCGACGATTCTGGGCGTCGCGGGGGTCGTGGTCTATGCCGCGGACCGGTGGCGCAACCGGGCGTCCTGGACGACGGATGCCGCGTGGCACCGGTTCGTGATCGGTGGGCTGATCTCGGCGATCGCCTGGTTCGTCGTCGGCATCGGGATTGCGTCTGTTCGCGCGTTCACCGCCGGGGCGGACCCGGCGGGCTGGGCGATCGACGCCGTCGCGGCCCCGCTCGTGGCGGGCTGGGTCGGCCTCGCGGTCGTCGCGTCCGCAAGCCATCTGCTCCCGGCCGTGGGGCCCGGAGACCAGCCGTCCCATGGCTTGCAGCGGGCGCTGCTCGGCCGGGGGGCGTGGCCGCGGCTGATCGCTGCGAATGTCGGGATCGCGCTGCTCAGCGTCGGCGCGTGGCTGGATGTGACGTCGATGTCGGCGTTGGGCGCGGCCCTGACGATTGCCGCGTTCGGGGCGACCGCGGCGCTGGTCGCGGGCGCGATCACGATCGGTGCCCGTGCGGACGTCCGGCGCCGGAGCGCCGCTGCCTGACTCGCCCCGACGCTGCGCTATCCTCGGGCGGTGCCACAAACGAATTCCCGGGCGCGGATGATCGATCTAGCGCCGACCATCGAGAAGGCCTTCCTCGTCGCGGTCGACGCCGGCGACGACGGCGGCTGGACCGCCGAAGAGTCGCTGAATGAGCTGGCGAATCTCGCGACCACCGCCGGCGCCGACGTCGTGGGCGCCGAGTGGCAGAACCGCCGCCACGTCGATCCCAACTGGTATGTCGGCAAGGGCAAGGCAGAAGAGCTCGCCCGCGCGAAGAGCGAGACGGGGTTCACGCTCCTAATCGCCGACGACGAGCTCTCGCCGAGCCAGCAGAAGGCGCTCGAGAGCCTGCTGAACGTGAAGGTCATCGACCGCAGCCGCCTGATCCTCGACATCTTCGCGCTCCACGCCCAGACCCACGAAGGGCGGCTCCAGGTCGAGCTCGCCCAGCTCGAGTACCAGCTGCCGCGCCTGACCCGCCTCTGGACCCACCTGTCGCGCACCGGTGGCGGCATCGGCACCCGCGGCCCCGGCGAGAGCCAGCTCGAGACCGACCGGCGGATCATTCGGACCCGGATCGCGAAGATGAAGGATCGCGTCGAGCAGGTCCGGACCCAGCGCTCGACGGCGTCGCGCGGCCGGGACCGGCGGATGTACGCGACGGTCGGCATCGTCGGCTACACGAACGCCGGCAAGTCCTCGCTGCTCAACGCGCTCGTCGGTTCGGAGGTCGCGAAGGCCGAGGACATGCTGTTCGCGACGCTCGACCCCACCTCACGCCAGGTGAAGCTCGGCGACGGGCAGGTCGCGATCGTGACCGACACGGTGGGGTTCATCCACAAGCTGCCCCACCAGCTCGTCGACGCGTTCCGGGCGACGCTCGAGGAGGTCAACCGCGCCGACGTCCTGCTCGAGGTCGTCGACGCGTCGGATCCGCACATCCGCGAGCACCGGGCGACCGTCCAGACCGTCCTCGACGAGCTGGGTGCCGGCGACAAGCCGCGGCTCGTGGCGTTCAACAAGGCGGACCTCGTCGAGACCGCTGCTCGAAACGGTGACACGCCGTCGCCGGCCCTCGCGGGAACCGTGCTCGTCAGCGCGCTGACCGGCTATGGCCTCGACACGCTCCGGGCCGAGATCGCGGCGCTGCTGTCGTCGCTCTGGGTCGACGTCGACGTCCACGTGCCGTACGCCGCCGGCGAGCTCCTCGCCCGCGTCCGGGAGCGGGGCACGGTCGAGCTCGACTACGGCGAACGCGACGTGCGCGTGCGTGGCCGGGCAGCGCCGGGCTTGGCGGGCGAGCTTGACGCCGTCAGCACCGAGTGGGCGAGCACGCTCGCCTCGTCGAACGGGCGGAACGGCTCGAACGGAGGGTGACCGGTGGCTGAGCGGCTGCGCCGGGCGGGCCACGGCCGGTTCGTCGACGGGACGGACGTCACCTGGTCGGTCGCCGAGGGACGGAAGGGCCGCCGCTGGCGCGAGGTTCGATCGCGCGGCGGGGTGGTGGTCTCATCACTCCTGCTCGAGACGTTTCCCGACGGGCGGTTCGCCCATCTCGAGGCCTCGACGGCCGCCGGGCTGCTGACCCTCCACCCCGAGGGCGACGGGACGCTCCATGGCAACGCGGTGCTCGCGGAAGGCGTGCGGCACGTGGTCGGGCTGCCGTGGCCCCCCGGAAGCGTGGTCGTCCTCGACGGCTCGGCGATCGCGATCGCGGCGGCTGCCTGGTTCATCCGCGAGGCGTCACCCTCGACGGACCCGGCCGGCCGATTGCCGGTCGTCATGATCGACCCGGCGCTCGGTGTGAAGGCCTCGTCGATCCCGGCCGACGGCCTCTCGCACGACAAGATCGACGCCGACGGACTGCCGATCCTCGACGACGCGGAGACCTGGCCACTCGAGCTCGAGCTCGAGGTCCAGGGCGGCTGAGCGTCGCGCCGAGCGGGTCGTGGGAACTGTGTGGACAAGGTGCTCGAGAACGGGCCTCGAACTTCGAAAGTCGTGGATAACCGGGCTAGGCAGCCGCGTCCGCAACCCGTACCGTAGGTCTTGCCTGAAGGGGCCACGACAACGAAAGCGACGACCAGGTGCTTGCACAGGGTCGGAGGCTACGAGGTCGGCGGTTCCTTCGGGCGTTTCTGATTCTCGGGATCGGCACCCGCCGCAGCGACCCACGCCCGGACCTTCGCGAGGTTCGGCTCGACGCCCGCGACGGCATCCACGACGAGCCGCTCGACGTCCCACGGCTCCCACTCGGCTGCGGTTCGCTGCACGTCGCTCCAGCCCGGCTCGGGGAACGGCGCGAGGCCGCGGTCACGGCCGGCCAGGCGGGCCCGGTGGAGCGCTTCGTCCGAGCAGACGCACTCGACGATGACCAGCGGGACACCGGCGCGCTCGGCGAGGGCTGGCCACCAGCGTTTCGCCTCGGCGACGGCGCTCACCGCGTCGACGATCGCGGTCATGCCGCGCCCGAGACTCGCCGCCGCGATCTCCGAGGCGACCGCGTAGGCCGCGAGCCCGCTGGCGAAGCTTCGCTCGACACCGCTCCGGAGCATCGCCGCCTCGATCGGGTCGACCGAGAGGACGACGGCACCGAGCTCACGCCCCAGCGCGCCGGCGAGGGTGCTCTTGCCGGTGCCGGGCAGCCCGGAGAACACGATCAGCACGAATTCGCCGTACCACACGCAAGACGGACGCCGAGCCGCGTCCCGTCATGCGCACCGATCGTGGGAACCCTGTGGACAACGTGCTCAGGAAGCCGCCTGGAACTCGAAAAGTCGTGGATAAACCATCTAGGCACGTCGACCTCCAGACCGTACTGTAGGTCTTGCCCGAAGGGGCCACGAACATCTAGTGATCCAGCCGGTGTTTACATTGGTTGGGGCAACTAGTGATCGAGGTTCCTTCGGGCGTTTCGTTATGCCCGGCGGGCGAGGCGACCGGGCTCAGCGGTCCTTCTCGAGCTCCTCGAGGCGATCGGTGATCTCGATCGAGGCGTACGGCCGGCCCCACGACGACGCGAACGAGCGGTCCGGGAGCGCCGGGTAGTCGAGCCCGAAGTACTTGTCGAAGAGCGTCGGGAACGTATTGATCGCGGTCTGGTCCTGGCGCAGGCCCAGCGCATCAGTGCCGCCCGGCACGTACCACGCGTTCATGATCCCGAACTTCATCTCGATCTCGCGGTCGGTCGCCTTGCTCCAGTCGAAGTGGTACTTGTCGGCGCCGTACTTCTCGGGCCAGGGGCCTTCGTCCGCCTGGATGATGATGATCGGCTGCTCGCTCTCGGGCTTCGCGAGGAGCTCCGAGACGAACGAGCGGATCCGGCTGTTCGTGTACTCGAGCTGACCGCGCCATCCCTCGACCTCGGTGATGCCGGCCCGCTGCGGCGACTCGATGTAGGTGCCGTCCTTGTCGAAGACGTACGGCGGATGGGGCAGGAGGATGTGGGCGAAGACGAACTTCGGACCGCCCTCGTGCGGCAGCGAGTCGAGCTTGTTGAGGGCCCAGGCGTTGTGCTTGAGGTGCTTGGCCGGCTCGGTCGGTGGCAGCTCCTCGGGCAGGAACGCCTCGGACAGGACCGGCACGAGGCTCTCCTCGACCATCGCCGAGGCGAAGTCCGACACGCCGTCGGCGTTGTAGTTGCGGTCGGCGGAGGCATCGGTCCGGGTCGGGTTCCACCACGAGCCGAGGTGCAGGTAGCGATAGCCGAGGGCCTGGAACTGGCGCGTGACGAGCGAGCCCTGGAGCATGTTGTAGACCGGCTGGTAGCTGTTGCTCGTCTTCGGCACGCCTCTCGTGAGCTGGTCGAGCGGGGTCATGTTCAGCGTCGTCGAGAGGGACAGCGCCGTGCCGACGTAGTTCGCGTGGCTGCCGGCGAGGACCTCGAATCCCTGGTCCTCGAGCCATGCGTTGAGATCGTTCCCCACGCCGTAGCCCACCTCGAACGACTCGTTCGAGCCGTAACGGTCGAAGACGAGCCAGTAGACGTCGCGCCTGGGTGCGGTCGTCGTGTTCGGCAGCGTCTTGCCGGCCGCGATGATCGTCCGCGGCGTCGTCGCCTCCTCGACCTCTGTCGGGACGATGCCGACGAGGGCGATCGCAATCAGCGCGATCGCGAGGATCCGCAACCCGCG
The DNA here is from genome assembly GCA_036274475.1 of Candidatus Limnocylindrales bacterium. Taxonomy (GTDB): domain Bacteria; phylum Chloroflexota; class Limnocylindria; order Limnocylindrales; family CSP1-4; genus CF-46. Next base: position 10,186 of record DASUFO010000090.1, read on the forward strand.
GTCGAGCCGGTCGATCCAGCGAGTCGGCAGCTTCAGCGCCAGGACGAGGGCGCCGGCCATGAGCGCCATCCACGCGCCCTGCTCGACCTGCGGCGGGATCTTGAGGTTCGCGACGTGGCCGTAGAGCAGGAAGCCGAGAATCGCGGGCGTCGCGACGAGCGCGCCCCGGGCCCGATCGACGAACAGCAGCCAGGCGATGCCGGTGACCGCGAGCGCGGCCAGGAACGTCGCGCCGAGGACATCGGTCACGTCGGGCGGCGCGACCTCGCCGACGTTCTGCGACCAGAGGAAGAAGATCGGGTAGATCGCGAACAGGATCGGGTGGATGCCGCGCAGGAGCCCCCCGACCGTGACCGTCGGCGCGGCATGGGCGCGCGAACGCGTGGCAGTGCCGGGGAAGGACGTCGCGGCCCGCTCGGCGGGCGTGCCCAGGATCGGCTGGTCGGTCGTCGTCATCGAGGCGCGGCCGGCGGCTCGGGGGAGGGTCGCACAGTCGCTGATCGTACCCGGAGCGTCGGATTCCGATGCCGGGCGGGGAACGGCCGGCAGTCAGGTTGCGTTGCAGATTCGGTCAAGGATTCGAAATCGCCGCCCCTGTCAGCCCGACAGGAGCGGCGATGCTGGGAGGGAACCCGACCGCGGGGGTCGGGGAGGGGAGGGCTGATTACGGGTTGGCGATGACCCATTTGCCGTCGGCGAGGCCCTGGCCGTTGTCGTCCCCGGCGGCCGCGTCGCCCTTGAAGTAGTAGAGCGGCATGCCGTTGTACGCGACCTGCATCGTGCCATCGTCGCGGGTGATCATCGTGATCGCGCCCGTGGCACCGTCCTCGGTCTTGAGCTGCTCGTCGGCCTCGAGGGTGTACGGCGGCCAGTTCGTGGCGCACTCGCCGTTGCACACGCTCTTGCCGGAGTCCTTGGTGTCTGCCTTGAAGATGTACAGCGTGAGGCCGTTCTCGCCGGTCAGCGTCTGGCCGTCCTTGACGGTGGCGACGGCGAGCGGATAGTCCTCGCCACCCTCGGCGCTTTCGCTCTCGCCGGCCGTCGGGCTCTCCTCCGGGGTCGCGGCGACTGAGGCGGCGGGTGTCGGGGCCTGGGCGGATGCCTGGGGCGAGCTCCCGGTCTGGGAGGCCGTGCAGGCGCCGAGCACGAGCGTGAAGACCGCGAGCAGGGCAAGAGCGAGTCTGCGTCCGAACATTCGATGTACCTCGCGTGGATGGTTCTCGGGGACGTCCCCCACGTCCCCGATACGCCGCGCGAGCCGGGTGCGGTTTTGGGGGGTTCCGCACGGCTCGTCGCGCCGGGCCACGCGATTGCGGAGGAGGGGAGCGGGTCTGCGGCCCGCTCCCCAGGCTCCGCTACCGGTAGGCCGGGAACCAGACCACCTGGCGCGGACCCGAGACCTCGCCCGCCGCCTTGCCGTCGACGTTCTTGAACTCGACCTCCACGAAGTAGTACGGCGCGAGCAGGTCTGGCGCTCCGGCGAACTCGCGGGCGAAGTACGCGAGCGTGACCTCGCCGACCGCGTGGCCGACCTCGCCGCAGTCCTTGCGGTTCGCGAGGATGCCATCGACGGTCGACGCCGCGTCGTGGGGCCGGACGAGCTCGCGGTCCTCGTAGGGCTCGAGGGCGTCCCAGAGGCCGCGATGGATGAAGACCGGCCGCTTGTCGTCCTTGAA
>DASUFO010000091.1:0-62457 GCA_036274475.1 Candidatus Limnocylindrales bacterium
CCCGCCGGAGCCAAGATACCTGTGGGTAGCAAGTTTCCGAGCCGATTCTGATCACGAATCGGCGCCGACTGGCGTAGGGTGAGCCGGTGGCGGTTTGTAGGTTCGAACCCGGTATCTCACGCTTCTCAAGACGAAACGTGACTACCGTCGCGCCGTCACGGCCCTTCACGCGCCCGCCGTTCGACGGTCATTGAGGCATCTCGTCCAAGGCCGTGGCCCGACTCGCTTGTCGCCGAGGCGCAAGGGCCCGATCCACCCCGATGCAGGCCCCGTGAGGTGCCACGCGTAGACTGGCCAACACGCCTCGCGAACAAGGGGTCGGCCATCCGGGTCATTGCAGCGATCTTTGCCGACATCGTCGCCGCCGAACTGGCTCTGGCCGAGCTGATCGGCCTGGAGCAGTCCGCCTACGCTGATCTCAAGGTCGCGCCGTTCGGGCGCCTTGGTCGCGATCTGGACGGCGACTCGGCCGTCCTTGCAGGCAGACTGGCCGACGAACACGTTCCCGACGCGTCGGTCATCGTCGAGGACCATGGCGGGCTGATGATCTCGGACCTTGATGCCCGACGTACCGGCTGGACGGACAGCCGCGGCCCGGGCTGAGCAACGTGCCAGGTCGGTGATCACTCGCGATCGCGAGCGGCCCTGGCCGAAGACTCGACGTTCCAAGTTGCGGAGCGGCCAGCTGGCTCGCGCCGGGCCCGACCTTAAGGCGGAACAACGCCATTGGTTGGTCGGAAGCGGACCAGGGTCCACCCGGCGAGCGGAAGATCGGTCTGGGCGACGTACTCCACGTCCCGGTGATCGCCATCCGGTCGCTCGATGCGGGCTGCTCCGGCGATGCTGCCAGAGGCCTCGAGCTCCGACCACCGCCTACCGACTTCCGCAGCAATCTCCGGCTTGCTGTGCGGTGCCAGGTGCAAGCCGACGAGCGCTGCTTTGGACCGCCCGAAGAGTCGACAGCCGGCGTCGTTAACGTCGACGACCACACCGCGGCTATTCGCGACGAGGAACGCATCGCCCCGGACATCACCGCTCACTGCGGTTGCGCTGGCGCCTGATCGCTCGACGGGTGGACCAGCTCGATGAGTTCGTCGAGCTCGAATGGCTTCGGCAACCATCCGCGCGCTCCGATCTGCCGGCTCGTCGCCGATGCATCGGGCGCACCACTCACGATCACGATCGGGACGTCGCCGGCACGTCCCCGATATCTCTCGGCAAAGCCTGGTCCGTCGAGCTTCGGCAGGCCGAGATCCAGCACGATCGTGTCGGGTCGCCAGCGCTCCGTGGCGGTTAATGCCGACTCGCCGTCGGCGGCAGAGCGGACCTCCGCGCCCTCGGCCGCGATGGCCTCCGCCATGACGCGGGCCAGATCCTCATCATCCTCGACGATCAGGACTCGCCAACCCTCACGTTTGGTCTGCGGGGATTCGCGGTAGACGTACCAGACGTCGCCCATGCCGAGTGACGCCAGGGCGTCCCGGACGCGAACCGCGGCGTGGGGATACCGGGCCCGAAGGCGAGCCTCGAATGCCACGCGCTCCGCCTCGGAGGCCTTTGGATCCGGGCCGGCGACCGCGAGCAAGGCATGTGCGTCGTTGCGGAACTCCTCATCCGATGAGGGGAAGCAGTGCAGCGTCAGCTGGTCTTCGGGCACGCATTGACGTTAGGTCCCGCCAGATTCACGCGACAGGATGAAAACCCCACTGATTCGGTGCGTCACAACGTGTCCGCAACCAGCCAGCCCTCGCGCTCGGCGAACCGGGCCAGTTCGGTGCGGTTCGCCACGTCATATCGATCGAAAAGCCGGCGCAGCTGACTCTCGACGGTCTTGATGGAGATCGATCGCTCGCTGGCGATGCGGCGGTTGGTGGCTCCCTGAGCGATGAGCCTTAGGATCGCGAGCTCGCCCGATGACGGGCGCGGATGTGCCTGTCCAGCACTTCGCAGGACCGCCGTGGGAAAGACGCGACCCCCAGCACTGACCGTTCGGATCGCCCCCACGATCTCGCCGATCGGAGCCGTCTTCGAGAGATAGCCCGAGGCCCCGGCTTCGATGGCCGCGCGGTACATGGCCGGGTAGGCGTATGCGCTGAACATCAGGAACCGCGCACCTTCGCCGGCCACGCTCCGAAGGACGTCCAGCCCGCCTTCGGTGCCACCAAGCATCACGTCACAGAGGACGACATCCGGGGTGGCCGATCTGATCAGGTCCGCTGCGTGACCGGCCTCGCTGGCCCTCCCGATGACGTCGAGGTCGGGCTCGTCCGCGAGCAAAGCCGCGAGCCCCGCCCCGATCGCGGGGTGATCCTCGACGAGAACGACGCGGATCACGTGGTCGGCCGTTTCGGTCCTCTCGCCGCACGCGGCCCGCTGCCGCGCCGGCGCGACGTCGAGCCCTGTCGTCGGAGGGGCAGTGTCACCGTGATCGTGGTCCCGACGCCCTCCGTTGAATGCGCCTCGACCGAGCCACCGTGTCCGCGCACGATCTCCCGGGAGATGAACAAGCCCAGACCGAGACCTCCCGATGGGGAGGGCTGCTCGGACTCACCGAAGCGTTCGAACAAGCGCTGGAGGCGCTCCTGGGCGATGCCGGGTCCTCGATCCTCGACGTCGATCCGTGCCGATCCGTCCTGCTTCGTGGCTCTGACGACGACGACACCCCCCTGCGCGGCGTGGGTGAACGCATTCGAGATGAGATTGAAGAGGACTTGCTCGATCCGTGTCCGGTCAGCCAGGACCGGTAGTTCCTCGGCGTCGATTTCGGCTTCGATTCGGACGCCATCTTGGAGGACGCCGGCGACGTCGACCGCCTGGCGGACGACAGGCACAAGGTCGATCGGCCGCTTGTCCAGCGTAAGTCGACCGGACTCGATCGCGGCGACATCGAACAGGCGGCCGACCAGGCTCACGAGGCTTCGCGTCTGGACCAAGGCTTCGGCGATGTAGCGCGCGCCGTCGTCGACGTTTCCGGTTGCGAGCCGCCGTTGGGCGAGCTGGACGAAGCCCTGAAGCGCTGCCAGGGGCGTGCGGAGCTCGTGACTGGCAGCGGCCATGAACCGCTCCTGCAGCCGCCGCAGGCTTCGGTCGGAGATATCGCGGATCACGAGGACCCCGCCCCAATGGCCATCCTCGCCCTCGAGGGGCTGCGCGGTCGCCTCGAACCAGCGGCGGCGACCATCGGGCTCGGTGATCGTGAAGCTGCTGGCGAAGGCCTCACCCCGCGCCGCGCGGTAGCCCGGCTGCTCGGATCGCGGCAGCGGCCCACCGTCGTCGTCCTCCGGTTGGAAATCGTCGATCTTGGGGAACATCCGCTCGAAGGCAGCGTTCGCCATGACCCGCTGCCCGCTGCGATCAACGGCCAGGACGCCGTCGCCCATGCTGGCGAGGATCGAGGCGAGCCGCGAACGCTCCTCGAGGAGCGTCGCCGACTGGGACTGCACCTCCTGCGTCCGGACCTGAAGGTCCTCGTTGGCGGTGTTGAGCTCCTCGACCGAGGCCTGGAGCTCCTCGTTGAGCGTCTCGAGCTCCTCGTTCGTCGCCTGGAGCTCCTCGTTGAGCGTCTCGACTTCCTCGGTCGCCGCCTGGACCTCTTCGTTCGCGACGAGCAGCTCCTCGTTTGCGCTCCGCAACTCGGCGTTCGCGGTCGTGAGCTCCTGGTTCGCCTCGAGGAGATCCGCGTGCGACTGGGCCATCTCGCGGGTGCGCTCCGAGAGTTCCTCACGATCCCGATCCCCGGCGGCGATCGCGTTCTCGAGGTCGCGCTGGGCGGTGATCGCTGCGGTCACGTCGGAAGCGGTGATCACGACCCCTTCGATGGGTCCGGTGTCGCCGTGGGCATGCATCGGGTGCGTCGCCACCTGGATCGCGCGTTGCTCGCTTCCTTCGGGCAGCGTCATCCGGATCTCGACGATCGCGCCGCCGATCCCGCCGCGGATGGCGTCGTCGATTGCCGTCCGGATCGACGCGGCAACCGGTGCCGGGACGAGGTGCACGACGTCCTCTCCGATCGCGGGACTGTGAATGCCGAACATCCGCCGAGCGGCCGCGTTGATCGATTGGATGTCGTACCGCCGGTCGACGACGACAACGCCGACGGGCAGGCGGAGCAGCAGGCCGTCGGCCTTCTCCGCGGGCGTCGCGAGTCGCGCCGAGTCGCGGTTGCGTGCAAGCGACGCTTCGGCCCAGCTCGAACGGCGCGGCGGAGTGGCGCGACTTTGTGGGACCGGCGCAGAGTCACGGATCCTCGTCGGCGGAATCAGCACCCGGTCGCCCTGCCGGCGGTAGACCTTCAGCCGCTGCTGCGAGAGGACGAAGTAGTCGGGCAGCGGCGTTGTCGATTCGGCTTTGCCGAGAACGAGGTAGCCGCCGTCCCGGAGCGAGAAGGCGAAGAGCTGGAGCGCACGCTTCTGCAGCTCGGCGGTGAAGTAGATCAGGACGTTTCGGCAGAGCGCTAGATCGACGCGGGGGAACGGCGCCCGCTGGCCGAGATCGTGCTGGCCGAACACGGTCATCGAGCGGATCCGCTTCCGGACCTCGTAGCCATCGCCGGCCCGTACGAAGTGCCGCTCGACCAGGTCGCCTGGCAGCTCCGCGACTGCGGCCGCCGGGTAGATACCCCGCCGGGCGAAGCTGATCGCGTCGCCGTCGACGTCCGTCGCGAAGATCCGGACGTTGAACTGGGCGGTCTCGTCGCCGAGCGCGTCGGCGATGAGCATCGCCAGCGAGTAGGCCTCTTCGCCCGTGGCGCAGCCGGCCGACCAGATCCGGAGCTCGCGCTCGCGGCCCCGCGCATCCTCGATCAGCTGCGGAACGATGATCTCCCGGAGGTGCTGGAAGAGGTCGCGATCCCGGAAGAACTGGGTGACCTTGATGAGGAAGCTGCTCGTGAGCCGCTCGTACTCGTCGGGGTGCGCCTGAACGAAGCGGACGTATTCGCGGAGCTTGGTCGTCCCCGTGGCTGCCATCCGGCGCTGGAGCCGGCGGAGGATGGTCGCCCGCTTGTAGCCGTTGAAGTCGATCCCGCTGCGCTCGCGAAGCTGGTCCAGGAACGAGCGCAGGACGCGCTCGTCGTCGGGCTTGCTGGGCGTGTACGCGCCTGTGACGAGGTCGTGCAGCAACGGCCCGATCGCTTCGAGCTCGGCGACGATGTCGATGGACGTCGGCGCGAGCGCGTTCGGCATCCCCGGGTAGCTCGCGGTCTCAGGGTTCTGGACGATGACGGTTCCACCGACGAGCTTGACGTCGCGTGCTCCGACCGCGCCATCGGAGCCCGTGCCCGTGAGGATGACCGCGATCAGGCCCTCACCGAACGCCTGCGCGGCGCTCGAGAAGAGATGATCGACCGATGGGTTCGGGCCGCGAGTCTCGCGGTCGACGAGGCGAATCGCGTGGTCCGTGATCTCGGCGCCGCTGCCTGCCGGCAGGACGTAGACGGTGGCCGGATCCAGGCGCACCGGCTCGGAGCCCTCGACGGCCTCGACCGTCAACTTCGTCACACGTTGCAGGATCTCGGGAAGGTGGCTCGGCCGGTTCGGGTTCAGGTGCTGAGCGACGAGCACCGGTACCGGCATGTCCGCGGGGAGCGTTCGCACGATCGTCGAGAGTGCGTCGATGCCACCGGCTGACGAGCCGATGACCACCAGCTGCGCGATCGGCTCATCCGTCGCTGCCACGCCGCACAACTCCTCCCGGCTGTCGCCCGCCCGCAACCCATCGGGACTGACGCGGTAGGGGGATCGGCCCTCCAATCCCTATGGTAGTCCGATGGCGACGTTGAGCCGCCCTCGCAAGAAGCCCGAGCCGCCTCGCATCGACGACGCGCCCGGTCGCGGGCGCGCGATCGCGCTCGGTGCGTCAGCCGGCGGTGTCGAGGCGCTGACGCGAATCGTTCGAGATCTGCCGCCCACGCTGGACGCACCGATCCTCGTCGTGCTCCACGTACCGCCCACGGCCGTCAGCCGTCTTCCGGAGATCCTCGCTCGGGCCGGCGGCCTCCCCGCTGGGCACGCCCGCCACGGCGAATCACCCCGATCCGGCCGGATCTATGTCGCGCCGCCGGATCGCCACATGATCGTGACCGACGGCCGCCTCGTCCTGATCGAGGGGCCCCACGAGAATGGCGTCAGACCGGCGGCCGATCCCCTCTTCCGTTCAGCTGCCGCCTGGTATCGGCATCGGCTTCTGGGCGCGGTCCTGTCCGGAACGCTCGACGACGGAACGGCCGGTCTCGCGGCGGTCCGGGCGAAGGGCGGCGTCACGGCGGCCCAGGCACCGGGCGACGCGATTGCGCCCGGCATGCCGTCCAGTGTGATCGAGAACGTCGGAGTCGATTACGTGCTGCCAGCGAACGAAATGGGTTCGTTGCTGACCGCCTTCGTCGCCGGCACAGTTCGGGCGCCGAGCCACACGCCGACTGACTCCGGCGCGGGGTCCCAGCCGATCGACCTGGTCTGCCCGGAGTGCGGCGGGGTCTTGCGGCAGTTCGTGGAGAACAACCTCGTCCGCTTCCACTGTCGCGTCGGACATACGTATTCGACGGAAACGCTCTACGCCGCCCAGGATGGCCGTCTCGAAGCAGCGCTCTGGGCGGCGATTCGCTCGCTGGAGGACTCCGCCAGCCTCTCGCGACGACTGGCCGCAACGGCACGCGAGCGCGGATCGCCGCTCACCGCCCGGAAATACGAGGACCGTGAGCGCGAGGCAGCCGAGCGTGCAGACGTCGTCCGGTCCGCCTTGCTCGCGCTCACCCCCCTCGACGAGACGCCGCCCGAAGGAGAGGCACCGCCGGTCGCCGCCGATGCGGGCAACCGCGACCTGGACGCGGTCGAAACAGCGGGTTAGGCGAGCCTACTGCCCGAACCGCGGCGGACGCTTCTCGATGAACGCAGCGATGCCCTCCGCGTGATCCGGATGCCGGCCGGCTTCACCCTGGAGCGTCGCCTCGAGCTCCAGCGCGTCCTCGAATGTCGAAGTCGCGCCGGCCAGGATCGCTCGTTTCGTTCGCGCGACGGCGCCAGGTGACAGCGCCGCCAGGCGCGCGGCGAGCGCGTGCGCTTCGGCCGCCAGGTCGGCCGCCGGCACGACTCGGGTCACCAGCCCGAACCGCTCCGCGTCCTCGGCAGACAGCGGGTCTGGGAGCAGGCTCAGCTCCATCGCCTTCGAGGGGCCCACGAGCCGCTGCAGCGTCCACGTCGCGCCGGTATCGGGAATGAGGCCGATGGCAGCGAACGCGAGAACGAATCGGGCGCTGTCAGCCGCGATCCGCAGGTCACAGCCGAACGCGAGCGATGCGCCGGCGCCTGCCGCGACGCCGTTGACCGCGGCGATCACGGGCTGCGGGGCAGCGCGGATCGCCCGGACCAGCGGGTTGTAGCGCTCGCGCAGTTCCACGTCGAGCGGGGCGGCATCGGGCTGGCGGCGCTCGCGCAGATCCTGGCCGGCACAGAATGCGCGACCCTCGCCGGTGAGGATGACCACGCGGACGCTCGCGTCGGCGGCGAGCGTCGTGAACGCCTCGATGAGCTCGTGCTTCAGCGGCACCGTGAGGGCGTTGAGCGCCTCGGGCCGGCCGAGCGTGAGGGTCGCGACTCCGTCGGCGGTCTCGACGCGGAGATCGGCCACGCGACGTCAGGCCGGGGCCGGCGTGCCCGCGAACTCGACGAGCCGGCCGCCGGCCAGCTCGAACACCCGGCGGTCGATCGGCTCGTCCGCGCCGCCCGACTGTTCGACGACGAACTCCGCGAACAGCGATCCGAACTCCTCGTCGCCCGGTCGAAGCGTGCCGGCGACCATGAGATGGCGCTCCGGCAGGCCGACCAGCACCCGCCCCACCGATCCGAGCTCCTTGGCGAGGCGGTCAAGCACTTCGGGCAGCAGGATCCGCGACGCGTCCCAACCCTCACCCGTGTCGGACGACAGCAGGCGTCGCTCGCCGGACACCTCGTCGGTCCAGGCCGCGCCCGCCGACCACTCGGCGAGGTTCTTCATCGCGGCGTCCTGGATCGCCTCCGCCCCGACGCCCCACGACAGGACGTGGTCACCATTCACGATCACGTCGAAGCCGCCCGCGTGAAGCGCATAGACGACCGGGATCCCGCACGGTCCCTCGTCGACGAGCGGCTGCGAATGATGGCGCGAGGAGTCCGCCTGGAGCGCCTCCGGCGAGAGATCGGCGACGGTGAGACCCTGCGTCCCGATCGGCCGGAGCGCGGGAAAGATCACCTTCGAGGCGGCGGTCCAATCATGTTCCGGCGTGTCAGCGATCGACGGCGCGGGTCGTGCCTCCGGGACGACATGGCCGCTGACCGGGGCGCCTTCGTCGATCGGGGCGAGAACGTCCGGCGGCGCATCGCGCAGTGCCGGGGCGGGCTCGTCGCCGTAGTCGCGGCGGTCGTCCCGACCGTAGTCGCTACCGCCCTGCGGGTCTCGCTCCATCGGTGCGTCCTCCGTCCCCGCCCTCAGCGGCCGTTCCAGTTCGGTGGTCGTTTCTCTGTGAAGGCCTGCATGCCCTCGCTCTGGTCATCCGTCGCGAAGAGCAGGAAGAACGCGCGCCGTTCGAAGTCTAGGCCAGCGGAGAGCGAGAGTTCATGCGCCCGAAGGATCGCCTGCTTCGCCTGCTGCACGGCGACCGGCGCCTGGGCGGCGATCCTCGCAGCCAGGTCCAGCGCCGCGTTGAGCGTCTCGTCGGGGGCGACCACCTTCGTCAGCAGTCCGGCCGCGTCCGCCTCCGGCGCCGTCATGTTCCGGCCGGTCAGGATCAGCTCCATCGCTCGCGCCTTGCCGATGGCCCGGGTCAGGCGCTGGGTGCCACCGGCCCCGGGAATCACGCCCAGCTTGATCTCGGGCTGGCCGAACTGGGCGTCCTCCGCGGCGACGATCATGTCGCAGCTCATCGCGAGCTCGCAGCCGCCGCCGAGCGCGAACCCGCGCACCGCCGCGATGGTCGGCGTGCGGACCGCGCCGATGCGGTCCCAGACGGCGAACCGGTTCTCGACGGTCAGCGTGACCGGCGTCTGGATCGAGAGCTCCTTGATGTCGGCTCCCGCGGCGAATGCCCGTGTTCCGGCGCCCGTCAGGACGATCGCCCGGCATGCCTCGTCCTTGTCGAGGCGAGCGAGCGTGTCGGCGATCTCGTCGAGGAGATCGAAGCTCAGCGCGTTCAGCGCCTCCTGGCGGTCGAACGTGACGAGCGCGACGCCATCAAGCGTGTCACCGGCCGACCCCCTCGCCGGGAACGCCGTCTGAACGCGGGTCCCGCCGGAGTTCGTCGGCGCCTGGGCTGGCGCGGCTTCGGTCACTCGGTCCTCCGTGTCGCTGACAGTATCCACGGTCCGGGAACCATCCCGGAGCGTGCGTCCTGGCGACGTGTCGCTCCAAGCGGACATTGTCGACGTCAGTGGACGCGCCTTGAATGAGTGAGCACGCGCCCTGCGCTCAGATCTTCGTTTGCGGCGCTACGGGCTCGTGGACGGGACTCGTTCGTTCCGAGCATGTCGGCTCTGGCCGACATTGTCGTTGTGAGGCGACCGTGCCCGCTGCTCAGCCGGCCGCGAGGTCCGGTGCGTCCTCGGTGACGAGGAACGTCGCCAGTCCCGGGGCGATCTCGCGGAGATTTCGGCCGGCGGCCCGCATCGGGTCCGAGTCGAGGCCGGCGTCGAGCGCCGCACGGTCGTCGAAGTCCATCGCGGTGACCACGCAGAGGTCCGTCTCCCCACCGAGTGCGCCGGTGACTCGCTGGACGCGCGTCGCCCGGAGTCCGGGCGTCTGGGCGACGAGCGGCATGTGCTCGGTCGCGTAGCGGCGCTCGAATTCCGCGAATGCCGCGTCGCCGCCTTCGGGGCGGCGGTAGAGGACGAGCAGCGTGGTCATGGGGATGGTTCCTCCTGGCTCACAGCGTGTGGACGTGCTCCGCTTCCGGCTCGGCGGGCGTGGCGACGGGTCCCGGCTCCGCCCGCGCGGCTCGCGCCTCGGCAACCGCCTGCGTCGACCGGTAGAAGCCCGAGAGCGCCTCGTTGAAGAGCGCCGGCCGCTGGACCATCACCTCGTGGCCGGCGCCCGGGACGACGAGCAACCGCGCATCGGGCAGCTGGCGCTGGACCTGCCACGCATGGCCCACCGGCACGAACGGGTCGCGGTCGCCGCACACGACCATCGTCGGCGCGTCGATCGCGTGGAGCTCAGCGGGGGTCATCAGCGGCTGGACGGCGACATCCGCGGCGATTGCCGGCAGGAGCGTCCGCCACGCGCCCACGCCCTGGCCTTCGTCGTGGCGCCGGGCGAGCACGATGCCCCAGTCCGGATCGTCGATATCCGCCCGTCGGGGATCCAACAGGCGCCGGGCAACCGAGGCTCGTGGCTCGCGCTGCGGGCTGATGCCGATGATGACGAGCGTCCGAATCCGCTCCGGGAACGCTGCCGCGAACTGAAGCGCGGTCATCGCCCCCATCGAGAATCCCAGCAGGTGGAACGTCTCGAGCTCGAGCGCCTCCGTGAATCCCGCGAGGTCCTCGACGAGCCAGTCGTACTGGAAGCCGTCCGCCGCGTCCCAGCGCGTGTGGCCGTGTCCCCGGGCATCCGGGAGGATCAACTGGAACGCCTTCGAGAAGAGCGGGATCTGGGCGCCGAAATCCTCCCTGCCGATCGACGTCGCGCCGTGGAGCAGGACGAGTGGCGGGCCGGACCCATGGGTCTCGTACGCCACCTCGAGGCCATTCGCGGTGACCGTGGGCACGCGGCGGCGCCTCAGGCCTCGCCGGGCTCGTCGCCCGTCGTGATGGGTCCCGTGACGTGCTCCGGGACACCCTCGAGCGGCGCAGACTCTGAGCGTTGGATCTTCAGGTACTGCCGGCGGTAGTAGAGGAGCGGCATCGGGTGCGGCTCCGCGTTCCCGAGCGAGTCGACCCGGGCCACGAAGAGCTCGTGGTCGCCGGCCTGGAAGGTCTCCGTGACCGTGCACTCGAGTGTCGCGATCGCGCCGTCGAGGAGCGGGAGCCCGGTCGGGCCCGGCGTCCACGACGCACCGCAGAAGTCGTCGCGAGATGGCTCGACGGCCGCTCCGGCGAAGCAGTCGGACAGCGCCTGCTGGTCCTCGGACAGGACATTGACGGCGTATCGACCCGTCTCGTGGACCGACGGGGTGATGAAGCGCCGGCGATCGAGGGCGACGACGACGAGCGGCGGGTCGAGGCTGACCGAGGTCAGGGCGTTCACGGTGATCCCGCGCGGGCGGCCACCCTGGAGCGTCGTCACGACGGTGATCCCGGTCACGAAATGACCCATCACCTTCCGGAACGCCCCGGGGGCGATCGCCGTGACCGTGGGGGCACTCGGGTCCGACATTGGCCGAAGTCTACGAGAGGCACCGGATATCCTCCGCCGATGGCCCTGACCTCCCGCGCCTACGCGTCGGTCGACGACCTGCGCGAGATCCAGGCCGCGCTCACCGCGGCGTGGCTGACGCCGCGCCGGCCGTTGATCCCGTCGACCATCGGCGACGTCGCGTGGTGGCTCGCGAGCGGCGGCCCCGACGCCGATTGGCCGGCCCGGATCCGGATCTGGACCGACGGCGGCCGGACGGTGGCCTGGGGCTGGATCAGCCTGCCAAACGGCCTCGACTGGTTCGTCGCGCCCGGGCTCGACGAATCGGATGAGCGGCGCGTTCGCGAGGAGATCCTGACCTGGGCGTCAGAACGGGCCATCGCGCTCTCGTCCACGCCCGAGAACCCAAAGCCCCTGGAGGCGTGGGCGGCCGACGGCTGGCCCGAGCAGGACGTCTTGGCCCGGCTGGGCTACGGCGCCACCGACGATGGCCTCACCCAGTATTTCCAGTCGCTCGAACGCGAGCTGCCGGGGCGCGACGTGGCGCCCGGCTACACGCTTCGCAACCTGACCGGCCCCGAGGACATCCCGGCCCGCGTCGAGGTCCATCGCTCGGCGTTCGCGCCGTCGAAGATGACCACCGAGAAATACGGGATCCTCGTCGACCTGCCCGGGTACCGCTACGACCTCGATGCGGTGGCGGTCGCGCCGGATGGCTCATTCGCGGCGTTCACGATGTGCTGGCTCGATCCGGCGGCCGAGCTCGGCTACTTCGAGCCGGTCGGGACCCACCAGATGCACCGCCGGCTCGGCCTCGCGAAGGCCGTGAACGCGTTCGGGCTCCGGCGGCTGCGCGATGAGGGCGCCCGCGATGCGATGGTGTTCGCAGAGCTCGGGAACGAGGCGTCGAACGGCCTGTATCAGTCGGTCGGCTTCCGGCAGGTCGCCGTCCACCGGAAGTACGCGGCGCCCGCCCTACAATCGAACCGATGACCGACGTGACCGATGGCACAGCCCTTGCTGGAACGATGCGCGTCGAGCGCGACTCGATGGGCGAGATGGAGGTCCCGGCCGACGCGCTGTACGGCGCCTCGACCCAGCGGGCCGTCCTGAACTTCCCGATCTCCGGCCAGCCGCTGCCGCGGCGCTTCATTCGAGCCCTGGCACTGATCAAGCAGGCCGCAGCCGAATCCAACAAGGAGCTCGGCCTGCTCCCGGCTGACGTCGCCGACGCGATCGCTGCGGCCGCCGCCGAAGTCGCCGATGGCCGGTACGACGCCCACTTCCCGATCGACGTGTACCAGACCGGCTCCGGGACGTCGACGAACACGAACATGAACGAGGTCGTCGCGACGCTCGCGACGCGGCGGCTCGGCGGCGACCGGCGCGTTCATCCGAACGACGACGTGAACAAATGCCAGAGCTCGAACGACACGATCCCGACCGCGCTCCAGCTATCGGCCGCGATCGCGATCGAGGAGGAGCTGCTTCCAGCCCTGGCTGCACTTCGCGATGCGCTCGACGCCAAGGCCGACGAGCTGTGGCCGGTCGTCAAGACCGGCCGGACGCACCTCCAGGACGCGACCCCGATCCGGCTCGGGCAGGAGTTCCGGGGCTACGCCGGGCAGGTCGAGGAGTCGATCCGCCGGGCCGGGACCGCCCGCGACGAGCTGCTCACCGTGCCGCTCGGCGGGACCGCGGTCGGAACCGGCATCAACGCCCACCCGGATTACGCCGCCCGGGCATGCGAGCACCTGTCGCGGCTGACCGGCGTCGAGGTCCGCGAAGCCTCGAACCATTTCCATGCCCAGGCCACGATCGACGCGTCGATCGCCGCCCACGGCGCGATCCGGACGATCGCCCTCTCGCTCTGGAAGATCGGCAGCGACGTCCGGCTCATGGGCATGGGCCCGCGGGCCGGACTCGCCGAAATCGCCCTGCCGGAGACGCAGCCCGGGTCGTCGATCATGCCCGGCAAGGTGAACCCGGTGATCGTCGAGAGCCTGACGATGGTTGTCGCCCGGGTGGTCGGCAACGATGCGACGATCAACTTTGCCCAGACTGGGTCGCTGCTCGAGCTGAACGTGATGCTGCCGGTGACCGCCGTCGCGATGCTCGAGTCGATCACGCTGCTCGCGGCCGCCGCGGGCAACTTCGCTTCGCGCTGCGTCGAAGGAATCACCGCGACGGGGCGCGGTCCGGAGCTCGTGGAGCAGGGACTGATGCTTGCGACCGCCCTCGCCCCCGAGATCGGGTACGACGCCGCAGCGGCGCTCGCGAAGGAGGCGCTCAAGAGCGGCCGGACGATCCGCGACCTCGCCGCGGAACGGGGAATTGCCGCGGACCGTCTCGACGAGCTGCTCGATCCGGCCGCGATGACCGAGCCGGGTCTCGGCAAGGGCGGCGGAGGCGGCTAGGCGGCCGGGCGGCTAGGCGGCGAGCGGTCCCTGGTCGTCGCGCCCGAGCCCGAGGAGCAGGATGAACCCGATGCCCGTCCACGCCAGTCCGAACGCGAGCCACGCGACAGGCCAGCCGAACAGCAGGACCGGTGGCGCCGCCACGAGGATCAGCCCGATCGGCTCGTCGCCCGCTCGCAGCAGGAGCAAGCCCATCACGAGGCAACCCGTGGCGCCGACCGCCTGACTGGCCGCGAGCGTCGGGCTGTCTGCGAACCCGGCGAAGCCGGCGACCAGCGCGATCGCCCAGGCGAGCTGGCTGACGACGACGAGCAGCGCGACGGTCGCCCCACCCCGGCCTCCATGATCGCTGCTCCGCGCCCAGCAGCCAACCAGCGCGATCGTTCCCGCGAGGATCGCGACCACGCCGAACGGCAAGGTCTCCTGGAGATGACCGGGCCAGTCGGGCGGCACCGGTTGGGTAAGGACGCCCGCGCCGGCCACGGTCCAGAGGCCACCCGCGAGCAGCGCCGCGATGCCGGGAATGCGAGACGCCGCGTGGATCCGGGCGTCCATCGCCCCGCGGAACAGGTCCGCCCGGCCCCGCCAGTCAAGCCCGGCCTCCTCCAGCAGCGCGAGCATCTCCTCCTCGTACCGCTCGCGCCAGGCCCGCGGGTACAGGCGGAGCAGGCCGCGGCCGGCCGGACGGCGAACCGTCGTCACCCGCCGCAGCCTCGCAGCACCTTGGGCGGGACCACGCCGGGCTGGCCAAGCGCGATCGGCAGCGGGCCGAGCACGACGCGCGAGGTGTCGATCGTCAGGACGCCGGCGTCATCGACCGCGATCGGGTGGCGATCCATCGAGCGGTCGGCGGGACCGTACTGCGGGCCTGCCGGTTTCTGCCCCTTGCGGTCATACCGTGATTGGTGGCACGGGCAGTGGAACCAGAAGTCCTCGACGCACGGGTTCGGCCGGCAGCCGAGGTGCGGACAGATCTGCGACAGCGCCCGCACGTTCAACGCGGTTCCGTCGCCCGTCTCATCGACGCCGGGCTGCCAGCCCCGGCCGGGATCCAAGGTCATCACGAACGCGCGCGCCTCCGCGACGTATGCGGGGAAGCCATCGGCAATCGGCAGGCCCGGGTTGTTCCTGACCAGCTCGTCGAGCGTCCCGATCCGGACCTTCGCGCTGCCGCCGGCGGTGGCCTTCCACAGGAAGCTCACGAGGCCGGAGGTCCACTCGACGGCGACGACGGCGACACCCAATCCGATCGACCGCCGGAGCAGCGTCCGACGGGACATTCCGCCGACCTGCCGCGCGCGGAGCGACGTGAGCGCCGCGCTCGTCAGCGGCGCGTGGTCGTCAGCCGGCTGGAGCCCTTGTTCGGCGAGGCGGCCGGCCATCGGTCATGCCGCCGCGACCGATTGCCCGTCACGCATCAGCGTGCCGCCAACGGCGAGCCAGACGGGCACGAGGGCCATCCCCGCGACGACGAAAAACGCTCCACCCGACATTCGGTCGGTGGCGAGCGATGCCCCGACGACGCCGATGAGCATCACGCCGAGGACCGAGCAGACGACCGTGAACGAAGCCCACGGCGACCACGTTCCGGCGCGCTGTCCGGTGACCGCAAGGACCGCCACGAGGAAGAAGGCCGCGAGTCCGAAGTACCACATCCACGGGCCCATCCCCAGCAACAGGAAGAGCGGGATTGCGATCAGAGCGCTCGCGCGACCAACGACGGCCGTCCTCGGCAGTGTGATCAGGTGGCCGATCAGACCGGCGACCATCAGGACCACCGCCCCGAAGAAGAATGGAAATGCCGCGGACCCGTCACGGTATGCCCCGTCACCGTCGTAGACGACCGGTCCTGCGAGCATCACCAGGAACGACAGGGGCCACAGGATCGCGCCGGCGATGCCAGCGTAGCCCAGCACCCGCGCGATCCGTCGGTCTCCTTCAGGCACCGACGGGTCCTCACGCTCCGCGGATCGCACCTGTGGGTGCAGCCGTGCGTCGAGCGCGCCGCGGACGATGTCGAACCGGTCATAGAGCGTGGGTGGCCGCGCTTCGAGCAGCGTCAGGAACTCCGCCTCGTAGCGCTCCCGCCACGCCCGCGGATACAGCCGGATCAGGGCACTCATTTGGCCTTCCCCTCTACCCTCGCCAAACCCGTCGCGACGAAGCCGCTCAGGCTTCGAAGCTGGGCCTCGAGCGTCGTCGCGCCAAGCGCCGTCAGGCGGTACGGCCGGCGGCGATCCTCCGGCTCGAGCGCCTCGATCAGGCCGCGGCGTTCGAGACGAGCCAGTGCTCCGTACAGGGTCCCCGGGCCCATCGGGCTGCCGGAGACCGCTTCGACGTCGGTCATGATCGCGTAGCCGTGCTTCGGGCCGTCGGCCAGCGAGACCAGGATGTACAGCGACGGCTCGGCGAACCGGCCGAGCTCGTCGAATCCCCGGTTCATTTGGGTGCCACCTCCGTCGTGCATCACATGGTGCTCGTCTGCGATCGCCCGGACAAGATCCGCCCGCCGAGTCGATAGGCGCCCTCGGCACGTTCGATCAGCTCGAGGCGCTCGAGCCGGGCTACTGCCCCCAGCAGCCGTCCCGGCCCGACCCGCCCATCGAGATCGCGAACCGCGTCGAGCAAGCCGATCGCGGTCCGTGGCCCACCGATCAGCGCGACGACGACCCACATCGCCGTCTCGCCGTGCCTGCCGAGCGCCGCGTCGGTCACTCGGGCTCGATGACGGCGCAGGCGATCCGCGCGCCGCTGTTGCCATTGGTCGCGTCGGTCAGCTGGTCGTCTTCGTTGGCGTGGATGATGAACGCGGACCCCTCGGCGCCGGGCGTCGCGTCGAAGAGCGTCGTCGGCCCGGGCGAGATCGTGATGTGGTCGGTCGTCGCGTTCAGGCGTCCCATCCCGTCGCCGTTGACGATGAGGTTCGGCAGGTCGCCCGCGTGCGAGCCGTTCGGGTTCAGCAGGCCGTGCTGGTGGCCGAGCGGGTTGTAGTGGGGCCCGGCCGCGGCGAACGTCGGCGAGCACGCACCGATCGCGTGGATGTGGATCCCGTGCCTGCCGGGCGCGAGGCCCGAAACCTTGACGTTCACGTGGACGACGCCGCTCGCGTCCTCGACGAGCTGGACCCAGCCGACGGTGTTGCCGTCGGCATCGACGAACGTGCCGCCCGCCTGGCGGGCGCCCGCGGCGGACGTTGCGGCCGTCAGCGCGAGGAGCGCACCGACCGGCAGGATCACCGCGAACAGTCGACGAACCGACATCTCCCACCCCTCCGTAGCTCGCAGCATGATACATCGCTTGTCGATATATCGTGACGCGATATATACGCTCCCGGGACTCGCCCTGTCAAGGGGCGGCCAGCGGCTACAATCCGGCCCGTGGAGACACGTTCCTGGGACCGGGCGGCGCTCGTGCCCGCACGCGCCGCGGACCTGCCCCGGCCGGAGATCCCGGCGCTGCCGGCCGGCCGGCTGCCGACGCTCGTCGAGCTGTTCACGTTCATGCGCGATGCGGAGCTGCGGTTCTCGACGCTCCGAATGCGAATCGACGAGGAGACGGGCACTGCGCGCGGGCGGCACGTCGCGACGTCGGAGGTGCTGCTCGCTCATCCCGGCAACGCGCGGGTGACGACGACCGAGGGCCGCCGCGGCACCGCCGGCAACTACGAGCTGTGGCTGTCCGACGCCGAGATCGTGCGGACCTATTCCGCGCCGCACAAGGTTGGGACGCGGCGACCGGTCCGCCAGTCGATCCGCGGGCTCGACAAGGACTTCCCCGGCCGATCTCGTGTCTACGAGCCCCTCACGCCGCTGCCGATGGAGACGCTGCCCGACACGTTCATCCACCCAGCCGGCTACTGCCAGAACGTGCTGGCGACCGGCCGCTGCTGGATCTCCGGCACCGACGTCGTGGGGGTCACCGGCCGCTCCGTGATCCTCGTCGAATGCGACCATCCGCGGACGATCGAGCTGGCGGCCGACCGGCCGGACTTCCACATCCAGGTGGCTGTGGACCGCGAGGACGGCGTCATCCTGCGGCTGATCGAGTCGATGGGTGGGGCCGCCAACCGCCACGCCGAGGCCGTCGACTACGCGCCCGACGCGCCGATCCCGGCAACGGCCTTCGACTTCGACTTTCCGTCCGACACGACGATGATGTACTAGCCGGTCAGCGGCCGGACATCATCCCTCGGCAGGCGCAGGCTGCGTCTCGCGCGAGTTCCCGCCGAAGGCCCGGACGAGCACGGTCGAACCGATGATCGTCACGACGACGGCGCCCAGGATCGCCTCGTAGACCTCGATCCCGATGGCGCCGGCGGCGACGGCCGTCGATCCCAGGACGAAGCTGAACTCCCCGATCTGGCCGAGGCCGATCCCGAGCTGGACCGGCTGGCCCCGCAGCCCGACGAAGCGGGCGAGAGCCGTCGCGACGAAGACCTTGGCCACGATCACCAGTCCGACGATCAGCGCCAGCCAGCCGAGCCCGTCGGACAGCTTCTCGGGATCGATCAGCGTCCCGATCGCGACGAAGAACAGCACCGCGAAGACATCGCGGAAGGGGAGGAGGCGGCGGCGTGCCTCGGCGGACTCGGGCGTCTCGGCGACCGCGAGTCCTGCGACGAATGCGGCGAGGGCCAAGGGGATGCCGGCGACGACCGCCCCGGCGCCGGCCAGGGCGAGGCCGGTCGCCACGGACACGATGAGGAACAGGTCATGCTCCGCCCCGAGGCGGCGGAGGACCTGGGCCAGGACGAGGCCGGCGACGACCGCGATTGCCGCGAACGCGATCAGACCCCCGAACGCGATGAGGGGTGGCCGGGCTGCTGAGCCATAGACCGCCAGCAGCAGGACCGAGAGTGCAACGCCGGTGATGTCCTGGAGGACGCTCCAGCCGAGCAGCGCCTGTTCGGTCTCTGGGGTTGTCGTCCGGCGGCGGCTCCGGGTGATGTTGACGATCACGACGCTCGACGACATCGCGACGCCGATCCCGACCGCGCCGGCCCCGAACGGTGGCAGGCCGCCCGCGAGGGCGGCCGCCGTGGCGACGATCGTCGTGATGATCGTCTGGAGTGGCGCGGCCCAGAGCAGCTGGCCGTGCTCCCGGCGAAGGCGCACGACGTCGACCTCGATGCCGACCTCGAACAGGAGCAGCACGACGCCCACGTCGGCGAGCAGCTGAAGCTGCTCGTGATCGGCGACGTAGCCCGGGGTGAACGGCGACACCAGGACGCCGACCCCAAGATAGCCCACGATCGCCGGCAACCGGACGCGGCGCGCGATCCAGCCGGCGGATGCCGCGAGGAGCAGCAGCACGCCGAGCTCGAAGATCGGGAGCGTACTGGCCTCCATGGGCGCAATCGTACGTGGCCCGGACGCCGCCCGGCCGTCGCGACGCAGGCTTTCCGAACGTCAAGGCGGGCGCGTATAGTCCGCGCGTCGCCCGTTCGACGCATGGAGAGCGCCCACGCTCCACGCGAAAGGAGGGCCAGCGAGAGACACCACGAGAGGGACCTCGGCTGCAGGCTCCGCCGCGCCATGGAGCGGCGCGCGGATCCGTGCGCGATTCCCACTACGCAACCCCCGCGTCATCGCTCCGGCGCCGTCGTGCGCCGGACCCGTCTCGGCCGGACCTGGAGGGAGGAGCCGGCGACCCGGCGAGGAGGGCTCCGCCGGGCAGGTCGACACTGGGAGGATTCGATGACTCAGGCTCGTTCTCGCGAAGAGGCCATTGAGCGCGACCGCGCCGACCTCCATAAGCTGGGCTACGCCCAGGAGCTGCTGCGCTCGATGGGCGGGTTCAGCAACTTCGCGATCAGCTTCTCGATCATCTCGATCCTGACCGGCGCGGTCATCCTGTACGACTACGGCCTCGCCTGGGCTGGTACCGCGGCCGTGCTGATCGGCTGGCCCTTGATCACGGTCTTCGTGCTCGCGATCGCCGCGGCGATGGGCGAGATCGCGTCTGCCTACCCCACCGCCGGCGGCCTGTACTACTGGGCCTCGCGGATGAAGAACAAGAACTGGGGCTGGTGGACGGCCTGGCTGAATCTCATCGGCCAGTTCGCGATCGTCGCCGGCATCAACTACGCCGCGGCTGGCTTCATCAACGCCACGATCGTCGACAAGATCTTCGGGGGTACGTTCAACACCGCGACGTTCCTCGGCGGTTACCTGAACGGCCAGCTCGTGACGATGGGCATCCTGATGCTCGTCCAGCTGGCGATGAACATCGCCGGCATCAACCTCGTTGCGCTGCTCAACCAGGTCAGCGTCTGGTGGCACATCGTGATCGTGGCCGCGGTCGTCGTGCTCGTCACGGTTGCCGGGAAGCCCGACGAGTCGGGCCTGACGCTGTTCGCCATCCAGCCCCAGGATGTCGCAGGCGGCTGGGACAATAACCTCGGGATCTTCCACCTGACCTACGGCCCGGCGGTGTCGTACCCATTGATCCTCGCGTTCTTCTTCTCGCTGCTCCAGGCCAACTGGACGTACACGGGGTACGACGCGTCTGCCCACGTGGCCGAGGAGACCGTGGGTGCCCGCGTGGCGAGCGCCTGGGGGATCTTCCTCTCGGTCGCGGTTTCCGCGGTCGTCGGATATGCCTTCCTGCTCGTCCTCACGCTGCATCTGCCGAATCTGTCGACGTTGTTCCCGGCGACGCTCGATGACTCGACCCTGCCGACGGCGAGCCAGTACTACTTCGGCGGCGGTGTGGCCGTCATCGACATCCTCGTCTACAACCTCGGCGCCCAGCTCGGCGGGATCCTCGCTGCCGGCATCGCGATCGCCATGGCGTTCTGCGGCCTGTCGTCGGTGGCGTCCGCCGGCCGTATGCTCTATGCGTTCAGCCGTGACGACGGAATCCCGGGCTCCGGCTGGCTGAAGAAGGTCTCCCATCGGTTCCGGACACCGGCGAACGCGCTGATCGCGATCGTCGTCGTCTCCTGGCTCTTCACCGTTGCGGCCTTCATCGTCGGCACCGGTACGGCGATCGTCATCGTCACCGCGATCAGCACGATCTTCCTGTACGCGGCCTACGGCGTCGTCATCTACCTTGGCGCGACGACGCAGGGCTGGCTGAGCGAGCGCGTGTGGAGCCTCGGCCGATTGTCGAAGCCCATCGCGTGGATCGCGGTGTTCTGGGTGCTGGTCCTGATGGTCCTGTTCTCGTGGCCCACGTCCGGCAACATCTCGTGGCCGTTCATGCTTGGCACGGTGGTCGTGCTGCTGGTCTACTACTTTGCATGGGCGCGGTCGCGCTTCAAGGGTCCGCAGGTCCACGCCGGCGCTGACGAAGAGTTCAGCGAGATCGAGATGGAGTTCGAGCACGCAGCGGAGGAGCTGGGCCAGGCCTGATCCTCCACGGCACAGGCACAGGGGGCCGGCGGCGCCGGCCCCCGATACGTCTCAGGGAAGGGGAACGATGGCGACCGACACGCACACAGCCCACTCCGACGGCCATTCCGCGCACGACCTGCACCCCCGGCTCGCAGAGCTCCGGGGCATGGTCGAGGACGGCCGAATCGACACCCTGATCGTGGCCATCACCGACATGCAGGGTCGGCTGATGGGCAAGCGCGTCCAGGCCCAGGCGTTCCTCGAGGGCGTCATCGACCACGGCGCCCACTTCTGCACGTACCTCCTCGGGACCGACATGGAGATGAACACGCCCGAGGGCTTCCACCTCATGAACTGGGAGACGGGGTACGGCGACTGGATCGCCGATCCGGTCTGGGACACGCTCCGGGTCCTGCCATGGCTCGAGAAGACTGCGATCGTGCTCGGGGACACGTTCAACGAAGAGGACCACGCCGAAATCCCTGTCTCGCCCCGGACGATCCTCAAGAAGCAGGTCGCGAAGGCTGCGGCGATGGGCTTGAGCGTGAAGGCGGGCTCGGAGTTCGAGTACTACATCCTCAAGGAGACCTGGGAGGAGTCGGCCCAGCGGGGCTGGGCGATCCCGGAGCGCTTCGGCTACTACAACGAGGACTATCACCTCCTCCAGGCGACGAAGGCCGAGCCGCTCCACCGCCTGCTGCGCAACCAGATGACCGAGGCCCGCATCCCCGTCGAGTTCAGCAAGGGCGAGGCCGCTCCCGGCCAGCACGAGGTGAACATCCGCTACGACCACGTCCTCGAGTCGGCCGACCGGAGCGTGCTGTTCAAGCACGGCGCAAAGGAGATTGCCTACCTCAACGGCTGGGGCATCTCGTTCATGGCCAAGCCCGACCACTCGTGGACCGGCTCGTCGGGCCATCTCCACATGAGCGTCTGGAACGAGGACGGCTCGCGGTCGCTGACCCATGACCCCGCCGCCGGCCGGCCGTATGGCATGTCCGACACCCTGGCCCATTTCATGGCCGGGATGATGGCGCTCAGCCGCGAGCTCGCGATCTTCATCGCCCCGAACATCAACTCGTACAAGCGCTATGCGTCGCTGTCCTGGGCACCAGTGAACGTCGTCTGGGGTCGCGACAACAGAACGACCGGCTTCCGGCTAGTCGGCCACGGCAACGCCCTCCACGTCGAGAATCGCTTCCCGGGCGGCGACATGAACGCGTACCTGACGTACGCCGCCATGGTCGGAGCAGGGCTGTGGGGCATCGAGCGCAAGCTGGAGCTCGCCGACGAGTTCAAGGGCAATGGCTACATCGCGACCGGCGTCCAGCGGATGCCGCGCGCGCTGTATGAGGCGATCCGCGAGCTCGAGAGCTCCGAGGCGGCTGCCGAGATCTTCGGCGAGGACGTCGTTCAGCACTACCTGAACGCCGCCCGCGTCGAGCAGGAAACGTACGACTCGATGGTCCACAACTGGGACCGCGAGCGGTATCTCGAGCGGGCGTAAGCCCGGCCACCAGCGGGAGCCGCGATCGGCGGCGACTCGTCGGCCCGTGACGCGCGAGCGCGACCGGTATGGCCGAGCATCCGCCCGCGAGCAGCTCGCGGGTGAGCTTCGCGGCTTCTGGGCCAACCGGGCGCTGCGGACGGCGATGTTCCTGTTCGTCGGCGGGCTCGTGCTTCTCTGGGTGCTGACGCCGAAGGCGGTCGCGCCGACAGAGCTCGTCAGCGGTGACTGTCTCTTCCTGCGGTTGCCCGGCGGCACGGATGTCGCGTCAAACGCCGCGCCGGTCGCGGGGACGACGCAGCAGCTGACGACCGTCGTCTCGAGCGAGCGGGCGGCGTGCAATCTGTCGCATAGCCACGAGGTCTCGACGACCGTCGCGCTGCCGGATGCGGACCAGTATCCGGGCTTGGCCGCCCTCGCCCAGGAGGGTCAGGACGACTGCGAGGCGGCGTTCGCGGCGTACGTGGGTCGGCCCCTCGATGCGTCCCGCTACGGAACCGCGATCTGGGTGCCGCCGGCCGACGCGTGGGCGGCCGGCGATCGGGATGGCGTCTGCGTCGTCTTCAACAAGGATCGGACCTATCTCGACCACCGCGCCGCCGGCAGCGGCGAGTGAAGACGCTCTCGCGTACAGGCGAGTGGAGACGCTCTCGCGGGCAGCGGCCACGATGGATCCGAGTCCGGCAGCTGAGGCAGTGACCCGGCACGAGTCGCGCGGCTGACAGCCGCGACCACGCGCCGTTCGCTATGCTCGCCCGACGAGCGCCGGCCGTCATCGGCGCCTCAGAGGGAGCAGCGTGGCGCCCAAGCGCGACGGGGAGACCAACCAGCTGCCCAGTGCCGACGAGCTGACCGCGCTCCGTGCGCGAGTCGCTGAGCTCGAGGCGCGCGAAGCCAGGCACGACCGATCGGCGCTGGTTCAGGCCGCCCTGTTCCGGATCGCGGAGGCCGCAACGGCGGCCCACGACCTGCAGGCGTTCTATCGCGAGGTCCATGCGACCGTCGCCACGCTCATGTACGCCGAGAACTTCTACATCGCGCTGTACGACGATCGGCGCAAGGCGATCAACTTCCCGTACAACGTCGACACGGTCGACCCGGACGTGCCCGACCCCAATCTCTGGGAGCCGTTCGGCGTCGGGTACGCCCGCGGCGTGACCGCCTACGTCCTCCGAACAGGCCGGCCCGAGATCATCGGTACCGAGCGCCATCTCGAGCTGGTCGCGGCCGGCGAGATCGAGACGGTCGGCGCCGTCGGCGACGGCGACTGGCTGGGCGCTCCGCTCAAGTCGGACGGCGCGACGGTCGGCGTCGTCGTCTGCCAGACCTACTCGGCCGAGGAGCGCTACACGGACGCCGACCGGGACCTGCTCGCGTTCGTCGGGCAGCACATCGGCTCGGCGTTGACCCGGGTTCGGGCAATCGAGGAGACGCGCCAGCGGAACGCCGAGCTGGCGCTCGTGAACGAGATCGGCCGGGCTCTCGCGGAGCAGCTCGACTTCGACGCGATCATCGAGCTGGTCGGCGAGCGTGTTCGCCAGCTGTTCGAGGCCAACTCGATCTTCATCGCCCTCCACGATCCGGCAACGAACCTGATCTCGTGGCCGTACGACATCGACGAGGGCGAGCGATTCTCCCGCGGCACGTTCGAGCTGGGTGTCGGGATGACGTCCAGGGTAATCCTGTCCGGGAAGGCAATCCGCGTCGGGACCGAGGAGGAGCAGGCGGCTGCCGGCGCGATCGACGTCGGCGGTTCGGCCACCCAGTCGTGGCTCGGCGTCCCGATCACGGGCGCGAGCAGGGTCATCGGCGTCCTCGGCCTCGAAAGCCTCCAGCAGCATGCCTACACCGAAGCCGACGAGCGGCTGCTCGGGACGTTCGCCGCCAGCATGGGCGTGGCGCTCGAGAACGCCCGTCTCTTCGACGAGACGAAGCGGCTCCTCGGAGAGACCAACGAGCGGGCGGCCGAGCTGGCCCTCATCAACGAGGTCCAGCGGGGCCTCGCCGAGGAGCTCGACATCCAGGCGATGTACGACCTCGTCGGCGACCGGATCCGGGACATCTTCGATGCCCAGGTGGTCGACATCGGGATCTTCGACCACGCAGCGGGCACCGCCCATTACCCCTACACGATCGAACGGGGCATCCGGCTCCCGGACGAGCCGACCCGAATCAGCGGATTGAGCCGGGAGGTCATTCGGACGCGCGGGCCGCTGCTTGTCAACCGTGACCTCGTCGGCTGGCTCGAATCGCGCAACCTGTCGACCACGGAGGTCCAGGGCGAGCCCGCGAAGTCGATCCTGATCGCGCCGATGATGGTCGGCGACGAAGTCCGGGGCCGGATCTCCCTGCAGAACCTCGACGAGGAAGACGCGTTCAGCGACTCCGACGTCCGGCTGCTCACGACGCTCGCCTCCAGCCTGAGCGTCGCGCTCGAGAACGCGAGGCTTTTTGACGAGACGCGCCGCCTCCTGACGGAGACGAACGAGCGGGCCGCGGAGCTGGCCCTGATCAACGACGTCCAGCGGGGTCTCGCCGAGAAGCTCGACATGCAGGCGATGTACGACCTCGTCGGCGACCGCATCCAGGCGATCTTCGACGCCCAGATCGTCGACATCGCCGTCATCGACGACGAGACGGGGCTGGTCCACTTCCCGTACGCGATCGAGAACGGCGAGCGCTGGCCCGACGAACCGATGCCGCTGCGGAGCTTCCGCAAGCTCGTCGTCGAAACCGGCGCCTCGATGCGCGTCCGCGAAGCGGCGATTCTCGAGGACGTCCAGAACGGCGAGGTCGTGATCACCCAGGGTGAGCTGCCGAAGTCCCTCGTCCTCGCCCCCTTGACGTTGGGCTCACGAGTCCTCGGCGTTATCAGCCTCCAGAACCTCGATCGGGACGAGGCCTTCTCCGAGTCCGACGAGGAGCTCCTGACGACGCTCGCGGCGAGCCTCAGCGTCGCTCTCGAGAACGTTCGCCTCATCGAGGAGACCCGCCAGCGCCTCGCCGAGCTCGCTACGGTCAACGAGGTGGGCAACGCGCTTGCGACGCAGCTCGATCTCGGCAACCTGCTGGAGCTGGTCGGCGAGGAGGTCCGACGGACGTTCGAAGCCGACCTCGTCTACGTCGCCCTCCTCGACACGGACGGCCGGCGGCTCGAGTTCCCGTACTACTTCGAAGGTGGCGAGCGCCAGCAACAGCCAGCGATGGACTACGGCGAAGGTCTGACGTCGCGGATCATGGGGGCGCGCGAGCCGCTCCTCCTTCACCGCGAATCCGACTGGGACGCGATCGGGAGTCGCGGGGTCGGGACGCTCGCGAAGTCGTACCTGGGCGTGCCGATCCTGACCGGCGAGTCGGCGATCGGCGTGATCAGCGTCCAGAGCACGACCCAGGAAGGACGCTTCGGCGAGGCCGACGCGCGGCTCCTCGCGACGATCGCGGCAAACGTCGGCGTCGCGATCCAGAACGCACGCCTCTATCAGGAGGCACACCGTCGCGCCGACGAGATGGCCGCGCTCGCGGATGTCGGCCAGGAGATCTCGGTCACGCTGGACTCGCAGGTCGTCCTCGAGCGGATCGGCGAGCGGGTCCAGACGTTGCTCGCCGCAGACACCACGGCGCTGTTTCTCGCCGACCGGGAGACCGGCCGGTTCCGGGCCATCCTCGTGATCGGCCAGGCGGCCGATGCGATCAAGGCTGACGAGATCGTCGAGGGCGAGGGCATCATCGGCGACATCATCCGGACGCGGACGCCGGAGTTCGTCAACGACGCCGGCGCGGACCCGCGGGTCAGGGATATCCCGAACACGGATGACTGGAACGCCGAGATCGACCGGCTGATGGCGGCACCGCTGATCGCACGCGACCGGGTCATCGGTGTCGCGGCGGTCTGGCGTTCCGAAGGCGCCCCGTTCAATGACGCCGACCTCGGATTCCTCGTCGGTCTCGCCCGGCAGGCGTCGATCGCGATCGAGAACTCCCGGCTGTTCCGGCAGGCTCAGGAGGCCCAGACCGCGGCCGAGGCCGCGAACCAGGCGAAGAGCGCGTTCCTCGCGGCAATGAGCCACGAGATCCGGACGCCGATGAACGCCGTCATCGGCATGAGCGGGCTGCTCCTCGAAACGGAGCTCGACGCGGAGCAGCGGGACTTCGCGGAGACCATCCGGACGTCAGGCGACGCGCTCCTGACGATCATCAACGACATCCTCGATTTCTCGAAGATCGAGGCCGGCAAGGTCGACCTCGAAGCCGAGCCGTTCTCGCTTCGCGGGTCCGTCGAAAGCGCGCTCGACGTCGTCGCGCCGACCGCGTCCGGAAAGGGCGTCGAGCTGGCCTACGCGATGGGCGAAGGACTGCCCGAGGCGATCGTCGGCGACGCCGGGCGGTTGCGGCAGATCGTCCTGAACCTCCTCTCGAACGCGATCAAGTTCACCGAGCAAGGCGAGGTCGTGCTTTCGGTGGAGGCCGAGCCCCCGGGCGGGGATGCTCGCCCGAACAGCCCCTGGACGGTCACGATCGAGGTCAAGGACACCGGCATTGGCATCCCGCCCGAGCGCATGGACCTGCTGTTCCAGTCCTTCAGCCAGGTCGACGCGTCGATCAGCCGGCGTTACGGCGGAACCGGGCTTGGACTCGCGATCAGCCGCCGCCTCGCGGAGTCGATGGGCGGAGCGCTGACCGCCACGAGCACCGGCGTCGCCGGCGAGGGCAGCACGTTCCGGCTCGTGCTCCCGGTCACGGCGACGACGCTCCCCGACGCCCCGCCGCCCATGCCCGAGCGAAGCATCCGCGGCTGCTGCGTCCTCGTCGTCGACGACAACGCCACGAACCGCCGGATCATCGCCGGTTTCCTGTCCCGTTGGGGCGTCGAAGGCGACGCGACCGCGTCCCCGGCGGAAGCGCTCAGATGGGTTCGCGAGGGCCGCGAATACGACGCCGCGATCCTCGACCTGCTCATGCCCGAGCAGGACGGCGTCGAGCTGGCGGGGGCGCTCGCGGCGCTCAAGCCCGAGAAGCCGCTGCCGGTCGTGATTCTGTCGTCGATCGGCCAGCACGGCCGAACCGCCTCGAACATCACCGCGATGCTCGTCAAGCCGGTCAAGCCGTCGGCGCTGCACGACGCGCTCGCTGACGCGCTGGCCGCGACCGTCGTCGTCGGGCAGGAAGTGTCGATCACCGCGACGAATCCACGCCGCCCGGCCGCGGCCGCCACCGCCGACGCGCTCGATCCGAACCTCCGGGTGCTCCTCGCCGAGGACAACGCGGTGAACCAGAAGCTCGCGATCCGCTTGCTGGAGCGGATGGGGGTCACGCCGGACGTCGTCGCAGACGGCCAGGCCGCAGTCGATGCCGTCGAGGGCGGGACGTACGACGTGGTCCTCATGGACGTCCAGATGCCGGAGCTCGACGGGCTCGAGGCGACCCGCCAGATCCGCCGGCGCTGGCCAGACCGCCAGCTCCGGATCATCGGGCTGACGGCGAACGCCATGGCCGGCGACCGAGAGGCCTGCATCACCGCCGGCATGGACGACTACGTCAGCAAGCCGATTCGCCCCGAAGAGCTCCAGGCTGCGATCGCCAAGGCGTCCGCTGCCCCCACCCGGACCGGAGGACCCGCATTGACCGGAGGACCCGCATGACCCCGCCTGCCGCTGATGGCACGATCCGGCCCGGCCGGATCCTCGTCGTCGACGACACCGCCTTCAACCGCCAGCTCCTGGCTCGCCTGCTCACGGGCATCGGCCACGAAGCGGTGGAGGCGGAGAACGGGCGCCAGGCACTGGATCGCCTGCGGGCAGCGAACGAGCCCCCGATCGACGTGATCCTGCTCGACATCGTCATGCCCGAGATGGACGGCTACGAGGTCCTCGCCGCCCTCCGCGACGATCCGGCGCTGCGCCACATCCCGGTGATCGTGATCTCGGGCGTGGAGGAGCTCGACAGCGTCGTGCGCTGCCTCGAGATGGGAGCCGCCGATTACCTGCCGAAGACCGTCAACCCGGCGATCCTCGAGGCGCGGATCGCATCGTCGCTCGCGCGCAAGCGCCTCCACGACGCCGAGCGCGAGGCTGTCGACCGGCAGTCGGCCACGAACGAAGTGCTCGCGATCATGAGCCGGTCCGCATTCGACCTCCAGGTGGTCCTCGACGCGGTCGTTCGCGCGGCGATCCGGCTGTGTCGGGCCGACTACGGCGTCGCGTATGTCCTCGACGGCGACGCCTATCGCGTCGCGGCGTCGGCCGGGGGCACGCCGGAGCTCGACCACTGGGAGCGCGACCACCCCATCTCGCCTGGCCGCGACAGCGTCGTCGGCCGGATCGCGATCCTCGGGGAGGCCATCCAGATCGAGGACGTTCTCGCGGACCGCGAGTACCTGGCGACGCCCGGTCAGCGGGCCGGTCACTACCGGACGATCCTCGGCGTGCCGATCCAGCAGGACGGGACGATCAGCGGCGTCCTGGCGCTCACCCGAAACGAGGTCGAGCCCTTCGCGAATCCCGAGAAGGCCCTGGCGACCGGCTTCGCCGAGCAGGCCGCGATCGGCGTCGCGAACGCCCGACTCCTCGAGACCATCGAACGCCAGCGCGGCCAGCTCGCGCGATTCCTCTCGCCCCAGGTCGCCTCGCTGGTGTCGAGCCCGGACGGCGAGGCGCTCCTCGCGGGTCACCGTCGCGAGATCACGGCGATGTTCTGCGACCTGCGCAACTTCACGACGTTCTCCGAGACCGCCGAACCCGAGGAGGTGCTGGGGTTCCTCCGGCGCTACCACGCCACGGTCGGCGGGCTCGTCGTCGACCACGAGGGCACGCTGGAGCACTTCGCGGGCGACGGCCTGATGGTGTTCTTCAACGATCCCGAGCTCCAGGAGGACCACGCGGCCCGGGCCGTACGCCTGGCCGTGGCGATCCGGGAGCGCTTCATCGAGATCAGCGAGGAGTGGCGCCGGCGGGGCCACGTGCTCCAGGTGGGGATGGGCATCGCGACCGGCTACGCGACGATGGGCCGGATCGGCTTCGAGGGCCGCTACGACTACGGCGGCGTGGGCAATGCGATCATCCTCGCCTCGCGGCTCAGCAGTGACGCGGCCGCCGGCGAGATCCTCATCTCGCAGCGAACGTTTTTCGCGCTCGACGGCGCGGTCCCAGCGGAGCCCGCGGGCGAGCGGATGCTCAAGGGCTTCAGCCGGCCGATGGAGGTCTACGCGGTCGAGCCGAGCGAGCGCGCGGCCGAGGTCTCGTGACGGTGGCCTCGCCGATCGACGCCGCGACATTCGCGAATCTGCTCGACATGACGGGCGGCGATCAGGCGTTCGTCGACGAGCTCGTGGACACCTATCTCGAGGAGGGCGAGCGGTTGGTCGCCGGGCTCCGCGCCGCCGCGGCGGCCGGGTCGATCGCGGAGCTGGTCCGCCCGGCGCATTCGTTGAAGTCGAGCAGCCTGAATGTCGGCGCGCTGGAGCTCGGGGAGCTGTGTCGAGCGTTGGAGGAGGAGGCCCGCGGCGGCGCCGTGCCGGATCCGGTCGCTCGCGCTGACGCGATCGGGGCGGCCTTCGCCGCGGCGAACGAAGCGCTGCTGCAAGAGCGCGCCAGCCGCTGAAACAGGAAACCGGCCGGTCCCGACTGGGACCGACCGGTTCGATGGCCGACGCCGGGGTCAGCTGCCTGGAACGAGCACGTGATCGATGACGTGGATGACGCCGTTCGAGGCGTCGACGTCCGCCAGCACGATCTGCGCGTCGTCGACGAAGGCCGCTCCCCCCGCCAGCGTCGGCTGAAGGAAGTCACCGTTGAGCGTCCGGATCCGCGTCGAACCGAGGACGTCGCCGCTGAAGCGCTCGCCC
This sequence comes from Candidatus Limnocylindrales bacterium, assembly GCA_036274475.1. Taxonomy (GTDB): domain Bacteria; phylum Chloroflexota; class Limnocylindria; order Limnocylindrales; family CSP1-4; genus CF-46. The sequence goes on from DASUFO010000091.1 coordinate 30,421, forward strand.
GGGGCGACGTGATGGAGGAGGACCGCGCGCAGGGTCGGCAACGGGATGTCGTCCACGCCCGACACGCCGACCGCCGCGTAGAGCTCGTGGAACGCCGCGTCGGTCGGCGCGAAGACCGTGAACTGCCGGTTGCCGTCGAGCACGCCGACGAGGCCGGCCCGCGACGCCGCGGCGATGAGCTCGTCGAACTCACCCGTCGCCTGGTTCACGGCGATCGCGGTCTCGACGATCGTCGAGCCGGGTTGACGCGCCGCGGCCGGGGCGGCGACCGCAAGGCTCACGGCCGCTGCCGCGAGCAAGACTGCAATTTGTCGCATCGGACTACGCCGCGACCTGCTCGGCCGGGCGGGTGATCCACCGGACGAGCGTCGGGACGAGGGCGATCGCCGAGATGCCGACGAGCACGTAGATCGCGCTCGAGATCGGGTTGGTCTCACCGAATGTCGAGCCGGTGAGCGCCGCGACGAGATCGATCTTCGCGACGCCGACCAGCAGCCAGTTGATGCCGCCGACGATCACGAGGAACAGGAACAGGGCGTTGAGGTAGCGCATCGGATCCTCCGGATCTCTCTTGTCTTGCACAACGTTTGTACAAGGTTCGTCGAGACTTTAGCCCTGTGTCGAGGCCTTGTCAAGCGTATCTCGCGCGATACACTAGACGAAGCATGTACACAATCAAGGAAGCGGCGGCGCGCACGGGACTCAGCGTTCCGGTCCTGCGAGCGTGGGAACGGCGCTACGGTGTCGTGTCGCCGACGCGGACTCCGGGCGGTTATCGCGTCTACGACGAGGCCGCGCTCGCTCGCCTCCGCTCGATGCGCCGGCTGATCGAGGATGGCTGGTCGGCCAGTGCCGCTGCGGCCGCGGTCGTCGCCAGCGGGCCGGGCCAGGTCGCGACGCCGCCCGCCGCGCCCGGAGGCGTCGATCGGTTCGGCGACGCCCGTCTTTCGGAGCAGCTGGTTGCCGCTGCGGCGGCGATCGACTCGGATGAAATCGAGGCCGTCCTCGACGACATGTTTGCGACGGGATCGTACGAGCGCGTCGTTGGCGACCACCTGGTCCCGGCGCTCCGTGCGGTCGGTGACGGATGGGCCGAGGGCCGCGTCGCCGTCGCCGGCGAGCACGTTGCGAGCAGCGCCGTCCTCCGGCGCCTCGCCGCGGCGTTCCAGGCGGCGAGTGCGGGTCCTGCAGGCGAACGCCCGGTGCTCGTCGGGCTGCCACCCGGTGCCCGCCATGAGCTCGGCGGGCTGATCTTCGCGACGGCGGCGCGGCGCGCCGGCCTGCCGGTGGTCTACCTCGGAGCGGATCTACCCATCGGCGACTGGATCGCCGCGGTCGAGCGGACCGACGCCCGGGCCGTGGTGATCGGCGCGGTCATGGCGTCCGACACCGCGCCGGCCCGGTCGGTCGCGGCCGAGCTCGCTGCGGTTCGGCCAGCGCTGACGATTGCGTTCGGTGGCCCGGCTGCTCCGGAAGCGGGCATCCCGGCTGGGTCGATTCGCCTGCCCGAGGAGACACCCGATGCCGTCGCTGCCCTTCGAGAGGCGCTGGACTAGCGTCAGCCCACCGAGGAGCTTGCGGTGGAGAACGCGCTGAGACGATCCGCGAGTTCGCCGTGACCGGCTCGGCGGGCCAGCTCGGCCGCGGTCACACCGTCGTCGTTCGTCGCCGCGACGTCGGCACCGGCCGCAAGCAGCCGATCGACGGACTCCACGTCGCCGTGCTCGGCCGCGCCCTGGAGCGGCGTCCAGCCATGGCGCTGGTGGACGTTCGGATCCGCGCCCGCGTCGAGGAGCGCTGCGACTACGACGCCGTGGCGGCCCGCGACGGCCGAATGGATCGGCATGACCGCGAAGTCGTTGCGCGAGCGGAGGTTCGGATCGGCCCCGGCCGCAAGGAGCGTGCGGGCCGCGGCACCACCGCCGAAGAACGCCGCGAAGTGGAGCGCCGTGAAGCCGTCGACGGACCATGCCGACGTGAGCGATGGGTCACGGCCGAGCAACATCTCTAGCACTTCGGCCCGGTCGAGCGAGGCCGCCTCGAACACGTCGAGCGAGGGAACGTGCTCCGCGGTGGCTTCGGCCGCCGGCCGCTGGCCCCGGTAGAGCGCATGCATCACGGCGCTCACGCCGTCGCCGTCACGGCTCGACGCGACGCTCGGGTCGCCGGCGACGATCGCACGAACCGCGTCGAGCTGTCCGGCATCGATCGCGGCGAAGAGATCGTCGGCAGTCATGTCGCGGGCCATTGAACCACGGGTACCATTCCGTGTCGCCGGGCGAGCCAGCCGGCATCGAGAGGGAGGGCGACGAACGTGCGGCTGCAGGACAAGGTCGCGATCATCACCGGCGCCGGCAGCGGGATGGGCCGCGTAGCCGCCCAGCTCTTCGCGAAGGAGGGCGCGAAGGTCGTCGTCGCGGAGTTTGGTGACGCAGCGGGACAGGAGACCGTCGCCCAGGTCGAGGCCGCGGGCGGGGTCGCCTCGTTCGTGAAGACGGACGTCTCCGACGAGGCGTCGGCGAAGGGCATGGTCGACCACGCGATCGCGTCCTACGGCCGGGTCGACGTCCTCTACAACAACGCCGGCGTCATGCCCGAAGCCGACCACTCGGTCATCGACACGGACGTCGCGACCTGGGACCAGGTCATGGCCGTCAACGTCCGCGGCGTGTTCCTCGGCTGCAAGTACGCGATCCCGAAGATGGTCGAGCAGGGCTCCGGCTCGATCATCAACATCGCGTCGTTCGTGGCGCTGCTTGGCTGCTCCGTCCCGCAGGACGCCTACACCGCGTCGAAGGGCGCGATCATCAGCCTCACCCGCAGCCTCGCCGTCCAGTTCGGACCCCGCGGCGTCCGGTCCAACGCCATCTGCCCCGGGCCGGTGGAGACGCCGCTGCTGATGGACTGGCTCGTCAAGGACGAGGAGGCGAAGCGGATCCGGCTCGCGCGCAACCCGACCGGCCGCTTCGGCAAGCCCGAAGAAATCGTCAACATGGCCGTCTATCTCGCATCGGACGAGTCGCGCTGGACGAATGGCGCGTCGCTCGTGGTCGATGGCGGGATCAGCGTGAACTACTTCTGAGCCGGTGACCGAGCCCGAGGCGCCGGTCGCGACGACCGCGACGGCCACCCCGTCGGCCGCCGCGCCCGACCCGATCGTCGCCGACCCGCGGCACATCGCGATCGGCGTGGACGTGGGCGGCAGCGGGATCAAGGTCGGGGTCGTGGACGTCGCCCGCGGTCAGCTGCTCGCCCCGCGGCTCCGGGTGAAGACGCCCGATCCATCGGTCCCGGCCGCCGTGGTGCAGGCCATCGCTCGGACGGTTCGCCGGGCGGTCCGGGGCGTCGGCGACATCGTTCCGGCCGATGCCCCGATCGGCGTCGGCGTGCCGTGCGTCGTGATCGACGGCGTGACGAAGAGCGCGGCGAACATCGATGAGGGCTGGATCGACTTCGACGCGCGCTCGGCGATCGTCGACGCCCTGAAGCGTCCGACCGTCGTCCTCAACGACGCCGACGCCGCGGGACTCGCCGAGATGCGGTTCGGGGCGGGATTCGGGGCACAGGGCGTCGTGTTCGTGCTCACGCTCGGAACCGGTGTCGGTTCGGGCCTGTTCAACGACGGCGTGCTGGTCCCGAACACGGAGCTCGGCCACATGGAGATCCGCGGCCGCGATGCCGAGCGGCGGTCCGCCGCCGCCGCGCGCGTTCGTCGCGGGCTGTCCTGGAAAGCCTGGGCGAGCGACCTGGAAGAGCACCTCCAGGCAATCGACAAGCTGTTCTCGCCGAATCTCATCATCCTCGGCGGCGGCGTCAGCAAGCAGCCCGAGCGCTTCATCCCGCGCTTGAACGTTCGCCCGCAGATCCTGCCCGCTCAGCTCCGCAACGACGCCGGGATCGTTGGGGCGGCGATGGCCGCGGCGGAGGCGACGCGCGGGTCCTAGCCCGGGTGCGCCCGGCGAGGCTTAGCGGCGCAATTGTTCGCTCTCGCCGAACGGGAATGCACCGGAACCGACGTCCATGGCCGTCTGCGGGCACCGATCGCCCCGGTATTCCTGCGCCTGTTCGGTCGGACCGAACAACTGCAGGGCTCGGGACCGCGGCCCACCCGTTTCGGCCTGACCCCGTTCGGGGTGAGCGAACATCTGCGGACATCCGCGGTTCCGGGCGTAGAATCCGGGCCAATCCACCCGACCGCGGCGCCGCGCCGCGCACTCCGCACCACGAGGACTCCATGACGACCGAACAGCAGGCGCCCGCCTCGGAACAGGGCGCGCCCACGACGTTCCGGATGGTGATCGGGGGGGAGAGCGTCGACGCGGCCGACGGCCAGACCTTCGACATCGTGAATCCCGCGACCGGCAAGATCATCGGCACCGCGCCGCTGGGCGGCCGCGAGGACGTCGATCGCGCCGTCGACGCTGCCCAGAAGGCGTTCGACGACCGCAAGGGCTGGGCGAACTGGGCGGCCGGCAAGCGCGGCAGGAGCCTCTCGAAGTTCGCCGCGCTCGTGAAGCAGCACACCGATGAGCTGGCCCAGCTCGAGACGGCGAACGTCGGCAAGCCGATCACCTCGTCCAGGGGCGAGATCGTCGGCGTCAGCCTCGTCCTCGACTACTACGCGGGCGCCGCGAACAAGATCTTCGGCCAGACGATCCCGGTTTCGAAGCCGGGCCTCGACCTGACGCTCCGCGAGCCGATCGACGTGGTCGGGCTGATCGTGCCCTGGAACTTCCCGGCCTACATGGCCTCGTGGAAGATCGCCCCGGCACTCGCGGCCGGGAACACCGCGATCCTGAAGCCCGCGAGCTACTCCCCGGCGACGGCGATTCGCCTCGGCGAGCTGGCGCTCGAGGCGGGCATCCCCGCGGGCGTCCTCAACGTCGTGACCGGCCCCGGCGGGACGGCCGGCGCCTCGATCGCCGCCCATCCCGGGATCGGCAAGGTGGCATTCACGGGCGAGACGACGACCGGCCAGGAGATCATGCGGCTGGCCGCGAACAACGTGAAGAAGATCAGCCTCGAGCTCGGCGGCAAGAGCCCGAACATCGTCTTCGCCGACGCGGACCTCGAGAAGTTCGCCCGCGAGTCGCCGTACAGCGTGTTCGACAACTGCGGCCAGGACTGCTGCGCCCGGAGCCGGATCCTCGTCGAGCGCTCCGTTCACGAGAAGGTCGTCCAGCTGTTCGCCGATGCGACGAAGAATGTCAAGGTTGGCGACCCGCTCGACGACGCGACCGAGGTCGGGACGCTCGTCAGCGAGAAGCAGCGCCAGCGGGTCCGCGACTACATCGAGATCGGCCTCGAGGAGGGCGCCCAGATCGTCGTGGGTGGCGAGCCGCCGAGCGATCCCGCGCTCGCCGACGGCGCGTACCTCATGCCGACGGTCTTCGACGGCGTCTCCGCCGACATGCGAATCGCGAAGGAGGAGATCTTCGGGCCGGTCGTGTCGGTCATCCCGTTCGATACCGAGGAGGAGGCCATCCGCCTCGCGAACGCGACGCCGTACGGCCTGTCGGGCTCCGTCTGGAGCCGCGACATCGGCAAGGCCCTCCGGACCGCGAAGGGCATCCAGACCGGCGTCATCAGCGTGAATTCGAACAGCTCGGTCCACGTCGAGGCGCCGTTCGGCGGCTACAAGATGTCCGGCATCGGGCGCGAGCTCGGGATGGCCGCGCTCGACCTGTACACGGAAACGAAGAACGTCTACATCGACCTCAGCTGAGCCGCCCGCCGAGTTCGAACCGGAGCTGGTTCGGGTTCGATCGAGCCGGCTCGGGCCGAGGTCCGCCGCGGTTGCGCTGTTCGTCGCCCTGATCGGCTTCGTGGGGCTCGGTCTCACGAGCAATGCGCCGCCGCCGTTGCCGGCTTCGGCCGCAGACGAGTCGCCGGCCCCGACGATCGTCGTCGCCCGGCCGAACCCGACCGCCGACCTGGCCCGGCTGGAGGGCGCCTCGGCCCTCGCCGCGACGACGTTCGTCATCCCGCCGCCGCGCTGGCTGACCGGTCGCCGCCAGCCGACGCCGGTCACGGCGCGCCTCGACGGCCTCGCGAACTTCCGGGTCGACCCCTACCAGAAGTAGGCCGCGCTAACCGTCCCAGTGGCGTTCGCCGGGGTGGATGTCCGGGCGGCGTCGCTTCACCCAGTCCCGCAACGCCCAGTGCGTCGTCTTGAACGCGATCCCCTGCCACGGGATGTGCTCCGGGCTGAACGCCTGGATCTCGAGCGCCTCGGGGTTCAGCCGGTATTCGCCGGAGACGACGCGGGCTTCAAACGCGATCACGACGACCGCCGCCTCGAGCCGCGAGTAGAGCCCCACGATCTCGCCCGGCTGGACCACGAGCCCGGTTTCCTCGAGCGTCTCGCGGATCGCCGCCTCCGTCACGGTTTCGTCGACCTCGAGGAAGCCGCCCGGCTGGGCCCACCAGCCCTTGCCCGGCTCGATGCCGCGGCGGAGGAGGACGACCTCACCGGCGTCGTTGATCGGGATCGTGGTCACGACGAGGCGTGGGTTCACGTACGCGATCGAGCCGCAGGACTGGCAGGCGAGCCGGTGACGGTCCTCGCCCTCGACCGGACCGAACCGGAGCGCGTCGCCACAGCGGGTGCAGAAGTTCAGCGTCGAGGCGAGCCAGGCCGGAACGCCGCCGCCGGAGTCGATGTCGGTCGAGCGGGCGTCGGGGCCGCGGTCGAACGGCGAATCGGCCTCGGTCATGCGGTCAGCACGAGGACGCTCGCGAGAAGCAGGGCGGTGAGGCCGATCAGCGCGGCCGCGACCCAGGCGAGCCGGAACAGACCCTTGGTGCGATCGACCGGCATCCAGGCCCAGGCCGAGCGCCAGATTCGGAGCGTCGCGTCGGCGGTCGTGACGATCAGCAGCGGCGCTGCGATGGCCACGCACAGCTTCACGAGGGGGCTACCGAGGCCCGCGCCCACCTCCAGGGCAGTGATCGCGATCGCGCCGAGCACGAGCACGGGCACCGACAGCAGGACGTAGTGCTTCTGGAGCGGCGTGGGCTTGGTCTCGGGGACGGAGCGCGGCGGCAGCCCGGCGAGGCTCGGCGGGAGCGGCGTGGCGCCGTGCGGGCTCAGCGCCTGCTGTGCGACCGGCTGCCGATCGAGCACGGGCATCCCGGCTTCCCAGCGTTCGTCGTCGTCCATCCGGGCGAGTGTACGTCGCGTGCTCGTTGGGCCCGCGAGAGCTGAATCCGCCGCCGGCGTGGCCGGCGCCGGGATCGAGCGATGGGTTGCTACTTCAATCTTTGGACGTCGCGGGAGGTTCAGAGGCCGGCGTTCGCGGGATCCTCCTCGATCGCCTTCGCCTGGGCGGCTCGCCGGGCGGCCAACCGGGAGCGGAGGTCGTGATCCGCGACGGCCAGGATCTGCGCCGCGAGCAGCGCCGCGTTCTCACCGTTGCCGACGCCGACCGCCGCGACCGGCACGCCCTTCGGCATCTGGACGATCGCGAGCAGCGCGTCCAATCCGTCCGCAACGCCGCCGGGCATCGCCACGCCGATCACCGGCAGCGTCGTCTGCGACGCGACGACGCCCGGGAGGTGAGCGGCGAGGCCGGCGATCGCGATGATCACGCCGATCCCGCGATCCGGCGCGGACGCGACGAATCGTCCGAGCAGGTCCGGGGCCCGGTGGGCCGAGATCACCCGGATCTCCGCCCTCACGCCCAGCTCGTCGAGGACCGCGGCTGCCCGCTGGGCGACCTCGATGTCCGACCGGCTGCCGACGATGATCCCGACCTGGCTCACGCACCCTCCTCCGAGTCGTTGGTGACAGCGCGCCTCATGCGCCGACTTCCTGTCTCCGTGCCGCGGACGGCTTCGGCTGCCGGATCCCGAGGCGATCGAACGTCTCGATGATCCAGGCGCCTTTCGCGTCCTGGTAGTCCGGGCCGTCCACGGGCGCTGGGGCGGCGTCGACGAATCCCCGTTTGACGCGGGCATACTCGGCAGCCAGCCCCGGATCGGCCCGGAGGGCATCCCGGAATCGCAGGTCCAACTCGTAGTCACCGCCGAGCGGCTGGACGTGGAAGTGAATCCGGTACTCGCGGCCGGCGAGCGTGTACGAACCGACGAGCATCGGCCGCTCCGGCGGCCACGGGTCGGGGCCCTGTTGCGGCCCGAATCCGATCGCGTACATCGCGTCCGTGACGGCCGGGATCGCGTCGGCGTCGGTCTCGGTCCCTAGATCGACAATGCCTTTTCCGGGCAGGCCCGGGACCGACGTGCTGCCGATGTGCTCGACCACGAGGTCCGGTCGGGCGGTCCGGATGATCGCGATCACCTGCGCCGCGACCTCGACGACGTTCGGGTCCCACGGGTGGACCTCGACCGGTCGACGCTCGTACGGCTGGATCGGCCGGACCTGGGACTGTGTCACGCGGGGCAGTGTAGATTCCGGCGATGCGCATCGTGACCGGCCGGCGCGTCACCGAGGTCGACGTCGGCTAACTACACCAACGGATCGCCTCCGCCGACCGGGTCGTCGTCGACCTCGGCACGGGCGATGGCCGGGCGGTCCTCGACCGGGCACGCTCGGAGCCCGGTGCCCTCGTCATCGGCATCGACGCGAACGCCGCCGCGATGGCCGAGTCGTCGCGACGTGCCGCGAAGTCGCCGCGCAAGGGCGGTCTGCCGAACGCGCTGTTCGTCGTCGCCTCCGCTGAGCGCCTTCCGACGGAGCTCCACGGCGTCGCGGACGAGCTGGCGATCCAGTTCCCGTGGGGCTCACTGCTCCGTGGCACGCTCGCGCTCGACGACGACGCCGCTCGGGGAATCGCGGCGCTGCTGAAACCTGGCGCTCAGGCATTCGCCACGTTCTCGATCGAGGAACGCGACGGGCTCGACCTGCCCGCGCTCGACGACCCTGGCCTGGCCGCGCGCTGGTGCCGGTTCGGCCTCGAGGTCTGCAGCCTCCGACCCGCGACGGCGGAGGATCTGCACGCCATGTCGTCCAGCTGGGCCCGGCGGCTCGGAGCCGGTCGCGAGCGAATCGCCTGGCGGCTGGAGCTCGAGCGCCCGTATGACGCGATTGCGACTCGTGGTTAGAATCCGCGGGCGATGTTCAGGCACCGCCGCCGGGCCCTCCTTCTCGTCCTTTCCACGCTCCTCGGGCTGCAGCTCGTCGCGGTCGCTCCTGCCGCGCCGGTCGCTGCCGCGGAGACGTTCCGCATCGACCTTGCCTCGAAGGGCGACTTCGTCGCACAGACGAACTTCGTCCAATGCGTCGGCGCGAGCATGCAGATGATGCTCAACGTGATGAACCCGAAGGACGACCGGACCGCGAAGACGCAGCTCCGGCTCCAGGAGCTCGCCCGAGACCTGAGCGGCCGCCGTGGCGATGGCCGCGAGCGGCGCGGAGCCAGCGTCCGCGGCTGGATGGCCGGTCTGAACCAGCTGAACGCGGGCCCGTATCGACTCGTGGGCACCGATACGCTCGACGAGGCGCTCCGACTCGCCGCCGCCGCCATCCGCGCGACGAACCGACCCGTCGGGCTCCTCGTCTGGCGCGGCCGCCACGCCTGGGTCATGAGCGGCTTCCACTCGACCGCCGACCCGCGGGCGACCAGCGACTACGCGGTCACGGCCGCCATCGTCATGGACCCGCTCTATCCGTACGGCTCGAAGGTCTGGGGCCGCAGTCCGAAGCCGCGCGAGGCCCTGTCCCCGAGCGACCTCGGCAGGCAGTTCGTGCCGCGCCGCCAGGGGAGCATCCCCGGTGGCGGATCGCTCGGGGCCGCGGGCGCGACGATGGCGTCGCTGTCGGGCAAGTACGTCCTCGTGCTGCCCTACGAGACGATCGTGATCCACCGGATCCTTCACGTCGCACGCTGAACGGGATGACGCCCTGACCGACCGAATCCCGATCATCCTGGACGTCGACACCGGGATCGACGACGCGATGGCGCTGCTCTATGCGGCCGCCTCCGACGAGGCTGAGCTGCTCGCGGTCACGTGCGTGGGTGGCAACGTCGACGCCCGGCAGGTCGAGCGGAACACCCGCGCTGTCCTGGAGCTGGCCGGCCGCTCCGATGTCGAGGTGGCCCTCGGCGATCAGCAGCCACTTGCCAGGCCCGTCGAGACGACGCCCGAGACGCATGGGCCCCAGGGCCTCGGCTACGCGGAGCTTCCACCGGCGAAGCGACCGCTCAGCGAACGCCATGCCGTCGACGCTTGGCTCGGGCACGTCCGGGCGCGGCCCGGCGAGGTGACGCTCGTGACGTGCGGCCCGGTCACGAACCTCGCCCGCGCGCTCGAGCGCGAGCCGGCGTTCCCTCGGCTCCTGAAACGATGGGTCCTGATGGGCGGCGCCTACCGCATCCCGGGCAATACCGCGCCCACGACGGAGTGGAACATCCACTGCGACCCGGAGGCGGCAAAGGTCTCGTTCGATGCTCCCTGGCCGAGCCGCCCGATCGGGCTCGGCCTCGACGTCACCGAGAAAGCGAAGATCCTGCCCGACCATGTTGTCGCGCTCGCCCGTCGCGCCGGCAGCACACCGGACGACTCGATCGCCCTCAGCCGCGGCGAAGACCCGATGCACGCGACACGGTCGGTGGCGTCCAATGCCGTCGTCCGGTTCATCGCCGACGCCCTGCGGTTCTACATGGAGTTCCACTCGCGCTATGACGGGTTCTACGGCGCGTTCATCCACGATCCGCTCGCCGTGGCCGCCGCGCTCGACCTGAGCCTGATCCGGACGGAGGCGGTCACCGTCGACGTCGAGCTGGATGGAACGCTCACGACCGGCGAGACGGTGACCGACTGGCGGCGGGTCTGGGGCCGCCCACCGAACGTCGACGTCGCGGTCGAGGCCGACGCCGACGAGTTCCTGAACCGGTTCGTGGAGCGAGTCGGAGGGCTGGCGGCGCGCCTCGCGACGGCGCACACTTGAGTCGGGAGTCAGGACTGCTCGCGCCGCGGGAGGGTGCGGACGGGCCGAGGGAGGAACGAGGCATGGGTCAGGGATGGGTTCGCGCGATCGCGGCGATCGTCGCGTTCTTCATCGTGCTCGCACTGGGCGTAAGCATCGTCGGGCCGCTGGACTTCACCGCGGACCCGGACACCGGGATCATCGGCGGGGCAAATACCCTCATCGTCGTCTTCGGCCTCGCGCTGCTGATCGCGTTCATCGCGTACGCGGCCGCGGAGTATGCCCAGACCAGGCGGTTCGACTCGATCACGAGCCAGTTCTCGACCCGGGTCATCGTGATGATCCCGATCGCGATCGCGATCAACATCATCCTGGGCCAGACCGTGGGCGTGGCCCTGAAGATCCCGGTCTACCTCGACTCGATCGGCACGATCCTCGTCGGCGTGCTGGCGGGACCGATTGCCGGTGCGCTCACGGGGGCGCTTGCCAACCTGATCTGGACCTATGTCCTGCCGCCACCGTTCCAGTCCGCGTATGCCGCGCCGTTCTTCATCGTCGCGGTCGAGATCGGTCTCCTGGCCGGGATCTTCGGGCGGCTGGGCTTCTTCCGGAGCCGGCCGAACACGCCGTGGAACCGGATCGCGATCGGCGCGGTGACCGTCGTCGTGATCGTCGCGCTGATCGGCTTCTACGGGTTCATCCCGTTCTACACGAACCCCGAAACGAACATCTTCACGCTGTCCTTCTTCGCCGAGGGCGCCGACCCGATCTTCGTGTTCTTCAGCTGGGTCGTCGTGATCCTCCTCGTCGGCTCGCTGATCGGGCTGCTCGCGTATCTCTTCATCAGACGGGACCTCGGTGCCGCGTACGTCTTCATCGCGGGGCTGATCACGGGCATCGTGTCGGCGATCATCTCGGCGCCGATCTCCGCGCTGGTCTTCGGCGGCGTCACCGGCTCCGGCTCGGACCTGCTCGTCGCCGCGTTCCAGCAGGCTGGCTCCTCGCTCCAGGACGCTGTGCTGAAGCAAGGCCTGCTCCAGGACCCGATCGACAAGACCATGACGTTCTTCATCGTCTTCGCCTTGCTCGGAGCGCTGAGCCGGCGCTTCGTCGCGCGCTTCCCGCAGGGTGAGGCGGCGGTCGGGCTGGAGGGCGCATAGCGGCGATCGGTGCGGATGACGCGGCATTCCTCGCGAGCCTCGCGCCACCCGCACCGAGTCCGTACCACCGCCTCAACCCACTGACCAAGGCGGTCGCCGCGACCGTCGGATCGATCGGCGCGTTCGTCATCGGCGGCTACGTCGGGCCGCTCGTGATCACGGGGCTGATGATCGCGGGCGGGGCCGTCGCGGGCGTCGTCGGGCGACTCGTTCGGCTGTCGATCCTGTTCACGTTGCCGATCGCGATCTCGGTCGTGCTCGTGTCGGTCTTCACGCGCGCCGGCGCAACCGTGCTGTTCACGATCGGCCCGTTCGACGCGACGCTCGAGGGCGTCGACTTCGCGGGCCAGACGCTGGTGAGGCTGTTCGCGATCTCGACGTCGATCCTGCTGTTCGGGCTGACGACGGATCCCCGGGCGTTCGTCCTCGATCTCGAGCGGCGGCGGCTCTCGCCGCGCTTCGCATTCGTCGCGCTGGCCACCCTCGAGGCGGTTCCGGCGATGGTCGAGCGGGCGACGGTGATCCAGGCGAGCCAGCGTTCGCGCGGTCTCGACACGGAAGGCAGCGTCTGGGCCCGGGCGCGCGGGGTGCTCCCGCTCGTCGTGCCGGTCATCCTGTCGTCGCTGACCGAGGTCGAAGAACGGAGCCTCGCGCTCGAGGTCCGGGCATTCGGCCGGCCCGGCCGGCGCCACCTGCTCTGGCACATCCCGGATTCGCCGGTGCAGCTGCTCGCACGAGCCACGCTCCTCCTCGGACTGATCGCGCTGATCGTCGGCCGGTTCATCGGCGCGATCCCCCAGACACCCTGAGGCCGCGATGCTCGAGCTGAAGGGCGTTTCCTATCGGTATGCCGGCTACGCGAAGGCGGCCGTCGAGGACATCGACCTGACGCTGCCCGACGGCGAGATCGTGGGCCTCGTCGGGCCCAACGAGGCCGGCAAGTCGACACTCTGCCTCGTCGCCGCGGGCCTGGCGCCGGCGTCGATCCGGGGGACGCTGACCGGAACGCTCGCGATCGACGGCGAATCGATGGCCGGCCGCCCGACGCACGAGCTCGCGACGAAGGTCGTGATCGGCTTCCAGAATCCGAACACGCAGCGCTCAGGCGCCGCCGCGACGGTCTTCGAGGAAATCGCGCTCGGGCCGATGAACCTCGGCCTCGAGGTCGCGGAGACGGTCGCCCGGACGCGCGAGGCGATGGCGCTGCTGAGGATCGACTCGCTCCAGCTGCGCGACCCGACGCAACTGTCCGGTGGCCAGGCGCAGCTCGTGGGGATCGCGTCGCTGCTCGCGATGCGGCCGCGCCACGTCATCCTCGACGAGCCCACGGCCCAGCTCGACCCGGCGGGCACGCGGCTGGTGGGCGAGGCGCTCCGGCAGCTCGCGGCCGGCGGCACGTCGCTGCTGATCGCCGAGCACAAGACGGACCTGCTCGATGGCCTGTGCAGCCGGATCGTGGCGATCGACGGCGGCCGGATCGTGCTCGACGGCCCCGCGCCGGAGGTGCTCGAGCACGAGGAGCTGGAGAGCCTCGGGATCCAGCCGCCGTCCCGCGTCCGCCTGGCCCGTGCCCTCGCGACGGCGGGCGTGCCCCAATCCATCGTCGCGGAGGCGGTCGCGTGATCCGGGTCGAGGGCCTCGTTCACGTGTATCCGGGCGGGACCCGCGCGCTCGACGGCGTCTCGCTGGAGATCGCCGCGGGCGAGCGGGTGGCGATCGTCGGCCAGAACGGGTCGGGCAAGTCGACGCTCGTGCGCCACTTCAACGGTCTGCTTCGGCCGACCGAGGGCACCGTCTACGTCGACGACATCGACGCCTCGACGCTCCGTGTCGCCGAGCTCGCGGCGATCGTCGGCGTCGTCTTCCAGGACCCCGACCGCCAGATCTTCGCGGGGAAGGTCCGCTCCGAGGTGGCGTTCGGCCCGAAGAATCTCGGGCTGAAAGGCGCGGCGCTGGACGCCGCGGTCGAGGGTGCGCTCGCGGCGACGGGTCTCGACGGGGACGCGGCGACGAACCCGTACGACCTGGGCTTCTCGCGGCGGAAGCTGCTCGCGCTCGCTTCGATTCTCGCGATGCGCACCCCGGTCGTCGTCCTCGACGAGCCGACCACGGGCCAGGATGCCCGCGGCGTCGCGCGCGTCGTCGGAATCGTCGAGTCGATCCACGAAGCGGGGAGGACCGTGGTCGCGATCAGCCACGACATGGCGTTCGTCGCAGATTCGTTCGACCGGGTCATCGTCATGCGCGCTGGCCAGGTCGCCCTCGACGGGTCGCCGGCGCAGGTCTTCGCAGAGGACGCCTGGGAGACGCTCGCGTCGACGTTCCTCGAGCCGCCGCTGCCGGCCCGAGTCGGAGCGCGGATGGGCCTCGGCTCGACGCCCACCGAAGCGAGTCTCGTCGCGGCGCTCGCGGGACGGGCCGGCTCGTGACGGTCCGTCTTGCATTCATCGCCGCCGCGGTCGTCGTGACCGCACTCGCGCTCGGGGGAATCCTCGACGGAGCGACCGCCCGGCTGATCGTCGCGGTCCACGCGGTCGTCGCGCTGACCGCGTTGTTCGTGAACATCTGGTCGCGCGGTCGCCTGCGCCGGGCGGTCGAGCAGATCCGAACCGCGGAGACGCGTCGTGTCGAGGACGCGCTGCTGACGCCGCCCGGCAACGTGGCCGATCTCATCGCGAGATTCCGCCCGTCGGGCTACCAGCTCGTCGGCGCGATCGACACCTCGATGGGCGGCGGCAAGCCGATCCGGACGTGGATTCTCGCCGGCGCCGAGGGCGACGTCTGGGTCGAGGCGGGGCTCGCGGTGACACCGATGGCCGTCCTGCTCTCGCAGACGCCGAGCGGCCGATTCGTCGAGACCGCGTACCCGCGCGGCGAGGAGATCGACGAGCCGGAGCTCCTGGCCGGCGCGGTCAAGTCGAGCGTAGAGGATGCACTCGCGCAACAGCACGAGCGGCTCACGAGCCACGGCGGCCCGGGCCGCCGCGTCGTGACGATGGACGACTACCTCGAGGCCGAGCGAGTCCAGCGCGTCAGCAACGGCGGACTCCGGATCAAGACCCACCTCGCGAAGGTCGTCGGCCCGTCCATCCGCGACTTCGCGATCGCGGTTCTCGTCGACGCCGTCGCGATGGCGGTCCTGCTGGCGACCGCCGCCCGCGCTAGTTCTGGCGGTTGATCCAGACGCCTCCCGGGCCCGCGTAGCTGAGGCCCTCACCCCAGGTCGCGATCGTCTTGCCGGCGTTCGTGATCGCGATCTCGCCGTAGTCGCCGTAGACCTCGAGGAAGCCGTTCGGCGTCTTGTACGCCGCACCCGACCCCAGATCCGAGATGTTCACCGGTGCCGACCAGGTCGAACCGCCGTTCGTCGAGGTCCGGTACCAGACGTTCCAGGCGTCGTCGTTGCCGCCGCCGGAGGTCTGGTAATAGAACGCCCGGACGTCGCCGGCTCCACGGGACTCGACCGCGGGCGCCGTCGCGTTCTCACCGGCGGCCGAAAGCGCGACGGCGGCAGACCACGTCGCACCGCCGTCGGTCGACCGTCGCGCCGAGATCGTCTGCGGGCCGCCGGCCGCCGTCGCTCCGTCGTACAGCACGACGGCGTTGTTCGATCCGTCGATCGAAAGCGCGATGTGGCCCAGGTAGAAGTCGGGCGGGCAGCCGTCGGCGTCACAGGCCGGGCCCGGGAAGATCGACGCGACGACGTGGTCCTCCCAGCTCGTGCCGTTGTTCCGCGAGATGAACACGTGCTCGTCGATCTGGCCGCTCGGCGTCGTTCCCTTGTTGCCGCCGCCGCCGTACAGGATGCTGGTCTCCGCGAAATAGACGGTCCCGTTCGGGGCGACGTCGGCGTCGAACGCGAAGTAGTAGCGGTTGCTGTCGACGAGCTTCGTCTGCGTCCAGGTCGCGCCGCCGTTGTGTGACTGCGCGACGTACGGATCGCCGCCGGTCGGTCCGTTGAACGAGATGAAGACGTGCTGGCCGTTGTCGCTCATGGCGACGACCGGCTTGTCGTTCCAGCTGACGTTGCCGTAGACCGGCACCGGCGCCGACCACGTCGAGCCGTGGTTCGCCGACTTCGTGAACATGATGTTGAAGCCGTTCATGTACACGGCATAGACCTGGCCGTTGCTCGGCACCACCTCGATGATCGGGTCGAACTGGCCCGAGCCCTTGCACGCGCAGAGCGGCTTCGGGTCCGACCAGGTCGCGCCGCCGTCCGAGCTGATCTCGAGGGCAATCCACGGCGTCGGGCAGTTGCCAGGGCAGGGCTTCGGGGCGCCGTAGCGGGTGCTCAGGACGTAGACCCACGGCGCGGACGGGTCAGCGGCGATCGCCGGCTCCCAGTCGTCCCACTGGGTGTCCATCGGGAACTCGCCCGCCCAGCCCGGCGCGGCCGCGGTCACCCCGGGCGCACGCTTCTGGCCGGTCTTACCCTCGCGCTTCGCCTTTTCGAAGGCTTCGTGGCGGAGCTCCGTCCCTTCGGCCTGCTCTTCGGCCTCCTCGTTGAGCTCCTCCTCGCCTTCTCCTTCTTCCTCGGCAGCCTCGGTCCTGGCCGGCGTGGGCGCGGCGGCCTGTGTCGGCTTGGGGCCACGGGCCTCGAGACCCGGCCCGTCGTCCGGCGCCGCGCGCCACGGCCCGTACGCGAGCAACACCCCGGCGCCGAGCGCCACGACGGCAATAGCGGTGACGACGAGGGCGCGTCGGGACGTGGCAGTCATCGGGCCCATCCTCCTCCAGCACGGTCCGCGTCGGGACGGCGCGAGGCACGATCCTGCGACTGCCGGAGCCGCGCGTCAACGGGTGGTAGTCGTTACCGCTCGGAACGACCGTCGCCGTGGTGCGTCCGCGCAACGAGCAGCAGGAACGAGGTCTCGATCACGTCGATGCCGGCGATGACGAGCGCCACGACGAGCAGCAGCGGGTGGCCGACGAGGAATGCCCCGGCAGCCGCGAACGCGGCGACGGCAAGGAACGCGAGGCGGACGGCGCGGATCATCGGCCGGACGTCACGGTTGGGGCCGGCCGTCGAGCGAACGTCGTCGTCGGCCAGCATCGTTACCGCGCGACCGAGCAGCACAAGCCCGATTGCGACCGAAGCGCCGACGAGCCCGGCACGCAGCGCGGGCGACCAGGTCTCCAGGCCGTTGCCGGCGTTGCCGCCGGACGCGCCGAGGGCCATCGCGGCGGCGACCGCAATGACGCCCACAACCAGCGGGATCAGGAGCCTGGCCACGCTTCGTCAGCCCGGCTCGAACGTCGTCACGCCGAAGATCCGCTCGACCGGCTCGACAGGGGCGTCGCCGCGGCACATCCGGTTCCAGCCCTCGGTCGCGGCCCGGTCGGCCAACAGCTCCACCTCGGCGGCGGTCCCAGGCGCGATCTCCAGGAGGTCGGCGTCCGTCACGACTTGTGAGCGACGACCCACAGGAACCGGGCGTCGTAGCGATCCTCCGGCTCCACGAGAATCTCCGCGGAGTCGACCACGAACCCCGCCTCTTCGACGAGCCGGCGGTTCTTGCGGGCGCTGAAGTGGCTGAAGTACATCGGGGCTCCCAGCCAGTCGTCTTCGATCGTGCCCGGGTCGTCCTCGACGCCCATCGTCACGATCAGTACACCGCCGGGCACGAGCCACTCGCGGATCCGGGCAAGAAGTGGCGGCACCAGCTCCCGCGGCACGTGCGTCAGGGAGTAGAACGCGACGACCGCGTCGAACGAGCCGGCGTCGAAGGCCAGCGACGTCATGTCGGCGTGGAGGAACGTCGCGGCGGGGGCGTTCCGTCGAGCCGCCTCGACCTGCGCCGCGGAGATGTCGACCCCAGTCACGGTCCGGCCCTCAGCGAGCGCGACGGTGAGCGGGACGCCGGCGCCGCAGCCCAGCTCGAGCACGCGTGCGCCCTCCGGGATGAGCTCGAGCGCCCGACGTACATACGTCAGCCGCGCCTCGGACGGCCGCAGCGGGCTCCACTCGAGATACCGCTCGGAGACGGCGTCGTAACCCCGGGCGACGACCTCGCGAGGATCCGTCTCAGGCCTCCGTGCCGACGAGCAGCTCCACGGCAAATACCTCGCCGCCGACGATCCGCCAGGCGGCGAGCGCGGGCTCCGGGTCCGCGAGCGACACGAGGACGTAGAGCGCATCGGAATAGAACGCGAGCCCGATGTCGGTCAGGCTCGGTCGCGGAGCGGAGTGGGTGTGGCTGTGGACGATCGCCCAGAACACCTCGCCGGCGTCGTCGGTCTCGACCGTGAGCCGATACAGGTCGTCGGGGTGGATGTCGTAGCGCATCGGGCTTGCTGCCTTGTTGCGGGCCGGCTCCCAGCGAAGTGCCCGACCGCCATCGGCGGCAGGCTGATCGCCCACGATCACGCCGCACATCTCGTTCGGATACTCGGCCCGGGCATGGGTCACGAGTTCCTCGACGAGGTCCGCCGACAGGACGACCGATGCCGGGCCGGGGTGGTTCGATGCCGCCGCTTCCATGGCCCCATGCTATCCGGCCGGCAGGAACCTCATCGCCAGGGTCGCATCGATGCCAGGAAGTCGACGATCAGCGCCGCCAGCTCGGCCGGCCGTTCCATGCCGATCATGTGGGCGACATCGGGCCAGATGACGGCGCGACCATTCGGGGCATGCCTCTCGAGGTGGTGGGCGACCGCGGTGATGAACGACGTGTCGTAGCCGCCGGCGACGGCGAGCACTGGGCAGCGAAGGTCGGCGAGGCGCGCCGCGGCCGGTGGGTCGAGGACGATCGGCCGGCCGGCGACCTTGCCGGGCTCGTAGCTCACGATCGTCGCTCGCCGAACGTAGTCGCGGATCTCCGGTGCGACTCGGTCCGGGGGCTGGCCGATCCCGTCGACCCAGACGCGGACCGCCTGGTCGGCGAGCGCTTCCGCGTCGCGTGGCTCGGCATCCTCGAGCCGCTCCATCTCCTCGAAGATCGCGACCTCCTCGGGCGTCGGTTCGTGCTCGAGGCCGCCGATCCCGGCGCCGACGCCAACGACCGCCACGACGCGATCGGGGAACTCGACCGCGGTGTCGAACGCGATGTGGCCGCCTCGCGAGTTGCCGACGAGCGCGGCCCGCTCGATGTCGAGCGCGTCGAGGACCGCCATGACGTCCGCCCGATTCGAGAACTCCACGTCATCGACCTCGCTCGCGCCGAAGCCGCGGAGGTCATAGCGGATGACACGCAACCCGGCGTCGACGAGCAGCGGAACCATCGCGTCCCACGAGCGGAGGTCGGCGACGCCGGCGTGCAGGAGGACGATGGCGTCGCCCGCCCCGCCGTCCGCGGCGTTGAGGCGGGCGCCCGGAACCTCGATCGTGAAGGTCATCGCTTCGACCGTACACCGTCTTCATGCCGAGACGCGGCAAGATACGTCGATGACCTACGACAAGGACGCCCGCGTCGACGCCTACATCGACCCGCTGCCCGACTGGCAGCAGGCGATCTGCCGCGAGGTCCGCGACATCGTCCACGAGGCCGACCCCGAGATCGAGGAGACGATCAAGCGAACGGTCCAGCCGTACTTCGTCCTCCAGGGCAACGTCATCGCGCTGCTCGCGGCGAAGGACCACATCACCGTCTTCCTCTACGACGGCGGCCTGGCGCCGGACCCGGAGGGGATCATCACCGGCGGCCACGGCAACGAGACCGGCCGGATGATCGCGATCCACAGGGACGAGCCGATCAACCGGCCGGCGATGCTCGCGCTGTTCCGGGCGATCATCGCGAACAACCGGGCCGGCGGCTGGCGGAAGCTCAAGAAGGCTGGCGCGACGACCTAGGGTCCGGCGAGGACGTCGAACGACGGCTGCGCGTCGAGGAACGTCGCAGTCATCGCACCGGCCGACGACTGGACAGCCTTGGCAACCAGGCTCTCGACCGCCTTCATGTGGGCGATCGCCGGTGCCTTCGTGGTCGCCGACGACGAGCTGTTGAACCAGAAGCGGAACGGCTGGCCGACTTCGGGATTTGCGCTGCGCTCACTGGCCGTGCCGAGGCGCGAGCGGAGGATCGCGCGGAGGACGTCGAG
The DNA here is from genome assembly GCA_036274475.1 of Candidatus Limnocylindrales bacterium. Classification (GTDB taxonomy): domain Bacteria; phylum Chloroflexota; class Limnocylindria; order Limnocylindrales; family CSP1-4; genus CF-46. The sequence goes on from DASUFO010000091.1 coordinate 50,509, forward strand.
GTCGGGGTTCTCGTGTTCGCCGTTGCCGCAGAAGACGTAATCGTCGGCGGTGATCGTCTGGCAGAAGTCGTCGTCGATGTTGTTCTCCGATCCGTGGTGCTGGACCTTGAGCACCTCGACATGCAACCCGCCGCCAGCCTGGAGTCGCCCCGCTGCCTTGAGCCCCGCGAGGATGTCGTCCCGGTGGCCGTCGCCCGTGAGGAGGACGGTCGTCCCAGCCTCGTCCGCCAGGAGCATGATCGATGCGAGATTCGGCGCCGTGACGTAGGCCCGCTCGCCGAGCTTCTTGGCCTCCTCGAGGAACGGAAAGAGCGCCCGATCGAGCTCGCTCGCCTCGAGCCGCTCGGCGTCACGCTCGGCGTCTTCGCGGATGTCGGCAAGCGCCTTCTTGTTGTCCCGAAGCCACTGGTTCCACTCGGTGCGGAGGCGTCGCAGGTCCCGTGCGAACGGGCCGATGAGGGTCAGATCGACGCCGCCAAGCGGGAACGATTGGACCTCGTCGCGGACCATTGCGAGGCGGCCGCCGAACTCGGGATTGGTCGGGATGCCGAGCTGTTCGGCGTCAAGACGGCGCGACAGCCGGATCGCCTCGTTGATGCTCGTCGAGAGATCGGCGTGGCGACCGGCCAAGTCGATGAGCTCGTCCTCGTCCGCGCCCGAGAGTGCGGCCGCCGAAGCGGCGAGGAGATTGCCGATCGCCCCTGCGTTTCGCCCGATCTGTTCGGCGAACGCGTTGTGCCAGACCTTCCCGACCTCGGGCGGCCGAGGTCGTTTCGGCGCGGGAAACGCCGGGTTGCCGTTGGCGGTCTGGAAGTCGAAGACCCGCCACGCAACAGCGTCGTCGAACAGGCGCAGGACCCCGCCGACATGATCCTGGTCGATATGCGAGACGTAGACCAGGTCGAGCTGTTCGCCGGCGGCGGCGAGATCCCCCATGGCCGCCGCGACGTGATCCACGTACGCATCGGGCATCCCGCCGTCGACCAGCATGTGGTGGCCGTCCGCCGAGGTGAGCAGGAGGCAGTCGCCCTTGCCCGATTGATAGACGCGGAGCCTCATGGCGTTCGGTCCCGGCGGTTGTTGACGGACGCCGCCTCTGCGACGCACGCCGCGGCGTCGATCCGACCGAAGCCGGCGTCGTTGACCCAGGCGAAGTCGCCGCCGGGGAGCGGCCGGGAGGTTCGCTGGATGATCCCCTCGATCTGGGCGGCAGTCAGCTTGGGCTGCGTCGCGAGCATCAAGGCGGCGACGCCCGCGCAGTAGGGGCTGGCCATGCTCGTCCCCGTCATGCCAACCCACAGGTCTGTCGGGCCGGCAAATCCCTTCGCGGCGACGATGTCCGTGCCGGGCGCCGCGACGTCGGGCTTGCTCCGGCCGTCCCGCGTCGGACCCTGGCTGCTGGAGATGTTGATGCGTTCCTTCGGCTCGTCGAGATTGGCGACGGCGACGACACCGACGCCGCACGCCAGCGAGCTGATCGAGGTGTTGTCCACGTTCGATGCCTGGCTGAAGAACGACGGGAACGACCATGCCTCGCGCGGGCCGATCCGGCCCAGGCGACGTGGGTCGTCGCGCTCGATCCAGCCGTGGTATTGGCCATTCCTGACTTCGCGGGCGTGGAGGCGGACCTGCCACGTCCCGGCCGGGATCCCGACGATCCCGGCACGCGAGAAGAACGGGCTCAGGTAGCAGCCGATGTAGTTGGCCCCGTTCGCCGGGTGGTAGAGCTCGTTGTAGATGCTGATCATGCTGCCGTCGCGGAGACGCTGGTTCTCGATGAACTCGCCGGGCTCGACGGGCCCGATCCACGTGCCCGACGGCGGCCGGAGCGACACCGCGAGGCGATCCTGCGGGCCATACCAGATCTCGAACTCGTTCTCCGACACGTCGACGATCCCGTTGCCGACCACGACCCACTCGACCACCGCGTCGAGGTCGCGGGCCGGGATCCGGCCGCTCGTGTGGATCCGGCCCATGATGAAGCCGACGTCGTCGGGCGCCTCGCCGCGCTCCTGGCCGGCATTGCCGGCTGCGACGGTCACGCACCGACCGGGCACGCTCAGGGCCGCATCGATCCAGCGGCTGACCGGGGCCGAACCATCGTGGGCGTGGCCGTTGGTCCCGAGGCTGATGTTGATCGAGACCGGCAACCCCAGCTCGTCGCCGAGCGCAAACAAATAGTCGACCGCGTGGGCGATCCGGGTGCTGTCGTAGAACGAGCGGCGGCGCTCGAGATCCTCGTCCGGCAGCGAGATCAGGACCGCGGCGATCCGTGCCTGGGGCGCCACGCCGTAGTTGCCGGCGGCAATGCTCGTCACGTGCGTCCCGTGCGAGCCGGTCTCCATCTGCGACTGGGGCTCGAGCTCCGTCGCCGGAAGGTGCTGTGCGGCGGCAGCAGCAATCGCCGCGTTCATCTCGTCGGCGCGAATCTCCGAGCCGTAGTCGAACTCGGCGTCGTAACGGGCTGCGTCGCGCTCGTGAGGGTTGGGGCGGGACGTTCCGCCCTGATCCCAGATCCGGACGAATCGCGTCGTTCCTGCGGGATCCAGGAAGTCCGGGTGGGCGAAGTCGAACCCGGCCACGTCGATGACGCCGAACAGGACGCCCGCTCCGCCATGGTGGCGCTCGGCTCCAGCCACGCGGCGGGCCGTCTTCGGGGCTGCCGGCGTCGCCGATTCCACGCGTGGCCGCGGCGTCGCGAGCGACTCGCCTGCCTCGATCCAGGCAACCTCGGGCTTCTCGGCCGTCGGGCGCAGCTCGGCGAGCGACATCGTTGCGGTGACGAGCTCGCGCTTGCGGGCGGTCTCGCCGGAAATCTCGACGCGTCCTTCGCCGGCCGCGACCGTTTCGACGAAGACGTTGACGAAGATGTCCGGGGTGATCGAGTCGAGCTCACCGCGCACGACGTTCTTCGGCAGGTCCTGGCGCGCGACGGGCGGGGCGAGCGCGATCGTCGGGAGCGCCTCGTAGTCGGCCTGCCGCTGCGGGTCGACCGAGAGCGCCGCCGACTGCTCGGACCGGATCGCGTTTACTTCGGTGCTGCCGTTGGCAACCATCCGCAGGCGCGGCTGGAGCTTGCGAACATCGGGCCCGAGGAGCGCCTTTCGATCCGCCATCGTTACCCCCGAAGTGGCTGTACGCGGACCCTACGCGGGGAGCGTCAGCGGCCCGTCTCGCCAGGAGGGCGCCGCCGATCGGGCCATCGCCTCAATCCCGGAGCTCGCCCGCGAGCATGTCCATCAGCAGGCCGTCGTGCCAGCTGCCGTCGCGGCTGCCCTCGTACTGACGGAGGATGCCCACGCGCTTGAAGCCGACGCGCTCGTAGGCCCGGATCGCCCTGGCGTTGTGGGCCGCGGGGTCGATCGTGATCCGGTGGTGGCCGCGGGTCTCGAACAGCCAGCGGCAAACCGCGCGGAGCGCGTCCGAACCCAGCCCGCGATCCTGGCCGGCCCCCGCGAGGACGATGTCGATCGAGGCGTGACGGTACATCGGCTCGGTTTCCTCATCGGCCTGGATGAAGCCGACGACCTCGCCGTCCGACTCGATCGCCCAGACGGCGAGCTCCTGATCTCGAACCTTCTCCTCGGCATCGGCGGCGGCGTCGGCCGACTGCCACCATTGATCGACCGTCGGGTCGGTGAGGATCGCGAGAACCGCGGCCTTGTCGCGAGGCTCGACGGGCCGGAGATGGACGACGCGGCCATCGAGCGGCTCGATCGCCGCGTGGATACCGGCCTCGCCCATCCCCCGACTCTACCGGGCGCTCAGCTCGGGCGCAGCCCGCCGAAGAAGTCGCGCAGATCAGCCGCCAGCAGGTCCGGCGCCTCCATCGCCGCGAAGTGGCCACCGCGGTCGAACTCGGACCAGTGGCCAACCTGCTGCCCCGGGTCGAGGACGGCCCGAATGATCCCTGCCTTGTCGCCGAAGACACCCCAGGCCGTCGGCACGTCCGTCTCGCCCGGCCAGTCGAACGAGTGCGCTGCCTCGTACAGGAAGTTCGCCGCCGACGTCGCGCTGTTCGTGAACCAGTAGATCGAAACGTTGGTCAGCAGCTGGTCGAGGTCGACCGCGTCCTCCGGGAGCGGCTTGGACGCGTCCGTCCACTCCTGGAACTTCTCGACGATCCACGCGAGCTGCCCGATCGGCGAATCGCCCAGCCCGTAGCCGACGGTCATCGGCCGGGTGCCCTGGATCGCGAGATAGCCGCGACCCTCCTTGCCGTACGCCGCCAGCTCCGCGAGCCGGGTTTGATGGGGCTCGCTGAAGGCCGACGTGTCGGCGGGGAGCATGCCCTCGATCAGCCCGAGCACGAGCGGATCCGACAGGACATGCGTGCCGACGACATGCTCCGCGTCGTACGCGGCGAGCATCCCGCTGATCCCGGCGCCGATATCGCCGCCATGAGCGCCGTAGCGCTCGTAGCCGAGGCGACGCATCAGCTCGGCGATCGCCTTCGCGGTCCGTCCCAGGTTCCAGCCGGTCTCGGCAAGCGGCGTCGAGAACCCGAAGCCGGGCAGCGACGGCACCACCACGTCGAAGGCGACGGAGGTGTCGAGGCCATGGGCCTGCGGATCCGTCAGTGGCCCAACGAGATCCGTGAACTCGGCGATCGAGCTGGGGTAACCATGGCAGATGACGAGCGGGATCGCGTCCCGCGCGGACGATCGGACGTGGAGGAAGTGGATCGGCTGGCCGTCGATCGTCGTCACGAACTGGGGAAAGGCGTTGAGGCGCTCCTCCTGGGAACGCCAGTCGAAGCTCGTCCGCCAGTAGTCGGCGATCCGGCGCAGGTAGGCGACCGGAACGCCGCGCTCCCAGCCATCCCCGGCGAACGTGGCCGGCCCGCGGGCGGAGTCAAGGCGGCGCCTCAGGTCGTCAAGGTCTTCGTCCGAGATGGCGATTTCGAACGGGCGGATCTCCGTTGCGGTGGGAGTGGACAGGGCAGTCATCGCGTCCTCCATGGACCTGGCTGTCCGCACCAGTGATGAATACTGCCACGGTCCCCGGCAGGCTCATGTCAGCTTTGGCGCCACCGGGCCAGGGCGCGAATTCCGCGCCCTACCACCAGTTGACGCCGCCCTCGAGGTCGTCCGCCATCTCGTCGAAGTCGCGCGTGAACGTGCCTGCGGAGAGGTACTTCCAGCCGCCGTCGGGCAGCAGGGCGACGATCGTGCCACTCCCCAGGCGAACCGCCTCTCGCGCGGCGGCGACCAGCACGGCGCCGCATGAGGGACCACCGAAGATTCCCTCCTTGAACACGAGGTCCCGCAGCGCGGCGATCGCGTCGCGATTCGAGACCAGGTACTTCGCGTCGAGCAGCGACGGGTCGAGGATCTCGGGCACGAAGCCTTCCTCGAGCGACCGCAGGCCCTGGACGTTCTCCCCGGGGAGTGGCTCCGCGGCGACGATCCGGACACCCGGCTTCGCCTCGCGCAGGAACCGGGCGACGCCCATCAGCGTGCCCCCGGTCCCGAGTCCCGCCACGAACACGTCGATCTCGGGGCAGTCAGCGAGGATCTCCGGGCCGGTCGTCTCGTAGTGGGCCCGAGGATTCGCCTCGTTGCCGTACTGGTACGGCATGACGAACCGCTCGTCCTTCGCGACGAGGTGCTTCGCGAGCGCGATCGCCCCGTTGGACCCCAGGGCCCCGGGAGAGTCGATCACCTCCGCCCCGAATAGCGCCGCCATCTGGCGTCGCTCGTTCGTGACGTTGTCGGGCATTACGAGCGCAACGCGATAGCCCTTGCGCCGGCCGATCATCGCGAGGGCGATGCCGGTGTTCCCGGACGTCGGCTCGAGGATGATCGAATCGTCCTTGAGCAACCCGCGCGCCTCGAGGTCCTCGACGAGGTACTTTGCGACGCGGTCCTTCACGGAGCCGGTCGGGTTCGTCGCCTCGAGCTTCGCGAACACGTGCACAGACGGCACCGGCGACATCCGCGGGATCTGGACGAGCGGCGTATGGCCGATCGCGCCGAGGATGTCGTCGTAGCGGCCGCCATGCGGCGCGAGGTCCTCGTGGGCGTGGGCGTGAACGTGATCGGGGTCGATCGGCTCGCTCGAGGCGGCCGCCACTCCCCGGAGCTCGCGCGCTCGAAGCGCGCCCATGTCAGTCGGCCCCGCCCGCCATCGCCGGCAGCAACCGGACCTCGTCGCGCTCACCAACCGGCGTCTTGAGCCCGTCGAGATAGCGAACGTCCTGGCCGTTGACGTAGACGTTGACGAAGCGGTTGAGCTCGCCCTCGTCGGTCAGGAGCTGGCCCCGGAGGGACGGGTACTGCTCGAGAAGCGCGTCGACGACTTCGCCGACCGACCCGCCGCCCAGGTCGAGCTGCTTCTGGCCGCCGACCTGGGGCCGCAGGACCGTCGGGATCCAGACGGTGCTCATGCCTGGGGGCCGCCGAGGACGAACGCGCCGCTGCCCTCGATCGCTGCCAGCCCGAACTGCGGGATCGGCAGGGGCCGGCCCGCAGCGCGCGCCGCGACCGCCTCGGTCGAGCAGACGGGGCAGGCCGGGTCGCGCCGAAGCTTGAGCTCGGTGAACGTCGAGTCGAGGGCGTCGAACAGCAGGAGCCGGCCGGCGAGCGTGTCGCCGATGCCGAGCAGTACCTTGAGCGCCTCGTTCGCCTGGAGCATGCCCATGATCCCGGGCACGACGCCGAGGACGCCGGCCACGGAGCAGCCGGGCGCGAGCTCGGGTGGCGGGGGCGTCGGGTAGAGGCAGCGGTAGCACGGCCCCTCGTACGGGACGAAGGTCGTGAGCTGGCCCTCGAACCGGAAGACGCTGGCGTGGATCACCGGGATGTTCTTGGCGACGGCCGCGTCGTTCAGGAGGTAGCGCGTCTCGAACGTGTCGGTCCCGTCGACGATCACGTCGTAGCCGTGGATGATCCGCTCGACGTTGTCGGCGACGAGCATCTCCTCGTGGGTCACGACCGTGACGTCCGGATTCAGCGCGGTGATCGTCTTGCGGGCCGATTCGACCTTGCGCTCGCCGACGCGGTCGTTCGTGTGCAGGATCTGCCGCTGCAAGTTGGACAAATCGACGACGTCGAAGTCGACGATGCCGATGGTGCCCACGCCGGCGGCTGCGAGATAGAGCGCCGCCGGGGACCCGAGACCGCCGGCGCCGATGAGCAGCGCCTTCGACTCGAGCAGCCGCTGCTGGCCAGCCGCGCCGACCTCGGGAATCAGCAGATGGCGGCTGTAGCGCTGCTTCTGCTCAGGACTGAGGATGACCGGGGCTTCCCACGGCAGCCCCTGTGACTTCCAGGCCTGGAAGCCGCCCTTCATCGAGGCGACGTTCGTGTAGCCCAGCTGCTCCAGCGTCTGGGCGGCGAACAGCGACCGCACGCCGCCGGCGCAGTACAGGACGACCGGCGTGTCGCGATCAGGGACCGCGTTCTCGATCTGCTGCTCGACATAGCTCTTGCTGATGTGGACGGCATTCGGAAGGTGGCCCTGCTCCCACTCGGACGCCTCGCGGACGTCGACGACGACCGTGTTGCTGCCGGGCGGGAGCGCGCCGACATCGGCCGGCGTGACCTCCTTGATCGATTCGCGGGCCTCCTTGAGGAGGTCGGCGTAGGTTCGTGGCATGGGTTTTCGGTGGCTCCGATTGGTCGACGGGCTGCCGGGCGTCTTCGCCGGCAGGGCGGATGCGGACGGAGTGAGCGGTCGAGTCGCCGGCTAGGCCGGCCGTCGACAGAGGCAGCGGCGCTCGCGGTCCGTCATGCCGTCGCCCCTTCGGCCGCGCCCGATCCGGACTCGGCCAAAGCCTTCTGGAGCGTGTCGTGGCTGAGCATCGCGCACTTCAGTCGGGCCGGGCTGATGTCGATGCCCAGGAGATCCAGGAGGTCGTCGGCCCGGAAGGCCTCGACGTCGCTCACCTGCTTGCCCTTGATCTCATCGGTCAGGAGGCTGGCACTGGCCTGGCTGATCGCGCAGCCGCGGCCGGTGAACCCGACGCGCTCGACGACCCCGTCGCGGATCCCGAGCTGGAGCGTGATCCGGTCGCCGCACAGGGGGTTGCTGCCCTCGAAGGACGCGGTCGGATCGTCGATCACCCCGAAGTTGTGGGGCCGCCGGTAGTGCTCGAGGATGTAGTCGCGGTAGAGGTCGTCCATGTGCTCGCAAGTCTAGCCGAGCGCCCGAGGCTAATCCCGAGCGATTTCGTCGGGATTGATGCTAGGCGGGCGCGGCCGTCGCGTCAATCGAGGACGACGTCTCTGCTGATGCCATTCGGGAGTAATCGCGCGATAGCGCAACGATGTGGATAAGCGCCCGTCCGGTGGGCTGGCGAGCGGTCGCCGCGAAGTTGTCCACATCGTTGCGGTTGGGCGCGACGATCTCCAATCGGCGATGGGCAACGCGGCCCGCGGCGCTCCCCTTTCGCGCCGCGAGCCGGGCCGCGAGTGCTACATCGAGTGGCCAACGTTGGAAAGGATGTTGCTGATCTGCCCGCCGAGGAAGATCAGGGCGATGATCGCGATGATGGCGATGAGCGCGAGGATGAGGGCGTATTCGGCCAGGCCCTGGCCGTCAGTGGTGAACACGCGCTTTGACGCGGCGAGGAACGCGCGAAGCCGATCCATGTGACCTCCGGAGGTGCGGCCCGAAGTCGGGCGATCCCAGCATCGGCGCGCGGATTGCGAGGCGAAATCGGGACGTCCCCGCCCCTTCGATTCGGGGAGATCACCTACCGATTCGGCGGCGCCTCCCACCGGAACGAGACCGCGGTGCCGACGCCGCCCGGCCCCGGCCCGACCTCGACGATCGCGCCGCACGCCGCCGCCTCCGCTGCCATGTCGGCCATGCCCCGCCGGCCCCGGTCGCGTGCCGAGACCAGCGCGTCGTTCGAGATCCCGGGTCCGTCATCGACGATCGACAGCTCGACGCACCGCGGCTCCGACCGAACTCGCACCGACGTGTGGCTCTGAGGCGCGTGATACGCGACGTTGCTCAACGCGAGGACGGCGACGCGGAACGCGGCCGAGGAGACGTCGGCGGGCGGTTCGCTGTCGCGCCCTGTGCTCGCGGAATCGGCGACTTCCAGCGTGATTGCGATGCCTGACCGGGTCTGGACGCGCTCCGCGAGCCACTCGAGCGCCGACACGAGCCCGCCGATCTCGAGCTGGATCGGATGTGCCTCGGCGCCGACCGCCTCGACGTCCGCGAGGACGCCGCGAAGCGCGCTCGCGAGCTGGTCGGCGGGTATGCCGCGCTCGGCGTCGCTGAGGACCTGGCGGAGGCCCGGCACGACGTCGGCGTGGATGTCGCGAGCGATTCGCGTCCGTTCGGTCACGGCCGCCCAGCGGGCCCGCGATCTGCCGGGGGCGAGCTCGTCGGCAAAGGCGCGCAGCCAGGCCGCTGCCTTCTCCCGCCGACCGACCGACCCGCGATGGGTCAGCGCAATGCGCCGCCGGGCCCGATCGGCGGCAGGGAGCATGTCGCCGACGATGCCGAGTGCCGTGAAGACGGGCGTCAGGATCAAGAAGGTTCGGGTGACGAGACCAAGACTGCCGAGCGCGGAGCTCGTCCTGCCGTCGATCAACAGTTCGTCCGGGTTCTGGATCGCCCAGTACGAGATCAGCAGCAGAACGCCGAGGACGACCATCGTCGCCTCGAAGCCGAGCCGTTCGGTCGAAACCCTGGGTCGACTGAAGCCGTAGGCCGCCGCGGCACCGACGGCGAGCGATGCCGCGAGGCTGACGACGATCCCGAGCCACTGCCACTCCTGCGGGCTCGCCTGGGCGTGGACGTCGCCCGCGTACGTCGCGATGTCGATCGTGAGGACGAATCCCGCGCCGATCGTCGCGAGCCAGGCAATCGTTCGGTGGTCGCGTCGGGTGAGTCCAACGAGGCACAGGAACGCGATCGCGATCAGCAGCGGCAGCACGTCGTCGGCCGAGCCCACCTGCGCCCCCGGCCCGACGAGGCCGAACCGGAACGCCGCGACGACCACGGTCATCGCGACGGCGGCGAGCTGCAGGATCGTCGCGAGGCGCCTCAGCCGGACGCTCCCCGGGGATCCGCCACCCAACCCTCGTTGATGGCCAGGACGGCGAGCTCCGTCCGCGACAAGAGGCCGTAGCGATCGAACAGGCGATGAAGATGGCTCTCGACGGTCTTCTCCGAGAGGCCCAGGCGCGCCGCGATCTCGGAGTTCGTCGCTCCGACTACGACCCCGGCGATCACCTCGACCTCGCGATCCGACGGCCGGCGCGGCGCCGCGAGCGAGGCCTGGAGGTCGGCTGCCCGGAACACGGTGCCACCGCCCGCAACCGTTCGGATGGCGGCGACGATTTCGTCGATCTCGGCAGCCTTATCCAGGTACCCGGCCGCTCCCCGATCGAGCGCGGCCCGAACGACCGATGGATGGCCGAAGCCCGAGAGCAGCAGGACGGCGGGCCGATCAGGCAAGCCTCGGGCGCTCTCGAGGAGTCGCAGTCCTTCCGCGTGGCCCTCGAGCTGGACGTCGCAGACGAGGACGTCGACCTGATCGAGAAGCCCGACGGCATCGCCAAGTGTTCGGCCGGTCCCGGCGAGCGTCAGGTTCGGCGCGGCAGCGACTGCGTCCGAGATGGCAGCGACAATCGAGGGGTGGTCATCGACGACGCCGACGCGGACTGGGCTGTCCATCGGTCATGAGCGTACCGAACGTGAACCAGCCGCGGGCCGAGCCGGTACGTCGGAATGTGGTGCGGACTCGATGGGGACTCGTCGTCGCTGCGGTCCTTCTCGTCGCGGCGTGTGATCCGACAACCGTCGCGCCCACGCCGTCATCCGAGCCGCCCGAATCTGCGTCTCCGGCCGCATCGGCCGACAGCGCGACCGCCCTCCTCGCGGATCCGTGGCGACCCGCGCCGCTGCCCGTCGACGCCAACCTCGTGACGGCGATCGAGTTCGCCTGCAAGAGCCCCGCCGATCCCTCGCTCAAGGCTGCGATGGAGAACGTGCCGGTTGCCCTGGTCGACGCCCGCGGCGACTCGCTCGTCTCGCTGATCCTCGCCGACGAGCACCTCGCGTTCGAGTGCCGCGTCCGCGTCGAGAACCTCGGCGGCGTCCCGTCCGCCACGATCATCGAGCCGCCATCGCGACTCGTCCCGGACGCCACGGACCCGATCGAGGCGGACGCGATCCGGATCGTCAGCCACAACCGCGTCGACGAGGACACAGGCTCGCGGACGATCGCGTTCGGACGCGTCGGCTCCGACGCCGACAAGGTGATGGTGGTCTTCGACGACCAGACCGAGGTCGAAGCCTCGAAGGACCACGGCTGGTTCATGGCGTGGTGGCCCGGCGTCAACTCGGTCGGCGCGATCGTCGCCGTCGATCGCCGGAGCGTCGCGATCAACGGCGTCGAGGAGCCCGGCAAGGAGGTTCAGGGCCGCGTCGGTCCCGTTGAGTGGTGGCTGGATCCCGCGGCCGCCCCACTCGCCCTGGAGGCAACGTCGATCCCGGCAGTCATCTCCGAGCGGGCATGCACGAGCGGCCAGCCGCCCGGCGACCGGCTTCTCGAACCGGTCGTGTTCGAAAGCCCGGACGCGATCCTCGTCAACCTCTGGGCGCGGAGGCTCGAGGGCGGCGGCGACTGCCAGGGCAATGCAGCCGGTCCGATCGAGATCCCGCTCAGCTCGCCGGTCGGGAAGCGACAGCTGCTGGACGGCAGCAAGATCCCTCCCCGCGACGCTTCAAAGCCGCCGGAGTGAGGCTCCGGCCGACGTCTACTTGAACGTGAGCGTGCCGAGGTCGCGAGTCACGATCGTGAGCGCGTCGTTCTCGATCGAGTACGAGAACGCCTTCGAAAGCCCGATGACGAACAGGTCGCCGAGCGATCCCTCCGGGCACGCGACGAGCGTCGTCGGGCCGGGCGTGATCGTCAGGCGGCCGGCCGAAGCGGCCGGGTCATCCGTGTCGTAGGTGCCAGCCACGTTGTTGCAGTCGGCC
>DASUFO010000092.1:0-8041 GCA_036274475.1 Candidatus Limnocylindrales bacterium
AAACGGCTGAACGTGAGGCCGCGGAGCAAGCCGCGGCGGAGCAAGCCGCTCGAGAGGCGGCGGAACGCGCGGCGGCCGAAGCGGAGGCGAAGGCTGCCGCCGAGCGAGAAGCGGCCGAAGCGGAGGCGAAGGCTGCCGCCGAGCGAGAAGCGGCCGAGAAGGCCGCTGCTGCGGCGGCTCTCGCGGCGGCCGCGGCCGCGACCCCACCCGAGCCACCGCGGCCCCGAGCCCGCCGCGGCGGGCCATCGCGCAAGAACGTCGTGACGCTGGACGACGACGACCTCGAAGCCGATCCACTCGCAGAAGCCGAACAGCCGGCACGTGACGCGGCAGCCGCGAGCGTCGCGTCCCCACCACCGACCGCCGAGCCGGCGCCCACGCCCCCACCGTCCACGCCGTCAGCCGCCACGCCGTCAGCGGCATCCCCGCCGCCTCCGGCACCCGCCCAGGCGCCCGCATCCGGTCCGATGTGGGGCGCTGGCGCAGCGACGCCTCAAGCGCCCCAGTCGCCCCAGGCGCCCGCCGCCCAACCGCCCGCGGCACAGCCAGGTGCCCGCCACCCCGGAGCCGCCATCGCAGCCACCGCGACCGGAGCCACCGCGACGGCGGCGGCAACCGGCGCCGTAACGGCTCCACCCGCCCGCCTGCCGGGCACGCCCCAGCCGTCGCAGCCCGAGGCCCGCCGACCCACCACCGCCCAGCCCCAGATCAGGCCCGTGCCGACGCGCCCCATCGAGACGCGGGTCGCGCAGCCGGGCGACCGGATCTGCTCGAACTGCAGCGAGCCCAACGACCCTTCCCGCAAGTTCTGCCGCAGGTGCGGCACGAGCCTGATGACCGCGCCGATCCAGGCCGAGGTCCGCCTGCCCTGGTATCGCCGCATCTTCCGGCGCGAGCCCAAGGCCGCGAAGACCTACGCGGCCGGCGAGCGAACCGGCTCGATGCAGCCGAAGGGCAAGGACAAGGGAGCCGGCCGCAAGCTCCCCGAGGTCGGGACCATGGCAAAGGGCGCGCTCGCGCTCCTCGTCGGCTTCGGCATCATCGGCGCCGTGGTCTTTCCATCGATCCCGCAGATGATCATCGGTGGCGGGACCGGCTTCGTCGACGACATTCGGAAGATGTTCGCGCCGACGTTCGCCGTCGTGCACCCGATCGGCGCGTCAGCCACCTCGGAGGTCGAGGGCCACGGCGCGGCGCTCGTCATCGACGCCGCGGTGAACACGGATTGGCAGTCGACCGAGGCGACGCCGACGCTGACGGTCACCTTCCAGACGCCGATCGACCTGGGTGCCGTCTACGTCCACTCGGGCACGGCCGACAACTTCGTCGACCTGCGGCGGCCGGCGCGGCTCGAGTTCGTCTTCCCCGACGGGCGCGCGCAGACGATTGACCTCGTCGACGATCACAAGCCCCAGCAGTTCCAGGTCGAGGCGAACGACGTGAAGTCGCTCCAGGTGAAGATCGTCTCGACGAACGGCCCCGACGGGGCGCCGGTCGCGCTGTCGGAGATCGAGTTCTTCATGAAGAAGTGAAGGCGGGCGCCTCCGGAACGCCAAGCTCGATGAGGATCGCCTCGTATTCGCGCCGATCGCGGTTCGCGGCGCTCACGTCGCCCGCCGCCTGACGCGCCTGGATCAGCAGGCGCCAGAGCGGATCGTGGTAGCGGTCGATCGCGAGGCCCGCCCGGCACGCATCGATCGCGCCGCGAGCGTCGCCCGCCAACCCGGCCGCCTCGGCCGCCTCCCGCGCCACGTCGACTGCTGTCGACCGGTAGTGCTCGCGGAGCTCGACGACCCACTCGCTGGGGCCCTCCTCCGGTAGGAGGTCCCCGCCGTAGAGGGCGAGGGCACTCGAGAGCGCGCCCGCGATGTCGCCGCCGCGGCTCCGGACCTGCCGCGCGTCGGCGACGGCGCGGTCGAAGCGGCGCACGTCGACGGCCTCGGGATCGATCCCGAGCCGATACGCGTCACCGTCGCGAACGACGAATCGGCCGCCATCCCCGCCGAGCGCGTCGGCAAACAGACCGCGCACCGCTGACACTGCGACCTGCAGGCTTCGACCCGCGGTTGGTGCGTCTGCCTCGGGCCAGAGCGCCGCGGCCAGGACCTCGCGATGGACCGCGGAGCCGGCGTGCACCGCCAGGAGACGCAGGAGCGACCTGGCGCGCGGCTTGATTCCGTCGAGGGCCAGATCCCGACCCTCGACGATGACCGCAAACCCGCCGAGCGTGCGGACCCGGAGGGCTCCCTCGACGGTCGACGGGGAGTGCCCGTTCAGCATCGGGGCGTCGGCGGCGCCATTCACGGTCGGCCCGACGCCGACACGACGGTTGGCGCTCGACCGGTCCGCGGGCGGCGGGCCGACGAGACCCATCTCGGCGGTCACCGTCGCCTCGAGCGCTTCGTAATCGGCTCCACGGGCTTCGTCGACGAGGCGCATCGCGCGGTAGGTGAGGAGCCGTGCGCCCGGGGCACCGGCCGCGCGGGCAAGGCTCTCGGCGGTCATCGCCGCTTCACGCGCCTCCGGCGCGGAGGACTCGGCGAGCCCGAGCGCAACGAGGCCCCGGGCCCACGCCTCAAGCACGCCGGCGCCGAGCCGCCGGAACTCCGCCGCAGCGCGCTCGGCGGCGGCAACCCGGCGTTCTGCGGCGGTCCCGGGAGATGGCGTCGCGCCGTTCGTCCGTGTCGGGCGATCGGCCGTCGGGTCAATGCCCGGCTCCCAGGCCTCGATCAACGCGGCGAGGGCCGCTCCCCATGGATCGCGGGCCCCGTCGACCGACGACCGCCACGCCGGATCGACCGGAGCGGCCGCGTCGTCGGCGAGACGGCTCGCTGCCCGGGCCAGCCAGCCGAGCCACGGAGCCCGAGCCTGCTCGGCGGCATCTTCGGCGGCGTCGATCTCGATTGCCGCGGCGGCGTCACCGGCCAGGACACCCGCAACGCCGAGCCCCAGCCCGCACGCCGCCGCGAGCATCGGCTCACCGTCGAGGCGCGACCGCGCGGCGGCGAACTCAGCGCGGGCCGCGATGACATCGCCTGCGGCCAGTGCCAGCAGGCCGCGCAGCAGCGACGGCGGCACGCCGTCCTGGCTCGCCGCTTCGCGTGCCGCCGCCAGCGGCTCGCGCACGACTCCGGCTCGCAAGATGCGCGACCAGTCGGCCGGCGTTCCCGGCGGCGACGGCTCGAACCACGCCCGAAGGAGCTGCCGCTCGCGATGGCAGACGAGCGCAATCGTGGACGCCCCGAAGCCCGCTTCGGCTCGGCCGAATGCGTCGAGCGCGTCCGACCAGCGACCCTCGGCCCGCGCCCGCCGGGCCGACGCGAGCTCGAGCCAGGGCTCGTGCCGGACGATCGCGGGCGGCAGGCTCTCGAGCCACGCCGGCGCGTACGAGGCGATGCGTTCGCCCTGCCCGCCCAGGAGCCGCCGCACTGCCTCCCAGTCCTCCGCCCGCGAGTACGCGCCGAGCGCCTCGGGGATCGCTCCCGCAGCTTCGAGCAGCTCCCCTGCCCGGGTGTAGCGGCCGCGAGCGGCGTCCTCGCCCACGCGATCCACGAGCATCCGGTCGAGCAGCGAACGGAACACCTCGTGGTAGCGGTAGGACTCGTCGGCCTCGTCCAGCTCGACCGTGAAGATCTGGCGTCGGTAGAGCTCGGCGAGGAGCCCGGCACTGCCCCGTCGCTCGAGCAGCCGATCGCAGAGCGGACCGGTTAGGCGTCCCAGCACGCACGTCTCGACGAGGAAGTCGCGCAGCTCCTCGGGCAGGTCGGCCATCACGTTCCACGTGAGGTACTCGCGGATCAGCCGGCTCCCCGCGCCGACCGCGGCGAGGATCCGCCGTCGCTCGTCGGGCGACTTGCCGCGCGTCGCGAGGTGGAACAGCTGCAGCCCGGCCGCCCAGCCTTCCGTCCGGCGCGCGAGCACGGCGAGCTCGTCGGGAGGAACCGGCTCACCGTAGTGGTCGCGGAACAGCCGCTCGACTTCCCACGCCCGGAATCGCAGCTCGTCCGGCCCGATCTCGACCAGGTCGCCGGCCACGCGCAGGCGCGTCAGGTTGATCGAGGGTGCGAGCCGCGACCCGATGACGATCGCCAGCCAGGCCGGCGCGTATTCGACGAACCGGCCGAGGGCCGACTCGGCCGGCGTCCCCTCGAGCCCGTGCGCGTCGTCGACGACGAGCAGCGCCCGCTCGGCAGGTCGCTCGTCCAGCGCCGCGGCCGCATCCTCCACCGTCCCCCAACCGCCTCGAACGTCGGGCAGCGCCGCGAGCAGTGCCGCCTCGAGGTGGCGCACCATCGAGCGCTCGTCGGCGTCCCAGGATTCGGTCCGGTACCACGCAACCGGGACGCCGGCACGGGCGGCGAAGTCGGCGAGGAGCGTCGTCTTGCCGGATCCGGCCGGCGCGACCACCAGGCCGAGCCTCCGTTCCCAGACGGTGTCGAGCAGCGCCTGCAGCCGTTCCCGGGGCAGCGCGGCAGCGGGCGGAACGCGCACCTTCGCCGCAACGACGGGCGTGCGGGTGCCAGCGTCTGAGGCGGCCGTCACCGACCGCCGACCGTCCTTCCCTTCGGGCAATGTGGACCCCACCTGCCGACGGCGCCTGGGTGCCGTCGTGGCCGCCTATGGTGCCACCGCGAGAGCTGGCCAGTCCAGACGCTTCGACGATCCGGGCGGCAACGTTTCGCTCCGCGTACCGGAGGATCGGTGTCGCCTCGAGACGGTGGGTCAGGGCACCTGCCAGGCCGGGAAGGCGTACGCGGCGTCGTCCTCGGACAGCGTCGCGACCTCTTCGTGCGTAGCGACGTCGACGATCACGATCGACGACGGCTCGTCGGCGCGGGCGAACGCGATGAACCGGCCATCGGGCGACCACGTCGGGTCGTGCTCGACCTTCGTGCCACTCGAGAGCCGCTCGATGTTGCTGCCGTCCGCGTTCATCACGTAGATGAAGTCGGCTCCGTCACGATCGCTGGCGAACGCAATCTTCGCGCCGTCCGGCGACCACGCCGGATCGTCTTCCTCGCCCTGATTCCCGGTCAGCTGCGTGAGGCCCTCGCCGTCGGGATTCATCGTCCAGATGTCGAGCGATCCGTCACGCCCGGACACGAAGGCAATTCGATTCGTCACGCCCGACCACGACGGGTCGTAGTCGTCGACGGTGTTCTCCGTCAGGCGGTCGGGGTCGTCGTCGCCGACGCGCTGCGTGTACAGCTCGTAATCGCCATCACGGCTGCTGCCGAACACGATCACCGAGTCGTCGGGCGACCATTCGGGCTTGCGATCCTTGGTTCCCTGATCGGTGAAGTCGATCGGGTTCGAGCCGTCCGCGTTGGCGATGACGATGCCGGTCCTGGCGACCCAGGCGATCTTCGCGTTGTCGCGCGACCACGCCGGTTGGATGTCCGAGCCGGGCTGGCTGATGACAGGGGTAACGTCGCCGCTGCCCACGGAGACGACGACGATGTCGGGGTTATCGTCGGCGACCCGCGTCAGGAGAATGAACCCGGTCGGCCCGGGCGGGACGGTGATCGCCGGCGATGGCGACTCGGGCGGGCCGTTCGAAGGCCCGGCGCTTGCCGTCGGCTCCGGGGAGGCGGACGCGGCAGCCGACGTCTGGGCCGAGGCGGTGGGACTGGGCGGAGCGCCCCCGCCCAGGATTCCGGTCAGGAAGAGCAACGCAAGCACGCCCACGACGCCGACGGCCGCGATCGCGATCGCCGGACCGGCCTGGGGCGGCAGCCCGGAGCGCGCGACCGGTGCCGGCGGCACGGGCGTCGTGGCCACCGGTGCGAGCTCTGTCGCGCAGCTCTGACAGAAGATGCGATCGGGCGGATTGATCGTTCCGCACGACGGGCAGGTGATGCCACCGGCCGGCGCCGCGCCGCCGATGACCTGCGTGTCACTCGAAGGATCGGGCGGCGGCGGGCCCGCGGCCGCTCCGCCTGCGGCGATGCCCGCGTCCGTCGGCTGCGGGGGCTGGGGCGGAACGGGCGCGGCAGGGTCGGGCTCGTTCTCGCCGGTCCACTCGAGGAAGCTCCCACACGACCCACAGAACGTGGCCCCGGGCTCGTTCTCGAACCCGCATGTCTTACAGGTGATCAACGCGCCGCTCTCCCCGCCACTCGCCGACGTTTGCCGATAGCGGAGTGTACCTGCCGCTGTAGACTCGCCGCCGTGGCCGTGATCGCGACGCTCGACCCCACCGCGCTGTCCGTCGAGCCCGGCGGTCAGGCGTCCGTCGCCGTCCACGTCCGGAACCAGGGCGCGATCGTCGACCGCTTCGGGATCACCGTCGTGGGTCCGCTCGCCCAGTGGGCCCGGGCCGAACCCCAGACCCTGTCGCTGTTCCCGGGTCAGGACGGCGATGCGATCGTGACGTTCGCACCGCCACGCGACGCGTTTCCGCGAGCCGGTGCGTACCCGTTCGGCGTGCGGGTGAAGGCGGAGGCAGATCCGGCCGCGGTCGCCGTCGAAGAGGGCCGCGTGACGCTCGGACCGTTCACGGACGCCGTCGCCGAGATCGTCCCGGCAACGTCGCGCGGCAGCCGTACCGCCAGGCACGAGGTCCATGTCGACAACCGGGGCAACGCGCCGGTGGAAGCCATCGTCGGCGCCGTCGATCCCGATCGCCTCGTCGACTTCCAGGTGCAACCGGACCGGCTCGTCGTCGGGCCCGGCGAGCGCGGCAGCGCCTCGGTCCGGGCGTCGGTGAAGGACACCTTCTTCCTCGGGTCGAAGGTCCAGCACCCGTTCAACGTCGAGGTGAAGCCCGGCCGGGCCGCACCGATCCAGCTCCGGGCAATGATGGTCCAGGGGCCGCTGCTGCCGTCCTGGCTGCCCGTCGTCGGTGGCCTGGCTCTTGCCGCGATCGTGGCGCTGTTCGCGCTCTCGCGGATCACGGGATCCGGCCCGACGACCGCCGCCGGCACGAGCAGTCCCGGCGCGACGGCGGTCGCCTCCTCGAGTGCCGGCACGGGCGCGAGCCCCTCAGCCGGCCCGGGCGGATCCGGCGGG
Source organism: Candidatus Limnocylindrales bacterium (assembly GCA_036274475.1). Lineage (GTDB taxonomy): Bacteria > Chloroflexota > Limnocylindria > Limnocylindrales > CSP1-4 > CF-46. The sequence continues at coordinate 7,012 of DASUFO010000092.1, forward strand.
AGCGCGCCGCCGAGCGCGGGCGGCGGCGGTGATGGCTCGCCAACCCCGGCACCCAGCCCGACGCCCGGTCCGTTCGAGCTGACGATCGCGGGCGATTCCATCCAGACGGGCGGGGCGCTGGCGGTGAAGTGCCCGCCGGACCCGCCCGACTCGCCGTGCCTGAGGGACGCGCTGGATGCGGTTCGCGCCCTGACGACGACGCTCGGCGGCCCGTACGGCGGCCGGGGCATCACGAACCCGGACAATGTCGCCGTCGCCCAGACGCTACCCGTCGTCATGTCACGCGACGTTGCGTTTCCGTTCGTCGCCCAGGATGGCTCGCTCACCGACCAGACGGACAAGATCGTGATCGACCTCGCGCCGCTGCTCGCCACGACACCGGCGTTTGCCTATGCCGTCGTCGACTCGTCGACCGGCCCGCGCCGGTTCGTGCTGCCGGATCAGCTCGCGCGCCAGCTGCTCGAGACGCTTTACGACCCAAACCCTGTCATGGTCGACCCGATGCCAGATCGGACGATTCCGCCGATCTTCGCGAACTACGATCCGGGCGTCCTTCAGTGGGATTTCGAGTTTTCGACGCCTGCGCCGCCGTGAGCCGCGAGCGGCTCCGTCGCGGTGTCCCCGGACACGCCGGCCGACCCGGGCGCCGCGGCCGCTCCTGCGAGATGCGCACCGAGCTCCGGGAACAGCCGCGCCACGACGCCGACGCCGGCAAGGCACACCAGACCTCCGGACAACACCGACAGCTGGGGCCCGACGATCGCGGCGACGGTCGCCGCCTCGATATCACCGAGGCGCGGCCCGCTCGTGACCACGAGGATGTGAATCGACGTCACGCGGCCACGTAGCTCGTCCGGCGTCTCGAGCTGGACGATCGTGGACCGGAAGACAGCCGAGAGGACGTCGGCAGCGCCGGCGATCGCGAGGAAGACCAGCGCGAGCGCGAACGCCAGCGTCGTCGCGCTGAACGTGGACAGCCCGAAGAGGGCGATCGCCCCGCCCCAGACGGCGACCGCGACGATCACCGCCC